>DASYWJ010000096.1:0-78677 GCA_035936155.1 Tepidisphaeraceae bacterium | reverse complement strand
GCAACAGTGGCTCGACCAATTCCCACAGGTCGTCGGGTACGAGCGGCTTGGCCATGGCGTCCTCCGTGACTGCGGCCAAGCGAGATTGTCGGGCGGCATCGGATCATTCGGAACCGAGGTTTTGTTAGGAGCTCTTAGTTTGCGCGGTTGAGGTTCGTGAAGACCTTTGACAGCTCGATCGCTTGCGCCCGCGGGCGCGTGACCGTCACCTTCACATGCTTGAAGTGTGTCGGCGGCGGCGCATGCCCCGCGGGGGCGGTCCCCGTCGTCACGGCGACGCTGCGCGTATACGGCCCGGACGAGCCGAACGACTGCGACGTCCCGCCCAGCGTGGTGATGCTCGTGCTTATGTCTGTGTAGCCGTGGTAGTCCTGGATGTCGTCGTATGTCGCGCGGTTGGTGTTCCCGCCCGACCAGCCCGTCGCGTTGTTTGGCTCTCCCGGGGGCACCTCGAAGGGCCGGGCGCTGATCTCTTCCATCAGCTGCCGCGCGAGCTGCGTGGCCTCGGCGGCGGAAGACTGGTCCCTGGCGTTCTGATAGGTGGCGGCAAGCGTCCCGGCAATGCCGACCACCGTGACCGCCAGGACGACGGACGCGATCAAACTCTCCACCAGCGTAAAGCCGGCGCGCTGGCGATCAGTACCTGGCGAAGGGCGTTCCAACGGTGTCATTCCCCATCACATCGGCGATGATTTCCTGCGTGTTCGGGTTGTACTTCCACCCATGCCCGCCGTCCGCCACGAGCGGGTCCTGGTTGGAAATCTCAATGGTGCTCAGATCGTTGATCGGGTTCTTGGCGATCTTCGGAACGTATGGACCAAACTTATGCGTGGCGGTGCGCGTGGCGCTGGTGGCGCCAAGATCGTCGGTGAACATCGTCATCTGCTGAACGAAGTTGCCCCCGTTGGCCCCCGGCGCGGTGTCCTTGTGCTGCGCCTTGTAGACGACGATCTGCGTGCGGAGGTAGCGCAGCTCGTCCTTGAGGGCGTTTTCCCTGGCCTGCGTCGAGGCGTTGGAGAACTGCGGGATGACGACGGTCGCGAGGATCCCGATGATCGTCACAACGATCAGCAGTTCCACCAGCGTGAATGCGCAGCGCAGCGCACCCGTGGCGCCGCATCGACTGGGGTTGTTCGGTCTTGTGGCCATGATCTGGCTGGCATACTCGCGTGCAAAAGGCTCAAACGATTCACGAAAAGCCGCCCGGCGGCGGTTAGGCCGCCGGGCGGTGAGATCAACTGCTGCGATTATTCAGCGAAGACCTGATACACGCCGTTCTTGTTCTTCTCGACGGCCCAGATCTTGCCGGTCGTCTCCCAGTCATAGAGGTAGCCCTGGCCGGCAGCCGCCGCAACCGTCGGCAACCCCGTGGCAGGGTCCGTAGCGCTCGGCACGACCTTCGTCGAGTCCACATCCAGAACCAGGTTGTTGGCCGACTTGTTCTGGAGGTACGGGCCGACCGCGTCCGCGGCCGCCGGGTTCGCGGCGCCGTACATGTCGGTCTTGGTCGTCAGGTGACGCCAGAACTCCGCCTCGGAGAACGCACCGGCAGTCACGCCGGGGAGGTTATCCTTGTGCTGCAGCTTGAACAGCTCGATCTGGCTGCGGAGGGTCTGCAGCTGGCTGGTCATGCTGGAGCGGCGGGCGTCTTCCGACGCGTTGGTGAACTGCGGGATCACGATCGCGGCCAAGATGCCGAGGATGATCACGACGATCAGAATTTCGACGAGCGTGAAACCACGCTTGATGTTGCGAGTCATTGCAAAACTCCTGTGAAGGTCCTTGTTTTCTCTTCACGACCCGGGCACATACCCGAGGCGTGTGTTCTCTACTGCACTGTCGCGGCGTCCCTTCGCGGCATGGACCGGAAGACGTCCGCATCGGTTTTCGAATGCACGGGGCCCCGTTCATTAGTCTCGTCGGGCCCGTTGTGCTTTCGCTCCGGCCAGCCTGGCTCTAGTCAAGCCGGCCGGTCGATGCTGAGTTTTCCGCCTCCTTTCTTCACGGTCGGCGCGATTCCACGCGCGAGGCGACGATTCCCGGAAGGTCATCGTCGTCAGCGGTTGCCGACTTAACCGCCGCGGAGGAACCGGCACGGCTTGCCCGCTTTCGCGTGCAGTGCCGCCGCCGATTCCCCGAGCGAAGAGAGAACAACAAGGCAGGACCGATAAGAGGTGCAACGACACCCGCGGGTTGATTCGCGCGTGCGTGAGCATCCTTTCGGCAACGCCCTCGCTCCGCAGATCCACCGCGTCGCTCACTCTTGCGAGCAAGCTGCGCGGAACCTGCGGACCGGGCGCTTTGCGCACCGCGGGGCTTGCGATCTCTGTCGCCCCGCGGGCCGAACCTTCGTGCGTCCGGCGCCGCCTTCCAGCGGCTTAGCCCTTGTCAGGGATCCTCGTTGTCCCGGGCCCCCACCCGCCGCAGTGTGTTGCCACACCGCAGGCAAGCGAAGCCCGCCGATTTGGATCTACGATTGGAGTGGCGCAGAGTCAAAATGAACTGATGAATCCCGCCGGGGAGGTCGCGCTATTTCTGGCGGGCCCGCGAGCGAACCTGAGATGACCGTGCCATTATTGGACGCGGGACGCTTATCGTGAGGGAGGTGCAGGGGCCGGTACTGCAGCGGATGGATCGTCGAGCCTCAGCAACAGGCCCTGCCCGGCGGTGAGCCAGAGCGTTTCGCCGGGGGGCAGGGGAATGTGCGAGCCGTCGGCGGGCGAGACCTGATACATGGGCGTGCTGGGACTGCGCATGGTGACGATCGCTTCCGTCGACCGCTCCAGGCTGAGGTTTACCAGCATCACATACTGCGTGCCGTCGGAGGCATGCGTGAACTCGCCGACCATGAGCGGCATCGCCGAGTTGACGCTTTCGATGAGCTCACCCGGCATGGCCGACAGCGACTCGTCCGGCGGCGGCGCGGTGAAGTAGACGCCGGTGCTCTTCAGCCGCCGCATGAGCGGGCCAATCACCTTCAGTTGATCGTTCACCATTTTCAGGTACGACCAGATCACCGTGCGCTGGCCGCCCCGGTCGACCGGCGCGGTCCTGTACTTTCCGGCGTAGTAGGTGAAGTACGTGAGCCCCTGCCCACCGGCGGCAAGCGTTGTGTACGCCTGCATGAGCAGGTTCGCCGGCGAGGGCACCGGCGTGTACGGGCGGATCTGGTTGGAGGTGATGATGTTCCAGAACGGCAGGTTGTGCCGCTGCGCTGTCTCACGCACCTGCATCAGATTGGTGAAATAGCTCTTCGCCACCTCAGTCTCGCTCAGGTCCTTGGAGAACAGCACGCGGTAGTTGTCGTAGCTGAGCAGTTGCGGCTTGACCTCGGTGATGAAGCGCTCGAGGTATTCGGCATAGTTATCGGTGCCCAGCTGCGAGAGGTTGGGGGCGCCGAGCGTCGCATAGTTCGGGTAGAGATTGATGTACGCCAGCTTGCCCGGCGCCAGCTCCTTCACCGCCGCAACGGCCTTCGCCAGCGAAGCGAACTCCTGCACGCCCGGCTCGTCGCAGATGAAGTATCCGAGGATCGTCTCATCCCGCCCCGCTTCATCGATCATCTTCTTGACCGATGCGCGGATCTGCTCGTCGCTCAGCGTCTTCCAGCGACGAACCTCGTCGCCGCCGAACACAATAGCGCGCAGCCCGAGCCGACGGCACTCGGGCACGAGCCGCGCCGGCACAAAAGCGGCGGTCGTGAATCCGCAGTCGGCGAGGCTTTTTAGACCATGATCAGGATCATCGAAGTGCAACGACCGCGGCGGGAGCTCCCACGGCATGATGGCGAAGAAATCGTCAGGCAGGCGGAATTCCGCCCGCGCCGGCGCCGTCGCGGGCTTCAAGCGCACCTGATCGGGCGCGCGTTCGCGCGTGCGGCACGAGGCGATGAGTAGGCAGAGGAGCAATGGGAACGCCACGAAGGCCGATCGAGGACGTGACATGGCACATGAGTATAACCGGCTCGGTGGGCGGAGTGACCAGTGTGTGTTGTCATTCTGAGTGCCCGTGAAGTTCTAGTAGCATGGGCGTCTCGCCCATGTGTGCGTGTACTCACGCACATCGAGCGCAGCTCTATTCAGTCAACGCGGAGCGGCTCTTGTTTCTTAGCAGAACATAGGAAGATTCGCTCCGCGATTGTCGTTCGCGGCTGCGCCGCGAGCGTGTGTGTACACACGCCACGATGCCCGTGCTATTGGGCTACGCCCACCCCTTCCCGTTCTTGCGCGTGCCGCAGAGATTCACGTTTATCCCCAGCGCCTGCGCCATCGCGGCCTTGGCGAACATCGCGGCGTCGGCGGACTTGTCATCGTTGCCGTAGGCCACCTGGATGTGATTGGCCTTGTGCTGGGCCATCATCTGGTCGCGATCGATGCCGTAGGTGACGGCATGCATGATTGGCCACTGCGGGGTCGTGCTGTCCCAGCGGCGCTGCGTTTCCTCCATCGGCAGTTCGATCACCTTCGCCCGGCCGAGGTCCATGTTCAGCCGGTTGTCTGCGATGTAGACGCGCGACCAGACGATCTCGCCGGGCTTGCTGATCCCCTTGATCGTGCTCCCGCCGAGGCGGAAATACATCGGCGGCTGGCGCTCGCCGGTGGCGCCCGACCAGCCGCCGATGAAGTGGCTCGGTGGCGCGCTGCCGGAGATCTCGAAGACCCAGACGTACTCGTCGGTCGTGCCGCTGGCGTCGAAGTCGCCCCAGCGCAGGTCGTGCAGCGTGTTCTCCACCGGCTGGCCCAGCGCCTTGTGCACGCGGTAGGTCATCAGCCCATCAATGCCCGCGCACTCGTCCACCTCGTTGAAGTGCGGCAGCGGCTCGCCGGCGTATAGCTCGTGCCCCCCCTGCTTTCCGTCGGCGCTGTGCACCGGGGGACGCACCGAGTCGTTCAGAGTGCCCTCGACCAGGTCCGAGGCCGGGAGCAGATCCTTCAGCCCCTGCTGGTACTGAATGCCGATCGTGTGGCACCCGAATTCGTCCGCGATTCGCAGCGCGGCAATATACATTTTGCACTGCATGAGGATCTGTTTCTCCGTCAGATCCTTTTCTTCATCCGGTCCCGTCCTGAACGTCATTCCGTACTCGAGATACCAGCGATAGACCCCCTGCGCCTCGGCATCGCTTACCTGGGTGGCGGCATAGTAGAGGGCGGATTGGCTCAGCCGCTCCTTGAAGATGCCGGTGGGATTGAGCAGCGAATCGGGGACGATAGCGTTGAACATTCCCATGCATCCCTCGTCGAACACGCCCATGATCGCTTTCTCGCGCATGAGCTGCCCAGCGAGGGCTTCGCCGAGCCTGCGCTCCCTGGGGGGAAGCTTCACCTTCTTCAGCGGCATGACGTGACCCGGCCGGTGCTTGAACCGACCGCGGGTGAGGAACGCGCGAAGCTGCGACATGAAACGATCGTCATTGAAATCATCGCTCCACAGCGTCGTGTACTTCACGCCCGCCTTCGTCAGGGAGCCATTGAGGTTGAGCATGCCTACCAGCCCCGGCCACTGCCCCGACCAGTTGGCCACCGTGCAGATCGGCCCGCGGTGGCTCATCAGCCCGTGCAGCACGTGGTGCGAGTACTGCCAGACCGCTTCGGCGACAATCAGCGGCGCTTCGGGGTCCATTGTCCTGAAAACTTCCATCCCCTCCTTCTGCGACTGGATGAACCCATGTCGCTGATCGTCCTTGTAGGGGTGCGCGCGCACGAGCTGATAGCCGCAGGCGCTGACAGCCTCGGCGAGCTTCTCTTCCATCGCCTGCTGCGCCGGCCAGCACACCTGGTTGGCGCCGAGCCGCAGGTCGCCATTGGCGATGAGCTGGACTTGTTTCTTATTGAGCTTCTTCGGGCGTGGTTCGGCGCGAATCGAGTATCCAGACATGCCGGGATGAGATAACCCCCACCAACAATCGACGCAAGAAATCGGACGCGAGCGCCAGCGGCTGCCGGCCGTGGATGAAGGTTTTGATCTGATACTGCGCTACTGTGCGAGCGCTTCGCGGAGCACCTGTGAGACGCGCGGCGTCCCGATCTCGCGCTTCCCGAAGCCCGGCAGCGCGCCCGCGGCAATCGCGGCGGCCTGCGCTTCGGGGTAGTTGCTCACGAGCATCATCTTCACTGCAGGGTGCCGGGTGCGGAGCTTGCGGATGAGGGCGACCCCCTCGGCATCGTCGAAGCCGTAGGGCATCTCCCGATTGAGCAGCAGCAGATCCACTCCCTGCTCCAGCGCCTTGTTCAGCTCGCTTGAGTCATCCGCCATCACGACCTGCACCGATCGATCCGCCGACGACACCGCCATGCGCAGAAAGCTGCTGTCCGGACCACAATGACCCACCAATGCGACCTTCTTTGCCATACGTGCGAGCCTTGCCCCTGGAGATATCGACCTGCCGGAATTACGCCGTGGACCGCCAGACGGTTCGCCGGCGCGATCGCTCGGAACCGAAGCGGCCTTCATGTGCGGAAATTCTACCGGTTCACGAGGTGCGATGCTCGCCCGCCTCAGTGACTTTTCGCCAACAAGAAACCCGGGCGGCGGAGGGAACTCCGGCCCGGGTCTTGTTGCGATATGGATGGACGCGCGTGCTACGCCGCTGCGGCCATGGCTTCGCCGTTGATTCGGCGGCGCGCGTTGGCGGCGGCAACTTTCATGGACGCTCCGTCGGCGGGCGTGGCGGCGCGGTCAATTTCTTCATTCAGCATCGACTGCGCCTCGCGCAGCTCCGCCTGGATCTTGCGGCGCTTCTCGGCCAGCTGCGCGATCTGATCGTCCAGCCGCTGCAACTGCACGAGGTTCGCATGCGCCTTCTGGAACAGCGCGACGGTGGGCGAGACATCGTTCTTCATTTCATCCGACATGGTGGGGACTCCTTCCAACAGAGGGTACTTAAGGCCGGCCACCTCCAACGGCGAGCGGCACGGGTTATGACGTTTGTATCGGCTGGGCAACGCGTGACATGAGGCGCAAGCGCGCGGGAAAATTTTATTCGGACGCAGCTGGCGCATTGCGTCCAATAACAGCGCCGCCGGTCAGCATAACGGGGGCGAAACGCAGGTGCCTGTATGGGAAAGAAGCAATGAACAAACTCCAAATTCCAAGAATGGCGGAAAAGGAGAAAAAACAAAGCGAGGTTGCGCCCTTTTCCCTTGCCGTTTGCCAGTTTGTTTGGGATTTGCATTCTGGCGCTTGAAGATTCCCGCCCCGCGGGCTTCAGCAGCAGACTTCGTAGGCGATCGGGTACGGGATCAGGTCCGGGCGGACGAGGTGCAACTTGCGGATGGCGCGGGCTTCGGCATCGGCGAGCGCATCGTTCACAACAGTTTCGTCGGAGTCGGCGGCGGCGGATTCGGCGGCGCGCGTCACCGGGCCTTGCGTCGGGCCGAGACCCCAGCAGAGGACGCAGACCAGCACGGGCAGAGGCGCGACGCGGCGCAGCAGCGACGACAACATGTGAAACACTCGCGATCCGAAACGGTGTGACGGGAGGTTCGACGAAAGGACGCCCCGATCGCCGAACCGAACGAGAATCAGCCTACCTCGGAGTTTAGCACCCACCAACGGAAAAATTCGAGCGCGACACCCTGATGCGCGCGGGCGTGCGTCAAGGCGGGCAAGGGATGTCTCCTGTCCGGTGTTGCTCCGCGCGGGCGGGGCCCCTTAGATGGCCGCCGATGGGTCGCCGGGCGCGGACCCCTGCTGCCCCTGGGCAGATGCCTGGTTCGGGTCCGACCCTGACGGCGGCGGGGCTTGTTCGCCTTGGGAAGTGGCGGCCTTGGCGGTAATCCCGGCGGTCAGGGCGCTCATAACGGCGGGCTTGATCGCCTCGAGCACCTGCCTGCCGATCGCACCCATGAACCCGGTTCGGCCCCTGGAATAGTTCTTAGCGCCGCCGTCCTCGCCGGAATCGTCGCCGTTGTCCTCACGGTGCCCACGCGTGGACGGCCTGCCGGGCATCAGCGCCCGCTCCATCGCCGCCAGCCGGCGCAGGGCCTGGTCTTCCTTGGACGGGACGAACACCGCCGCTGCCGCAAAGCCGGCGACGGTGGCGCCGGCGACCATGGCCCAAGGGTGCTCCTTCGTCCAGAGCGTTGGGTCCACGCCATCGCGCAGGCTCCTGGAGAGCTCGCCAAACACCTGCGAGATCGCCTTGGCCGCCTCGTCCGCCTGACGCTGGAGGAACTCGGCTTCGCTCGCGGGCCCGGCGGGCTTCTCATCGCGCTGATTCTGCCCGCTCGTGGACGTCGTGCCCGTACTTGATGCGCTGCTGTTGCTGTCGGGATTCATACTTCTTGACCGTCCTTTCCCGAGACGCGGCGGTGAGCTTCTTCATGAACAGGATGGCGCCGATCGCAACGCCGCCGAGGATGAGAATGCCGACGGTGATCTCGCCGATCCACGTGCGATCTGGCGGGGTAAAGTCGGAGCGGAAGATCGCGCTGATGGCGCCGGCGATGCCGGTAAGCAGGAGCACGGTCGCCGTCACCACCGCGGCGCCACCGGCCGTGAGCCCCACGACCCCCAGCACCGCATACAGCCCGAGGTTGCGGACGGACACCCTAATGCCGTCGGCCTTGGCCGAGAGGTAGTAGGTTGCGTACGCCTTGAGCTCACCGAGGTGGCTGCCGAGGTCCTTGAATGCGTCAGCGGGCGAGCGTTCGGTATCGGATGGGCCGTCTTCCCAACTGTCGCCCAGGCGCCCGCCCGCCCCGGGGCGCGTCGAGTTCGTCTGCTGCGGGTCCATCGCGGCCCTCATGTTCCGTGTTGCGGATCCGGATGGCAGATTTTGGATCTGGCACGCACGCTACCCGCGCGCGGCGCTGCGCCCCGCGCGCGGTGCCAGTCCGATCCGCAATCCGCGATCCCAATCCGAAATTGACCGAGCCCTAGCTTCGCTTCCAGAGCACGCCGAGCAGCATGCCGACGCCGGCGGCGATCAGCAGCGACTGGATTGGCTTCTCCTGCACGTACTGCTCGAGGGTCTGTTCCATCTCGGTTGCGCGTTGGCGACCCTGTTCGTAGTATTCCGTCGCCTGGTCGCGCAGCTGGCCGTACTGCTGGGTGGCCTGCTCGCGCACCTGGCTGCCGAGGTTGCGAAGGTTTTCCTGCACCTGCTGCGCCGTCTCGCGCAGCTGGGCCGCGCCTTGGCCCTGAGTAGCTTCGCCACCCTGTTGCGACATTCCACTATCTTCCATCCGAGACATGAAAGGCTCCTTTCCGTTTAACCGACCATGACGGCCCGTGCCGTCCAACCGCCAATGTACGGCACGGCCTGTGCTGTAAGCAGCGCCCAAAAATGCTCGCGAAGTACAACTCACTGACGCAGGGGCTCGCACGACTTCACCGCGACTCGATCACACGGGTTGACGCCTCACGCGCACACGCGGCGCCTCCGCAGGAAACTCAATCCCCGAAGAAAAATCAGTCCCCAGAGTACTCGCACCACGTTTTTGGCGTCTCCCACACCGTCACGCTCGCAAGGGTGGCGCCCTGCTGCTCGAACCTCGGCTCCAGAATTCCATAAATCACCTTCGCGATGTTCTCCACGCTCGGGACGACTTCGCGGAATTCCTCGAGCTCGATGTTGAGGTTTTTGTGATCGAACCGGTCGATGACGTGCTCTGCGACAAGCCGCTCCATCGCGGGGACGTGCATCAATTCGCCGTTCGGACGCGGCACGCCCCGGAGCGTCACCTGCACTTCGTAATTGTGCCCGTGGCCGTGCGGGTTGTTGCACTTGCCGAAGGTGCGGGCGTTCTCCGCGTCGCTCATCGTCGGGCAATGCAGCCGGTGCGATGCGGCGAACTCAAACTTCTGGCTGAGGCGGACCATGGGGAACTCCGATGCGAAAACGTCGATCGACAAAAACGGGGAGAGCGCCAGCCGCAGGTCGTGCAGGTGCACGTGGTCGGGCCAGACATACCGCAGTTCCTCGAAAACCTCCTGCGCCACCTTCGCGCCGCCGCCGAACTGCTTGCGGCGGATTGCCCGCGCCACCAGCGGCACACCCACCTGCCGCACAGCTTCGTCAACCTGCTTGATGTTCAGGAGATAGCTGCTGCGCGGATCCAGCTCCCCCGCGAGCGTCACCTGCACGGCGAAGAAGTACCCGAGCCCCGTCAGCGACGGATACCCCGCATAGCTGTTCGTGGGTGCACTACCGATCTGATCGTCCGGCGCGTCGTTGATGGCAAAGCGCACCTCGCGCGTGAGGCGGAACATACTTGAAGTATATCCTCAGACCGGGAGAAGCGGCGCGGCATTGGCCGCGATGCGGTCATCCGAGGAGCGGCCAGCGACCATTGCTGTCCAGATATGCCTTGACGCGCGCGCATTCGGCTCGCGTGTCGCGCGTCATGGGCTCGCGGTGGCCGGGGCAGATGAAGTCGATTGGAAGCGACAGGCAGCGCTGCATCGACGCCCGCGCTGCGCTCAGGTCCTCGGTCACGGGCCGTGCCATGAATCGGAGGCGACCGCTAATAACAGCCAAGGCGTCGCCTGCGAACAGCACCCGCAAAGGGCGATAATAGTAGCTGAGGTGCCCGCGGGTGTGTCCGGGCGTTTCGAGCACTTCAAACCCTTCGATCGAGTCGCCCTCGCGCACGAACCGCGTCGCCTCAACCGGCTGTTCCGGCGCGTTGCCCAGCAGACCTTTCAGGAGAACGAGCGGACCCGTTTCCGGCACGAGGGCAGACAGCCGGCCCCGAATCCCTGCGGCCGCCAGCTTGCCATCGAGGTGCGGCGACTCCGCCGATGAATAATAAACGTCGGCCCCCGACATGTGGGCAAGCATTGATGCACCGGCCGCATGATCGTTGTGCCAGTGCGTCAGAAGGACGGCCCGGACGTCAGTTGGCTTGCGTCCGATCTCGGCTATAGCCGAGAGCATTTCGCTCCCGGTGGACTTCATCCCGGCATCAATGGCGACAAGCCCCTCGGCCCGGTCAACCAGATAGGAGCAGGTGAAGTATGATCGCCGCATGACGCAGTAAACCGCCGGCGTGACTTCAAAGGTGTGCGGCTTTGACATGCTTTCCAGCAGATTCTGCGCATGCTCGGACGCTACTTCTTCGCCGCTTTGAACCGCTCGAGTTGTTCGCGCATGAACCGGTCATTGGGGCGGAACTCCAGGCCCCTCGTCTCCAGGCGGACGGCTTCGTCGACGTTGCCCACGCGGAAGTTGGCTTCGGCGGCGGTGTCGAGATATGCGGCGTTTTCCGGGTCGAGCGTGATCGCTTTGGTCGCGAGATCCAAGGCTTCTTCCAACCGCTCGCCGGAGCGGGCGCAGAGCCAGGCGAGGTTGTTCATCGGCTCGGGATTGGCGGGGTCGGCGTCGACGCGGGCGCGGAGGTCCTTGTATGCCCGGTCAAACATCGCGCGGGCGGCTTCGGCCTGGCCGGTCTCCTTCAGCAGGGGAACGACGTCGAGAATGATATCGGTGTTGGCCGGGGTGGCGGTTTTGAGCACGTCAAGATGCTCGCGGAGCTTCTTCTGATCCCCGGCCGTGCGGGCGGCGCGGAGGTAGCGCCAGTGCATTTCGGCGGCGCGGTCATCGAGGCGGTCTGCGGCGGCGTTTTTCGCCACGATGCCACGGCGCTCGATGCGGACGGCACCACCGGCGTCGGCGCGCAGTTCGGCGGCGCGCTTGAGGTGGTCGGCGGCGGCGAGATCATCCCCGCGCTCGCCGGTTAGCCGCGAGAGCATCTCGTGCGCGGTGGCGGTGATGCCGTCGTACTCGTACATCGGCGGAGCCCCCCGTTCCTCCGCGGGCGACGGCCTGGAGTGCATGGCGACTACATACCCCAGCTCCTTCTCCGCGGCGTCGAGCATCCGCTGCTGCATGAGAAACACGCCAGCCCAGTAGCGCATCTCCGGTTGCGCCCGTGCGACGGCCTGCGCCCATGCGGCCAGCGGCGGCGGGACCGGCAGGCCAACCTGCGCGTACAGCCCCGCGAGCACGTCCGCGAACACCGGCCGCTCGACGGTCTCCCCCATCGACCGCACGTCGTTGGCGTAGCCTGGGAACGGCCCAGCGTACGCGTGCAGCGCCAGCAGTCGCGCTGCGGAGATCCGCGCCAAGTGGCTGCCCGTCGCGCGAACGCGTTGTTGACGGAGCAGATCAGCCATCCGGACGTAGTCCGACGTGCGCGCGGCATCGCGCAAGAGCTCATCGAATGCTTCAAAGACCTCGTACATCGCCGGGGCCGAGACCACCGCCTCCAGCTCGATCACGCGCCGAAGCAACTTCAGCGCCCGCGGGCGATCGCTGGCGATGGCACGCCGCGCTGCGAGGTATATGGCCGGTGCGTTGGTGTCCTGCGGTGTGATTTCCTTCAGGCGCCGATCGAGTTCCAGGCTATCGAGCCGCTCGAGCTGGCGGGCGATGTGCCAGCGCGTCTCTGTCTCGGGCTCTTCCTCAAGCAAGCGCAGCAGCGCCGTGATCTCCGGACTGGCCGGGTTGGCGAGCTGGGCGATGATCTGCCGGCGATCCTGGCCGGGGTGGCCATACCGCGCGAGCAGGTGACGCGCCCGGGGCGTGTCCGTCGGGAGCGACCACGGCAATCGCAGGAGCACGCCGCGGGCGCGGGAGGCGAGCTCGGGGTCATCTGACCGCGTCGCTTCGACGACGGCCTCGCGCGCATCCGCGCCGATGGAAACCAGCTCCTTCTCGGCGCGCTCGCGCTCGAGCGGATCAGGATGAGCCAGCGCTCCCACGAGCTCGCGCAAATGCGATTGCACCTGGGCCTGGGCCTGCGCCTGCAGCTTAGAATCGGGCGCGGCGGCAGGAGCCGGCGCAACACAGCAAAAGGTCAAAAGTGCAGCGAGGAGTGCGCTAGAACGACAGTCGCTCACGGGCGAATCCTACGCCGGTCGACAACGCCGCCGCAAGCGCCGAATCTGGCAACCGTTGGGTGCGTAAAACCAACCTTTTCATCTCAGGGAGCGTAGTATTAAGGGAGACTTTTTGAGATAATCAGACCCGCCTCATCCACGTCTTTTGCGACGTTGCATGGATGCTGCAGAAAATTGCCGCAGGAGATTTAATGTCCGATCAGAACCCGACGAATGAACCGGGCCAGCAAGCCCCTTCCCCCGCACCCCTCGATGGGGCATATGACGAAGGCATGATCCGCGTCCTCGAAGGCCTCGAGGCCGTCCGCGTCCGCCCGGGGATGTACATCGGCGATACCACCGCCCGCGGCCTGCACCACCTCATCTGGGAAATCGTCGATAACTCGATCGACGAGGCCATGGCCGGCTACGCGAGCACCATCTACATCAAGATCAACGCCGACGGTTCCGTCACCGTCACGGATGACGGACGCGGCATCCCGGTGGGCATGCACCCGACGGAGAAAATTCCCACGATCCAGGTGGTGTTCACGGTCCTGCACGCCGGCGGCAAGTTCGAGCACGGCGGGCAGGCGGCATACAAAGTGACGGGGGGACTGCACGGCGTCGGCGCATCGGTGGTCAACGCATTGTCGGAGTGGCTTGAGGCGGAAGTCTCGCGCGAGGGCAAGACGTTCCACATGGAATTCGAGCGCGGCAAGACCGTCGGCACGCTTAAGGAAATCGGCAAGAGCACAAACAGCGGAACCAAGGTCACGTTCAAGCCCGACAGCCAGATCTTCCCCGAGACCGACTTCAAGTACGAGGTCCTTCAGAAGCGCGCCCGCGAGCTGGCCTACCTCAACGAGGGTCTGCACATCATTATCGAGGATGAGCGGACCGGGAAAAAGGACGAATTTCAGTACAGCCAGGGGCTGGTCGAGTACGTCAAGTACCTCAACGACGGGAAGAATACGCTGCACCCGATCATCTACTTCAAGAAGGTCGATGAGACCAGCGGCCTGATGCTTGAAGTGGCGATGCAGTACAACGACGGCTACGCCGACACGATCGAGAGCTTCGCGAATAACATCAACACGCACGAGGGCGGCACACACCTGAGCGGGTTCAAAACCGCGCTGACGGGGACGGTGAATCGTCATGCGGAGAACGCGGGCTGGATAAAGGCCGAGCGCCCCACGGGCGACGACGTGCGCGAAGGACTCATCGCCGTCCTGAGCGTCAAGCTCCCGGAGCCGCAGTTTGAGGGTCAGACGAAGACCAAGCTGGGCAACAGCGAAGTGGAAGGATTCGTCAGCTCTGCCATGAACGAGAAGCTGGGGCAGTATTTTGAGGAGAACCCGAAGGACGCGAAGGCGATCTTTGAGAAAGGCATGCTCGCCGCCGAGGCGCGCGAGGCGGCGCGCAAGGCGCGCGAGCTGACGCGACGCAAGAACAGCCTCGAAGGCAACACCCTCCCCGGAAAACTGGCGGACTGCCGCAGCAAGTCCAACGAAGACACCGAGCTTTTCCTCGTCGAAGGCGACTCCGCCGGCGGCAGCGCCAAGCAGGGGCGAGACAGCAACATTCAGGCGATCCTGGCCCTTCGCGGCAAGCTGCTGAATGTCGAAAAGGCGAACCTCGTGAAGATGCTCGGGCACGAGGAAATCCGCACGATCATCAGCGCGCTGGGCTGCGGTATCCGCGATGACTTCAACCTCGAGAAGCGGCGGTACGGCAAGATCATCATCATGACCGACGCCGACGTTGACGGCAGCCACATTCGAACGCTGCTGCTCACGTTCTTCTTCCGCCACATGCAGGAGCTGATCAAGGCCGGCCGCGTCTACGTCGCGCAGCCCCCGCTGTACAAGGTGACGCGCAAAAAGAAGGTCGAGTACGTGATCAACGAGCGCGTGTATCGGCAGACGCTGACAGACCTGGGGCTGGAGAACACGTATCTGCAGATTCGCGACGCCGACACCGGCGCCGAATCCCGCCGCCTGGTCGGCGAGGAAGTGCGGCGGGTCGTCGAGCTGCTGAGCAAGCTCGAGGAGCTGGTGACGGTCGTTCGCCGCCGCGGGATCGACTTCGCCGACTTCCTCGCTCTGCGCGACGAAGCCGGACGAATGCCGCTGTACCGCGTTGTCGTCGAGGGCGAAGAGAAATTCTTCCACTCAGTCGATCAGCGAGATTCGTTCCTCCGCGATGAGCAGCTGATCGTCGCCGACCCCGAAATGGAAAAGGTCCAGGGCGCCGGCGACGGCACCCCCAGCGGCAATGCGAACGCCGGCGCGAACGGCAACGGCAAACCCGGGGCAAAGCCCGCGGGCGAGCGCCGGCTGCAGAAGAACCAGGAGCTGCACGAGGTGAAGGAGCTGGAAAAGCTGTTCGTTCAGCTCGAGCAGTACGGCCTCTTGATCGACGACTATTTCCTCACGCAGGAGGAGTCGGTCACGGGCGAGAAGCTCCGAACAAAGTACGCCCTCGTCCAGGACGAGAAGTCTCACGACATCGCCGGCGTCGCCCACATTCTCCCGGAGGTTCACCGCCTCGGAAAACAGGGCATCGAGGTTGGCCGCTTCAAGGGGTTGGGGGAGATGAACGCCGAAGAGCTATGGGAAACGACGCTGGATCCAAGCAAGCGCGTGCTCCTGCGCGTGACACTGGAAGAAGCCGGCGTCGCCGAGCGCATGTTCAGTGTGCTGATGGGCGAAGACGTCGAACGCCGCCGGCAGTTCATCGAGGAGCACGCGCTGGAAGTGAAGAATCTGGACGTATAGGACCGCGGCCGGTGCGCGGTGCGCGGGAGCGATTCGCGATGGGTGATTTATTGAAAGATATCAAACGAGCCTGGCTGCCGCCAAGGAGCTTCCGCCGCAGGAGTGGACCTCGGAGGAGACCGTTCGCGCGGTCGCCGAGGCTGTTTCCAATTGCCGCCCGCGCAGTCTCGTCAGGTGCTGATCTTGGCGCAGGAGCTGTTGAAGCGCATCGCCGCGAGCGACGAGGAGCTTGGCAACCTCGGCGCGGAGCTGGCGGCGCAGGTCTGGCCGAAGGACGATTTCTCCGATGGGTGGGCGAAGGAACATGGCCAGACGACAGTCAAGCCGGATGAAACAGGGTGACATTTGGCTGGCGGAGCTTCCCAATTGAGTCCAAACGTAGGCCTGTGGTCATCCTGACCCGCTCCGGCGCGTTGACTCATTTGAAGCAGCGTTACGGTTGCACCTCTCACCACGAATATTCGCAACATCCCAAGTGAAGTGCGTAGGCGCCAATTACTCACTCGGCTCGTTCGCGTTTCGGATCAGAAGCTTGACGAGGTTTTCGCCGCTGTGCGGCGCGCCTTCGACATGCCATGACGTGAACCGCTGGCTACAATCGTTCTAACCTATGCCCACCCGCCTCATCGAACTGGTTGACAAGCTCCGCGGGCGACGCGTCGTGGTCATCGGGGACCTGATGGTCGACCGGTACCTTTACGGCGACGTCGAGCGGATCTCGCCGGAAGCGCCGGTGCCTGTGTTGCGCTTCGAGCGCGAGGAGCTGCGCCTGGGCGGGGCGGGGAACGTCGCGGCAAACCTGGCGGTGCTGGGGGCGGAGGTGGCGATGATCGCCGTCGTCGGCAACGACGACATGGGGCGAGCGGCGCGAAAGCTGCTCGGCGAATGCGGTTGCGGGTACGATGCCGGACTCGTCGAGGCAAGCGATCGCCCCACCGTCGCGAAAATGCGGCTCGTCGGGTCGGCACAGCACCGCCACGCGCAGACCATGATGCGCCTGGACTTCGAGAACCCGGCGCCGGTCAGCGCGGCCGTTGCGGAACAGGTCGTGGCGCGCGTCGAGTCAATGCTCGAGGGCGGGGCCAACGGCGGGCCCGACGTGCTGTGCATCGAGGACTACAACAAAGGGCTGCTCACGCCGCAGGTATGCAAACACGTAATCGGGCTTGCACGGCAGCGGGGCGTGCCGGTTATTGTGGATCCCGCAGCCATCGCCGATTACTCGCGCTACGCGGGGGCAACGGCGATGAAGCTTAATCGTCCCGAGGCGGAGAAGGCGACGGGGCTGAAGGCCGATTCACCCGAGCAGTACGGAGTCGTCGCCGAGGCGCTGCGCGAGAAGCTGGACCTGCAAGCCGCCGTCGTCACCCTCGACAAGAACGGGTCGTACCTGGCGACGAAGGATGGCGAGCAGCGATGGCTCAAGACGCGCGCTCGGCAGGTGTTCGATGTGACCGGCGCCGGCGACATGGTGCACGCCGTCCTCACCCTTGCCCGCGCCGCGGGCGGCGACTGGGCCGAGTGCGTCGCACTGGCGAACGTCGCGGCGGGGCTCGAAGTCGAGCGCTTTGGCGCCGTCCCCATCCGTCCAGACGAAATCGTGCAGGAACTGCTCGCCGAAGCTCACCTGCACCTGGGCAAGCAGCGCACGCCTGAGCAGATCATCCCGGAGCTGGCGCGACACCGCGCAGCCGGGAAGCGGATCGTCTTCACGAACGGCTGCTTCGACCTGATCCACCTCGGTCACGTCACGTATTTCAAGTTCGCCAAAGCCCAGGGCGACATCCTGGTCGTCGGCGTGAACACGGACAACGGGATCCGCCGGCTGAAGGGATCGAAGCGGCCGATCATCAACGAGAACGACCGGATTGGCGTTCTCGAGGAGCTCGAAAGCATCGATTATCTCGTCCGCTTTGACGAGGACACGCCGATTGAGCTGATCAAGCAGTTGAAGCCGGACGTGCTCGTAAAGGGGGCGGATTACGCGAAGGAGCAGGTGGTTGGCTGGGATTTCGTCGAGTCCTGCGGCGGCCGCGTCGCGCTGGCGCCGCTCGTCGATGGCCGCAGCACGTCCGCGGTGATTCAGCGGATCCTGGAAGCATACAAATAGGAAAGCTCCAAGAACCAAATTCCAAGAACCAAACAAACCGCACAAGACGAAAGAAAAAAGCTCCAAACAGCGAGTTTGGAGCTTTTGACTTTCGTTGTTGGGACCTATTTGGAACCTGTTTCGCGGCGTTTCTTACGGCACCACCGGCTCGATTCCTTCGGTCGTCCCGTCCGGGCACTTCAGTTCCATTATCTTGGCCGCCGCGATGGCATTCGACTGCCTGACCCAGCCCTTGTCGCCGGTGAGCGGCTTCTTCACTTCGACCCCCATCATCATCACATCCTCCACCATGACCGGATTGTTCGGGTCAGTCGACTTCTGTGCCGCCTCCATCGCCTTCTTCCCTTCGGGGGTGTAGCGCTCGAGGTGGGAAACGAACGGATCGCTCCCGGGGCACTTGTACACATAGGCTTTGACCGCCTGCTTCCCGTCCTTCTCGAACGGCGGAATCTTGTTGATGTCGTCGGCGAACCAGTTTTTCCCATCATCAATGGTGTAGTACGCCTCGGTTGCAATGCCGGGCGCGCCGCTTCCACTGATCTGATAGATGATGAACCCGATGGCGATGAGGATGATGGCGGCGGTGGCGCCGGTCGTGATGGCGGGGTTTTTATTCAGCGTCTCTCGGATGCCCACGTAAATTCTCCTTTGCGAAGGTGGCACGACCAGAACCGACGTGCCTGGCCGCACCAGATATGGTTGCCGTGCTTGTTTGCCTCGTAAATCTATCACACGTATCGAGGGGTGACAAGCATTAGCGCCACGTGACCCAGATCGAATCGGTCACCGCAACCCGCAGGAAGCCGGAGGCGAGCCTGCGATCGCTTGCTCACCCACCTTCCGTCCGATACAACCGCCTCCCGCGTTCGCCGCTCCTTTTCAACAGGAAAAACCGCATGCCGCGTAATTACCGCTTCTCGTTTGGTCCGTGGAACATCCACGAAGGGTCCGACCCCTTCGGCCCGACCGTGCGCCGAACCATCGCGTTCGCGGAGAAGCTGAAGGAGTACAAGAAGCTCGGTTTCGAGGGCGTGCAGCTGCACGACGATGATGCGGTGCCCGACGTCGACAACAAGTCGGCGCAGCAGGTGGAGAAAGACGCGAAGCAGCTCGCCGGGGCATTGAAGGACGAGGGGCTTGTCGCCGAATTCGTCGCCCCGCGGCTGTGGGAAGACCCCAAGGGCGTGGACGGGGGGTTCACCGCCAACGACCCAGCCGTGCGGAGTTGGGCGATCGACCGCCTCAAGCGCACGGCGGACATCGGGCGGACACTGGGCACGGACCTGATGGTCCTGTGGCTGGCGCGCGAAGGCACGTACATCCGCGAGTCGAAGAACGCCATCGAGGCCCACAAATGGTTGATCGATGCGCTCAACGCGGTGCTCGAGCACGACAAGGAGGTCCGCATCGCCATTGAGCCCAAGCCGAACGAGCCGATGGACCACATGTACATCCCGACCATCGGCCACGCCCTGGCGATCGGGGCGAAGACGGCGGACCCTGGTCGCGTCGGCGGACTCATCGAGACCGCCCACGCGCTGCTCGTCGGCAACGACCCCTCCGATGAGATGGCATTCGCGCTGGCGCTGGGCAAGCTCTGGGGCGTGCATCTCAATGACCAGAACGGTTTGAAGTTCGACCAGGACAAGAGCTTCGGCAGCAACAACCTCCGCCAGGCGTACAACCAGGTCCGCGTGCTGGAGCTGGGAAACTACGGCGATACCGGGCGTTTCATCGGCCTGGATGTGAAGGCGATGCGCACGCAGAAGGCGGAGGTCGCGACGAAGCACCTCTCCAACAGCCGGCGAATCTTTCTCGCGCTGGTCGAGAAGGTGCGGACGTTCGACAAGAAACTCGAGCAGCAATGCATCGCCAACCGGGACTACGAGGCGCTGGATCTGGCGGTGATGGAGCACCTGATGGGGCTGTGAGAAAGCCCGCGGAGAGCCCGCGGAGAAACCCGAAGCTCGAAACCAGAATGCCGAACAAATGACGAAGCCCCAATGACGAAGTCCGAATGACGAAGAGGGACCGGCGCGTTCGTTCGGGCTTCGGTGATTCTTCATTCATCCGGATTTCTGTTTTCGAGCCTCGGCTTACCCTCTCCCGATGCACGCCCTCGTCATCGCCCTTGGCAGTCATGGCGACATTCATCCCATGCTCGGCATTGCGCTGGGGCTGCGCGAGCGCGGCCATGGCGTCACGTTCGTCGCCAGCCCGTATTTTGAGCCGCTGGCGCGCAAGGCGGGGTTCGACGACTTTGTCCCCCTGGGCACCTTCGACGAGTTTCGCCACGCGCTGGCTAACCCAGATCTTTGGCATCCCCTGAAGGGGTTCAAGGCCGTCTTTCAGCATGGGGTGCTCCCGGCGACGCAGCCGACCTTCGACGCGATTGCCCGCCGCTATATTCCCTTTGAGACGGTGGTCGTCGCGCATGCGATTGCCCTGGGCGCCCGGATCGCGCAGGACAAGCTTGGCGTGCCTACGGCGACGGTTCAGCTCGCGCCGGCGGTGTTCCGCAGCATGCACCAGCCGCCCAGGCTGCCCGGGCTGCACATGCCCGACTGGCTGCCGCTGGCCGTGAAGCGGGCAATGTGGTGGATGATCGACACGCTGGTGATCGATCGGCTGCTCGCCCCGCCGATCAACCAGATCCGTGCGGACGTCGGGCTGCCGCCCGTGCGGCATATCCTCGACAACTGGTGGCTGTCGCCCGACCTCGTGCTGGGGTTGTTCCCCGACTGGTTCGCCTCGAAGCAGCCCGACTGGCCGGCGCAGCTGCGGCTGACGCAGTTTCCGCTGTATGACGAGGGCGACGTCGAGCCGGTCTCGCCGGAGCTGGAAGCCTTCCTGGGTGCGGGAGAGCCGCCCATCGTCTTCACTCCCGGCTCGGCAATGACTTTCGGCCAGTCATTCTTTCGCGAGAGCGCCACGGCCTGCGAAATACTCAACCGCAGGGGCATCCTGCTGTCGCGTCATCGAGAGCACATCCCCACGGACCTGCCGACGACCGTCCGGCATTTTGATTACGCCCCGTTCAGCCGCATCCTCCCGCGCTGCGCCGCCCTGGTGCACCACGGAGGGATCGGCACGACGTCGCAGGCGCTGGCGGCGGGCATCCCGCAGCTGGTGATGCCGATGGCCCACGATCAGTTCGACAATGCGCAGCGCGTCGCGCACCTCGGCGCGGGTGATTGGATCAAGCGCCGAAATTATCAGGCGAAACCGGTGGCGGCGAAGCTGAACGCGTTGCTGACCAACAGCCACATCGCCAGCGCCTGCCGGCACATCGCAGCGCGGTTTCTGGACGTGGATCCGATGGCAAAGACCTGCGACTTGATCGAAGAGCTTTACGCCCACACCGGCCAGCAGGGGCAACCTTCCCGTCCCGCCGTGGTATAGGGAGCATGATGCGTCCTTTCATAGCCCTCCTCGCACTACTGGTCGTTGTCAGCGGTCCTGCGCTTGCCGCCGATTCTTCGCCCGCTCCGAGGTCTTCGGCCTTTTACCCCCCCCACCTGCTCGATCGGGCCCGGAAGAACATGGACCGCGACGACTGGGGCCGGGACGTGCGGAAGCAGGCGATCGCGGCCGCGGAGCCGTGGAAGAAGATGTCCGATGAGCAGCTCTGGAAACTGATGTTCGGCGCGACTCTCCCGCGCTCGTGGATGGTTTGGAGCAACGGCCACTGCCCCGCGTGCGAGAAGCCCGTGCCGATGTACGACTGGAAGATCGACGCGATCCACAAACCATGGAAAGTGACGTGCCCACACGCCGACTGCGCCCAGGTTTTCCCGAAAAACGACTTCGCAAAATTCCATGAATCCGGTCTCGATGCCCACGGCGTGTTTGACCCGAAAAAGGCCGACCGATCGCTCCTGTTCAATACCGAGCACCCGGACAAGAACGATCCGCTCCACACCTTCGGTGTTGACGACGGCACCGGCTATATCGGCAAGGACGGCAAGCACTGGCGGTTTATCCCGGCTTACCTTGTTCATGGCCATTGGAAGCAAGCGGTACATCGTGGGATCCGCAGCCTCGCCACCGCGTACATCGTCACCGGCGAACCGATTTATGCGCACAAAGCCATGATCCTGCTCGACCGCGTGGCTGACCTGTACCCGGGGTTCGACTTCAAGACCCAGGGGATCCTGTACGAAGCGGTCCACGCTGATGGCTACGTGTCCGTCTGGCATGATGCGACGATTGAGACGCGCGAGATGGTGCTCGCCTACGACGCAATCAAGGGCGCGATCGCGGGCGACGCACAATTGGTGCGTTTCCTCGTTGGCAAGAGCAAGCGGTTCGACACCCCGACGAAGAAAACCAGCGCCGCCGACATCTTCGCCAATGTCGAGAGCCGTATCCTCCGCGATGCCATCGCCAACCGGCACAAAATCTATTCAAATTATCCGCAGGAGCACCTGACGAAGGCAGTCATCATGACCGCGCTGGATTGGCCGAACAACCGCGCCGAAGTGATGGCGATGCTGGATCCCGTAATCGCGCAGACCAGCGCCGTTGACGGGACAACCGGCGAGAAGGGCCTCGCCGGATACTCCGCCTACGCCGCCCAGCGCTTCGCTGAATTCCTGGGCTATTACGCGCGCATGGACGAGAAGTTCCTGCCCGAGATGATTCAGCGCCACCCCCGGCTCCCGCAGATGTGGCGGTTCTTCATCGACACCTGGCCGGCGGACAACAAGTACTACCCGCTCTCCGGCGACACGGGCTGGTTCGCGCAACCCTTCAATGCTTACGCCGGCGTCTCCTTCCTCACAGACCAGGGCGTCGGCGCGACCGGGCACATGAGCGGCGTGGCCGTGCCGTCGATGTACTCATTCCTCTGGCAGCTGCACAAATCCACGAGGGATCCCGCTTTTGCACAGGTCGTGTACCACCGCAACAAGGGCAAGCTGGATGGGCTGCCCTACGACCTGTTCGAGGCGGATCCTGATGCGTTCAAACGCGACATGAAGCGCGTCATCAACGAGCACGGTGCGGAAATCCAGCGCGCGAGCACGAACAAGTCGGAATGGCGCCTGGCCCTGCTGCACGCCGGCAGCGGCGACAAAGCGCGCACCCTCTGGCTCGACTACGACGCATGGGGCGGACACGGCCACGCCGATGGGATGAACCTCGGGCTGTTCGCCAGGGGCCTCGACCTCATGCCGGACTTTGGCTACCCGCCGGTGCAGTTCGGCGGGTGGAGCTCGCCGCGCGCCGAGTGGTATAAGTCCACGCTCGCGCACAACACGGTTACCGTCAACGGCGCCAACCAACCCCACGGCGCCGCCCCGGGCGCCACGACGCTCTGGGCGGCAGGCGATGGCTTTCAAGCGATCGGCGCGAACGCGCCGGGCCTCAACCCCGGCGTCACGACGCGATTCGAGCGAACCGTCGCGCTCGTCGACGTCTCCGACGACGACAGTTACATCTTCGATGTCTTCCGCGTGGCCGGCGGAACCGATCACGTGAAATTCTATACGGGGCACTTCGGCGCCTTGTCGCCGCTTGGTGGGTTAGCTTTTGAGAGCGCTGGCGATTTTGCCCACCCGCAGATGCGCAATGTGCAGGTGGCGCGTCAACCTAAACCGGGCTGGGGAATCGAGCTGAAAGTCGAGGATCGCTACAAGCTCCGCCCGCCGGGCGCGTCGGACGTCCGCGTGCGCTATACCGATTTCACCAGCGCCGCTGACGCTTACACGTGCGAAGGCTGGGTCGTCGCCGGCGGCTATAACTCGACCGACGAAGCATGGGCCCCCCGCGTGATGATCCGCCGCCCCGGCGGGGACTCCACGTTCGTCACAATCCTCGAGCCATACAGCGGAGAGAAGTCGCTGATCGCGAAATCCACCCGCATTCCCATGGCCTCGGATGCATCGGTCGCCCTGCTGCTGGAACTGACGGATGGCCGAAGTGACTTACTCTTAAGCAACGACACGGGCGGTCCGGTGACGCTCGATGAGCTCGAACTGACCACTGACGCGAAACTCGTCCTCGTGCGACGAGACGGACAGCAGCGGCCGACGATGATCGCGTTATGCCGCGGGCAGAAGTTGCAGCTGGAAAAAACAAAGCTGGAATTGCCGGCGGCGACGGAGTTCTCTCAGTTCCGCGTCGCCGAAGACGGCACCTTCACGAAGCTGGAGAACAAGCCATAGACCTGATCGGGCATCCGGCCCGAGCTAAAGTTGCAAGCGACGGGCAAGATGCCCGTGTCACAATAAGCCGCTTCAAAGCAGCGATGGCCAGATGGAGTTGAACGTGTTTTCGCGCTCCAATGCGTGGGCGAGGCGGAGAATCACGTCGTTTGATCGCTCATGGCGGCATCCCTTCGCGCCAAAAAAGTCCACTGTGGTTCGGCAGGTACGTGTCGAGGAGGTGGGTCAGACGTGCCTGTCGCTGCACGCGCCTGCGGCTGCCGCCGCGGACGAACCAATGCCTGCCCGGGGTTTAAAAGCTGCGCGCGGATCGAGAGGTCCCCGCGCAGCAAATGGGTCGCACATCCAGGTTATAGACTAGCCGCGGGCGGGAGCCCGCGGTGAATCTCGCGCAGGTCCGCGTCAGATCACCTCCCTCACCCACCCCGGCGCCACCGGCTTGCCCTTCACCCCCTGCGCCTTCCCTTCGCTCACCAGCTGCAAAATCGCATTGCTGAAGCTCGGCAGGTCGTCGGGGGTGCGGCTCGTGATGATGTTCCCGTCCACCACGACTTCCTCGTCCACCCACAGCCCCCCGGCGTTGATCACGTCATGGACAATGCTCATGTAGCTCGTGCAGCGCTTGCCCCGCAGCGCGTTCGTCGAGCACAGCATCCATGGGCCGTGGCAGATCGCCGCCATGGGGATATTCCTGCTCGCGGCGTCGCGGACCAGCTTCACCATGTGCTCGTTGCGTCGCATGTGGTCCGGCGAGCTGCCGCCGGGGATGACAATCAGCGCATAGTCGCTCGCCTTCACGTCGATGGCTGATTTGTCGGCTTTCTGAGGATACCCGTGCTTGCCGACGTACGTTTCGCCAGCCTTAGGGCCGACGATGTCAACGGTGTGACCGGCTTCCCTCAGCCGCAGGCGCGGATACTGCAGCTCGAGGTCTTCGTAAATCTTCTCGACGAGAATCGCGATCCTGGCCATAGGTGTTCTCCTGATGAAGCGGGAAATTTAACCGCAGCGGCGGAGAGGGCGCAGAGGAGAAAGCAAAAATTTCACCGCCCTGCTCTGCGTCCGCTGCGTCTGTGCGGTTAATCTCTCCGGCCATGGGCCTGAACCTGCGATGGGTGGGCGATGACGAGCGCGAGCGCGTGGCGGAAGCGCGCATGCTGTCTTTCGCACCGGGGCGTGCGGCGCTCCCGGCGTACGTTGAGCGGATTCAGAACGAAACGCATATCAAGGCTGGCGATTTCCTCCTGGCTGAGAAAAACGGTGAGCCGGTGGGCACGGCCACCAGCATCCCGATGACCATGTGGGTGCGCGGCGGCCCCGTCCGCTGCCAAGGCGTGGCGCACGTGGGCACGATCAAGACGCAGCGGCGCAAAACGGGCGCGGGGCCCGGCATTGCGACGCTCGTGATGAACGAGATGCTCCGCGCGGCGCGCGAGCGCGGATTTGTCGTCTCGGCGCTGATGCCCTTTCGGGGATCGTTCTACGAAAAATTCGGCTACGGCTTCGTCGAGCGCCGCATCGAGTGGACGCTGCCGATGGCGGTGCTGCCCAAGGGGGAGTTCGACGACATCGGTTTCTACCGCCCCGAGGATCTGGACGAGCTCGTTCGCTTCAAGCAGCGCGTGACCGAGCATACCCATGGCGACATCGAGCGCCCGCGCCACCTGTGGGAGCGCTACATCCGGCAAGCCGACGAGGGATTTGTCGTCGTCGACCGCTCCGCCGGCGGCGCCATTCGCTCCGTCGCCTTTTTTCAGGATAAGCACGATCAGGCGGGGCCTGACAGCGTGCGGGTCGTAGAAACGATTTACGAGGATGTCCCCGCCCTGCGCCGCCAGCTGCACTTCATCGGAAGTCTGCGCGACCAGTACGCTAATGCGAAACTTATGCTCCCCGCCGACCTGCGGCTGAACCTGCTGTTGACCGAGACGCAGATGACGCACCGGGCGAACCGCAACCACGCCACAGCCGAGGCCCGGCCGTTCAACCGGATGCAGGTTCGCGTGCTCGATCACGTGAAGTTGCTGGGAGCGATCAACCTCCAGAGCACTGCGCGGGGCAGCGTCGTGGTTGGGGTGCGTGACGTGGAAGGCGGGGTGACGAAGCTGGCGATAGAAATCAGTGAGGGGCGGGTCAGCGCCAAGGCAACGGCCGCGGCGGTGCAGGTGGAGATGGCGGATCGGGTGTGGGCGCCGGTGGTGTTTGGGGACCTTTTGGCGAGCGAGGCGCATCGGCTTGGGTTGCTAACGACGACGGACGAGCGGGCGCTGGGGGTGTTGGACGCTTTTGGCGAGGGGCCGGCGCCTTACTGTCATGAGTACTTTTGACGGGGGACCGACGAGGGGTCTTTACGGGGGGTGGGCGATGGGTCAGCGCGCGAGGGGAGGCGGATTTGCCTGACGCTGCCGGGCGGCCAGTTGCAGCACGTCCATCGCCTCATAGAGGTAGATTGTTCCGCCGAGGATTTCCTTCGGTGTCAGTTCTTTCCAAATGCCGTTGTAGAGACGGCGGAGGTCGTCCTCCAGATAGATGCCCTGGAGGTGCGTCGCGCTGACGGCGACGATGCCCGGGACGCGCGGGGGCTCAAACGGGGGACCGAGGAAGTAGCCGCCGCGAAGGTTGCGGTATGACACGCCGTAGTACTTCGGGTCGGCCATCCCGAAGTAGCACAGCGACAGGTCGACGCCTGGGTGCTTCTGCTGCCACTCAGCGAGAAGCTTCAAATCCTGTCCCCAGTCCAGGTTGGAGTCGCCCAGAATATGGATTCCGCCGCGCGATCCGCCGGCGGCGGCATTGAAGAACGCGATGTAGTTCGGGAACGCCGACAGCGTCTCGATACCGAGCACGGTCACCAGGACGGTTCCCGTGATCTTCACGGTCCTCGGCTTGCTGCGCCAGGCATACGCCGCCGCCGTGCCAATGGCGATCAACACGAACGGGTAGACAGGCAGGACGTGGCGGATGCCGAGGTTCAAGTTGGACGTCATCGATGCCAGCATGTACACCCCGACGGGGACGGCGAAGCAGGAAACGGTCCAGCCCTGCTCGCGCAGTAGAGTGGAACGTTCGCGCCGCCAAGCGAGCAACCCGACCCCCAGCGCGCCCGCGGTGGCGCAGAGCAGCGCCAGCGGCGACTTCACCAGCATCGTGATCGGAAAATAGTACCACCACCCCGTCATGGAGAACTCGCCGAGCAGGTACGTCTTGCGGAGCACGGCACTTTGCTGCGTGTATAGCAGCCCGTTCAGCCAGGCCTGTGGGAGCAGCCGCTTCTGCTCGAGCCACAGCACGCCGCTCGAGAACAGGCCCGGTTCCCATCGATCGATGTGCTCCTTCCGCACCCCCTTCTCACCGTGCTCGAACACGAGCTCGTTCATCCGAAGGTAGTCCACAATGTTTTCGGTGTTCAGCAGCAGGTTCGGATCCCGCGTCGGCGTGTAGCGGAAGCCGTAGACCGCCCAGATGCTCACGAAGCTCATCGCAAACGCCGCGATGCACACGCCCAGCGCCGCCGCGGCTTTCCACCCGCGCGAGTGCAACTCGCGCCCCAGCACGACCCACGGCCGCCGGGCCACGGCACGGCTCAGCAGCAGAATCAGCACCATCGGCCCGAGCAGCAGCGCGCTGAATTTCACGTTTAATCCCGCCCCGCATAGCAGGCAGATCGCCAGTGCATTCCACACGCTCAGCCGCCGGCCCGCGCGCCAAACGGCGATGACAAGCAGCAGCATCACCAGCGTGAGCGAGACGTCGTTCTTCACCAGCGGCCCGTGCGCAAGGAAGTTCGGGTCCAGCGCAAAGGCCGCGGTCGCCACGAGCGCGGCGACGACACCGCCCAGCTTCCACGACCACCACGCAATCACCCCACCCAACACTACGGCGACAATCAGCATCATCGCGCGGCTGCGCATTACGATCGCCTCTCCATCATTGCCGGCCGTGCCATACAGCACTTCAACCACGTACGCCCACTCGCGGAAGACATCGTCGGCAACGATCTTGAACCACTCATCGTCCATGCGCGGGTTCAGCGCGTTTTCGCCATTTGGCAGCGCGGCCCAGTAGTGCCACAGCGGCGGGTCCTCGGGGTTCACGCGGAAGTCGCCCTTGTGCAGATGCAGCCATGCCCCTACCGCGTGCAGCGGCTCATCGAATGTCGGGCTCTTGGAGCGAACCGCGACCCATGCAATCCAGGCGAAGAGTGTGAGCAGCAATACACAACCGAGAAGGGCGACAGCGAAATCGCGGTCATAGCGCCTCGCCGGCGTGGCCAGCGCCGCGGGCGCCGCTGAGGCGGATCCGGGCCGCTCCTGTTGCTGGCGCTGATGTCGTCGCTCCCTGCGATTCATTCGGGGGCGCTAACGTCGCGGAGGGCGGTCGCGTTTGCAAGCGAAGGTGTTACCGCTTGCATCGGGCCGAACCCGCGCCATGATAGGGCCGCGGGCGCGGGGCGCAGACCCAAATTGTGCGCGCAACGCCGGCGCATGGCCATGGCTCCCATCCTCCTCAACACGCTCTTCGACGATCCGGCAAAGAAGTGGCTCGCGATCGGCGCGGCGATGTTCCTGATCGCCTATTTCGTCCTGCGCCCGCTGGCAAAGCGCAAGCAGGACCCGCTCAGCGGCATGAGCAGCCCCGGCAGCGGCTCTATCTCCAAGCAGCGCTCTGTCGAGCGCGAGATGTCGAACCTGCTCGTGGAGCTGTCGGAGATGGCCAGGCAAGTGACAGCCCAGCTGGACACGCGGGCGACGAAGCTGGAGCTGCTGATGAGGGAGGCGGACGAAAAGATCGAGACACTGCAGCGGCTGCAGTCATCCGTGCCCGTCGGTCCCTCCGCGCCTGGTTCAGCGGCAATGCCGCGCCAATCCGCCGCCGCCGAGCGCGACGCCCTGATGCAACCACTGCATGCGCAATCCACGACATCACCGCACCCGCCCCAACCCGTCGTCGATCCGCGCTACGCCGAGATCTATGCCCTGGCCGATCAGGGTCGCTCGCCCGTGGACATCGCCTCGCGTCTTGGCCGGCCCAGCGGCGAGGTAGAGCTGATCCTCGCCCTTCGGCAGTAAAGTGGCAGGCCATCTCGCTGCAGGATGCTGATCGTGCTTTGGCGTTCCTCCGCTTCACGAAGCGGTGGGAAGGGACATGGTAAAGAACCGCAGCCAATTCCCGTGGAAGATGCCGTCGACATCGGCGTCGGAGTAGCCGCGGGACTTGAGGATTCCGTCCAGCTTCTGGATGCCGGCGATCGAGCCGAGGTCGTGCGGCGTCTGCTCCACGCCGAACCCGCCGTCCAAGTCACTGCCGATGCCAACATGCCTGGCGTTGCCGGCGAGCTGGCAGATGTAATCGACATGGTCGGCGACGTTGGCGAGCGAGACCACCTCATTGCTCGTCTGCCCGACCTTCCATGCGGGGTAAAGCATCCACGCGTCGAAGGCCATGCCGATGACCGCATCGCGCTGTAGCAGCGCGCGGATTTGTTCGTCCGAGAACTGCCGATCTGCGGGGACGAGCGCGCGGCACATGTTGTGACTGGCGTGCACGGGACCCGAGAACCGGTCGAGGACTTCGAAGAAGCCCGGCTCGGCGCAGTGGGTCAGGTCGACGATCATTCCCAGCCGCTCGAACTGGCGCAGCAGCTCGTGCCCGGCTTGGGTCAGTGGCCCTTCGCCGCCCGTGCCGTGTGCGTAGATGCCCTGGCCGTAATGTGCCATGCCGACGCACCGAAGCCCGGCGGAGAACCACTCCTGGGCCTGCGCGGGCGTCACGATGGGGTCGGCCCCTTCCATCGCAACGATCAGGCCGAGCGGCTCGATGTCCGGCGAGTTCGTCCACGCCTGCCAGTGCTGCTGCAGATCATCCGCCGTGCGGATGAACCGCAGGTGGCCCTGCTGCTCCAGCGCGCGGTAATACGCGAGCTGACCCTGCCCCATCGCGTACGCCATTGCCTGCGTGCGGAAATCGAGATCACGGCGGTTGAAGCCGGCGGCGGGACAAACGTTCGGCTTCGTCCGCGCCAGCACCGTACCGAGACAAACCGCGATGCGCCCGGCCCGCATCTCGGGCAGGGTCACGGTCCCGCGCCCGCGGCCGCGGTGGTCGGTCATGTGCGACTCACACTGCCGCACGGTTTCCAGCGGCTGCGTCAGGTCGCGGCCCCATTGCAGGGCGCTCCAGGCGAGGTCCAGGTGCGCGTCGATGATCGGTCTCACGTCGTCTGCTCCAAACGCGTCTCCGCGGTGATCCAGCACTCTTACCCGAGTCCGAGCACCGCAATGCTGTCCCGGTGGATCATCTTCTCGATCTCCCCGACGTTCAGCCGCGGCAGCTTTGTGCCTTCGAGCATATCGTTGAGCGTCCGGATGCCGCTGATCGACTCGTTCACCGTCGTGAACGGGTAATCCGTCCCGAACAGCACCTTGTCCCACACGCCGTACTCCTGCACGAGCATGAGCGAGTGGTACAGCTGGAACGGGCGGTAGTGCAGCGCGCTGACGTCGGCGTAGACGTTGGGGTGCTTGCGGAACGTGGCGACGCACTCGCCCTCGTACGGGTGGCCGAGGTGGGCCATGATGATTTTGACTTCGGGAAAGCGGATGGCGACGGCGTCGACGTGCCGCGGCAGCGTGCACTCCAGCGGGGCCTGTGACATGAACGTGGTCCCCGTGTGCAGCAGCACCGGCAGTTGCCGCTTTGTCGCGTATGCCCACAGCGGGTCGATCCGCTGATCGTCCGGCCGAAAGCCGGCGTACATCGGCAGAAGCTTGATCCCGCGCAAGCCCAGCTCTTCGTGCCCCTCGCGCAGCTCGCGCTCCCAGCCCGCCTGCGTCGGGTCAACGCAGAGGAAGCCGATCAGAGTGTCCGGGTGCTTTGCGACGTAGTCGGCGACGTGACGGTCATCGACCCACTGCCCGCTGAGCTTCGCCTTCCCGCCGAAGACGATCGTCTTCGTCTCCGGCGGGCAGGTCGCGCGATAGTGCTCGTAGCGGACGGTGAGGTCCACCTCGACCCCCGCCCGCGCGCGGGCGGCTTGGCGGCGGAAGTCGTCCCCGAAGTGCTTGGGGTACTCCCACGTGTGGCTGTGCACATCCACGATCATGATCAGCGAGCCTCCACTGCGCGGGTGAGCAGGTCGAACAGTCGATCGACTTCCCGCCGCATCTCCTCGTCCAGCGTGTATCCGACGGGGCCGCGGATGAGGGTGCTGGTGAACACCCCCTGCTTCACGAGCAGGTACTTTTCGATCGCGAGGAACGCGTCCAGGCTGTTCTGCACGGCCACGAGCGCCGCCAGCGGGAGGTAGAGCTCGTACACGCGCCGCTCGTCCTTCGCCTCCAGCGCCCGCCACAGCGCGACCACCGCCTTGATCAGGTCCGCGCCCGGCATGGTGCCGACGACCCCGCGGCGGTGGCTGTCGACCAGCGCAATCCCGCCCGTGCCCTCGAAGATCCTGGCCCGTCCCCCCGTCGCGTCGCGCAGCGCGCTGAGGCGGGGGCCGATGGGCGTCGCCTCGGGCTTGAACAGCACGCGGTCGGCGCCGAACGTCTGCATGAGCTTCGCCTGCACCGCGATGGACATCGGCCGGCCGACGTAGCCGCTCGCATCCTGCACGACGACGGGAAGGGTCGTGGCGCGGATGATCCGCTCGTAGTAGCGGAGCAGCTCGTCCTCGCCCACGGCGACAGATACCGGGGGAATGGCCATCACGGCCGCAGCGCCAATGGCCTCGGCGTGCCTCGTGTACATCTCTGCCGTCTTCGCGCTCTCCGCCCCGACGCTGATGACCACCGCCCCCCGGCGCGCGCCGAACCGGCACGCCAGCTCCGCCAGCCGCCGCCGCTCGTCGCCGTCAAGGCGCAGAACTTCAGAGACCATGGCCATCACGACGCCGTCGGCGCCGCAGTCGTACAGCCACGCGATCTCGCGCTCCAGCGTCGGTTCGTCAATCGATTCGTCTTCCCGGTACGGCGTCTGAAAGACCGGCAGCACGCCGGCCAGGGTTCTGCTCTCGCTCATGCCATCCTCCGGCCGCTGTGTTTTACCACGCGTTGTCATCTCGTCCATGCGGCCCGAGCGCATGCGCACGGGCGGGTCACTTCGGCCCGCGCGTCATCACCGATGACGCCGTCAAGGGCAACAAAGTCCGGATCTCTGACCCACTCCCGTTACTGGCCAATAATTAGGGTTTCATTGGTGACACGTCCGATAGATACTTACACGTCCGCTGGGCGGCCGAGCTTATCCCGCGCGCGGCGGGACGAGCGGATTCCGGAAGACGATGGCCTACATCATCTTTACAGGCAACGGCGAGGAGGTTGATCGTCGGGAACTGACCGGCGCCGTCACCATCGGCCGCGCGCAGGACGCGGACATCCCCATTCGCGACATCCTCCTCTCGCGCAAGCACTGCAAGCTCGAGCCGTCCGGCGACGGGCAGTGGTTCGTTACGGATCTGGGCAGCAAGAACGGCACGTACATCGGGTATCGCCAGATCGCTCGGCACCCATTGAAGGACGGTGACGAGCTGCGGATCGGGCGGACGCGCGTGACATTCAGGGCCGGCGCGTTCGAGCAGGCGTCGGCGGGAAAGACGCGCCGCGACGTCGTCCGCCCGGCCGATCCCACCGAGGCGCTGGCGGGCACGGTCGCGGGATTCATCCTCGTCGAGCCCGGCGAGGTCGAGCGTGAAGCGGGCGCACCAGTCCCACAGCCGCGGCCGCCGGAGCCGACGTCGTACGCGTCGGAAGATGTCTATGGAATGCTGAACGAGATCGCATCGAGCTCGTGGGATTCGATCATGGCGCAGGCCTCGCGGCCGGTCCTGATGGAGCGGCCGCTGCCGCGCCCCAGCGGGTATCGCGATGGGGCAGCAGCGCCCATCCCCCATCGCACCCGCGTCGCTTTCAGCCTTCAAGCACCCGTCGCCGACGCAGCGGCCGGGAATGATCCACGGACAGAGCCGGACCCGGCGCTGGATCGGTCGCAGCTCTCTGCCGCTCGACCGCGGACGCCGATGGCACGGTGGTGGCACGTTCCGGCGAGGGTACAGCGGCAGATGGCGGTAAGCGTGATCTCGGCGGTCGCGACGACGCTGCTGGTCGGCGCTTGGGTGGTCGCAGTCAACCGAGGTCCCCGCCCGAGCGCGGCTAAGATCAGTTCACGGCCTGGCCTCGCACAGCCCGCGCGACTGCGCCACATCGGCGACATGACCTTCCCCAACCTGCCAAACCTCCCATCCGCCCCGGCACCAACTGCCGCTGGCATTCAACCCGCCACGGAACAGCCCGCCGTCTCGGTTCCGCCGCTGGAGCTAACCGTCCCGCCCAACACAACATTCAGGGCCGCTGCCCGCGTGGTGGTCGTCCATTTGCTTGTCGTCCGATGACGGGTGATCTGGCGGGCTGTTCTCCCCGTGACAACCCGTTGGCGGCGTAGCAAAATGGCGCAGACATGGAGGCAGGAGTGTCATCCGCGGCGCCCACATCGCCGGCGCCGCCCGCGCCGCTTTTAGACTCGCGCACCAGCGCGCGGGTTACCGCCCTTGATGGTTCGCGCTTCGACTCTCTGGGCATCGCGTTCGCCGTTCTCTTCGGCATCGTCATGTCGCTGTGCGTCGAGGGGTATCAGTTTGGGCGCAGCAATCACACGGTTTACCTGCTCGACGCGCTGCGCAAGACCCAGCCGGAACTGCTGGCCAATGACTGGTTCACCACCCAGACCCTGCAGTATCACGCGACATTCGGTTGGCTTACGGCGACGCTTTACAGGCTCGGCGTCGTCGAGCCGGCCTTCCTGCTCGGCTACCTTGTGCTGGCGACAATGTTCCACCTCGGGTGGTACGGCCTGGTCATGCGCATCGGCGGACGCCAGAGCACATACCTGCTGTCGCTGCTGCTGTTCTATCTCTCAGCCGGCGGATTCGGGCTGGGCATGTACCAGTTCCTCCAGGACGGCTCATTCCTGCCGAGCAACGTCGCCAACATAGCGCTGCTGTGGGCGATCGTGCTCTGGCTGCACCGGTCCTTCCTCTGGGCGGGGCTGGCGATGGGCGTGGCGGGGCTGTTCCACCTGAACCACGCGATCGTCGGGCTGGGGCTCTGGAGCGCGATGGTGTTGTGGGAGCTGTGGCGGCCGACGATAGGTGACGGACCGCGCCCAGTGAAGGGCTGGCTGATCGGAACGGCGTTGGCGGTCGTGCCGTCGGCGGCCAACATCGGCATGGCGCTGAGCGCAACGATGACCCGCAGCAGCGCGATGCCGCTGGCGGAGTTCGTCGACATCTATGTGCGCCTCCGCCACCCCCACCACTACGATCCTTCGACCTGGCCGGCTGCGCTTTGGCTGTGCTTCCTGTGGCCGATCCCGCTTGCCGTCGTCGCGGCACGGCTCTCGCCGCCGGCTGTGACGACGCACAATGACGGCACCATCACGCACCCCACCGCGATGCAGGCGCGCTTCGCCCGCGCGCAGGCGGCGCGGTTCTTCCTGCTCTTTTGCGCGCTGCTCGTGGTCGCGCTGGTTGGCGCCGGCATCTGGTATTTCCACGAAGCGCTGATTCAGATGAGCCTCTACCGCTTCAGCATTTTTCCGAAGCTGCTGAGCTGCGTGGGCGCCGCGTACCTGGTGTGCGACTCCGGCCGATTGCCGCGGCTGACGGCGCGGCTGATCGCGGTCGGCGTGCCGCTGGTGATCGTCCTGGCGCTGTCGCTGCTGCGGATCTTCGGCGGGCGCGCAGCGCACGACATCATCTGGCGGCAGCCCGGACCAATCGGGCTCTTTGTCGCGCTGTGCTGCGGGCTGGCGCTGTACGAGTTGTCGCGCAGCCGCTCGGAGGGGCAGTCGATGCTGCACCCGATCGCCATCGCGGCGCTGCTGGCCGTGCTCGGCTTCGGGTGGGGGCGGTGGATGGGATTTGACTTCGGCTATTCACCGCAGCCCCGCGCCGATCACGTCGCCATGTGCGAGTATGTCCGCAACTCCAACCACACCCCGATCGACGCCGTCTTCCTAGTTTCCCCCAGCGACGAAATGTTCCGCCTGCACGCGCGGCGGGCGATCGTCGTCAACTTCAAGGCCGTCCCCCAGCTCAGCAGCGAGCTGGCGGTCTGGCAGAAGCGGATTTGTGATGTGCTGGGGCTGCAAAAGCTGAGCGAGTTGTCCCGGCCATACCACGCGACGCTGTGGGACATGGAAAGGCGGTACAACGCGCTGCCGGAGGCACATCTGGCAGAGGTTGCCGAGCTTTACGGCGCCCGCTACATCCTCACCCGCCGCCGCCTCAGCCCCGCGTGGGACGCCAAGATCGCTTTTGGTTCCGGTGAATACCTGTTGTATGATCGCCAGAAGTAGGGTCGAGACCTATCTTGCCCTTTCCGAGACCAGGAGGCCGATCGTGGACGCAGGGGAAGTGCGCACGCGCACGCTGACACAGTTTGGCATCCGCATCGAACCGGCGATGAGCCGCTACGTGCTGCGCCAGCTTCAGGAGCGCTGCGGCGACAGCTTCCCAATCATGGGCGGCGACGCGCGGACCGGTATCCCGGTGCGTCGCTTCATCCCCGCGGCCGCGTTTGACCAACCAATCCACTCGCCCGAATCGCTCATTTCGTAGCACGGCCGTCACGACATGATCATCACCACGCACGCGTACGCCCGCGCCGGGCTCGTCGGCAATCCATCCGATGGGTACTTCGGCAAAACCATCTCCTTCAGCATCCGCAACTTCAAGGCGACCGTGCAGCTGTGGGAGAGCCCTCACTTCGAAATTGTCCCCTCCGCGGGCGACCTCGCGACGTTTGACACTGTCCGGTCCTTCCTGCGCGACGCCAAGCTCAACGGCTACTACGGCGGCCTGCGGCTGATGAAGGCGACCGTCAAGCGCTTCCACGAGTACTGCAAGACCCAGGGTCGCGAGTTGCACGAGCGCAACTTCACACTCTCGTTCGAGAGCGACATTCCCCGCCTCGTCGGACTGGCCGGGTCGAGCGCGATCATCACCGCCACGCTGCGGGCGTTGATGAAGTTTTACGAGTTCGACGTCCCGCTGCACCTGATGCCCGGGTTGATCCTTTCAGTCGAGCGCGACGAACTGGGCATCAGCGCCGGCTTGCAGGATAGGGTCATCCAGACGTACGAGGGCATCGTGTACATGGACTTCGAGCGGTCGCTCATCGAGGGCCGCGGCTACGGCATCTATGAGCAGCTGACGCCGCCGAAGATGCCGCCGCTGTACGTCGCGTACGACCCGGAGCGGGCGGAGATCAGCGACATCCCCCACCGCAACCTGCGCGAGCTGTTCAACCGCGGCGACGAGACGGTGGTCGGCGCGATGCAGAAGTACCGCCACCTGACCGACCGCGGTCGAACGGCGCTGATGGCGGGCGACTGGCGGACGCTGCACGACGTGATGAACGAGAACTTCGACCTGCGGCGGACGATCATGCCCATCGCTCCGGAGAACCTTCGCATGGTCGAGGTCGCGCGCTCGACCGGCGCCAGCGCGAAGTTCGCCGGCAGCGGCGGCGCGATCTGCGGCCTCTACCACAGCGGCCGGCAATACCAGGACCTCGTCGACGCCCTCTCCGCCATCCGCTGCAGCGTACTGCGGCCGTTGATTTACGAGGCGTGAGGCACCGTGCTGCAATGTGCCGCGTCATCCTGTGAATGGGCCTGGAAAGGCAGGAAACGTGTCACCCTGAGCTACTCCGCAAGGTCTCCCGCGCCCAGCGGTGGAGATTCCTTCCGAGTACCTTCAGGATGACATTCAGCGCCTTTAGTTCGGGTGTGTGGCGTAGCCACATCATGAGGACTTACGATGACAGCCGACGCCCCTGGGGAGATAAATCGCATCGCCGTCATCGGTTGCTCGGGCGCAGGGAAATCGACGCTGTCGCGGCAGTTGGGCGAGCGGCTGCGAATTCCCGTGGTGCACCTCGACTGCCTGTTCTGGAAATCCGGATGGATCGAGTCGCCGAGGGACGATTTTGCCAAGCGTGTTCGCGACGCGGTCGCCGCGGATCGGTGGGTGCTCGACGGCAACTTTGGCAGCACCCAGCACATCGTGCTTCCTGCCGCGGACACGATTGTGTGGCTCGACTTCCCGCGCCGGATCTGCATGTGGCGGATCATGAAGCGCCTCATTACGTACTTCGGTCGGACGCGGCCGGATCTGCCAGACGGATGCCCTGAGCAAGTGGATTTTGAGTTTCTCGAGTACGTCTGGACCTTCCACGAAGACACACGCCCGCGGATGATCGGCCGGCTCGGGCAACGGAGCGCCGATCAGACGCTAGTTGTCCTCAGGAGCCCTGCTGACGTCGCGCAATTTAGGCGCGAGATGGGAATCGACACGTGACGCAGCTGTTCGACGCCACCAACCTCGGCATACTCGCGCCGCATACCGTGGCGGGATTCGACCGGCCCATCCCCGCGATCTGCTACCGCGGGGATCAGCTCAAGAGCCCGTTTCCCATGGGTGGCATCGCGACGGGCTATCTCGAGTTGCGCGGCGACGGCAAGACCGGGCTGTCGTCGATCTACAACAGCTATGTGCCGATGATGGCGACCTCGGCGACGCTGCTGAGCCTTGTTGGGGAAGATGGCAACGTCGTGCCGCTCGATGCGGAGCACGCGGAGATCGCAGTGCTGGCGCACTTCCCGGTGTGCAACGTGCGCTTCGCGGTGAAGGAGGGGCCGCTCGTGTGGCTGCGTGTGTTCGGGACGATCCTGCCGGGCGATTCGGATGGATCCAACACGCCGGGCGTCGTCTTGGAAGTCACAACCGAAGGGAACTTCCCGGGGCGGGTGCGGATCGACTTGGCGCTGGGGCATCACGTCGAGCCGATCGTAAAGCCGCTGGATCTGCCGCCTGAGTTGCGGGGCTCCGGCCGAAAGTACTTCAAGCGTGACGACTACCGCGGGAGCTTCGTCCTCGCGTGGATCGACGGCGACGAAGGCAATGGGGAGGTGGCGGCGGACAAGGCGCACTTCTCTCTCACCGGCCTGATCAAGCCGGGCAAGACGCGCCGCGCGGTCTTCGCGTGGCACGTGCCATGGTGGATCGACACCGGGCTCGAACCGCACATGAACCGCTATGCCTCACGCTTTCCCGATGCGCTGAGCGTGGCACAGCATCTGGCGAAACAACACGCGTCGATCCTCAAACGCACGATCGGCTGGCAAAGCGCGGTCTACCAGTCCGGCGAGCCCGACTGGGTCGTCAATGCCCTCGTGCAGAGCCTCTACTCCCACGTGAAGAACACGCTGTGGGTCGACGAGCAGCGGCCCGACCGGTGGTACGAACCCAACGGCCTGTTCATCCATTCCGAAAGCTTCCGCGGCTGCCCCATTAATGAGACGATGGTGTGTCGCCAGCACGGGCATTTGCCGCACGTGCTGCTCTGGCCGGACCTGGAGCGCAGCACCCTCGCGGCGTTCGCGCATTTTCAGCTGCGCGACGGGGAGGTGCCGTTCTCGTTTGGTCAGCCGAACAGCCTGCGCGACCCGCGTTACCACTGCCAGCACCCGCTGAACAGCGCGCAGTTCATCCAGCAGGTGCAGCGCTATTTCGTTCGCACGAGCGACGAGAAATTTCTCCGCCGGCTCTGGCCCAATCTCATCGACGCGATGAGGTACATGGCCGAGCTCGATCACGACGAGGATTCGCTCGTCAATGAGCACCCCCACGCATTGCGGGGCGAGAACTGGCCCGCGAACCAGTTTTATGACCAGTGGCCGTGGCAAGGCACCAGCGCCTACGTCGCCGGCACCGGGCTGGCCGCGCTGCGGGCCGTGGCGTCGCTGGCCGATCATCTCGGCGAGAACGACGTTCACGCCGAAGCGATGGGCAGGCTGCAGAAAGGCTCGAACAGCTTCCGCAAAAAGCTCTGGAACGGCTCGTATTTCCGGCTGTGGTCCGACGAGAAGCTTGGAGGCAACGAGACGTGCCTCGCCAATCAGCTCATGGGGCAGTGGTGCGTGCGTATCGTCGACGATGAGCCGCTGTTCACCGACGACGAGTGCCGCAGCGTCTTCGCGGCCATCGAAGAGCACAACGCAGCCCCGACCAGGTTCGGGTTGATCAACGGCGGCAACTTCCAGGGCGACGCAGGCGTCGCGGGCGATCCGAACAACAACCACGGCACGATGATCTTCATCGGCGAGAACCTCTGCGCCGCCATGACCGGGATGTACGAAGGGCACGCCGGCGCAGAGGGATGGGCCCGGCGGATGGTCTGGGCGATTCACGAGCACCAGGGCATGCCGTTCGACCAGCACTGTCTCATCCGCCATGACAACGGCGCGCCCGCCTGGGGGAATGATTACTACTCGAACCTCGTGGTGTGGGCGCTGCCGATGGCGCGGGGGAGGATCGGGATTAAGCAGTCCGTGGCGGCCGGCTCGATGATCGACCGGATGTTGCAGGCGTCGAAGAGATCCGAAACATGAACGTGATCACGACGGTTATTCCCGCGGCAGGCTTCGGCACGCGCATGCTTCCGGCGGCGAAAGCCGTGCCCAAAGAGCTCCTCCCCGTGCTCGACCGGCCGGCGCTGCAGCACATTGTGGAAGAAGCCGCGAACGCGGGCGTTACCAACGCGGTGCTCGTGACCTCCCCGGACAAGCGGGCGATCGAGGAGCACTTCGGAGAGTCGGCCCGGTTGCGGGAACGGCTTGAATCCGCGGGGAAAACGGCACTTTTGGCGTCGATCGACGCCCTGCTCGCGCGCATGTCGGTCACGACGGTCCATCAGCTCCAGCAGAAGGGACTCGGCGACGCGGTGCTGCAGGCGAAGGCGCTTGTGAAGAATCAGCCGTTTCTGTGCCAGCTTGGCGATGCCGTGTTCAGCGGCGACGTCTCGCCCGCGCGTCAGTTGATCGACGCCGCCGCCGAGCTCGGCACGGCGGTGATCGGGCTGGAGGAAGTGGTGCTGGAGAAGGTCTCCCGCTACGGCATCGTCGGCGGAGCGGTGGTGCGCGAGGGAATCCTGAAGCTCGACACGCTGGTCGAGAAGCCGGCGAAGGAGTCGGCGCCCAGCCGCTACGCGATCGCTGCGCGCTATGTGCTCACGCCGGCGATCTTCGATTGTCTCGAGCAAACCAGGCCCGGCGCGGGCGGGGAGATCCAGCTCACGGACGCGCTGAAGCACCTGCTGTCGCGCGAGCCGATTCACGGGATCGTGCTGCGCGCGCGGCGGCACGACATCGGCAACCCGGTTGATTGGCTGAAGACGAACCTGGTGTTCGCCTCACGTGACGCGGCGACGTGGGAACAGCTCTCGCCGCTGCTGCGATCGTTGATGAAGTAAGCGAAGCGATCGACTGCAGGTCGTTCATCACACAACGCGCTCACTCGCCTTTTTGTCACAACGTGTCACAACGGTATTGACGAAGTGCAGACGCGCGTTACATTCTCTGCGCGATCTTCTGACCGGGACCGAAGGCGGTGGCTCCCCTTCGGTCCTTTTTCTTTCTCCATGAAACGTGATTCGAAGGCGAAGCGAATGTGACGTTCACCCGCCCCTCGTCGTGGGCTGGGTCCTGGCGTCGTCGGTGCTGCCGCTGCGCGGGCGCGCGTTGACGGCGGTAACGTCCGGGAGCACGGGGACGATCTGCTCAGGCGTGAGCCATTCCTCCAGTGGGATCTTTGCCTGCGTCGTCTGGATCTCCGCGAGCAGCCGCTGCTCCTCGCCCTGCTCGGCGATGAGCAACGCGCGCTGCCTGTCGCTGGCCCTGCCGCGGTCTACGTCCGCCTTCAGGTTGGCGATGCGTGATCGCGACCTTGCCAGCGCCCGCTCGAGCTCCTCCAACCGGTTCGTCTGGATCCGCCGCTCCTTGTCCTTGGCTTCCCACTCGTTAATCCCGATCCAGCGCGTGCCCCACCGCCGCTCACCCGGATGCTTGGCCCCCAGCTTCTTCACAAGCTCGTCATACGTCTCCCGCGCCTGGGTCAGCAACTTGTCCTCCTTGACGATCTCTTCCGGGTATCGCGCGAGCGTCGTGCCCAGGAGGTTGAGCGCGTAGTTATCGTCGGCCCCGGCGTCGGACTTCAGGTGGTCGATGAGCAGTTGAATCGCCTCGCCCTTGTTTTCGCGCATCTGCAGGAGCGTGACGACGCGGTTGATGATCGCCGCACGGTCGGGCGGCGACGGGAGCCGATCCAGGTATAGTAGAGCGAGCGGGTAGTTTCGCGCGTAGATGTAGGCGACGGCTGTGCCATGATTGGCGAATGTCCAGCCAGGATCTTCGGGAAAATTGCGGCGCTCTTTGTTGAGCAGGTCGCGCGCTTCGGAGAACTTCCGCATCGCCTCGGCAGCGTGGGCTTCAGCCGCCCCACCGGATGCTGCTGCGGCGGCGGCTTCCAGGTCGGTCAGGCCGGCGTTGAGCTTCTCGTCGATCCGGGCTTCATTGTCCTGGAAGACCGAGTTCGGCGTGCTCGCGACTGTATCGGGCACTTCGATGGGCGGATTGGTCGGCGCGGGGGCAATGGGTTCCGGCGGCGCGGGCGCCGCGCCGGCCGCGAGCCGCTGCGCCTCCTGTTCCGCCAGATCGACCAGCCGCCGCACCTCTTGACTGCCGCTCTCGTTTCCCTTGGCGTGGGCCACGACCGCCTGATACTTCTTCCTTGCTTCGCCCTGCCGCTTCGGATCGGCTTTCAGCGCGGTGGCCTCCTCCATCATCTTCACGAGCACCGGAAGGTTCGCCTCATCCCATGACGTCTGCCTCGATCTCGGCGGCTCATCAGCCGTTTTCGCTATCACGCCTGTGCCAACTGGCTTGGTATTGAACACAAGGAACAGGTCGGCCGCAACGTAAACCGCCAGAGCGGCGCATCCAATAAAAAATGGCAATCCAAAGGTGATCAGGCTGCCCCGCCGCACGGGAGCCTCAGGCGCGCGGGAGAACGGGATCAGTTCCTCCTCGCCCAAGGGCTTGCGCGACCGGCTCGACCGCGCGCCTTTGATGCAGTCGCGGCAGGTCAGGTGGCCTCGGTCCTCGATGAGCTCCGATGGGTCCGTCGGCCTGCCGCAGACTTCGCACTCTGACCCAAGCGACGGCGGATCGTCGGGTGAGGATTGCACCGCATCGGACGTGATCCGCGTCGCCGTCATCGACCCGCTGAGCGATCCGCTGAGAGAACCAGCCGAGGGATCCCCCTTCGGCCGCTCGCCAACATCCTTCTTGCTCTTGAGGCGCATGGCGGTGCCGCACGCGACGCACGTGACGATCTGCCCCGCCGGATTCGGCGGGACCTCGACATTTTCACCGCAGTTCGGACAACGGATGATCTTGGCCATATCGCAACACCCCGCGACTCGACTGGACTGCTCGACGTCTGAACGGGCCCGCCCTCTCCATGTACCCAGGACGCCGCTCGTGCGCCCAGGTTCCCATCTTATATCAGAACCCCAGCCGGCACACGTTGCGCCCACCCCCGGCGTCTGATGTCCGCGTTGAGAAAAAGCGTCCGCACGCCCTTCCGATGCGCAGGCGTCGCAGCTGAGTTGACCGAGCTCGTCGACGTCCGGGAGGACGGTTGATCGCACGCGCAGCCGTGACCGGACGGAAACGCAATTTCGGCAGCGACACCTTTGAGCTATCCCACACCCGCGCGGGCGAAGTGCTCGCATCGCGCACGCTTACAAGGAGTTCCCGGGTTGGACACGCCTGGGCATGCTGGGAACGGCACCGGGCGGGCACGCTGCGCGGTTTTGGGACGTTGTTGCGCGTCACGAGCCTCATAGCCGCTAAAGACCGCCCAGCCGCGCGCCGATGAGCACGATATCATGGGCATGTTTTCCGACGATTTTCCGTTTACGAAGCGGCAGAGCGAAGTTGAAAGCCAAGCCCCCGTTGTCGAGGCACAGCCGCTGGCGGCCGACGCATTCCCCGACGACTTTCCATTCACGAAGCGCGTCGCCGACGCGCCCACGGCGCCCCCCGCCGTCGACGCGCGGTGGGCGTTGACGCCCGCATCGTCCATCTTTCCGCCTGGGTTTCCCTTCGCTGAACCGCAGCCGGAGACGCAGATTGTCTCGGCCGTCGAAGCTGCGCCTCAGCCCCAGCCGCTGACCGAGCTGACTGCCGAGGAGATCGAGGCCTTGGCACCCTCCCCCGCCGCGCCCATTTTGGCGCCCGCGCCCCTACCCGCCGCACCGCTGCCATTCAAGGACCGCCGCCGCTCGCCGCGGCAGCGCATGCACGCGAAGGCAACGCTGCGCGTCGACACGATCGGCGGCAACCCGCTGCACGTCGAGATCGACAACCTCTCGCTCCTGGGCGTCCGCATCCGCACGACCCGGGAGCTGCTCACCAATGACAAGGCGAACCTGCGTCTGGAAGTCGGCCCGCTGAAGTGGGCGACGCGGCTGCGGGTGATCAACTGCCTCCGCAATGGCGACGCGAGCTACACGATCGGCTGCGAGTTCGTGGGCAACGAACTGGCGCGCGGGCGGGTCGCCGCATAGCCCACCTTGCCCTGTCCGGCCTGTTGCTGGCTCGCCTCGTTCTCAATTCTTTGGCTCGCCTCCTCCAATTCTGTGGTTTCCCTGGTCGACCTATCGGAGGGTCCCGTTGCTGGGGCGCGGCGCGAGCTCGACGAGTTCGATCGCCGCAGCGGGAAAAACTGTCGAAAAAGAGGATTCCGCGGGTTCCATTAATTCAAGCGCGGCATGTAATCTGCGATCGGTCATGTCACGTTCTGAGTCCTCATACCAAGGAGTTCATCATGTTGGTCCGTCGTGTCACAGTTTTAGCCGCGTCCTTTTTCATGGTCTTTGCCGCGGGTTGTCAGACTGGTGGTAAATCGAGTGTCGCGATGACCGAGAGCGACCGGCTCCGCATGCGCGCGCAGATGATCGATCGCAAGGCCGATGTAATGGGTCAGGGCGAGCAGCTCGTTGCTGAAGGCGAAGGGCTTCGCGCCGAAGGAGAGGCGCTGAAGGAGCAGGGCCGCTCTGTCGCCGGCGCGCGTAAGACGGCGCAGGGCGAAGCGAAGATCCGCGAAGGCGAGGCGCTGATCGCCAAGGCGCAACGAATGCCGACCGACCCGCCAGTGCTCTCTGAAGAGACCACGGCCAGCGGCAGCGGCAGCACCGGTATGCAGCGCAACAACCGGGCGCGAACTGCATCGGGCAGCGATGAGCCGACGACGCGGCCGGCTCAATAGGTCGCATTCGGCTGTCTGAGCTCTGTTACCGCAACGAGAGTCCATTGGCCCGAGGGATCTGGGAGCAGCAATGCTCAAAGATCCCTCGGGTCCTCTGGCTGCGCCACGGGGCGCCGCATGCCGTCGGACCACAGGTCGATCGGCCCGCGTTGCCACGCCCACACCGCGTCCCTATAACACCCCCTCCACGAAAGGGAGTTCATGGCGGAGACGGTGCGGGTCGGGATCATTGGCGCGGGTTGGCCGGGGCAGCAACATGCGAAGGGGTACGACGCCTCGGGCGGATTCAAGATCGTCGCGCTGGCGGACCTGATCCCCCTGCGCCGCGAAAAGCTGCAGGCCGAGCACAGCATCGCCAAGCTCTACGCCGAGGCCAGGGAGCTGCTTGCGGATGAGACCATCCACGCCGTCAGCATCTGCTTGCCCACATTCCTCCACGCCTCCACCGCCATCGCCGCGCTGAAGGCGGGCAAGCACGTGATCTGCGAAAAGCCCCCCGCCATGAGTGCGAAGGAGGCGAAGCAGATCGAGGCGGCGGCACGCAAGGCCGGGAAAGTTCTGCTCTACGGATTTCAGCGGCGCTTCGGGGGCCATGAGCAAGCCGCGAAGCAGGCGATCGCAAAGGGCTATGCCGGCGAGATCTACCATGCCCGCGCCGGCTGGATGCGCACGCGCGGCGTTCCCATCGGCACCGGGTGGTTCACCGATAAATCCCGCTCCGGCGGCGGGGCGCTGATTGACATTGGCATCCATGCGCTGGACCTGGCGTGGCACCTGCTCGGCCAACCCCGTCCGCTGAGTGCGTTCGGCGTCACAGAATCACGCTTCACGGGGCTCGCGCCCAAGGATGCGAAATACGACGTCGATGACGCCGCCTTCGCGCTGATTCGCTTCGAGGGCGGCAAGAGCATGGAGCTGTCGACGAGCTGGGCGATCAATCAGCCGCCGCAGCAGCAGGGGTTGTTCTGCCGGCTGAACGGGGATAAGGGCGCCGTCGACGTATACACACCCCACGGCGCGATCATCTACCGGAGCTTTGACGCCAAAGGCGAAGCCAAGCCCAGCCCGCTGAAGCCACCGAAAACCGTGCTGCACGCCGCGCTGATGCGGCATTTCCGCGAGTGCATCCTCGGCAAAGCCCAGCCGATTGTCGGCGCCGCCGAGGGCGTGCAGCTGATGGCGATGATCGATGCGATCTACAGGAGTGGAGAAACAGGCAAGAGCGTCGACATCAGGTGACGCGTAGGGGCGACACTTGTGTCGCCCGCAGACATTGCACGGTCGAACCAGAGCGAGACAAGTCTCGCACCTACGCAGGAGGCGCTACCCTTCCGCCCCGCCCAGCTCGCGCGTCTGGAAGAGGAGCATGCCGACGGCCAGGGCGAAGGTCGCGTACGCCAGCGCGTAGAGCGTGGCGGTGCCGGTGTAAGCCCAGAGCTTGCTCAGCGGAACAGCCCCCTGGAGCTGGAGGAACTCCATCCCGGCGATGCTGATCTTGCCGTAGACCGTGCGCTGGCGGTCATCGAAGGTCCCCAGGTACGGAAGCAGAATACTGCCAATGTAGGCAAAAACTTTGGCAATTGGCCGATCCTGGAGCGGGCCTTGGTCGAGCGGGAACAGGAATCGCGTGAGGTTGCCGGCGATGTAGAGCAGGATGACGACGGGCAGGTTCACCACCAGCGAGAATCGCGTCGACAGCGCCACCCCGATAGCCGCCAGCACGCTGATCTGCAGCCACATCAGCACGAGCGAAGGGATGAGCCCCATCACGTGCATCCAGCGCGTCTGGAACAGCTGCGCCACGTCGCGCTCATCCAGCGCATTGGTACTCATCTGGTAATCGCCGGGGATACGCCACCACACGCACAGGACGAGGATGATTGCCAGAATCGCGATCGCCAGCAGCGCTGCCAGGATGATCCCGAGATACTTACCGATCAGCACTTCCCACCGCCGCACCGGCTTACTCATCAGCGTGAGCATCGTGCGATCCTCGATCTCCTCAAAGATCGACTTGCTCGTCGCAAACAGGGTGGCAATCAGCACGAGCAGCAGAATCACATCCAGCGCTACCGACTTAAACATGACCGTGTCCTCACCCAGGGTGAAGAACGGGAGCATGCCGAAGATCGCCAGGATGCCGATGCCGATCACGATCAGCAGCGTGTAGATCGGCTGGACGACCGTCTCGAGGAACGTGTGACGCAGGATGACGAAGGTTCTGTACATTTGGTTGCGAATTCTGGATTTGGGGTCGCCAGATTGCAAGACGCGGCGTTTCCACGTCCCCAATTCCCACGCAACAATCCAGAATCGGGCGTAAGTTGCGGTTCAATGCCTGATGAAGAATTGCTGGAATTCGCCGGTGGCTGGGTCCTCGACCGAATCGACCTTTTTGATATACCCGTTCAGGCGCTGGTTGACGTCATCCAGCAGCTGGTCCATGTCCGGGTCGGGGCCTTCCATGACGAGCTCGACCCGGCCGTCGGGCAGGTTCTTCACGAATCCGTGAACGTTGTACTGCAGCGCGACGTTTTTGACCGTACAGCGGAAGCCGACTCCCTGAACCCTCCCGCTGAAATAACACGTGCGTCGGTGCGTGCCTGGCATCGGAAAACGTCCTCGTCGTCGCGTGAATTGTATCGCTCACCATCCTACCCAACGGGCTAAGAACCGGCCAACCCGTTTTCATATAGAAATGTCTTGCCGGCCGCGAAGAGAGGATTTGCCTTGTCCCAAACTGGTCTCGTGCGACATGATCCACATGTGAAAGGAGCCACATCATGCGCCGTGGTCGCCTAAGATGGACGGACGTTTCAGTGGTCCTGCTCCTGAGCCTTCTCTGCGGGGCTTACGCGATGGCTCAGCTTCACCTCACGGAGGAAGCCTCCCGCCGCGCGAAGTGCGCGAGCAACCTGCGATGGATCGGCCAGGCGATGCTTCTCTACTCGTACGAAAATCGCGGCCAATTCCCGCGCACGCTCGCGGAACCCGACGCGGAGACGCCCATCCCCGTCTGGGGCACGCCCTACGAGAACGGCCCGGCACTGGGCGCTCTGGCGCCGGCGGACGTCGACGTGTTTCACCCGGAGAAGTCGAAGGCCGCCGTCAAGCCCAACGACGTGACGGCGGCGCTGTTCCTCCTGCTCCGCACGCAGGACATCACGTCCGATCGCTTCGTCTGTCCGAGCACCGGCGCGACCGCGTGGGACTTCGGCGGCGGCGGTCATAGTGAAATCAACTGGTCGAACTGGCGCGGCACCAGGGGTCTGGCTGCGCACTTGAGCTACAGCTACCAGAACCCCTACCCCTCGCGCGTCGCGATCGCGAAGCAGTTCCGCATGAACAACGCCGTCAGTCCCGACTGGCCGCTCGCGGCAGACCTGAACCCCGGCGTCGATGCCCTGCTGAAGGTCGGCGTGGAGGAGGAGGCCTGGCGCAAGGGCAACAGCCCGAACCACGGCGGCGAGGGGCAAAACGTGCTGTACGCGGACACGCACGTCACTTTCCACCCCACGGCGCTCGCCGGGCTGCGCCACGCAGTCGGCGGACCGCGAGACAACATCTATACCTACGGCGACGTCCTTCCCAGCGGTCCCGCTCAAGCCGGAAAAAGCGGCGACGGCATCGTCGGCCCATCGACCAGCGGCATCGACAGCATCCTTCTGCCGACGGCGAAGGACCTCGGCATCGTCGACGCGGCCGGAGCGCTGACACCGGATGAGATCGAGCGGCGCGCCGGCACGCCGGCCCTGTTCAAGCCGGTGGACGCCCAGATGCAGGCGAAGCTGGTCGAGATGTTTGAGGGGACCTACACCCGCGAGGTCGAGGGCCAGCCGATGACCCTGCGCATCACGGAAAAACAGCTGATCGGAACGCTGGGCGTCATCACGATCACGTACGACTACACCCTCACCGGCGCCGCCGACCGCCGGCACGCGAAGTTGTCCGCCACCGGCGCGGGCACGGAGCCGACCGAGGTGACGCTCCGCCACGAGCGCGGCCGCCTCCACGTCCGCGGTACGCCTTTCTTCGAGGGCGAGTGGACGCGCAAGTTGGCAAGCGAGACCCAGGCGCCGTAGTGCCAACGCGCTTGGCGCCACGCCATGCGCGGCGCGGCAGCTTTCGCCCTCGCCTGCGTGAGGTCGTGAAGTCCGGATCGCCTGTGACATTCGTTTACATCTGCCGCGCAAACGCGCTGTACGTCACCGCGTCGAGATCGAGTGAGGCGAAGCGGCCGGCGCGGTAGTGAACGTCGGCCAACCCCGCGCTCATGGCGGCGTTGTCGGTGCAGTAGGGTAGTTTGGGGAAGTGAACGGGCACGTCGAAGTTCGCCAGCGCCGCACGCAGTCCGCGGTTGGCGGAGACGCCGCCCCCCAGGGTGACGCTCCGGGCGCCGGTTTGCTTGAGCGCGCGGCGGAGTTTTTTCGTGATCACGTCGATGCACGCGGCCTGGAAGCTCGCGCAGACGTCGCGGAGGTGCTGATCGGTCATGGCAGCACCGGCCTTGTTCTGACCCGGCACCCCGCGGACGTGATAGAGCACCGCCGTCTTCAGGCCGCTGAAGGAGAAGTCGAGCGAGTCGCGGCCCAGGTACGTGCGCGGGAACGGCACGACCTTGGGATCGCCCGCCGCGGCAAGCGTGTCGATGATCGGGCCCCCCGGGTAGGCGAGGCCGAGGATGGCGGCAACCTTGTCGTACGCCTCTCCAACCGCGTCGTCGATCGTCGTGCCGATCAGTTCCACATCATCCCACGCGCGAACGTCGTACATCGCCGTGTGCCCCCCGGAGCAGACCATGCCAACCGCGGGGAACGGAGGGTTGACGATCTCGGGGTTGGTGTTCACTGAACATAAAACCGTCCCCGTCCCGGTTTTTTTCACCTTCTCTGTTTCAGCCCGCAAAATACGAGCGGAATCGCAAGCCGTCCCCGTCCCTGTTTTACTTTCCGTGGTGGTTTTGCCTTTTGAACCAGGGGTCCTGGAGGCTGAACGCTCTTCGAGCATGACGCTGTACAGGTGCGCGTGAACGTGGTCGACCGCGATGAGCGGCTTGCCGAGGGACCAGGCGAGGGATTTGGCCGCGGTGACGCCGATCAGGAGCGAGCCGACGAGACCGGGGCGATGGGCGACGGCGATGGCGTCGAGATCTGCTAAGCCGCAACCCGCTTGCGACAGCGATTCTTCGAGGACGGGGAGGAGGTTCTCGATGTGAGCGCGGCTGGCAATCTCGGGAACGACGCCGCGGTATTTCGCGTGGAGCTCGACCTGGGTGGCGACGACATTGCTGCGCACCTCGCGGCCGTTGATGACGACGGCGGCGGCCGTCTCGTCGCAGGTGGATTCGATTCCGAGGATCGTGGGCATCGGATTGTCCGCGCCGAAGCTACGGTTGGGTAGCGGGTTGACGCCCTTTGATGGTCCCGCCGGGCGTGATTTCGCGGCGGTTCGGGTCCGGCAACGCCGGTGGTGCGGCGTGATCCGGCGGGGCGGCGGGATCCGGGACGACCTTGGTCGGGTCCAGCTCGTCCTCCGGCTCCGTCCTCTCCTCAGTGGCCGCCGCCGGTCTAGTTGTCGCCAGCGCAATCGCGGGCGGCGCTTCCCTGTCACCCTGCAGCACGAGCAGCGCAATCATCGTGTCAATCGCCCGCTGGAGCTGCGCGTCCACCGGCTGGGTCGCGGGCGCGGTGGTGGCGGCCGTGGTCGGCTGTGTCGTGATGCGCGGCACGGGACGCTTGAACAGCTCATTCTCGCGGCGGAGCATCATTGCCGCTCGCTCCTGCTCCGGGCTCATCGGCACGACGATCTGCGGCTTCACTCCGTAGTCATCCCCATCCTTCATCTCCTTCTTGCGGTGCACGGGGCGGCCGCTGGGCAGGTAGTAGTACGCGACCGTCAGCTTCAGCTCACCGGCCTTGGCGTCCAGCGCGATCAGTTCCTGCACCGATCCCTTGCCGTAGGTCTGCTCGCCGATGACCAGCGCCCGGCGGTTGTCCATCAGGCCTCCGGCGACGACTTCGGCGGCGCTGGCAGAGGCTTCATTCACCAGCACGATGAGCGGGAACTGCGGCAGCGTGCCCGGCACGCTCGCCCGTGCGATCTGTTCCGGTCGGTTGCGGCCCTTGGTGCTCACGATCACGCCGGAGTCGAGGAACAGATCGACCACCTGGATCGCCTGGTCCAGCCGCCCGCCCGGATTGAAGCGCATATCGAGAATCAGCCCCTTCATCCCATCGGACAGGAGTTGCTCGGAGACCGCCTTGAGCTTCTCGGCGGTGTCCGGGGTGAACTGCGCGAGGCGGAGGTACGCGATCTTCAAGTCCTCGCTCGCGAAATAGTCCCACACACCCTCCTGGGTGCGCCGATAGCCCGTGATCGTCGGGACGACGATCTCCTCGCGCGTCATCGTGATGTCTTGCTCTTCGCCCGTTGCATGGCGGACTTTGAGCGTCACCTTCGTGCCCAGCGGGCCCCCGATGCGCTTGACAACATCGGGCAGGCGCTCACCTTCAATGCTCTTGCCATCGACGGCAAGGATGGTGTCGCCCGCCATGATGCCCGCCTTGAAAGCGGGGCTCCCTTCGATCGGGCTGACCACCTCGATGGGCCCGAACTCCCCCTTCTGGTCGAGCTCGATGCCAACTCCCTTAAACGATCCTTCGAGCATGCGGTCGAAGTCTTCCTGCTGGCTTGGCGGGACATAGACGCTGAACGGGTCGAGCTTGCTGAGCATGCCGCTGATGGCCGCCTCGCGCAGGGCAGCTTCGTCGGTGGCTTCGACATAGTTCTGCTGGACCTGGCGGTGGATGTCGACCAGCGTGCGGACGAATGCGTAGTCATCGTCGCGCTGCGCCAGCGTGCCCGGTATCTGGAAGGCAAGTACGGCAATGAGCAGCACGCTGCCGAGCCAGGCGATTTTCTCACGGTTCATATGCGGGCTCCGCGTGGGGATGGATCTCGGTGCAACGGGCGATTCTATTCCCGGGGACGCGCAATGTCGCGGTCCGCACCGAGCGGCGCGCGCTATCCCTCTCCCCTGCCCTCTCCCGGAGTAACTGGTGCGAGGGTGGGCGCGCAGCGATCAACGCAGGTTTGATGCGAACTTTCGCAGCGCGTCAGTCACCTGCTGCGGCTGCTCCATCGGGGACATATGGCCGGCGCCGTGGATGAGGACGTACGTGCTGTTGGGGATCGCCTGGCTCATCTTCTCCGCGCCCACGGGCGGGGTGAGGGCGTCGTGTTCGCCGACGATCACCAGCGTGGGCGTCGCAATCGACGGGAGGTGCGCGACCAGATCGGGTCGGTCGCGCATCCCAGCCAGCGCGTGCTCGATCGTCAGCGGGGGCTGATCGTTCATGATCTGGTCCAGCTCGCGCTTCACCTGCGGGCGCGATTGATCGGCGCCCGGGGACAGCATCTTGGGCATCATCTGCTCCGCGACCGCCTTGGCCCCCTGCGAGCGCGCCAGCTCGATCAATTTCTCCCGCCCTTGCTTCCCCTGCGGCGAGTCCCCTTCGGCCTTGGTGTCGATCAGCACGAGGCCGAGCAGGTCCGTCGGATATTTCTTCGAATACGCCAGCGCTACATATCCCCCCATCGACAGCCCGCCCACCACGGCCGGCAGTGCCCCGATGTGTGCCAGCAGCGCATGCACGTCGTCGGCGAGCGACTCGATGGTGAACATATCGGCGGACTTGGACTGCCCGAAACCGCGCAGGTCCGGAGCAATCACGCGGAACCGGTCCGAAAGCGCCGCGATCTGCTCCCGCCAGATGCGCGAGTCCAGCGGAAACCCGTGCAGCAGCACGAGCGGCCGGCCCGTCCCCTGCTCCTGGTAATGCAACGTGGTGCCGCTCACGCTTGCCTGGGACATCGAAGTTGCTCCTTCCGGTGACTGCGCAGCCGACTACTGGGCAGCCGATTGTAGCGGCAGAATCGCCGCGTTGAACACCGTGGACCAAGCCCTACAATCACCCCCGCAATCCCCGGGCACGGAAGCGATCAATGGCCTTGGATCCCGACAACCTGAAGCTAACCGATTTCATGGACCTGCAGACCCTGCAGGAGATCCAGGACAGTTTCGCGGCCGTCGCCAATGTCAGGGCGATCATCACCGACGCCGCCGGCGCTGTCATCACCCAACCCGCGCCCACCAGGGACTTCCTCAAGCGCCAGCAGGCGATTGCCATCGCCGACGATGGGGCCGACGGCGGGCTGGAGGGTCCGCAGAAGGAAGGCAAGGAATATGTCGCGCCGATCATGGTCAGCGGCCACCGCCTGGGCACGATTCGCATGTCGACGAACAACGGCACGGTGATGGGGCTCGACGATGCGAAGCTCACGGCGCTGGGGCAGCGGTTCGGCATGGACCTGAAGCAGATCAAGGCGCTGGCGACGCAGCTCTCGCGCTCGCGGCGCATGCGGCCTGCGGCAATCCAGTTCCTCTTCCTGCTGGCCAATGCCATCGCGCGGCTGTGCTTCCAGGAGTACCAGCTTCGCCAGCGAATCAACGAGCTGACGGCCGTCTACAGCGTCGCGATGATGCTTGCCGATGCGCGCGACCTGCCCAAGGTCCTGCAGCGCACCGTGCAGGTCGTGTGCGATGTGATGGAAACCAAGGCCGCGTCGATCCGGCTCATCGACGAAGAGAAGGACGAGCTGGTCATCAGCGCGGTGCACAACCTCTCGCGGGAATATCTCCAGAAAGGTCCCGTGCGGCTGAGCCGCGCCGACATCGACCAGATCGCGCTCTCGCCGCAGGGGTACGAGTACGTGCGCAACATGACAACCGACCCGCGCGTGCAGTACCCGGAGGAGTCGCGGCGCGAGGGGGTCGTGTCGATGCTGTCGGTTGGCATGCGCTATCAGGGCCGCCCGATCGGCGTGCTGCGCGTTTACACGGACGAGGAGCAGACGTTCAATCAGCTGCGCATCGACCTGCTCAAAGCCGTCGCCGCCCAGGCGGCGGCGGCGATCGAGAACGCGCGCCTGCTCGCCGAATCAATCGAGGCTGCCGAGATCGAAAAGCAACTAAAACTCGCCGCCGACGTGCAGCAGCGCATGGTCCCGCAGCGCCCGCCGGTTGTGCCGGGGCTGGACCTGGCCAGCATCTACGTCCCCGCCTTCACCCTGGGCGGCGACTTCTTCGACTTCATCCCCCTCCCGGACAACAACGTCGGGCTAGTCGTCGCCGACGTCAGCGGCAAGGGTGTCCCCGCCAGCCTCATCATGGCCTCCGTCCGCGCCGCCCTGCGCTCAGAAGTCAACAACGTCTACTACCTCTACGAAGTTCTCCGCCGGCTGAATGTCATGCTCTGCCGCGACACCAAGGACAGCGAATTCGTCACGCTGTTCTACGGCGTCTTCAATGCCGCCACGCGCCGCCTCACCTACTGCAGCGCCGGCCATCCGCCCGCCATGCTGCTGCGCGACGGCAAGGTGACGGAGTTGACCAGCGACAACATGGTGCTGGGCATCGACCCCAGCGAGCAATACACGCAGGCCGTGCTCGACCTGAAGAAGAACGACGCGATCCTCATCTACACCGACGGGTTGACCGACGGGATGAACTTCGCGAACCAGGCCTTCGGCCGCCAGCGCATCGCCGACGCCTTCGCCAACGGGGGCGCCAAGGGCGGGGCGACGGCGGAGGTGATGTCGCAGAACCTGCTGTGGGAGCTGCGCAAGTTCGTCGGCATCGGCAAACGCACGGACGACGTGACGATGATCGTGGGGCGGGTGACGTGACCTGCCTCGCTTGGTATGTGGCCGAACGGGAGCTACTATTGCCGACCACGCATGGGGGAACAATCCGTCGCCATGCCGAGCAAGCAGGACATCTTCGACCGTCGAGACGAGATCCTTGCACTGGCCAAGCGCTATGGCGCATCGGAGCTGCGCCTCTTCGGCTCGGTCGCACGGGGCGACGCCACGGAACACTCCGACGTCGATTTGCTCGTGCGCTTCGAGCCCGGCCGCTCGCTGTTTGACCAGGGCGGGCTGCTGATGGACTTGCGGCAACTCCTGGGCGTGAACGTCGATATCGTCTCCGAAGGCGCACTGACCGGCCGATTTGGCGAGATCGTCCGCCGGGAGGCCGTGCCGCTATGAGGTCAGACCGGTTGCGCCTGCAAGACATGCTGGACGCGATCGACGTGATCGCGCAAATACCTGCCCGCCGATCGCGCGGCGTTCGACCGCGACCCGCCCATCCAATCCCACATTTACCGGCACGTGATGATCGTGGGCGAGGCGGCATGGAGCTTGTCGCAGCCGCTGAAGGATGCCAATCCCCAGGTGCCGTGGAAGCAGATCGAAGGGATGCGGCACATCATGGTGCACGACTACTTCAAAGTGGATTGGGACATCGTTTACACCACCGCCCGGAACCACGTGCCAGCCCTGCGGCCTCAGGTCGAAGCGATGCTGCATTCGCTGCCGCGGGAGGATCGATAAGACCAGGAAGGGGTCGACCAGGAAAGGGTGGCGAGGTGCAATTGGACACCCGCACGAATGCCTTCGAGTGCCTCACGCGGATGGCGGCACGGGAGCAATGGTGCTGGAACCTGTGCTGCACAACGTGCGGACACGCGGTATTTCGGTGGGCGCTCAAGGCGCTGGCGAGGGGATTGCACCCGGAATGATCCGCAGGCTGCGCGCCCGTTCGTCAAGCCGTGCGATGGCTGCGCTCGTCGAGGAGTTGATACCCCTTGCAAAGTCCCATTTTGGCTCGGCCGCGCTATTAGTGCCGGCCTTCACGGTTGAGACATTCAAGACGTATCGCCGATTCGGCATCGCCGGCCTCGAAATGGCGATCCTCGAAACTTCACACAGGGACACGTTTCAACGGCGTATTGGCAACGCGGTGAGACTTCTTGCGGAAGCTGACAACCAGCGGAGCGATCCCATTGGGCTATCCCTGTGCGTAACCGCCATCGATGCGCTTTTGGGAAGGAAAGGCACAGAGATGGCAAAGACATTGGCCGACTTCGTCGCCGGTTTGTTGGAGCCCGAAGTCAACTTTCGCCGACAGGCAGCGGACTGGGTTGCAGATCTCTATGATAAACGATCACGCGTTTTGCATGGCGATCGACTGGACGCGAGCGCAGAGCTTAGGCGCGATGCACGAAAGTTGGCCGCAAGCGCGCTCTTCGGCGTGTGGTCGTACTAAAGACTTTTTCGAGCGCTTCTACGCCACTACGCCAAAGCCCGACGATTTCTTCGCGAAGTTGCGGGCGGACTTTGTGAGGCCGGGATTGCCGGGCGGGGTACTGGAACTGCCCATCCGCGATTTATGGCGCGAGCAAGGCTAGTTCGCGGAGTGGCGTCACCGCTGTCGCGACCCGCTCGGCTATCGCGTTCGCATCCCCAGCGACTTGCGGATGACGCGCACTACGCCGGCGCGGAGCTTCAGCACCCGCAGGCGGAATTCGAGCTTCTGGAAGGACGTGTCGTTCGGCTCGCGCTTCAGGCCGAGGCGGACCCAGTGCATGGCCTCGTCGAAGCGGCCGAGGTGCTCGTGGGCGAGGGCGAGGTTGTACATCGCCAGGAGGTTGGCTTCGTCGACTTCCAGCGCGCGGCGGCAGGCGTCGATGCCGTCGTCGTAGCGGCCGCGCATGAAGCTGGCGACGGCGAGATTGATCCAGCCGTTGACGTTGTCCGGATCAAGCTGCACGAGGCGCTTGAGGCAGGCGACGGCCGGGCGGGTTTCGCCGCTGTCCATCAGGAGGTTCGACAGCTCCATCAACACCTGCGTGTCCTGCGGGCGGAGCAGGATCTCGCCGCGGAGGTGCGAGCGCGCCTCGATGAACTCGCGGCGGCGGAAGTAGATCTTCGCCAGGTGCAGATGGGCGCCGGGGAAGGTGGGATCGAGCCGAAGCGTCTTGAGGAAGGCGGCGGCGGCTTCGTCGTCGAGGCCCGACTGGATCAGCCAGCGGCCGTGGAAGTAATGGCCGGCGGGCTCGTCGGGGGCGAGCTCGATCGCGCGGCGGAACTTCTCGCCGGCTTCGTCGACGCGGCCCATGTCGGTGAGCAGCTCGCCGAGGTCCAGCAGCGTTTCGGTGCTGCCGGGGTCTTGGCGCAGGCCGGCGAGGTAGTGCCGCCGCGCCTGCTCGAGCTCGCCCTTGCTCCACATGGCCTCGGCGATGCGCAGGTGCACCTCGGGGTGCAGCTCGTCAAGGTCCAGCGTCTTCTGCCAGCAGAAGATCGCCTTGTCATACAGCCGACGGGCCGCGAGGCTCACCCCGATGTTGTAATAGCAGTGCGGGCAGTGCTCCTTGTACAGCCGGGCGAGATAGAACATCTCCTCGGCCTTTTCGTGCTCGGCCAGGTCGGTGTAGGTGATGATGCGATTGCAGTAGGCGGGCTCGAAGCTGGGATCGATCGTCTCGATCTTCCCGAAGATTTCCAGCGCCTGCTCGAACTGCCCGACGCGGTGGAGATCGACACCGAGGTGGTTCATCGCCTGGAGGTCGTTGGGATCGATCGCCAGCGCCTGCTTGTAAGCTTCGACGGCCTCTTCAAGGCGGCCCATCTCATCGAGCGTCAGGCCGATGTTGAAGTACCAGCCGCTGTTGTAGGGGTTGATGTTGGTGGCGGCGCGGAGTTCCTCGAGGGCTTCCTGCCACTTGCGCTGTTCGAACAGTTCCTGCGCCCGTTCGACCCGCTGCTCGGCATCGTTCCAGTCATTCATGGCAGATCGCCGCCGCGCGAAAACACCTTGGAACCTCGATCAGTGGTACTACTGTACTTGCCGCCGGTTCGATTAATCAAGTAGTGTCGCGGGGCACCCAGGGCGGGACGACAGTGTCCCTCTGGCCGCGTCCGCGCCTTGTCTGCGCGTGACGGCGGCATCGCGAATGCGTAACGCACAACGGCCTCCCCCGGCATTCCTTTCCCGCGCGCGTAAAATGCGGTACCTTGCGCGCGGGCGCGGGCCAGGTGGCGCGTGGCACGAGAGTAGCTGCGCCATGTGTTCGGATTGACGGGGGCAACACCCTCTGGCACTTGCGGGACCTCGCCTGCGGCGCAGTGGTTCAGCGATCCCCGAGGCGAAAGTGGCACGGTGGCATGCAGGGTTCTGATAAGCGTGGCGACGCTGGCGGCGGTGTGCGGCACCGCCCTGCGGCCGGTCCACGCGCAGAACGGCCCATCCCCCGCGCCCGCAACCGGTCCGGCGGGCGCCGGTGTGCTCCTCAACACTCCGGCCGATTTGCTGAAGCTCCTGACCAACCCGGACGCTCCGCAGGCCGAGCGTGACGAAGCGGCGCGGCGGCTTGTCGTGATGAACACGCCCGAGGCCGAGGACGCGCTGCAGAAGGTGCTGATCAACACGAGCAACCCCCGCGGACAGCAATCCGCCGCCCGCGCGCTGGCTGAGGATCCCACGCCGAACCCGGATTTTGTCGACCCTCTGTTCACCCTCATCGGCCCCGATGTGGTTTCCACCGAAGCCGCAGCCCGGGCGCTGGCGCACCTGCGCGATACCTCGTACGCGCGCTTGCGGCTGCTCGATGCCGCCGCGAACCGGCAGCTGCGCGAGCCGTCGCGGGTGGCGGTCCTCCGTTCACTCGCGCCGCTGGCCGACAAGCGGACGGCGCAGACGCTGGTAGAGATCGTCGTCAATGACGCCGGCGAACTCCGCAGCGCCCGCAACGCCGCCGCCAACGAACTCGTCGAGATGACGGGGCTGGCGGAGAATGGCGCTGATCCGCAGCGGTGGCGCCAGTGGTGGAACGCCAATCAGGCAAAGGACGACGCCGTTTTTGCGCAGGAGATGCTCGCGGCGCGTGCCGTGCGGCTGGACCGCGTAGAAGCGCGGTTCGATCGGCTGACCGAGGAGGTGCGTCAGCACCTCCGTGAGAACTTCCAGGAAGCCACAACAAACCGGGAACGGGTGCTGCTCGGGTACATGCGCTCGCCGGCGAGCGATGTGCGACGCATTGGAGCGGAGCTGGTGGTCGATCTTTTTCAGGCCCGCCGTCCGATTCCGGAAAGCGCGACGCAGCAGCTGCGGACGATGGTCGGCGACAGCGACGAGCAGGTCCGATTGCAGACGGCCGCGGCCATCCGCGAGATCAACGACAAGGGCGCGCTGGATGCGGTGCTCGTGCAGCTCGAGGGCGAGCGCGTGCCTGCGGTGCGCGCGGCCTTGGCGGCGGCGCTGGCCCCGATGGGCAGCCCGCTGGCGGTAAAGCCGCTGCTCGCGCTGCTGAACGATCCGAACCCAATGGTGATGCAGGCCGCCGCGGAGTCTCTTCGAGGGCTCAAGGAGCGACTGGGCGAGGGGGACCCGAAGCTGGCGAGCGAAATCAGCCGGGCACTGAACGACGCGCTGCGCCGAGCGGCCAGCGGCGCCGACGCGGCGCGGCTGCGCGAGGAGCTGGTCGGGGCGATGGTCGCCTGGGCCAGCCCCGAGCCGGACATCCGCGAGACCTTCCGGGGTCTGCTCAAGCTCAATGAGACCCCCGCCATGCGGCAGCGGGCGTTGCAGTACTTTGGGCAGATGGGCTCCGATTATGCATGGCCCGCCGACAATATCATCAACTCCGGCGCACTGGAGGACCGAGACCCCAACGTCCGCCGCGCCGCCGTCAACGCCCTGGCGCGCACGGCCAAGGCCGAGCACGCGCAACGGCTGTTCGAGCGGCTTTCTCCGGCGGTTGAGCCGGTCCCCGCTGTCCGCGACGAAGCCTGGATGGCGCTGGCGGTCCTGTTCCCGCGCGAGTTCGAGATCGATCAGCTCAACGCGTGGGCCGACAAGTTCGTCGACGTGCCGGAGCGCCGGCTGACGATCCTGGAAACGCTGCGCAACAAGCTGCTCGATGCGCGCCGCGAAAGTGACCTGGCCGTAGTGCGCCAGAACATCGGCGAGACCTACGCAAAGCTCGGCCAGCACGCCCGGGCCGCAATCGAGTTCGAGGAGGCGCTGAAGGTCCCCCGGCCGGGGCAGGTGCGCGATCTGCTCGTCAAGCAGCTCATCGACGCGTACCTGCGCTCGGGCAACTACGAAAACGCCACCCGATTCGGCTCTCGAATGATCGCCGAAAACAAGCAGTACATGGCCACCATCCGACCCGCTATCACGGCAGAGGTCGACCGGTTGGCCAGCGCGGGAGAGGTCGAAAATGCGCTGCGGCTCATCGGGCTGGCGCTGAAGATGGACCCGCCGCTGGCCGAGAACGTGCGCGAGGAGCTTCGTGCAATTGAGGCCAGGCTCCGACAGTCCGCCACCGCCCCCGCCGCGTCGTAGCGGGGGGGGGACGCGTCGGTCTGCAAGTCTTCGCCGCATATATAAGACGCGCACCATGTCCGACATCAACCCCGACCGACTGATCTGGATTGTCACGGGCGTGCAGCTCAAGGCCGAATTGGGCGACCGGCCGCTCGCCTACCGGATCGAGCGCGAGCTGCGCGACCGTCTGGCGACGATGCTGGGTCCGCCCGAGGCCGGCGGGCCGCCGCGCCTCGCGCCCGTGGTCGTCAGCGACGTCTATTACCTCAATAGCGAAGACGCCCAGAAGGGCCCCACGATCAGCATTGGCGGCCCCGGCATGAACGCGCTGTCCGCGTCGCTCGTCGAGCAGCTTCCGACCCCCGTGGCGATTGAGAACACGCTTGTCGTCCAGATGGACCTGGACATGAACGACCTCCGCTGCGCGGTTTGGGGAATGAACCACCTGGATACCGTGCGGGCCGTCGACACATTCATCGCCAAGGGCTACCTGGATACCTTCGTGAAGGGTGTGGTGGAACAGCTGGACCAAGAGTGACGGCGCTTCGCCCTCGCCACTCTCACTCGGCCATCGCCGTCGGAACGCTGATCTGCTCCACATCCCGTGCCACGTTGCCTTCGAAGCGAATGGCAATGGCCGAGCGGGCGGTGCGATCCAGCGGATAGTACCACGTGTCGGCGTGCCAGATGGTTAGCTTGGCGCCGCGCCCCATTCGAGCTGTGCGCGGGGCGCCGAATACCGCCTTCACTGCGCCTTTGGCGCTGCCGACGATCGCGTCGCGCAGCGCGGAGAACGGCTGCTCGCCGCGCGCGTAGCTGACCAGCCGCTCGCGAATGGCGCGCGCTCGCGTCCCGCCGCCGCCGGCGCCGAGCAATGATCGCAGCCACTTCCCCAGCGGCGAATTCGCGCCCGAGAGCGCTACTGCCAGCGCCAGGGCGCTGCCGACGAGCAGCGGCGTCGCGGCGAGGATCATCGCCTTTCCGGCGGGGTCGCGCGGCTTGGACTGCGAAGGTCGTCGTTTGGGCGCGGCCATGAGATGGCTCTCACTCTCTCCCAGCGTGCTTATCGTGCAGCCGCATTATGGGGAGCGAATCCGGATCGGTTCAACCCAAATTCACCGGCAAATCGTGCGTCAATCCGCCACCGTTGAAAAGCTGGCCTTCTCACCGGCCAGCACGAAACGGTGCGCGAAGTGGCGGTGGTAGTCCGCAAAGCCCAGCCCCGCGTGCTGGCGAAGCCCGAGCACCTCGGGTTTGCTGAACGCCTGGCGGATACTTACGAGCGCATCGTGGCGGACGATCGGGTTGGCCGCCAGGGTGAGCAGCCAGATCCACGCAAAGGCCCGGCGATGGCGGAGCAGATCCGCGGCAATCACCCCTCGCCGCGCGAGGCCTCCCATCGCGCGGAGCACGACGACGGCCTCATCGTCGGACAAGTGGTGCAGGAACATGCTGCACACCGTGTAGTCAAAGCTGTCGTGGTCGAACGGGAGACACAGCGCGTCGGCTTGCACAATACGAATGCGCGGCTCCTGGGCAGTCGCCTGGCGAGCAGCCTCAACCGTCTTCGCGTGCAGGTCCACCCCGACGACACGAACGTCAAAGCCCCGGCGCTCGCCCCAGCGCACGATCGCCAGCGGCACGTCGGCCGACCCGGTCGCCACGTCCAGAATTTCAATCCGCTCGCCCTGCTTCCAGCGCGCGCTGAATCGCTCGAGATGCGAGAGCGTCGCCCAGGTGTATCCGAACAACCTGTTGACCCAACGAATAAAGCGCAGGCTCCGGCGCAGCTCGCGGGGGTCCACCTCGTCCTCGTCCATCCACTCCGCTTCGCGCTGACGGTGCGCAAGCCACGGCGGTTGGTGCAAGCCATTGCTCATTGGACTTGGGTGATCGTTTGCCGCAAATCACCGCCGGCCAGGGGCGCCTATCCCGGCAGCGTGCCCTTTTCGACGCGCTCTTTTTGCGGCGGCGCTGCGGCGGGGTCGCCGATCGGCCGCTCCTGGATCCCGGTGTAGTCGGCGCGAAGGATCGCGCCGGCCTTGGACGACAGCCGGATCGCAAAGTCGCTCGCCCGGCGGAACCGGTCCGGCTCAGCGCCCAGCTGCACCGCCACGTCCCGGTTGCGCGACACGATCTCGCGGCAGGTCTCCATCACCTCCTTCAGCCCCGCCTCGTCGGCAGGCGAGAGCCCGCGCTTCTTCACCTTGATCGTTGTCGGCGGACCCTGCCCCGGCCGAACTTCCTGCGGCACGACGATCAGCCCCAGCGCGTGCGCCTCAATGGCGTCGGCCTTGCCATCCAGCTCGATCAGCGCATCGTCCAGCAGCGTCTCGATGCGCGCGACGAGCGCTTTCATCATCTCATCCGTATGCGCCGTCGCGCCCGTCGCCGCGCGCTCGATGAACCTGACGGCCTCCACAGCGCCGGCGGCGTCGAGCACGTCCGGAATCTTCCTCGCTTCCTTCGCCGCGCGCAATTTCGGTTCGGCGACGGCCAACTCATCCGCCAGCAGTGCGTCCAGCGCCGCCTGACGATCGGTCACGATGTCGATCTTCCGTCCCGCGTCCCCTGTGCGCGGCGAATAGGCGAGCCGCTCGGACTTGCTGATGAGCAGCGCCATCGAGCGGGCCATCGCGCGGTCGTCATCGGTTGTCGCCGCCTCGGCCGCGTCACGGTAGGACTTCGCTGCCGCCGGTTCGATGCGCATCCCCAGCTGCGCGTCAGCCCTGATGAGCAACAATTCGCCGCGGTCGTAGGCCGCTGCGTCGTCCCCTTTCAACTGCATCGCCCGGGCGATCTCGCGAAGGGCGCGCTTGTACTGCTTGTCGCTGATCAGTTGCCGCATCTGGTCCGGCGACGGCACTTCCCGCGCGCCGACGACCAGGAGACACAGCAGCGAGAGCAGCAGGATGACGGGCGCAGCTGGGCGGGGGTTTCTGGTCATACGTCCCCCATGATACCAAAACCAGAAGGCCCACGAAGTGACTCGCGACGTCACCGCGTGGGCCGGCTGGATCATTCTCACACCCGAAGGTGCGTGACGACCCGTTTCTGGTATCGGACCGATTCTATCGGCAAGTCGCTCCCGGGCCTGGGCCCGCCTCGGTCCACTCAGCATGAAGTTTGTCTTGCGACGCACTTCATACAGACGGTTTGGCGCCGACGGTTCTCTCGGCGTCGCTCACCCAACGGGGTGGCGTGGCGGTTTCCCGACTGGACGGCCGTGGGGTTTCGCTTTCGGGTCGAGCCGTTCGCGGTTGTTGTTTCGTCCGAGCGATGCGAGCATCGCTCGACCGAATCCGTTGCGCGATCGGCACGTCCCGTCCGGAGCATCCAAGCCCCGGCTCCCGGACCCGTTCCTAGGATCGGTTCGCCCTTCACAAGCCCGTTACCAGGCAACCCGTTACCAGGTGCTGAGGCGAACTGGGTCCGACGTTTGGCATGTCGGGGAACTCTCTTCCCGCGGTGCCAAGCGCCACGTGCGGCGACGTTAACCCGACTTGCCTGATGCGGCGCTTTCGCGCCCATTAGTTTCGGGTGGCCACGGGATCCGAACCGCCCGGAAGCATTTCTGCATCGCGTTCGATCCGGTTCCACACGTCGCTGGCCGCCGACTCCCGCCGTGCCCGCTATTCCTTGCTTCGCACGGTCATCGCCTAGGGAGTCGAACTCCGTATCAGGAGCTTTCTCCAATTCCGCCGGACATTTTCATGTCCGACGACGAAGGGAAATATACGCGCTTCTCCGCAAATCCGTCTGTTTTCACCACAACTCCCCGCAAAGTTATCCACCGCCTTTCGCAACTTCAGCAAACGCCCGCGCTTGGCCGGTGGAGAGAGCGGTGGATAAGCTGACAGCGTTTTTCCCGTGCGACGCATCGAGTTCACTTTGGCATCTGGTGACGTCCAATCCATCGATGAAGCCCATGAATCGCGCGACGAGCCCATACATGCCTGCTTCGCGGCGCCCGATCGCGGCGCTGTTCCGCCGCACGGCGGAGGCGGCGGTGCGCTTGTGCGTCGCATGGGGCGTTCACGCCGACGTCATCTCGCTCACCTCGATCTTCGCCGCCGCGCTGGCGGGCGCGTGCTTTTTCTTCGCGCAAAGCTGGCCCATGCTGCTGATCATCGGCCCGCTGCTGTGCTACGTGCGGCTGTGGCTCAACATGCTCGACGGGATGGTTGCGCTGGGTTCCGGCAAGGCCAGCCGTCGCGGAGAAGTTCTCAACGACCTGCCGGATCGGCTCTCCGATGTCGTAATCTTCGCCGGCGTGGCACACAGTGGTTTTTGCCACCCGCTGGCCGGCTATTGGGCGGCGATTTTCGCGTTGATGACCGCCTATGTCGGGACGCTGGGCCAGGCCGTCGCCGGCCGGCGCGAATTCGGCGGAATGATGGCCAAGCCCTTCCGCATGGTGATGCTGCACGCCGGGGCGTGGGGCACATTTCTCCTGATGGCGCTGGGCCAGCCGATCGCGCTCGGCCCGATGACGGTGCTCGACTGGACTTGCCTGCTGGTGATTGGCGGTTGCGTGCAGACCAGCATCGTGCGCCTGCGGGCGACACTGCGGCGGCTGCGGTTGGATGAATCGTCCCCGTAGGTGGGCGGCGCCTGCGTCGCAGGCGACGTGCAGCGTCGGATTTTCTCCTGGGGCATCTGCGGCGGGCGGAGTTCCTCCATGTTTTCACAAATTCAAAAGAAATGGACGTTGACGTACCAAGATGATATGTTAGCGTATGCTTACCATGAACCTCGCATGGGTGTATCATCCCGTGACAGGCCTGGCCGACGCGCCGCCGGCGCTTCTGCCCCAGTTTCCGCGTGAATCGGGCCTGCTCGGCTACGCGTCCCGCTTTGCCGCGGCGGTGGCGATGCGCGCGGCGCTGCGGGCGCTGCACCGCTTCGCGATCGACGGGCGGGAGAATCTGCCTGCAGACGGGCGCTCGTACATCCTGGTCGCCAATCATTCGAGCCACCTCGATGGGCTGTGTTTGCTCTCGGCGGTGCCGCTGCGGCGGATCCACCGCGCGTATCCGGCGGCGGCGCGGGACTACTTCTTCCGCAGCCGGGCGACAACCGCGCTGGCGGCGACGCTGATCAATGCCGTGCCGTTCGACCGCGGCGGCAGTGTCCGCCACAGCATGGGCATCTGTCGAGAGCTGCTCCGGCGCGATGGAAACGTGCTGATCATTTTCCCCGAGGGCACCCGCTCGACGGACGGGATGGTCGGGCCTTTCCACCGCGGGGTGGGCGACCTGGTGGCGGGGACGGACGTGCCGGTCGTGCCGTGTTATCTCGATGGGGCGGGATGCGCTTGGCCGAAGGGGTCGACGTTCCCCCGGCCGACCCGGGTTCGCCTCGTGATCGGCTCGCCGCGCACGTACCCCGACGCTAAACCGGGTAAGGCGTCGGCCCGCGCAATCGGTCAGGACCTGCGCCGCGCGGTGCTCGCGTTGGCGCCGCCATCGATTCGCACTCCGCACGTTGAGGGAGGCTTCCATGACAGTGATCGATCGCCCATCGCAGCAGCAACCGCCTGCGGCCGCCGCGGGGGGAACGCCGCGTAGCGCCATAGACTCCACCTTTCGCACCTTCGATGGAACGGATCTGTTCTACCGAGCATGGCTGCCCCCCCGTCCGGCGCACCGCGCGTTGATCCTCCTGCATCGAGGACACGAGCACGCAGCGCGCTTCGATGATTTCGTCGCGCAGCTGGACCTGCCGGAGACGGCTGTTTTCGCCCACGATGCCCGCGGCCACGGGCGCTCGCCTGGCGAGCGCGGATATGCCCCGACCTTCGCGACACTCGTCAAGGACCTCGACACGTTCGCGCACTTCGTCAGCGCGACGCACCAGATCGCGATCGACGATATGGTCATCCTGGGGCACAGCGTCGGGGCCGTCGTAGCGGCGGCGTGGGTGCACGATTACGCCCCGCCGCTGCGCGGGATGGTGCTGGCGACGCCGGCGCTGCGCGTGAAGCTGTACGTGCCGCTGGCGATGCCGGCGCTGCGCGTGCGGAATCGGCTGAGCCGCAACGCGGGGTTCATCACCAGCTACGTGCGGCCGTCGATGCTGACCCATGATCGCGAGGAGGCGCAACGGTACCGCGACGATCCGCTGATCTCCCGGCAGATCGCTGTGAACGTTTTGATCGATCTGCGGGACACGGCCGAGCGGCTCATCGCCGACGCCGGCGCGATCCGCGTGCCGACGCTGATTCAGACGGCGGGGAGCGACTGGGTCGTCGATAATCGTGCAGCGCGGCGATTCTTCGAGCGACTCGGTTCGAGCAGGAGTGAAAAGACAATCCGCAACTACGCCAAATTCGGCCATGCGATCTTTCATGAGGCCGAGCGGCACCGCCCCACCGCAGACGTGCGCTGGTTCGTTCTCGACGCCTTTGAGCGTGAGCGCGCATCAGGCGCGCACGCACTGCTCGACGCCGACCGCGCCGGCTACACGCGCGCGGAATACGACCGTCTGTCCAAGCCGCTGCCCATCACGTGCCCGCGCCGCGCGGGCTTCGCGGTGCAGACGCTTGGACTGAAAATCGGCGGAACTCTCAGCGATGGCCTTGCCCTCGGCTGGCGGCGAGGTTTCGACTCCGGCGAATCGCTTGATCACGTCTACCGCAACGTCGCCTCGGGCACCACACCGCTGGGGCGGCTGATCGACCGGTGCTATCTGAATACGATCGGCTGGCGCGGCATCCGCCAGCGCAAGGTCCACCTGATGCAACTGCTGTCGCACGCGATCGACATGACGGCGGCACGCGGGGCGCCGGTGCGAATCGTCGACGTCGCGTCGGGGCCCGGCCGGTATCTGCTCGAGACGCTGAAGCTGAGCGCCGGTGACGTGCACGCCGTGCTGCGCGACCGCAGCGAAGCCGGCCACGACGCCGCCCGCGCGCTGGCGCGCGAGATCGGCGTCGCCAACGTCTCGTTCGAGACGGGCGATGCGTTCGACACCAAAGCGATGGCGAACCTCTCTCTCAAGCCGAACATTGGCGTGGTCTCCGGGCTTTACGAGCTATTCCCCGACAACGCGCCCATTCGCGCCAGCCTCGCCGGCCTCGCCGCGGCGATCGCGCCGGGCGGGTATCTCATCTACACCAATCAGCCCTGGCACCCGCAGGTCGAGATGATCGCGCGCTGCCTGATCAACCGCGACGGGCGGCCCTGGATCATGCGCCGGCGCACGCAGGCGGAGATGGACGCGCTGGTGCGCGCCGCGGGATTCGAGAAGATGAAGATGGAGATCGACCGCTGGGGGATCTTCACCGTTTCGCTGGCGAGACGCGTATGAAGGCGCAGGAGCATCCGGCTCCCTCTCCCCGGTATGCCGGCGAGAGGGTTGGGGAGTGGGGCGAGCGGCGCGGAACACCCGGCGCCGGCGCTTGCGCGCACTCTGCCTCTCTCCCTCGCTCTCTCTCCCGCTCTCTCGCCAGCGCAGCGGGAACAGGGAGTCAGGTGCCGCTGCGGACCAAGGCCTTCTGGTGCGTCGCCATGTCCGCGATGTTCGTCATCTGCTACGGCGCCTGCCTGCACATTACCGCCGCCCGCGCGCCGGTGCCGACGCTGGCGTTCGCGTGGGAGCGGCACATCCCGCTCATCCCGGCGCTGATCGTGCCATACATGTCGATCGACCTGTTTTTCCTCGGTTCGTTCTTCCTCTGCAGCCGCCGCACGGAACTGCATGCGCACGTGAAGCGGCTGGCGCTGGTGATCGGCGTCGCCACCGTCTGCTTCCTGCTTTTCCCGTTGCAGATGGGTTCACAGCGGCCTGTGATTGAGGGGATGTGGGGGGCGTGGTTCGCCCCGCTGGACGCACTCGATCGCCCGTACAACCTCGCGCCATCGCTTCACATCGCGCAGTGGACCATCCTTTGCGTGATCTACGCGCGCCACACGCGCGGGTGGCTAAAGACGATGCTCGTCATCTGGTTTGCGCTGATCTTCATCTCGACGCTGTTCACATGGCAGCACCACGTGTTGGACGTGGTGACGGGGCAGGCGCTGGGACTGGCGGCGCTGTATCTTGTGCGCGAGCGTGAGCCATCATCACCGCACGAATGATGTGAGCGTCCGTCACGTCACCCCCCGCGCGGGCATGGCGGTGTGCTATGTGGCCATCGCGATCGCGCTGGGCGTGGTCGGGTACGTCCTGCGCCCGTGGGGGCTGCTGCTCGTCTGGCCGGCGGCGTCGCTGGCGGTGATCGCGGCGGCTTACCTGTGGTTTGGGCCGCACGTGTTCCACAAGCGCGCTGGGCGGCTGCATCCGATCACGCGCATCGGAATGTTCCCCTATCTGCTCGGGGGCTGGGTGACTTTTCCGCACTACCGCCGAACCGCGGCGCCGTGGGTCGAGCTGACGCCCAAGCTGATCCTCGGCCGCCGGCTCAGCCAAGCGGAGGCGCGCGAGCAAATCGACCGCGGCGTGCGCGCGGTGCTCGACCTGACGGCCGAGTGCGAAGCTCCAGCGGCATTCCGGGCGCTGGCGTACCGCAATGTCCCTGTCCTGGACCTGACGATCCCCACGCCGCGGCAGTTCGCCGAGTCCGTCGACTTCATCCGCGCGCACCATGATGAAGGCAAGGTCTACCTGCACTGCAAGCTCGGCCGCTCGCGCAGCGCCGCGGTGGCGGCGGCCTATCTCATCGCCGAGGGACTGGCGAAGGACGGGAACGAAGCGGTCGAGATCGTGAAGCGCGCGCGGCCGGAGATTGTGGTGGGACGGGCGGCGGTGGAAGCGCTGGACCGATACGCGGAGGAGGTCCGGACCGCGAAACTCCAAAAGACAAAGCCCAAATCCCAAACAACGTGGGAATGACGAAAACAAGGAAAGCTGCATGCATACCGCCTTGGAGCTTTCCGTCTTTTCCCGTTGCCGTTTGCTCGGAATTGGGGTTTGCGGTTTTGCCCGCTACGGCGCGGGCCGGTCAGCCGGTGGCGGCACCGGTGCAGGCGCGGGTGCCGGTGCGGGCGGCGGCGCGGGTGCTGGAGTCGCTTCCGTCGCCGGCTGCGTTGCGGCCTTTTGCCTTGCCAGGACCATCTGCATCACGCGCTGCTCGAGCGTCTGGCGCACCTCTTCACCCGTTTTGTACTTGCCGGCGCGGACTTCCTCCGCCGCCTCGCGCAGCAGCTTCGCCTGGGCGGCGGCGTCCTCGATGCCCTTGTCGATCTGGGTGGGGTCAATGCCCTTGGCCATCTCCGCCACCGGGTAGCGCCACTTGCCGTCCTGCCTGACGAGGTGGACGGGCGGCTCGGCTTCGCCATCGACGACCACCGTGGCTTTGTCCCCCTCGATTTTTTCCGACGCTGCGGCGAGCCGCGCCAATCCGGCGGCGGCCATCTCGTGCATATCGCCGGTGAGCATTTTCGCCCCCTCGGCGCCGAAGGCGGCGACGGCGTCCTTACGAAGTCCCGCCAGCGCGGCGGCGAGATCCGCCATCGCCTGCGCCATCTTCGTCTCCTGCGGCGTCTCCGCCAGCAGCACGCCCAGGATTGCCTTCTCGTCGCCCGCCTCCATCGCGTCGGCAAGCACGCGCAGAGCGCTCTTGGGGGTGGATTGATCAGTTGGGATATCGGCCCCCTGCGTCGCCGCCTGTGTCGCGGCCGGAGTCGTCGCCGGCGCCGTGGCCGGCGCGATTTGCGCGGACGCGACGGTGCTTGCCAGGGCGGCGGCAATGGCGCAAGTGAAACCCCAACTCGCGAACGCGGCGATCGATCGGCGGGACATCGAAATCACTCCTGCGGGCCGGACACCCAAAGGTGTCGCGAAACGGTCGGGCTGTGCACCATCGCGCGCGCCGGCCGACCGTTCCGGGGCGAGATCCCCGATGGTATCGCAAAAAGCCGGTGCGGTCGATGGGGCCGGGGGCGACGCTCCCAGAGGCGCAGAGGACGCGGAGCAAGCAGCAGAAGTGACGAGTGTAAGCTGCGCAACCTGTAGCTTTGCGTTAGACCAAAATGTGGAGATAACTTCATTCCATGCATTGTCTTCTGTGCGGTCTCTGCGCCTTCTGCGGTGAATGATCCGGGCTAAGCCCTGCACTTGGGGCACACCCCGTGCAGCACGACCTCCGGGTAGCTCACCGCGTAGGCGGGACCCACCCCCAGGGACGCAACGAACCCCCGCGGGATCTCGGCCTGCTCGAGGCACTCCACCTTGCCGCACTCGTCGCAGACGAAGTGCGGGTGCTTGTGTTGCGGCGCGCTGTCGTCGGTGCCGCCGTGCGCGTACATCCACGTGCGGTCTTCGCCGCGGACGCGGTGCACCAGCCGCGTTCCGACGAACGTCCCCAGCGTGCGATAAACGGTGACGGTGTCCACTCCTTTGAGCTTCGCCAGGATCTGCGGCACCGACATCGGACGACCGCTGCGCTCCAGCAGCTCGAGCACGCTCACCCGCACCGGGGTCCGGCGGAGCCCGGCCTTGCGCAACTTCGATTCAACCGCCTGGGCGTGTTTCCCGTTCACGTGGGACGCGATGATATCGGTCCGGCAACGCGCGCAAAAGTAGGCAGCAGAGTCCGGATCGATTTCCTCCGAGCCTGAAGGCGCACGTACAACATTAAGTGCGGGTCAGAGGTGCCTGGCCAGGAAGTCGTACGCCTTGGCCCCGCCGATCGCGTGACGGCCTTCGAAATAGTCGGTCGCCAGCTTCTCGCCCGCGTCGAAGGCGTCCCACGCGCGGCGGGCTTTGCTCACCGTCTTTTTCACGTGCTGAATGGGGAAAATTTCGTCCTTCGTCCCGTTTTCCACGAGCGTCGGCCGTGGCGCGATGAGGCCGGCGAGGTCGCTCAGTTCACCCAGCTCCATCAGCCCCGGGATGAAGTTGCACGTGCAGTGGTTCATCGCCAGAACGCTGTGGCGCCAGTCGCAGAAGTAGCCGCTGATCACGCACGCTTTGATGCGCGGGTCGAGCGCCGTGGAGAAAAACGTGTGCAGCCCCCCGCCGCTGATGCCCATCGCGCCGATGCGGGATCTGTCGGCGTTTTGATTGCTCGCTTGAAGGTAGTCGAGCACGCGCATGCCCTCCCACACGCGCAGGCCGGCGATCGATTTGCCGAGCATCATCGCGTACGTGCCGGCGTTGTGGCAGGTCGTGGGCTGCAGCGTCTTCTTCAGGTGATCGTAGTTGCTCGCGCGCTCGCCGAAGCAGGATATTTCCGGCGCCGCCACGATGAAGCCGCGCTTCGCCAGCTCGCAGCCGAAGTCCTTGTGGTATCCTTCCGGCGCCCAGCGCTCGGTTCCCTCTTCCCAGAGGCCGACGATGTCTTTCACGCCATACCCGTGCCCGTGCAGCGCCAGCACGACGGGCTTTTTGCCATCGCGCTTCGGCTCGAGCACGTACAGCGGCAGGTCGGACCAGGGCGTCGTCCGCAAGATCACCTTACGCCGGATGTAATTGCCGCGATCCACCGTGTGCACGACGTGCGGCTGGAGGTCGACGCGCTGCTGGTCCAGGAACCCCACCACCTCCGCCAGCCGCTTGCGGGTGCGCTTCTGCCACCGCCGGGCTTCCGAAGCATTCCTGGCCATGAACTCGGCCAATTTGGGCATGGCGGCCGCGACGTGGTCGAGCAATTGGAGGGGGTCCAGACGGGCTTTGCTCTGCATGATTCGCAAAAGTGTGCCCGAATCGGCTGCGGTTTCCCAGCCACTGCCCACTGTACGATCCGCCGGCGCTCGCGCATCATTCCCGCCCAAGGGAGCGAGTGACGCCATGATCAAATCCATCAGCTACTGGTCGATCGAGCCTCCGGCCGGCGGGGGACAACGCCCCATCGACCAGGCCATGGCCGAAGCGGCGGCTGCCGGTTTCAAGGCGATCGAGCTGGCCGTCGGAGTCAGCGGCATTCTCAACACCGAAACCGATCAGCGCGCGTGCGAGCAATACCGCAGCTTGGCAGAGAAACACAGGCTCAGCCTGGAAACCGTCGCCGCCGGCATCACCTGGGGGCTCAGCCCCACCGATACGGACGAGCGCGTGCGCGAGCGCTCGATCGCCGCCCACGCCGCCGCGCTGCAGCGCGCCGCGTGGCTGGGCGCTAAATCGATGCTGATGGTCCCGGGCGCCGTCGCGATTCCCTGGGAGCCCGCCCACAAGCACGTCCGCTACGACCGCGCCGTCCAGTGGAGCAAGCAGGCGGTAATACGTCTGGCGGATACTGCCGAGCACGTCGGTGTCGACCTGTGCGTCGAGAACGTCTGGAACGGGATGTTCTACTCCCCGCTGGAGCTCGCGCAGTTCGTCGACGCGATCGGCTCGTCCCGCGTCGGGATCTACTTCGACGTCGGCAACGTGCTGGGCTATCACCAGCACCCCCCGCACTGGATCGAGATCCTCGACAAACGCATCCGCAGGGTGCACATCAAGGATTTTAAGAAGTCGATCGGCACCATCTCCGGCTTCTGCGAGCTGCTCGAGGGCGACGTCCCATGGAAAGAAACCATGGCCGCGCTGCGCACGATCAAGTACGACAAGACGATGGTCGCCGAGATGCTCCCGCCCAAGCCGGGGCAGCTCCAGCGCACGAGCAAGGCGATGGACGCGATCCTGGCGATGTGAGGGCAATGACTTGTTCTGCTCTTGCCCCTCTCCCGGTACCCCGGGGAGAGGCTGGGTGAGGGTGATTTTAGACGTCCAACGCCATCAGCAGCTCAAGAGCTTCGGGAGAAGCGAACAGAGGCTTGCACAGCCCTCATTGAGCCCGCTGCCCTAGCTTTTTCGCGCGGCCCAGAGCGCAAATATCGCGCCCCGTCGGCTTTAGCGCGGGCGGGTCAGGAAAATCCCCGAGCTTCGCGCTTGAATCAATGCTTCGCGTGGAGTAAATTTCCCGGCTTGGCTCGCCAAGGGCCGCCCGGTGAACGGCTTCCCGCACGGGAGTGTCGCCGTTCCGGGTTCTCGTTGTTTTACAACCTCTGTTAACCAAGCCCCATGGCGGAGACGGCTTCTTGGCCGCCGGTTTCGCACCGGGCTGAATCAGGAGATTTTGGATTTTGGATTTGCGATTTTCGATTGATGTGCAGCGACGTCCCCTGATCACGCGCCCTGCCCATCAATCGCAAATCGAAAATCGGAAATCGAAAATTAAGTGCTATGGCTCAGTCTCAAGCAGAACTCGTTAAGTCGCTGGTCGACGCCGGCGTTCACTTCGGCCACCGCTGCTCGCGCTGGAACCCGAAGATGCAGCCGTACATCCACGGCAAGCGCAACATGATTCACATCATCGATGTGAAGGAAACGATCAAGGGCCTCCTGCTCGCCAAGCGGCTCGTGCAGCAGACGGTCGCCAGCGGCAAGGACGTGCTCTTCGTCGGAACCAAGCGCCAGGCGCGCCACGCCGTCGAGGAAGAGGCCAAACGCTGCGGGATGCACTACGTCTCGGAGCGCTGGCTGGGCGGCACCCTCACCAACTTCCGCACCATCCGCGCCCGCCTCAACCGCCTCGAAGAGCTCGAGAAGCTCTGGGAGACCGGCCAGATCGAGACCTATTCCAAAAAGATGAAGGCCACGCTCGACCGCGAGCGGACCAAGATCAAGGCCAACCTCGAAGGCATCCGCAAGATGGAGAAGATGCCCGGCCTGATGTTCATCATCGACACCCGCCGCGAGCACATCGCCGTCAAGGAAGCCAAGAAGCTGGGCGTGAAGACGATCGCCCTGATCGACACCGACTCTGACCCTGACCTGATCGACCTGCCCATCCCCGGCAACGACGACGCCATGCGGGCCGTCGAGATCATCGTGCACGAGCTGGCCGAAGCCGCCATCGAAGGCAAGACCGGCCGCGGCGAAACCAAGGGCATCGAAGGCGAGCAACAACCCCGCCGCCGCAGCGCCCGCAGCCAATTCCGCGCCGAAGACGCGACCACCGCCGAGCTGAGCACGCCGTCGGAAAACGCGCCGGTCGAAAACGCCAGCGAGCAGCCGGCGGGCGAGCCGGTCGCGGCGTCGTAACACTGGGATCGCGCAAGTACACGAAGGAACGAACAGTCCGCTGTCACTCGCCCGCCGCCCGGGATCATCTGGCGACGAGCAGGTGCCAGCGGACAATTAATTGGCAGCCCCGCACGACGATCCGCGCGAGCTCTCGATCACCACTCATCCACGACAGCGGCGGATCCCTTACGCTCGCCGTCCCGAACATCCGCGGCGCCCAAAGCCGCGCCGCCCGAGCATGGCAATTCCGAGACTCTTGCGGGCGGCGGCAATGAAGTTCTTTCGCTCACCGTCGCGATGTACCGGAATAGTTAGGGTAACCCATGGCCGAAGAAGGTCTTCAGTTGTTCGGTGGGGATTGGACTGAGCGCAAGCTCGACGCGCTCGATCAGTATCTCCGCGCATACGCAAAAGCGTTGTCGAACACGAAGTTCAATCGGGTGTACATCGATGCCTTCGCGGGAACCGGCTATCGTGAGCAGAAGCTGCCGACGGTCGACAACGCGCCGTCTATCTTTGAAGACGACTTGAAAGAGCTAACCGCGCCCGAACCGCAACAGTTTCTAGACGGCTCACCAAAAATCGCGTTAAGAATTGAGCCGCCTTTTCACCGCTTCGTTTTTATCGAGTATGACGACGCGAAGGTACGTGAGCTTGAAAAACTGAAACTCGAGTTCCCCGCCCGCGCATCTTCGATTGACGTCAGACCAGGTGACGCCAACACGACGATCCGCCAACTCTGCAGCACTTGGGACAAGCGCGGCACACGCGGCGTGCTCTTTCTCGATCCGTTCGGCATGCAGGTGGAGTGGTCGACGATCCAAGCAATTGCCGCGACCGAGGGTATAGATACGTGGATACTCTTCCCGTTCGCTGCCAATCGCCTGATGACGAAGTCGCCAACGGATATCCCTCCCGGCTGGCGCAGCCGGCTGGACATGCTCTTTGGTAGCAAGGATTGGGAATCCAAGTTTTACAAGGAGCGTACGCTCGTTGACATCTTCAACGGGGACACGACGGTGGTTGAGAAGAACCTGACCCTTCAGGGCTTGGGCGCGTACTACGGCGAGCGCCTCGGAAGTATCTTCCCCGTTGTTGCGCCGAATCCCCGGATGTTGCGGAGTTCGGGCAATCGTCCGTTGTTCCAATTGTTCTTCGCCGCCGCTAATGCCGGAAGGGCGGACAGATTGCGCTGAGGATCGCAGAGCATATCCTCAGAAAGATCTGAACGATGGCGCTCTCATCAGACATCGAGTGGACCGAATCCACGTGGAACCCAGTCACCGGGTGCACGAAGATCAGTCCTGGCTGCAAGAATTGCTACGCGAAGCGAATGGCCGAGCGTTTGCAACTTATGGGTCAGCGCAATTACGCCAACGGATTCGATCTCACCCTACAACCGCAGGCGCTCGACCTACCGCTCCGCTGGAAGAAGCCGCAGCGCATCTTCGTGAATTCCATGAGCGATCTTTTTCACGACGATGTTCCGCTCCACTTTATCCAGCGGGTTTTCGACGTGATGCGACGCGCTGATTGGCATCAGTTTCAAATCCTGACGAAGCGAGCAGAGCGGCTGGCAGCTCTCTCAGATGAACTTAGCTGGAGCCCAAACATCTGGATGGGCGTTAGCGTCGAGAGTGCACAGTACACATCACGCATCGACAGCCTCCGTAATACCGGTGCCGTCGTTAAGTTCCTGTCCATCGAGCCCCTGCTGGGACCCGTGGGGGCAGTTGATCTCTCTAACGTCGACTGGGTAATCGTCGGCGGCGAGAGTGGTCCCGGCGCACGCGAGATGAAACGGCAATGGGTCATTGAAGTGCGCCGCCAGTGTCGCGCGGCAGGGGTTCCATTCTTCTTCAAGCAATGGGGCGGCGTAAATAAGAAGCGAGCAGGAAGGATCTTGGACGGCCGCACGTACGACGAATTACCCGTCATTCCTCCAATGGGACGCTCGCGGTCGCTCACGGTGCTAGCCTCGTGAGCGTGCGGTGCACGTAAGGTCACAAAATGAACCGCTTCAACCTGTCGGCGATGCTAAGCGAGGCGGCAACGCGAATGCGCACCGGATTATGCTCGCAGCTTGTACCGCACCTTGGCGAACGTGGGGGCGGTGGCGAGGTGGTCTTGCGTCGGTTCTTGTCGGATCCTCTTCCAAAACGATTCACAGTCGACACTGGCTTCGTGTTTGATCACTCGGGAGACTGCAGCGATGTGCCATCGCCAAGCGCGCGCCGGCGACGGAACGAACCCATTCGACGGTGCTGGCAGTGGCAATTAAGTGCCGCTGCCGGGTGCGCCCATCGCGGGTTCATCCGTTTTCGGACAGCGCCTGGTCTTCCCTCGCGTCTGTCTTCGCGTGCTTCGCGTGCTTCGCGTGCTTCGCGGTCGCCTTGCTTACGGGCGGCTCGCCGCTTTTCTTCGGGGGCGCTCTCGGGTACACGTGATGGCTGCGGACGCGGGGGCGGCGGACATCGGTTCCACGCACCGGACGCACCGGCGACAGCGAGCATTGGAGTAGCAACGACATGGCAGAGATCACGGCAAAAATGGTCAACGAGCTCCGGGCCAAGACCGGGCAGGGCATGATGGCGTGCAAGAAGGCCCTGCAGGAAACGGGCGGGGACATGGAGAAGGCGATCGAGTACTTCCGCAAGAAGGGGGTCAAAGCGTCGCTTGGGGAACGCGCCGCCAGCGAGGGCCGCGTCTTCGGCGTCGCCACCGACGACGGCAAGGCCGTGGCGCTGGTCGAGATTAACTGCAACACCGACTTCACCGCCCGCAGCGACACGCTCGCAAAAATAGGCGGGGAGCTGGCCAAGCTCTACGCGCACAACCCCGACACCGACATCGCCGCGGCGGCGCAGTCGGGGCTGACCGAAGCGTCGCAGACCACGGGCGAGAACGTCCGCCTCGGCAAGACCGCGCGTCTGGACGCCCCCGCCAACGGCAAGGCGGGGCTCTACCTCTACGGCATCACGGGCAAGATCGGCGTGATCATGGCCTTCACGGGGAACCCCAGCGAGGACCTGATCAAGCAGCTCGGCGGGCACATCGCCTTCGCCAAGCCGATCGGGTTGACGCGCGAGTCGGTGCCGGCGGAGGTGGTCGCCAAGGAGCGCGACTTCGCCGTCGAGCAGGCCAAAGCCACGGGCAAGCCCCAGCAGATCGCGGAAAAAATCGCCGAGGGCAAGATGAACAGCTTCTTCGCCGAGCGCGTCCTGCTCGACCAGGAGTTCTTCAACGCCCAGGTGTTCAAGGGGACGATCGCCAACTACCTCAAGCAGAACGACGTGACGCTGGAGAAGTACGCCCGCATTGAAGTCGGGCAGGGGTAAGCACCTCCGCTCATGCACATCCGGGTGGGGGATGGAGTCTGCGCGCGTGCTCCCTTACCCCCGTGCGCGATTGCGGCTGCCGGGGCGATGCAGGCGTCGCAACGACCGTCATCGCGCAAAAGGAGTTGCGCGAATCCGGAATTTTTTCATGCGGATTCTGGGGCAAACGCGCGCGGTCGTGCGCAGTTGTTGACACGATTGCGCACAGGTGGAGTGTAGTAGAAGGCGCGCTGCTTTTGTTGATTGGCGGCTCGGGTTCTTTTGAAACTCTGAGAGACTTTCTACCGTCGATGCGGGTCTTGGCTTGAAGCTCAGATCCGGCGATGCCGAGAGGCATCGTGCTCGGGAATGTGCGGGAACGTGCGGCGATTCTCGAAAATGACGAAACGAACCCGATCGCACGAATCAAGTCAGCTCCGCTTCTGGTCTTCACGCAAAGCTACAGGTTGCGCAGCTTGCAGATGCATCAATTCTGCTGCCTCCTCTGCGCCTCTGCGGTGGGGTTTGAATTTTCCGGGTCAGGCGCCGGCCGCGGCACGGTTTCGGCGACGCGTCTGGCCGCCTGCCATTTGGGGACGTCCAGCCGTCGCACGTCGTCGGTCAGGCCCCAGTAGCCGTACCTGGTGTACCGGCTGACGTGCTGGAAGTAGAGGTACTCGTCGCCGCCGTGGTCGAACCAGGCGCGCAGGTGCTTTTCCACCGATTCGCCGATGCGCGGATCGAACTGGGCGCGCACTTTGGCATCGACACTGGCATCGTACTGGCCCAGGTCGATGCCGCCTTCGTAGGCGAGGCTGCGGAGCGAATAACGGCGGGCGAGGTCGTGGGTCCGCTTGGCGTTGGCGTCGGCGGACTCACCGGCCTGCGCCAGGAGCAGCCGGCAGACGTCGTCCACCGTGAGTCCGCTCGCTTCAGCGCGACCTTGTCGGCGTTGCCGAAGTACGGGGCAATAGCGATGCCGTAGAGGAAGTCGCGCGGAGGGCCGTGGTTAGTTTCGATATAGCGCAGGCCGGTTTCGAGGATGGCGGGGTTGACGTGCTGCCCGGCCAGGACAACGCGAATGCGCGGATCAGGTCCGCAGACTTGGCGGAAGATCTGCGCGATTTCCGCCGTGCGCCGCGCCGTGCGCCGCCACCCCCAGTGGCGAGGATCCGTATCGCGCCCGCCAAGACTCAGCTTGCGGTCGCCGTTGATGGTTTCCTCCCGCGCCGCGTCGAGGTTGAGCTGGTGCTGCGAGAAGATGCGGTTCCACAGCTCGTTGCTCCACTCGATGTAGCAGTTGATGCCCGGCGCGAGCTGTTCCTTCACGAGCTTCGCGAGCTGGCGGACAAAATCATCATCGGCGCCGGCGGGGATGTTGAGCCACACGTCCTTGCCAAGCCGGTTGCCCAGCTCGATGGCGATTTCGTAGGGCCCGCCCTTGATCGAGAACTGCGCGTCGCTCGGCCTCGGGCGTTCAGACCACTTTCTGATCGTCGAGTCATTGGTGTTGAGGAAGATCATGAAGCGCAGCGCGCCGAAGGGCTTGAGCGAGCTAAGGAATTCGTCTGTGAAGACGGCCGAATCGTCTGTGTAGCCGGGGCGGAAAAGCTTGATGTCCTTTACGCCGTTGGTCGTGCCGGTGAAGGTGAGGTGCAAACGGGTCAGCTCGTCCTGCGGCGCGTCAAAGACGATGTCGCAGGTCGTGCGATTTGTGGTTTGGTCGTATGCCAGGTGGCGCACGGCGGCGGGGGAACGGCGGACGCGCACTGTCGCGGGACCCGTGCAGGAGAATCGGTAGACGCCGTTGACGTTGACCTGATCGCTGAACACGACGACGCCGCAGTCGGCGAGCGGCCAGCCGTGCTCGTCGAGCGCGACCTCGCCCTCCCACGGGCGCTCGACGGAGCCGAAGCGGCGCGAAGATTTGATGACGTCGATGAACATGAAGGCGGGCACATATTCACGAATAACACCGATGTTCACGCCCAGCCGGCTGCGCGGCGCGGGTGGCGCGAGCGGCGCGGGTGTGCGGTTGTTGCGCGTCTGAGCGAGCAGGGAACTGGCGAGGCACAGCGCCAGCAAACACGCTGCGCGGCGTGGTCGCTTCAGCGACCACG
>DASYWJ010000095.1:0-20965 GCA_035936155.1 Tepidisphaeraceae bacterium | reverse complement strand
CCCGCACCGCCGAAGCGCTGGGCGAGGCGATCACCGCCGCGTTCGCGACCGTCACCGTCAACGACCTGCGAAACTGGTTTCAACACTGCGGATACGCTGCCGCTTGAGCATGCTACATTCAACAGTCAAGCGCTCTAGGCGGGTCGCGGCTCGATCGTGCGCGCGTTGACGATTTGCGGCTCTTCATCCGGCTCCGGCTCGAGCGGCAACGCGCGTCGCGGACGTTCCGGTGGCCTCGTGTCTCCGCCCTTGCCGCTGAACAGGCGATTCACCCCCGCCTGGAGATCCATCATAAGGCTCATCAGCGTCGGCGTGAGGAAGAGCGTGAAGACGGTGCTGACCAGCAGCCCACCGATTACGACCGCGCCCAGACCGCGGTACAGTTCCGTCCCCGCGCCGCCGCCCAGCACGAGCGGGGCCATGCCGGCCACGGAGGTGATCACGCTCATGAAGATCGGCCGCACGCGCGTCTGCGTGGAGAGCGCAATCGCGTGCTGGCGGTCCATTCCGCCATCGCGCATGTAGTTCAGCGCCTGGTGCACGATCAGGATGGGGTTGTTGACGATCGTGCCGATCAGGATGACGAAGCCGAGCATCGTCAGCACGTCGAGCAGCGCGCCGCTCGTGTGGTGCAGGATCCACAATCCCGCAAACCCGCCCACCAGTGCAAACGGCACGCTCATGATGATGACGAACGGGTGCAGCCAGCTGCCGAACAACGCCGCGAGGATCAGGTACGTGATCAGCGCCGCCATGCCGAACACGCCCAGCGGGACACCAGACCTGGGCAGGAAAATCTCCCGCCAGTTCCCGCTGGTGGGGAAGAACGCCTTCTGGAAGTTTTCCAGCTTGTCGGCCGAGCCGGCGACGCGGACGACCATGTCGCTGGTGATGATCCCCTGCTGCCGCAGCGGGCCGATCACGCTTTCGAACAGCGCCGTCTGCGCTTCCTGCACGGTAAGGTTCGAGGGAATCTGGATCGAGAGCGTGACGGCAGGCTGCTCCTCAATCCGGCGGATGCGCTGCGGGGCTTCGGACGGAACGAGGTTGGCAACCGCGCTGAGCGGCACGACCATTCCGCCGCGCGTCGCAAGCGGCACGTTGCGCAGCGCCTCGGCATTGCTCAGCCGCGCCTCGTCGACGCTCGAGCCGTGGTTGCTCATGACGGTGAGGTCGATGCTCTTTGCGCCTTCGCGGTAGTCGCCGATGATTTCCCCGTCGACGGCGACGAGGGCCACGCGGCGGATGGACTTGGTCTCGACGCCCGCCGCCGCGGCGCGCGGGCGGTCGGGGACCACGCGCGTCTCTGCCCGGCCAATGTTGAAGTTCTGTGGGTTGGGCAGCGCAAAAGCGTTCATCTTCTGCATGATCATGCCCTGCGCCATGCCCGCTGCGGCGCGGACCTTGTCGTAGCCGGGGCCGGAGATGTTCACGTCGACGCTGCTGCCGAAGCTGTCGCCCAGGTCGAAAATCGCGGCCTGGAGCGGAAAGGCGAAGCTCCCGGGGATGCCCTGGGCGGCCTGCGAGAACAGGTATTTCAAAGAGGCGACGTTCTCGCCGGAAAGACTCGTCGCGCCCATGAAGACATTGCCTTCGAAGGTGACGAAGAAGAAGTTGTCGATCCCCGCCGGCGCCGGCGACTGCTTCAGCTGCTCGAGCTCGGCCACCATCTGCTTGCTGGCCTCGGCGAACACCTCGGGGGGCATCGTCGCCTTCATCCCGGTCAACTGCTGCTCCATCATCGGGACGATTACCGTGTCCCGCGCCTGCCGCCAGCCGGCCTGGAGCGCCGCCAGCTTCTGCTTCTTCTCTTGAAGCACCGCCGGCGAATCGCCCTCCTCGGGACCAACCTCCCACCACGGGCGGAGCGTCTTCTCCACGTGCTCGCCCATGCTGCGGAACTCGTCGATGCTGTAGCCCGGCGGCGCGAGCACGAACGCGAACACCAGGTTCTGATTCCCCGCCGGCAGATACGTGCGCGGCGGGATCAGATACCAGCTGCCCACCAGCGCGATGGCGATCATGACGAACACCAGCGCCAGGCGGCGGATGACGCCGTGCGTCAGCCAGAGCGTGAGATTGTAAAAGCCCCTGCTCATCGCTCCCGCGCCGCGCGCCAGCGGCGTCGTCATGCGACCGAGCACCGTTTTCGGTTTTTCGTCGTGCCCTGACTCGCCGCCGGCGCCTTCAACAAACCCACCCGGCATCTTGCGCAGGAACAGCGTCGCCAGCACCGGAACAACCGTCGGCGAGACGAACAGGTACAGCAGCAGCGAGATGCTGATCGCGACGCTGATGTCGCGGAACAGCTGCCCCGCCTCCTCGCGGATGAACACGACGGGCAGGAACACCGCGATGTTCGCCAGCGTCGCAGCCAGAATCGCGCCCCACACCTCGCTCGCGCCATCGATCGCCGCCGCAAGTCGGTCCTTGCCCATCTCGCGGTGGCGGAAGATGTTCTCCAGCACGACAATCGTGTTGTCCACGCCCATGCCGATGGCGAACGTTAACCCCGCCATGCTGATCACGTTCAGGTTCAAGCCGGCCAGCGAGAGGCCGAGGAACGTGCCGATCACGCTGATCGGGATGCTCACCGCGACCACGAGCGTCGCGCCGATGCTGCGGAGCGTGAGGAACAGCACCAGCGCCGCGAGACCCCCGCCCATGAGCAGGTCCGTTCGTGCGTTGGCGACCGACTTGCGGACGTAAACCGTCTGGTCGTACACCTGGAACAGCTCCAGCCCCCACCCGCGCGGGCCAAGGATGTCGGCGTTGACTTTCCTGATCTGCTCCTTGAGGTTGTTCATCACCTCGATGACGTTCGTGCCCGTCTCACGCTTGGCGTTGAGGGCCATCACGTCCTGGCCCTGTGAGCGAACGAACGACACCTGCCGCTTAAAGCCGATGCCGACCTCCGCGACGTCGGCGACGTAGACGGGCGCGCCCGCTTCCGTCCAGCCGACAACGGTCTCGCGCAGCTGCTGCGGATCATCGTATTGGCCGATCGCGCGGACGGAGACATCGCGCTTGCCCTGCGCCACCGCGCCGGCTGAGACGTTGCGGTTCTCGTCGCGCAGCGCCTCCACGAAGGCGTCGATCGTGATCCCGCGGGCGGCCAGCGACGCCAGATCGACGCGCACCTGCATCTCGCGTACGCGCCCGCCCAGCACCTGCACGTCCTTCACGCCTTCGCCCCGCTCCAGCTCGGGCTTGACGAAGTCCTGCAGGAACTGCTCGAGCTCGACCACGTCGCCGCGGAAAATCTTGGTCTCGCCTGTGTCGGCTTTGATGTTCTTCGGGTCGTTGTTCAGCGGGCGCACGAGCATCCACGCGATCCAGTCGCGCGAGCTGGAGTCAACCGACTCGATCACCGGCCGATCGGCATCGGGCGGGTAATCGCGCACCTGGTTCAGCTTCTGCTCGACCTCGTTGATGATCCGCGTCTTGTCGATCCCGACGTAGAACTCCAGCCGCACCGTGCCGAGCCCCTCGACCGCTTCGCTGGTCATCTCGCGCAGGCCGGGAATCGTTTTAAGGACCTCTTCCTGGTCCTGGAGGATCTCCTGCTCGATCTCCTGCGGCTGGGCGCCGAACCAGGTCGTCTGCACACTGACGACGGGCTGGTCGACGTTGGGCGTGAGCTGCACGGGCACCTGAAACAGCCCGATGAGCCCGAAGGCGACGATCAAAATCACCGCCACCGCAACGGCGACGGGCTGACGGATGCAACGTTCGATGATGGACATGGTATGAAAGCCCGGTGCGTCAAAACAGGAGCCGGCGCGACGCTTACCCTCTGCCACTCACTGGACGGTAAAGGTGTCGCGACGCTGCCCTAACTTCCCTGCGCGGTCTGTGTCGTCGCCGCCGGCGGATTCGGTGGCGACGCGTTCTGGACGATCAGATCCTCGCCGCCGCGAAGCATTTCGTTGCCGCGGATCACAACGAGATCCGATTCCGTCAGCTCGCCGGTTACTGAGACCTTGTCACCCGCGCCCGGGCCGAGCTTCACGGGCACCGGTACCGCCTTTGCGCCGCGGGCGACCATCACGCGGTGCTGATTTCCGCTGGTCGTGACGGCGTCGCGCGGAACAAGGAACCCATGGGTCGTGCCCTGGCTGGTAATCGTTGCGCGGGCGAAGAAGCCCGGCCAGATCCTGTGCTCGGGATTGGGCAGGAGGATCTTTACGGGAAACGTTCGGCTGGCAGGATCGGGGTTCGGGATGATCTGTTCGATCTTCCCTGTGAAGCTCTCCCCACCGAGAGCGTCGACCGTGACGGTTGCGGGATCGCCAATCTTCATCCGGGCAATCAGCCCCTCGGGGATGTTCACGCGGACGAACAGCGGGTCGAGCTGAACCACGTCGGCAATGGGGTCCCCCTGCTTGACCCATTGCCCGACCTCGACATACCGCCGGGCGATCACTCCGTCGATAGGGCTGAGAATGCTCGCCTTGCTCAGCAGCAGGTCGAGCCGGGCAACCTCGGCCTTCTTCTCCGCAATCTCGGCGTTGCGGACCGCGACGGTAGCCGTGGCGACCTGCTCCTGCGTGATGGCGTCGTTGAGCTCTTTCTGGGTGCCGACGTTGGTCTGGTAGATCGTGCGGACGCGCTCGACCTCGCGCCGGGCATTCTCGGCCGTGGCGCGGGCTTCGACCAGACGCGCGACGGCGGATTCGACGGCGGCCGCGGCGGCGTCCCGCTGCGCCTGCACCAAGTCCGTCTTGCCTCGGGCAAGCACAGCCCCCTTCTGAACCTGCTGCCCCTCATCAAATCTTCGTTCGGCGATCAGACCGGCCTCTTCCGTGGCGATGGTGGTCCGAGTCACCGGCTCGACATTAGCCACCAGCGGCTGGGTCAGCGGTGCGGCTCCCTTCTCGACAGGCGCTACAACTACAGTCTGGGGCCCCTGTTGGGCGAAAGCGGGAGTGGCCAGCAGCAGGAGCACAAGGGTGCAAGCACGCATCAGGCCGGATGCTAGGACCGGGTGCGCGTACCGTCAAACGGCGGGAAGGATCTGTACAGGGTTGAATAAACAGCCAGCAGAGCAGGTGAGGCCGGCGAAAAAGAGGCGACGCCAGCCGGATGGTCCGGCCGGCGTCTGAGGGCACAAACACAGACAATGCAACTGCTAGGCTGAGTACCGGTTAGCATTCATGAGGATGCTGCCGGGGCGTGCGAACCGCTCCCACGATTCGCCATGGCACTTCGGGCAGAGGCGCGGAGCGACGACTACATCGTCCGGCTCAAACCCGCAGGACCGGCATTGAAGCTGGAACACCGCCACCCGCTCGGGCGCTTGGCGAAAGGGATCGTAAGTAGCAAAGTGACCTCTCGACGCGAACTTTTCCATCCCGATAGACATATAACTCTCCTTCAATCCATAGCTTACGAGAGAATCCCAAGCGGACGAGGAAGCTATTCTGCAACGGTCGTGCCAGAGCGCCCTTAAAGCGCAGTGGAAGGGGTGAAGTCGAGGGAAATCCGGCTGTTGTGTGCGCGCGAGCCCGCGCACGCATCACAACAGCTGGTTTCGGGGCCGCGTCAGGGTGTCGGACCGGTGAACCCCGTAGACGTTTTGTCGTGCAGGAGGGTTGACAGGATCGCGCAAGCAAGGGGGACTCCGCTGCGCTCTGGCCGGGGGCGTAAGCGCAGCGGACCGTTCGGGATTCTTCGGCTCATCGACGCACAGCAGACCGTTGCGCGCACCTAAGCGGCATCGTTCGGAAGTGGCTTGTCTCCGCCAAACGGCTTCTCGTTTGGGAATGGCTTGACGCGCCGTTCAAGCTCGTACTGCCGCAGCTTCCGCTGGAGCGTGCGCACGGAGATTCCCAGCCGGTTGGCGGCATGCGTGCGGTTGCCCGCGCACTGGTCGAGCGCCTTGGTAATGGCGAGCTTCTCCAACTCCTCCATTGTCAGCCCCGTTGGAATCTCCTTCGGCGCCGTCACCTGCTGCGATGCTTCGGCGATGCGCTCGGGCAGGTCGCGCTCCGTAAGGAGATCACCCTCGGCCAGCACCATCATGCTCTCCAGCGTGTTGCGCAGCTCTCGCACGTTGCCCGGCCAGCGGTATTGCTGAAAGCGGCGCATCACTTCGGGCGAGACCTTCTTCGGCGCCGTGTGCTTGTTGGCGCTGATGTCCTTCAGGAAGTGCTCGACGAGAATGGCGACGTCGTCCGGGCGATCGCGCAATGGAGGGAGCGTGATCGTCACCACGTTCAGCCGGTAGAACAAGTCCTCGCGGAACGTCCCCTGCTCGACCATCTTGCGGATGTCGCGGCTCGTCGCCGCCAGCACGCGCACGTTCACTTTCCGATCTTCGTGCCCCCCCACCGGCGTGACCGTCAGCGTCTCGAGCACGCGCAGGAGCTTGGACTGCAGACCGATCTCGAAGTCGCCGATTTCGTCGATGAACAGTGTCCCACCGTCCGCCTGCTCGAAGCGGCCCATGCGCTTGTCGGTTGCGCCGGTGAACGCCCCGCGGACGTGGCCGAACAGTTCCGACTCCACCAGCGTCGCAGGCACAGCGGCACAGTTCACGGCGACGAAGGGGCCCTTCTTACGGGTGCTGTTGTGGTGCAGGGCCTGCGCGACGAGCTCCTTGCCGGTGCCGCTCTCACCCAGCACGAGCACCGTGCTGTCGACCGGCGCTGCGCGCTGGATTTTTGCAAAGACATCCTTCATCTCCTTCGACTGACCCACAATCTGATCGAGCCCGAACTTCTGGTCGAGCCGCCGGCGCAGGCTGTCGATTTCCTTGTCTTTGGCCATCACCTCCATCGCCCGCTTGACGAGGAAAACCAGCTCGTCGTGGTTGATCGGCTTCGTGACGTAGTCAAAGGCCCCAGCTTTGATGGCCTCGACGGCGCTGTTCACGCTGCTATGACCGGTGAGGAGGATGAACTGCGTTTCTGGCTTCGTCTTCTTCCACAGCTGCAGCAGGTCCAGACCGCTGACATCGCCCATATTCAGGTCCGACAGGACGACATCGATGTTCTCATCCATGTATCCCAATGCCTTGTCGGCATTCTCGGCCCCGAGGACCGTGAAGCCTTCGGCCTTGAGGATCTGACTCACGGCCCGCCGTTCGACCTCGTGATCTTCCACCACGAGAACGCGTCCTGCATTCGACATAGCACATCCAAGCTTTGCGAAACCCTGGCACAGCCACCCATCAGGAACACCCCCCGATGCGTTCGGCTGTGACTAAAAGTCATAGCATACGTCGTTTCAACGGAGCAACGCCAAATTTTCGCTGCTGAATGCTGTAATGACCCGCGAGGCCTTGGCTGGGCTTCCGCTTCCGGGGCGTCTATACGTCGGGCGCTGTTAAGCTGGGGTGATCCGCGCAAAGACAATATGCTCCGTCTCAGGCAGATTGCGCCGGTGGAGGATCAGCCGGAGTTCATCGACGGTGCGGATGTCGTACGTCTCCTCGCGCGGTTCGGTCAGGTGCGGATGCGCGGCACGCTGGGCGGCGGACTTGACGTACGGCGCTTCCATCAGCAGCGTGAGCGTCTTGCCCTGCTGCGACCACTTGCCCGCGCGAGCCTTGGCATCGCGGCCGTCGTACGTAATAGCGACTTCGCCGCCAGGCTTGAGGTCCAGTGTGAACTGCGGCGACTTCCACCTGCCGATAATCGCCCGGACATCCGCCTTGCCTTTCTCAAACGGGTACGTGCGCTCGAACACAAGCCGTTCGGGCCGGCCCTTGCGGTCGGCGTGCTCCAGTTCCAGCCGGTTGGGATCAATCGCGACAAACGTGGCCGTCTCCCGTTCCCCGACCACGACAAGCGGTGTGTTGCTCCAGGCGTACGTGAGGATCAGCTCTTTGTCGTCCACGCGCCACGTCCCGCCGGCGTCGTGTGCGTCGCTGGGCGCCGTCGGCCGCTGCGGCAGCCCGGTGAACGTGACGACGAACGAACCGTCGTTGGCGAACTGGTAGGTCGCGCGGATGCTGTCCATGCGGATCCGCCACATCCCGACGATCGGATGGATCGGCGGCTGATGGTCCGCTGTCGCCACCGTTGCGGTCCCGGTCGGCGCGGTGGCGGGCGCCGCAGCGTGCCGACGTCCGGCGTAGAACAACGCCGCCGCAGCGCCCATCACGATTCCGACGGCCAGCGCAATGACAGCGGTTTTCACCAGGGGTCTCCTTTCAGCGCGCAAGCCGTTTCTCGCGGCGTCTCTCGCCGGATCTTTGTCCGCCCCGGCGGCCCGTGCTGCGCGATTCGCCAGCAGCCACCGCGCCGGTCCGATCGCCAACAGCATCGCAACGAGCCACAGCGGAACGGAAAGCTCAAGCGAGTTGCGAAACGATTCGGGCCGTTCATCCGTGATCCGCTCAAAACCGAACCCCAACCGCCGCGCGAGCGACGGGTGCTCCGGGAGGTCCTCGACGACATAGCTGAGCCCTGGGGACGCCAGGGCCGCATCAACCTCGCGCGGGTTGCGCATGGACACAATCGCCTGGTCATAGACGAATGCGAGTCCCAGCCGCGCCGTGCGCAGCCCCCAGGTGGTTTGCACGAGCGAGCGATGGTCACTGTCGTCGATGCTCTGCCAGCGGAGGAAGTCGCTGACCCACAGGCTCCGGACCGCCAGCGCCAGCGTCGCCACCAGCAGCAGGATTGCCAGCGCCGGCGAACGGTTGCGCTTGTGCGACATGACCGCCAAGAATAGCGGATGCACGCGGGATCCCAAACCGATGCTACAATTCCCCGCGGATGTTCAAACGGGTTCGCCATCTCCACATTTCGCTCGCCGCCAAGTGCCAGCTGCTGTTCGGGGCCGCGGTCGTGCTGATCATCGCGGCGGCGCTGTTCGTGCCCTGGCAGCGGATGGAGCAGCTGATGGAGCAGCTCAACGAGCGGTCGGCGCGGACGATGGTTGACTATGCCGTCGATCAGCACATCGCTGCGGTGACGCGCCAGGTCCAGGGCGCCGCAGCCGAGATGACAGGTGGAACGGCAGCGAGTGCGGCGACGCGGCCCGCGACACAGGCCGTCTATCCGGCGACGCAGCCCCTGTCACCCGACGGCAGCGATCACCCCCCGCCGCGATTGATCCTCGCGAACGCCGCCGATCCCGAGCAGCTCACGCTGTTTGAGCGGTGGGCGACGAAGCGGCTGCGCGATCGGCCCGAACGCGAATTCGTGTACCGCTACTACGAGATGAACGACGGTAACGACGGCTACCGCTATGCGCGCGTCGAGCAGAGCTGCGCATCGTGCCATGCCGCGGTGGCGCAGGCTGCACCGTCGATCGATCGCGCATCGCTGCTGGCGCTGGACAACTTCAACGGCGACAATCCCGACGCCGATGGCTCCGACCCCGGTGACGACCTCGCGTCATCCGCCGAAGTCGGCTCGAGTGGTGCCGTGGAAGCCGCCATACAGCCGGCGACGCAGCCGATGATCGCGCAAGCCGCCGGCCCGGGGGGCGGCGCGATCGGCATCGTCACCGTCGACATGCCCTCGCAGATCGAAACCAACCAGCTGCTGCTCAACCGCGTGTTCATGCTGACGGCCGGGTTACTCGCGGGCACGCTGGCGATCATCGTGTTCTACCTGATCACGACGCGGCTGATCCTCCAGCCCGTCCGCGTTCTCCAGGAGACGGCCGAGAAGGTATCGGAGGGCGATCTGAACATCCGCTCGGACATCAGCACGGGCGATGAGTTTCAGCAGCTGTCCGAGACGTTCAACACGATGCTCTCAAACCTGAAGAACTCGGCCGATCAGCTTCGTGCGGTCAACAAGAGCCTGGACCTGAAACTCGGGCAGTTGGCCGAGAGCAATGTCGCGCTGTACGAGTCGAACCGGCTGAAGAACGAATTCCTCGCCAACGTCAGCCACGAGCTGCGCACGCCGCTCAATTCAATCCTCGGCTTCGCTGACCTGCTGCGGGATGCGACCACCGTCACCGCCGACGCAAAAAGCGCGCGCTACATCCAGAACATCCTGCACAGCGGGCGGCACCTGCTTGAGCTGATCAATGACCTGCTCGATCTGGCGAAGATCGAAGCCGGCCGGATGGATGTCCGCCCCGCCGCGATCTCACTAAGCGATCTGTTCGAAGGGCTGATCAGCGTGCTGAAACCGCTGAGCGAAACGAAGAACCGGACGATTGTTCCCACCATCAGCACCGATGTGCCGATCATCGAGACTGACCCGAGCAAGCTCCAGCAGGTGCTCTACAACTTCCTGAGCAATGCGATCAAGTTCTCCCCGGCCGGCGGGCGGATCGATCTGGCCGCCGAGCGCGTGGAGGACGGCGTGCGCATCGCCGTCACCGACCGCGGCCCCGGTATCCCGCCGGACAAGCAAAACGTCATCTTCGAAAAGTTCCGCCAGCTCGACGCCAGCGTGACGCGCCAGCACAGCGGCACCGGGCTGGGGCTGGCGATCTCCAAGGAGCTGACCACGCTGCTCGGCGGCGCCATCGGCGTCAACAGCCTCCCCGGCGCCGGCTCCACGTTCTGGGTCATGCTGCCCATCAGCGTCACCCCCGCCGCCGACCAGGACACGCGCGGCGGAAAGTTGGCGTACGCCTGACGCGCAGCGGCTGCAGCAAACCACCAAGAGGCTCACATCAGGCGGTACAGTGGCGCATGCCCTGTCGGGTCTCTCCCGATTTCACGCCGAGGCATGTGCACGAGGACGGCTCCAGCATCAGGACGAATGCTTGACCGCGGTCGCTAAAAACAGCGCAGGCCCTTTCGCCTCGGGCTCCGGCGGGAGGGGGATGATCTGCACCTGTGTGAAGCCGGCAGCGGTGATTTGGGACGCCAGCTGCTTGGGATCGAAGCCGCTGGACTGCTGGCCCATCTGCCGACGGAAGTCGTCGCGGTCGTGAGGGAGAAGGTCGACAATCACCGCTCGGCCGGTGGGCTTAAGCACGCGCGACATCTCGTGCAGCACGCTCGTCGGGTCGCTCACGTACGTCAGCGCGAGCAGGAGCAGCGCCGCGTCGCAGACCACGTCGCCGAGCGGGAGGGCCTGGAGGTCGCCGCGGTGCAGTTCGACGTTGCGGAACGCGCTGGCGCGCTTCTTCGCGGCCTTGAGCATGGCGGCGGAGTTGTCCACGCCAATGACCTGCTTCACGTTGGGCGCAACGGCCGCGATGACCTGTCCGGTGCCGCAGCCGAGGTCGGCAACGACCATGTCGCGCGGAAGCAGCGCCAGCAAGGCGGCAGTGGTGAAGTTGTTGCCGTAAAGCTCCCCGCGCAGCTTGTCCCACTGAGCGGCGGCGCCGGCGAAGAAGGCCTGACTGTCCTCCTGCCGCTGGCGAAGGTGACGCGCCAGGCGCAGCGCATCCTGCTGAATGGTGGCCCACCCTTCCGTCTGCTCGCGCGTGAGCAGCCACAAACGCCGTGCCCCCGGTTCGAGCTCGTCAAGGATCATGCGGTAGAGGCGCGTTGTCCCCTGGCGGCGGCTGCGCGCCCAGCCCTGGTCGCCGAGGACTTTCAGGTGACGGCTGACGGTGGATTGCGGGAGCTGCAGGATATCGCACAGTTCGACCACGCCGAGCTCGTGGCGTTCGAGCAGCCGCAGCAGCCGCAGCCGGGTGGCGTCGGCGAGGGAGGCAATCCGGCCGAGGAGCGCGTTGGGCTGAGCACCGTGTTGAACCATTCGTTAATCCGGATGGATTGTTGGGTCAATCGGTCCGAAAAACAATGCCGCAGGCGCTCACCGATCCCCAATCCCACCAGCTACCACGAAAGAGGTCGGAAAGTGCCGATGTTTTCTCCATGTGCACTTCCGCCTCGGTGGGATTTGCGATTTGGAGTTTTTGGATTCGAGTTGGATATGAACGTTGCCCGAATTCGGCCCGGCTATTGCACCACGCGAACATCAGCGGTTCCGCGCGAGTAACAATGCTGAGGACGTAAGCGATCATGGGTCGACTTCACGTGAAATATCTGCTCGTCGGTGGTGGGCTGGCGAGTCAATCCGCGGCCGAGGCGATCCGCACGATCGATACCACCGGATCGATCCTGATGCTCGGACAGGAGTCCGTGCGCCCATATCACCGCCCCGCGCTGAGTAAGTCGTTCCTGCGCCGCCAGCGGCCGAGGATCGAGCTGTTTGCGCGCGATGCGGGATGGTTCAACGCGCACGACATCGAGCTGCGCACGGGCCGGCGGGTGGTGCACCTGGACGTGGCGCGCCGCGCCGCCGCGATCGACGACGGCGACGACATCTCCTACGACCACCTCCTGCTCGCCACCGGCGCCACGGCACGACATTTGACCATCCCCGGCGCTGAGCTGCGCAACCTCTTTTACCTCCGTACCCTTGCCGACGCCGACATGCTGCAGAACGCGATCGCCAAGGCGAAGAATGAAGGCCGCGCCCGCGCCGCGGTCATTGGCGGCGGGCTCCTAGGGATCGAGCTGGCATCGACGCTCACGATGATGGGGCTGGCTATTGATCTGATCGTCGGCGAGGGCCACCCGTGGCACAACATCGTCGGTGAGACGACCGGCCGATTCCTCACACGTTACCTGCAGGGGCACGGCGTGAGGGTCCACGTGGGGCAGCGCCCGATGCGGCTCGAAGGCGACGGGCGGGTGCAGCGCATCGTGCTGAGCGAGGGTGAACCCCTCGCGTGCGATTTTGCGGTGGCCGCCATCGGCTCAGTCATCCCGCGCGAGCTGCTGCGCGGAACGCCGATTGCCGCGGAGAAGGCGATCCTGACTGACGAGCGCTGCCGGACGAATGTCCAGAGCGTCTACGCCGCCGGCGACTGCGCCGCTGTCTTCGACCCGCTGTTCGGCAAGCACCGCTGGATCGACCACGTAGACAACGCTGTTTCGACCGGCCGCATCGCCGGCACAAACATGGCGGGCGGCGAGGCGCGGTACGACCTCGTCAGCACGTTCACCAGCGAAGCGTTCGACCTGCGGCTGACCGTGTGGGGCTCGCCGAAGCACATCGAGCGCCGGCTGCTGCGCGGCGCCCCCACCGCCGAGAGCCCCGACTTCGCCGAGATCGGCATCGCCGCCGACGGGCGCGTCTCGCAGGTCGTGGCCATCAACGGCGGGAAAGACCACCAACCCCTGCGCGAGCTGGTTCGCACGCGCGCAACCGTCACCGGCCGCGAAGACGCCCTGCGCGACGCCGCGACCGCATTGCCGCCTCTTTCTTGAGCGATTGCTCATCTTTAGCTGGTCACGTCACTCGGCAACCTCCGCCCGTTGGTCAGGGCTGACAGGGCTCGTCGTTCCGTCCTCGTTCTTGGAATCGCCGGGACCACTCTTACAATCCCCGCCATCGATGGCCAAAGAGCGGAATGATTTTGTCGACCGGTTGCAGTACCTCGCCTTGCGCGTCGTGTCGATGCTCATGCATTCGTGGCCCGTCGAGCTGAACCTGCAGGCGGCGAAGCAGATCGGCAATTTCATCTACACGGTGGACAAAAAGCACCGCGAGCGCGCGCTGGGCAACCTCCGCCGCAGCTTCCCGGAAATGGCGGAAAAGCAGCGCGAGCTCATCGCCCGGCGGAGCATGCAGCAGCTGGTGATACTGGGGGTTGAGGTGATCTTCACCACGCGACTCGTGCACATCGACACCTGGACGAAGTATGTGCGGCTGTCGAACTTCCATGACACGCTCAAGCTGCTGCTCGCCAGGAACCAGGGGTTGATCATGTTGACGGGCCACTACGGCAACTGGGAGATCCTCGGGTACGTTCTGGCCACGCTGGGGTTTGAGACGACGAGCATCGCACGGCCGCTGGACAACCCGTACGTCAACGATTGGCTCCTGGGCGTGCGCGAGAAGAAGGGGCAGAAGATTATCGACAAAAAGGGCGCCACGAGCGACGTCACCGCCCTGCTCGGGCAAGGCGGGACGGTCTGCTTCATCGCCGATCAAAACGCCGGGAGCAAAGGGGTCTTCGTTGACTTCTTCGGGAGAAAGGCGAGCACGTACAAGTCGATCGGGCTGCTGGCGATGGAATACGAGGTGCCGGTGGTCGTCGGTTACGCGCGGCGCACAGACGACCAGTTCCTCTTCGACGTCTGCGTCCAGGACATCATCTGGCCCGCCGATTGGAAGACGCACGACGACCCGCTACGGTACATCACGCAGCGGTACACCAAGGGGATCGAAGAGTTCGTGCGGGGCGATCCGGGGCAGTACCTTTGGGTCCACCGGCGGTGGAAGACGCGGCCCAAGGGCGAGCAGCCGGAGGCGTTCGACTGATTCCGATCCCCTTTCCCCTCGTGGGAGAGGCATAGCTTGAGCACCCCCGCCCTCTGGCGCCAGACGAGCGGGAGAAACGGCTCATCCCACCACCGGCGGCGTGGCTGCGTCGATCTCCAGCAGCTCCACATACTGGGGCAGCACGGCGGCCCAGGTGAACCGGTTGCGGACGTCGTCCTGGGCGTGGCGGACGAGGCGGTGACGGAGGGGAGAATCCTCCCTGACCCGCCGAATCGCCTCGGCCAGCTCCTGTGAAGAGCCCACCGGCACGAGCAACCCGGTTTCGCCGTTGCGGACGACATCACGGATGCCCGGCGCGTTAGTGCCGATCACCGGCACCCCCGCCGCCATCGCTTCGATCAGGACCAGGCCGAACCCTTCAGCGCTGGACGGGAGGACCAGCGCATCAATCTGCCGCAGCGCGTCCTGCGGCCGGGGAACGGGTCCATGCATTGTCACAATCTCGCGCAGCCCCAGCTGCGCGATGGTCGCGGTGATCGAATCATGCTCTGCGCCGGCGCCGAAGATGTGCAGATGCACACCCCCGCCGCCGCTGGCGTTCAGCAGCTTGATCGCGTGCAGCAGGTCCGGGATGCGCTTGATAGGGTCAAGTCGGCCGATGAAACCGACGCGGAAGCCATGCGTCGAGTACATGCGCTCGATGCGGAACGCGTCAGGGTCAATCGCGTTGGGGATCACCTGGAACTTCTCGAGCGGAATGTGCGCGAGCTGGTGCGCGACCTGGGAGATCGACGGGGACGGCACGATGATCCGCTCGGCGCGCTCGTGCGCCCTCGCCTGCAGCCGCCAATGCCAGTGCGGTGAGGGCTGGGTGGTCTGGATCGACTGCAGCCAGCGCACGCTCCCGCGCGCGAAGAACCGCGAGGCGGCGGCGGACATCGCGTTGGCGTGGACGAGGAAGCTGAAAACCGTGTCAAACCGCCCAAAGCGCACGAGGTCAATCAGCTGCGTCATGACGGAAAACGCATTGGACCACCCGCGCCCGCCGAAGGGGTGCACCTGCACCTGACCTGCGCGAAGCTGTTGGCCGACCGGCCCCAGCTCTTTGAGGCTCGCCACCTCGCACTTCACGTGCGGGATCAGGTTTAGCCGCGCCGCCAGCTCGCGCACGACCGTGGGAGTTCCACCGATCTCCAGGTCCGTGATGACGAGCAGGATGCGCCGGACGACCGCCATGTGCGCGCGATCATACCCGCCCGCACTGAGAGGACGGCATTCCGACGCGCGTCACGACAATCCCACGGTCTGGAAGTTCTCCAGCGTGAACAACCCGGCGAACGCCGCTCTTGAGTCGTCGGGCGATTCGAGCACCAGGCCCGCGACAACCAGCGCGTAAACGATTTCGCCCACGTCTTCACTGCACCTGATGCCCATCGCGTCCAGCTGAAACATACCGCGCGCCAAGCCGCCGTAGTGCAGCCGCGCGTACTCGCGCAAACCGCGGCACACCTCGCCCGCACTGATCGCTTGCCGGGGCTGGCCGGCCTGCATCGCGGCGTAGCTGACGCCGCAGTCAACCACCCAGCAAGCCTGTGTCGAGAAGCCACACGCATCCGACGCGTCGGCCAGACCCTTGTGAACGCGGAAAAGCTCGTCGCGCCCCTGCGGCGTCACCTCGGTGGGCAGTTGGAACGTGAGCCGCGTCGACTCGCATACGGCGCGGCCGCACTCGGGGCAGGCATGGTCGTACGACAGCCCGCGCAGGTTGTACCCGCAGTGGCAGGGCGCATCGTCCGGTATCGTCGGCACCTTCCAGTCCACGGCGTCCACCCAGTTAGAGCTGTGCCGTGAACAAAGTGTCCAACGTGAACACGCCCTGGAAATCGCCTGGCGAATCCCCCTCGCCGGCGCGGAAGACCTGCGCCTCGACCATTGCGAACACGATGCGGCCGACGTCTTCACTTTCGTGGATCGCGCGCGACGCCAGCTCCAGGATGGCGCCGCTCTCCCCGCCGAAGGCGTACCTCGCGTAATCGCGCAGCGCCGCGCAGATCGCGCGGGCGGAGAGGTTGCGCGGCCCGTCGCGGCGGCCGACGTACTGCATCGCGAGGAAAACCATCATCACGGCGTCGCCGGGGCAGCCGGCAATTTCCGCCGCGGCGTGCAGGCGTTCGATCAGTTGAAGTCGCTGCGCGCTCTGGGTCGCATCGTTCGGCATCGGCAGGGAAACCTTCAACCTTACGGAGTTCGTCACCGGCTCCCCGCACTCGGGGCAGCGGGCGTCGAGCGTGAGCCCGCGCAGGTTGTACCGGCAGGCGTGGCAAAATGCGTCGGACATGATGGGAGGCGCGTCGGACATAAGATGGGATGTCGCTACCGCCCCGCCGCCTCCCGTGACTTCTCCACCAGCAGCTTGAACGGCGCCAGGTGCTCCGGCTCGTCGAGCAGCCGTTCGGGGTGCCACTGCACGGCCGCGAACAGCGGGAAGGTCGGGTCCTCATAGCCCTCGATGACGCCATCGGGCGCGGTGGCAACGACGCGCAGACCCCGCCCGATCTTGCGGATCGCCTGCTTGTGGTAGGTGTTGACGCTCAGGTCGCTCTTGCCGATGGCGCGGCCGAGCTGTGAATCCGTGTCAACCTTCACGGGGTGCCGCGGGGGACAATCCCTGTCGAGGCAGCGGTGCTCGATGTCCTTGTACTCATCCGGCAGGAACTGAACGAGCGATCCGCCGCGGTGGACGTTCATCAACTGAGAGCCAAGGCATACGCCAAGCGTCGGCAGCCGTCGCTTCTCCACCTCCGCGATCAGCGCCAGCTCAAAGCATTGCCGCGCCGGATCGATCTTGGCTGCCTTGGGATGCCAGCATTCATTGCAGTAGAGCGACGGGTCAAGATCATTCCCGCCTGAGAAGAGCAGCCCATGGCAGAGGTCGACGTACTGTGGGACCAGGGCGCAGTCCACACGGAACGGCAGCAGAATCGGCAATCCACCCGCGCGCTCGACGGCTTCGGCATACGTGTACGTGGACATGTACCGCGGGGCATCGTCCGCGCTGTCGACGGTCACCCCAATAGCGGGCCGGGTCCTGCTCATGATGGTCTGATCGTAGTCGAAAGTGAGTTCCTGCTGTAGTTGCGAGGCCAGCGTGTGCAAAGGAGTTAGCTCGAATGGGTCGGCTCCCGGCGTATATCGTATCGGTCGCGCCCTTTTTTCTGGCGATTGCGCCGATGTGGGGTATGATCTGACGTTGGAGCGGGTGACCCTGCCTCCCGGAGTGGCATCCTTTGGAAAAACGAGCGACTGTGCCCCTCGCCACGGGGCACCCGGCCGCTCGTGTCCCACGACTGAAGCATGCAGGACGGCATCTCGATGCGCAGAGCAGTTTCCCCCCGCACCGGGCCTGAGGCAGCGGCCTTGTTGCGCCGGCAGTGCGACTTCCCCGTCCGGCTCGAACGGCTCGAAGCCCGCCGACTGCTCGCAGCCACGCCGTTCACCACGAGCAATACCGGATTACGCGCGGCCATATCGGTTGAGAGCGTGCGGGTGATCAGCGCCACGCCGCGCGCCCCCGGGACTGTGACGCGCCCCAGCAGCGAAGCCCTGCTCGCAGACGCCAGCACGTTCGACGACCCCTCGCCCGTCGCAGTCGAAGCCGCGGCGCAGACCTACGGTGGCGCGCTCGACGGGAACATCGTCTACACCAGCGGCGGCCACGGCTACGAGTGGAACGGCAGCGGCTACTTCACCGGCCGCGGCGATACCTGGGACGTGGAGGAGGCGTTTGGGAACCAGGAACAGATGAGCTTTTTCGCCGACTACGTCCTGCGCGCCGGCGGGACGGTCGTGCCGATGCGCCCGGTGGGCCATCAGCTGAACGAGGTCGTGCTCGACAACGATTCGCCCGGCGTAACGTTCAGCGGACCCGCATGGAACAACAGCTCGTCGTCCGTCTACTACGACGAAGACTACGGCGCGGGCACGGCCGACGCCGTGGCGTACCGCTTCCACTCGACGACAAGCGGCCCGGAAACCGCCGTCGCCACCTATCAGCCCAGCATCCCCCAGGGCGGCTGGTACCCCGTCTACACATGGGCGCTGAGCGGTTCGAACCGAACCACGCAGTTGTATCGCATCAATCACACCGGCGGCGCAACTGAGGTGCGCGTCGATCACCGCAAGGTCGGCCGCGGCTGGGTCTATCTTGGCACCTACCATTTCGACACCGGTTCCAACGCCGGCGGCAACGTGCAGATCAGCAACAACTCTCCCGTGGCGGGACAAATCATCGCCGACGCGATTCGCTTCGGTAATGGGATGGGAGACTATCCGGACGGCCCGTCGATCTCGGGAAAGTCGCGCGAGGACGAAGCGTCGCTGCTGTGGCTTAACCGCGCGGTCGGTGTCGGCACGTCCGCCGCCACCGCCTTCGGAACCGGCAACGTCTCGGCGCCGTCGAACATGGCGGAGTGGATGAACAGCAACTCCAACCCGTTCGGCACGAGCGTGTACATCGGGTTCCACTCCAACGCCGGGGGCGGCCGCGGCGCAGTCGGGCTGATTGACGCCGACGCCGCCGATCGCACGCCGAATCAGGCGGCGCTGGCGCTTTACACCGGGCGGCAGATCAACCAGGACATGCAGGCGCTGAATGGCGCCTTCGAGCACAACTGGAGCACGCGAACGACGCACACGTACACAGACCAGTTTGGCGAGATCGACCTCGGCACGGGCGCGGAGATGGACGCCACCATCATTGAGGTCGCCTTCCACGACAGCCAACTGGATGCCGAGCTCCTGCGTGACCCCAAGGTCCGCGATCAGCTCGCCCGCTCAACGTACGAGGCGACACTCGAATATTTTGCCAACTTTGGCGGCCTGACCTCGCCGGTGAGCCAGCCGCAGGCGCCGCAGTCTTTCCGCGCGAGCGCCAACGCCGCGGGCGACATCACTGTCTCTTGGGACGCCCCAAGCTCCCGCACCGGCGGCCCCGGCGCGGCGACGGCGTACCGCGTCTACACCTCGCGCGACGGCTACGGCTTCGCCAATCCCATCCAGGTCACAGGCACGTCCCTCACCATTCCTGCCGCGCAGCTTGATGGCGACGCCTACTACTTCAAGGTGGCCGCGATCAATGCCGGCGGCGAATCCCCCGGCAGTGCAGTCGTCGGCGCACGCAAAAACGGCGCGGGTGGCGGGGGCGGGACCACTCGCATCCTTGTCGTCAACGGCTTCGACCGCTTCGACCGGAACGGGAACATCCGGCAATCCTATCCCGACGGGGGGACCAGCTACGGAACGCCCAACGGATACGTCGAGCGTGTCCGGCCACGCCTGAACAACAGCTTCGACTACGTCGTCAAGGCCGGCGAGGCAATCGAGGCCTACACCGCAGGCGGTGCATCGCTCGGGTTCGATTCGGTCCAGAACGAGCACGTCACCGCAAGCCTGCTCGCGCAGTACCGCACCGTCGTCTGGCTTGCCGGGGAAGAGTCGACGGCAGATGAGACGTTCAGCAGCACCGAGCAGTCAGCCGTCAGCAGCTTCATCAACGGCGGCGGGTCGCTTTTCGTCTCGGGCTCCGAAATTGGCTGGGACCTGGACCGCCCCTCAGGCCCCACGACCGGCGACCGCTCGTTTTACAACAACACGCTAAAGGCGGACTACGTCGCCGACGACGCTGGCACGTACAGCATCGGTTCCGCCCCCGCCGGCTCGATCTTTGCCGGCATGCCCTCGTTCTCATTCGACAGCGGCTCGACGCTTTATGACGTCGACTTCCCCGACGTGCTGGCGCCGGCGGCCGGCTCATTCGGCGCACTGCACTACAGCGGTGGCACGGGGGGCATCGCTGCCCTTCAGTGGGGCCAGCCCACGAACACCCCCGCCGTTGCTGCGGCACGCGTCGTCAACATGGCCTTCCCGTTTGAGACTATCACGTCGGAAGCCCGTCGCAACGACGTGATGGCTCGCGTGCTGGGGTTCTTCCAGACCGCCATCAGCGAAACGCCCGCCGCGCCCGATCTTGTCGCCGCGTATGACACCGGCAGCAGCAACGCCGACAAAATCACGAACCTCGACAACAGCAGCGCCGGCAAGCGGCTGCAGTTCCTTGTCGGCAACACCGTCGCCGGCGCGACGGTGACGGTATACGCCGACGGCATCGCCATCGGCGCCGCCACCGCCGCGGCGGGAACGACCACCGTCACGACCAACGGCACGACCGATCTACTCGACGGCACGCGCAGCATCACGGCACGACAGCAGGAGCCGGACAAGGCCCCGTCCGCCGCCTCACCGGCGCTCGGTGTGATCATTGACACCGTCGCGCCCGTGCCCACGCAAGGCCCCGACCTCGCATCGTCCAGCGACACCGGCGCGAGCAATACCGACAACCTGACCAACGACACCACGCCGACCTTTATCGGCGGCACCGTCGGCGCACAAGCACTGCTGATCAGCCTCTATGCCGACGGAAACTTCATTGGCTCGACAACCACGACGGTCGGCAACTGGTCCATCACCTCGCAGGCGCTGGCCGACGGCACCTATGGCATTACCGCAACCGTCACCGATGTTGCCGGGAATGTGAGCGCTGCCTCCGGGCCGCTCCATGTGACGATTGACACGGCCCCGCCCCTCGTCACGGATGCCTTCGTCGCCGGCAGCGCCTGGACGCAGCCGTTCCGGGACTTCCTCGCCGCCAGCGGCCAGGGGGATGCCACCTACGGCTACCGGCTCAGCGCCGCCCAGCACGCCGATGAGTTGCCCTGGATCAATCTCAACCAGCTCAG
>DASYWJ010000094.1:0-21564 GCA_035936155.1 Tepidisphaeraceae bacterium | reverse complement strand
GAGAGCTGGGTGCACCAGAATCGGCACCTCAAGCTCCGCTACGACCGGCGTGACGACATCCACGAGGCGTTCGTCGCCTTGGCCTGTGCATTGATCTGTCTGAACTGCTTGCATGACAGGTTTTGTTAGGAGCTCTAAATCGGCGCGTGCCGCCGCCAAAGGAGGGCATTTTTCGCCCGAACAAGGTTTTGGAGGGTTGGGCGCTTCGCGCCTTCCCATCTGCTGCGAAGGTTCTTAGGTTCGTCAGCGTATGAATGCATCAGCGGCACCCACGACGGAACGGCGAACAGCGGCTTCGGGAAGGACTACCCAGGAGATCCTCCCGCCAGGCGGGCGGGTCCGGGTGGTCATCGAGAACCTCTCACCGCGCGTCGACTGCGGGCGGTTCCCGGCCAAGCGATCGGCCGGCGAGGTGGTCACCGTCGAGGCCGACGTCTTCACTGACGGCCACGACAAAGTCAGTGCCGCCCTGCTGCACCGCCGGCCAGGCTCGGACGACTGGAACGAAGCGGATATGCGCCCGCTCGTCAACGACCGCTGGGCCGGCGATTTTGAGGTGCACGCGGTCGGGTGGCACGAGTTCACGGTGGTCGCATGGGTGGACCGGTTTGCGACCTGGCGCTACGACCTGTCGAAGCGCGTAGCGGCGGGACAGCAAGTCGAGGCGGATCTCCAGATCGGCGCCGCGCTGGTCGAGGAGGCCGCGGCGGCCAATGAGGGCGAGGTAGCGAACTCTCTCACCGCATTCGCGCGGTTCCTGCATTCGGACGTGCACGCCGAGGCGACGGAGGTGGGGCTGAGTGAGGGATTGGCTGCCCTGATGCGCCGCCACGCCCCGCGGCACTTCCTGGCCGAATGGCCCAGTCCCGTTCAGATCTGGGTCGATCGCGCCAAGGCGCGCTTCAGCACGTGGTATGAACTGTTTCCGCGCTCGACCTCGCCCGATCCAAGCCGGCACGGAACCCTCCGCGACGTGGAAGCGAAGCTGGATTATGTCGCGAACATGGGCTTTGACGTGCTGTACCTCCCGCCGATCCACCCGATCGGCCGCGCGTACCGCAAGGGGCGGAACAACTCGCCTGTCGCCGAGCCGGGCGATGTCGGCAGCCCCTGGGCGATCGGCGGCCCCGAGGGCGGCCATGATGCCATCCACCCGGAGCTTGGAACCATCAAGGACTTCGACCACCTCGTCGCCGCTGCCGCTAAGCGCGGGATTGAGATCGCGCTGGACCTCGCCTTTCAGTGCTCGCCCGACCACCCGTACGTCAAGCAGCACCCGGAGTGGTTTCGCCACCGCCCTGACGGCACGATCCAGTACGCGGAGAACCCGCCGAAGAAATACCAGGACATCTACCCGTTCGACTTCGAATGCGAGGACTGGCAGGCGCTGTGGAATGAGCTGCTGCGCGTCGTGATGCACTGGGTGGAACACGGCGTAAAGATTTTCCGCGTCGACAACCCGCACACCAAGCCGTTCCCGTTCTGGGAGTGGCTGATTGCCGAGGTGAAGAAGCGCGAGCCCAGCGTGCTGTTCCTGGCAGAAGCGTTCACGCGCCCGAAGGTGATGTACCGGCTGGCGAAGCTCGGGTTCACGCAGTCGTATACGTACTTCGCCTGGCGGAACGACCCGTGGTCGATCCGTCAGTACTTCACGGAGCTCTCGACGCCGCCGGTGGTGGATTTCTTCCGCCCCAACCCATGGCCGAACACGCCGGACATCCTCAACGAGTATTTGCAGACCGACGCCCGCGCCGCATACCTTGTGCGCGTGATCCTCGCAGCGACGCTGTCGGCGAATTACGGCATCTACGGCCCCGCGTTCGAGCTGATGGAAGGCCGGCCGGTGAAGAAGGGAAGCGAGGAATACCTCGACAGCGAAAAGTATCAGATCCGCCAGTGGGACTGGAACTCGCCGCACTCGCTGGCCGAGTTGATCGGGCGGCTGAACCAGATCCGCCGGAGCAATCGGGCGCTGCAGCATGATCGGGGGCTGCGGTTCCACAATGTGGATAACGACTCGATCGTCGTCTACAGCAAGACCTCCGGCGACAACATCATCCTCGTCGCGGTAAACACCGACCCGTACCACACGCAGTGGGGCAATATTGACCTGAGCCTGGAGGCGCTGGGGATCAAGCCCGATCAGCCGTTCCAGGTGCACGACTTGCTTACCGATCTGCGTTACCGTTGGCAGGGGTATCACGCAGCCGTCGGTCTGGACCCGGCGTCGCTGCCCGCGCACGTGTTTGCGGTGCGGCGCTGGTCGCGTACGGAAGCCGATTTCGAGTATTTCGTATGACTGTCGGTTTGGAAAGATGTGCGAGAAGTCGAACCCGCTTCCTCCCTCTCCCCGCCTTTTCGGGGAGAGGGCGGGGGAGAGGCGCGAGGTGCGCGAAACGTCCAGAATCCGTTCGATCCACTGATCCGCGTCAGTCGTCATATCGGCCGGTGCTTGGTGCGCCGCGCCGCTCGCCCCTCTCCCCTTCCCTCTCCCCGGAGTACCGGGAAGAGGGAAGGCGCCGCTATATGGAACAGATCGCGTGACCGACACACTGACCATCTCGCATCCAGCCGCCCCGGTGCGTCGGCCCATCGCGCCGGCGGCCATGCCGGACGATCCGCTGTGGTACCGCAACGCGGTGATTTACCAGCTGCACGTCCGCTCCTTCAGCGACAGCAACGGCGACGGCATTGGCGACTTCAACGGACTGATCTCGAAGCTCGACTACCTCCAGGAGCTCGGCGTCACCGCCATCTGGCTGCTCCCGTTCTACCCGTCCCCGCTCAAAGACGACGGCTACGACATCGCCGAGTATCAGAACGTCAACCCGGCGTATGGCACGATCGACGACGCCATGCGCTTCATCGAGGAGGCTCACCGCCGCCAGCTGCGCGTGATCACCGAGCTGGTGATCAACCACACGTCTGACCAGCACAAGTGGTTCCAGCGCGCCCGCCGCGCCCCCCGGGGCAGCCCCGAGCGCGAGTTTTACGTGTGGAGCGACGATCCGGAGAAGTACGCGGGCGTGCGCATCATCTTCAAGGATTATGAGCGCAGCAACTGGACCTTTGACCACACCGCCGGGCAGTACTATTGGCACCGGTTCTTTTCGCACCAGCCCGACCTGAATTTCGACAACCCGCTCGTGCACCAGGCGGTGTTCGCGGCGTTCGAATTCTGGTTGAACGCCGGCGTGGACGGGCTGCGCCTCGACGCCGTGCCCTACCTCTACGAGCGCGAGGGCACGAGCTGCGAGAACCTGCCCGAGACCCACGCCTTTCTGAAGAAGCTGCGCACCTTCGTCGACACGCGCTACCCGGGCCGAATGCTCCTGGCAGAGGCCAATCAGTGGCCCGAAGACGCCGTGCAGTACTTCGGCGACGGCGACGAGTGCCACATGAACTTCCACTTCCCGCTCATGCCACGGCTGTTCATGAGCGTGCGGATGGAAGACCGCTACCCGATCATCGACATCCTCGAGCAGACCCCGGCCATCCCGGCCAACGCGCAGTGGGCCATGTTCCTGCGGAACCACGACGAGCTGACGCTGGAAATGGTCACCGATGAGGAGCGCGACTACATGTGGCGCGTATACGCGTCCGACCCCGTCGCGCGGATTAACATGGGCATCCGCCGGCGGCTCTCGCCGCTGATGGAGAACAGCCGGCGGAAGATCGAGCTGATGAATGCCCTGCTCTTCTCGATGCCCGGCTCGCCGATCGTGTATTACGGCGACGAGATCGGGATGGGCGACAACATTTTCCTCGGCGACCGCAACGGCGTGCGCACCCCCATGCAGTGGAGCGCCGATCGCAACGCCGGCTTCAGCCGCGCCAACCCGCAGCGGCTGCTGCTCCCGGTCATTATCGACCCCGAGTACCACTACGAGACGATCAACGTCGAGGCGCAGAACGGAAATCCATCGTCGCTCCTGTGGTGGATGAAGCGGCTGATCGCGCTGCGCAAGCGCACGCCCGCGCTTGGCCGTGGAGATGTGCGCTTCCTGCACCCGGCCAACGCGAAGGTGCTGGCGTTCGTTCGGACCGACGAGGAGCAGCAGGTGCTCGTTGTCGCCAACCTCTCGCGGCTGTCGCAGCCGGTGGAACTGGAGCTCTCGGCCTTCGCCGGGTTCACCCCCATCGAGATGTTCGGCAACGTGCGCTTCCCGGCGATCGCTGCCGACGGCAAGTACACGCTTTCGCTCACGCCGCACGGATATTACTGGTTCCTGCTCGTGCCCCCCAGGGGCCACGCCGCCGCAGACGCCGATGGCTCGCGCCGGCCCGAAATCCGCATCGGCGCAAGCGAAGGCGAACTGCTGGCCGATGATGAATTCCAGCGCCAGCTCGAGGAACACCTGCCGCGCATCCTTCCCCAGCGGCGGTGGTTCGTTTCCAAGGCGCGGTCAATCGCCCATGTCGATGTAACCGAGCGGCTGCTGGTTCGTGGGGACGCGCAAACGAGCCGGGCGCTGTTTCTGCTCCGGGTTGATTTCGATGAGGGCGAACCGGAGGATTACGCGCTTCCGCTGATCGCGACGGCCGAGCCTGAGGCGGCGACGGCAGCGGGCACGGTTGCGCCAGCCTCCGTGGACATCCCGCCGGCGCTGCTGACGGCAACCGACGGGAGCGGACGACGCTGGCTTGTTCGCGACGGCATGACCGAGCCGGAATTCGCCCGCCTGCTGCTGCAGACGGCCCTGCGCGGCCGAAATCTGCGCGGCCAGCGGCTGCGCGTTGCCGGGCGCCGGGTGGGCGATCTGGCCGCCGCGCCCTTGCCGGACGTGGAAAACCTCTCCGTCCACCTCCCCGAGCGCGAGCAGAGCAACACCAATGTCGTCTTTGGCGAGCAGGTGATCTTCAAGCTCTACCGCAAGCTCGGCGAAGGCCCCAACCCTGAATTGGAGATGGGCGAGCACCTGACGACGCGGGCCAACTTCCACAACGCCGCGCCCATCGTCGGCGCGCTGGAGGTTTTCCGGGATGGGGCTCCCCCACAGACGCTCGCGGTCGTGCTCACGTACGTCCCGCACGAGGACGACGCCTGGTCGACCTTCCTCGACTACGGCCAGCGCTATTTCGAGGGGCTGGACGCGATGCCGCCGGAGCAAATCGCAGCCCTGTGCCTGCCGGGCGACCCCGGGTGCGCCGGCACCGAGGAGGCGCCGCCGCAGGAGATCGTCACGCTCATCGCAGAGCCGCTCGAGCTCGTGCGCTTGCTCGGGCGCCGCACTGCAGAGATGCACGCGGCGCTGGCCGACGATCACGGCGAAGAAGCATTTCGCCCCGAGCCCTACGGGCCGATCTACCAGCGCGGCCTGCTCCAATCCATGCGCAACACCATGCGCTCGACGTTCCAGACGATTACGCAGCGCGCAGACACTCTAAGCGGCGAGGCCAAGGAGGTGGCCGAGCAGGTTCTGCGCCGCGAGGCCGACATCATGGCGGTGTTCCGCGGCCCCACGACGCGCACCATGCGCGCAGCGCGCATCCGCAACCACGGGGACTATCACCTCGGCCAGGTGCTCTGGACGGGCAAGGACTTCATCATCATCGATTTCGAGGGCGAGCCGCTGCGCAGCGTGGGCGAGCGTCGGCTGAAGCGATCGCCGCTGCGCGACGTCGCCGGCATGGTGCGCAGCTTTGATTACGCCGCCTGGACCTGTTTGCGCAATCACTGGGCGCTGCTCCCGCCGGAGCAGGAGGCCGGCCGCGATCGGCACCTGCGCGGGGCGCGCACCTGGGGCGCCTGGCTGGCGCGCGAGTTCGTCCGCGCCTACGTCATCCGCGCGCGCGAGCTGCGCCCGGACCTGGTGCCCGCCACGGTCGAGGAAGTCGAGCTGCTTCTCCGTGCCTGGCTGCTGGAAAAGGCGCTGTACGAGATACGGTACGAGTTGAACAGCCGCCCGCAGTGGGTCGATATCCCGCTGCGCGCCGTGATCGAGCTGCTGAGGGGAACGGGCTTCGCGACCGTTGCCGCCGCTGTCGAACCTGAAAATGCGGGCACGCCGCCCGTGCCACCGAAGGAGCGGGGACCATGACACGCGCCACCACCTCCAAGTCGATGAACAAAACACCCGCCCGCCCCCCGCTCGCTGCGGCCACCCCGGCCGATCGGACGGCGGAGTACCTGCTGGGCGAACAGGACCAGTTCCTCTTCAATGAAGGCACGCACAGCCGGCTTTACGAAAAGCTGGGCGCCCATCTGCTGCCCGACGGCAGCGTCTACTTCGCCGTCTGGGCGCCAAACGCGCAGTACCTGTCGGTGATCGGGGACTTCAACAACTGGGACCGTGGACGACATCCCATGCGCCCGCGCGGGCACTCCGGCCTCTGGGAAGTGATCATCCCCGAAGCGCGCAAGGGATCGCATTACAAGTTCCACGTCGCCTCGCGCCACGCCCATTACATCTCCGACCGGGTCGACCCGTTCGGCTTCATGCACGGCACGGCGCCGCGCAAGGAGTCGATCGTTCACGACCTCCAATACGACTGGAACGACGCCGACTGGATGGACAAGCGCGCCAGCCGGCAGCGGCTGGACCAGCCGATGAGCATCTACGAGATGCACATCGGCTCCTGGGCGCGCGTCCCCGAGGAAGACAACCGCTGGCTGAGCTATCGCGAGCTGGCGCCCAAGCTCGCCGAGTACCTCGAGCACCGCGCCTTCACGCACGTCGAGTTCCTGCCCGTCATGGAGCACCCGTTCTATGGCTCATGGGGCTATCAGACCACCGGCTACTTCGCCCCCAGCAGCCGCTACGGCACGCCGCAGGATTTGATGTACCTCATCGACTACCTCCACCAGCGCGGCATCGGCGTGATCCTCGACTGGGTCCCGTCCCACTTCCCCGAGGACGAGCACGGCCTGAAATACTTTGACGGCACGCACCTCTACGAGCACGCCGATCCCCGTAAGGGATTTCACCCCGACTGGAAGAGCGCGATCTTCAACTACGGCCGCAACGAGGTGCGCGCGTTCCTGCTGTCCAGCGCGTGTTACTGGCTCGACAAGTATCACGTCGACGGCCTGCGCGTGGACGCGGTGGCGTCGATGCTGTACCTGGATTACGGCCGCAAGCACGGCGAGTGGATCCCCAACGATTACGGCGGGCGCGAGAACATCGAGGCCATCAACTTCCTCCGCCAGATGAACCGCGTCTGCTACGAGCAGTTCCCCGGTATCCAGACGATCGCCGAGGAATCCACCGCCTGGCCCATGGTTTCCCGCCCGGTCCACATCGGCGGCCTGGGCTTCGGCTACAAATGGGACATGGGGTGGATGAACGACACGCTCCGCTACTTCAAGGACGACCCCGTCTACCGCCGCTACCACCACAACCTGCTCACGTTCCGCGGCATGTACCAATACGCGGAGAACTACGTCCTTCCCCTCTCGCACGATGAGGTCGTGCACCTCAAGGGCTCGCTGATGGAACGGATGCCCGGCGACACCTGGCAGAAGTTCGCCAACCTGCGCCTGCTTCTGGTGCACCAGTGGACGCAGCCGGGCAAGAAGCTCCTGTTCATGGGCTGCGAGTTTGGCCAGTGGCACGAATGGAACCACGATGCCAGCCTCGACTGGGACTTGCTCAACTGGCCCAGCCACAAAGGCGTGCAGCAGCTCATCGATGACTTGAACCGCCTCTACCGCAACGAGCCGGCGCTGCACGAAGGCGACTGCGAGCCGTTCGGGTTCGAGTGGATCGATGCGAACAACAATGAGCAGAGCGTGACCGCGTTCCTGCGCAAGGGCCGGCGATCGGATGATGTGCTGCTGATCGCGATGAACCACACGCCGGTCCCGCGCGACAACTACCGCATCGGCGTGCCTGTCGGCGGGACGTGGCGCGAAATGCTCAACAGCGACGCCAGCGCCTACTGGGGCAGCGGCCAGGGGAACCTCGGGCAGATCACCGCCTCGCCCCTGCCCCACTACCAGTGGCCGCGCTCGTTGACGCTGAACCTGCCCCCGCTGGGCGCGGTGATCCTCAAGCCCGACGCCCCGGGGGGCTAGCTAGAGCAACGCGCCCTTTCGTGTAGCCCGCGAGTTCGCTCGCGGCCCCAAACGGCGAGCAAGCTCGCCGGCTACACAAAGGAGGGGGCATTGCGCTAACTCGCCAACCGCTGCATCATCGCCGCCACCACGCGCTCGCGGACTTCGGCGAATGCTCCGTCCACCTTCAACCCCGCCGCGCGGGCGTGGCCGCCGCCGCCGAACTGCTCGGCGAATTTCGCCACGTCCACTTGGCCCTTGCTGCGGAGGCTCACGCGCACCGGGCCCACCTTCTCTCCATTGTCCAGCGGTTCCGTGAACAGCAGCGAGACTTCGACGGTGCGAATCTGCAGGGGGAGGTTGATCAGGTTTTCGGTATCGGGGACGGCGGCCTTGGTCTGGACGAAGTCGTCGCGGGTGACGGTGATCACCGCGAGCTTTCCGCCGGCGAGGAGTTCCAGCGACTGCAGCGCGCGTGCCTGCAGCGCGATGCGCTCGGCGCGCTCATTCTGGTAGAGGAGCTGGTACATCCGGTCGGTGTCCACGCCGGCTTCCATCAGCTCCGCCGCCAGGTGCATCGTGAACGGGCGGGTGTTGGAGAACTGAAACCAGCCCGTGTCCGTGCAGATGGCGAGGAACAGCGCCGTCGCGATCGGTTGGTCCAGTTCCACATCCCACTGTTCCAGGAGCTCAAACACGATCTCACCCGCCGCGGCGGCTTCGGTCACCACCAGCTTCTGATCGGCCCAGTCCTGCTGCGTCAGGTGGTGGTCAATGACGAGCTTGGGCTTGGTGAACTTCGCGACGCGCGGCTCGAGGCCGGGCAGCTGCGACCACGTGCCCGTGTCGATCACGATCAGCGCATCGTACCCATCAAGGAAGGAATCGACCGCTCCTGGCTCAGCGCTCGAGGAAGATAAACCCGCCTCCGAAGAGAAAACCGTCCCCGTCCCGGTTTTCTCGAGTGCTTTCTCTAACTCCTGCACCGGCAGCGGGTAATGCGAAACCGTCCCCGTCCCGGTTTCACATTCGTCGCTGGCTGACGGGTGGACGCGGAGCGATCCAGTCGCATTGGAGGGATCATCCGGCCAGCCGTTCTCGACGTCGATGAATGGGATGTCGTGTTCTTCGTAGATGAACGCGTACTTCCGCGGCAGGTGGCTGAGCAGCAGCACCTCGGCGTGGATGCCCTTTTTCTTCAAGCCGAGCACCATCGCGGCCGTCGATCCCAGTGCGTCGCCGTCGGGGCGGACGTGCGTGGTGACGAGCACGCGGCGGCAGCGCGAGAGCGTATCGATCATCTTCCGGTAAACATCGGTCATTGGTTCGCATCATAGGGATTACGAAGACGGATTGAACCGCGAAGACGGATGAACCGCGGAGACGCGGAGAACGCGGAGAAGGCAAAGACCATTTGGTTTTCCTCCGCGCTCTCCGCGTCTCGGCCGTGACCTTCTCTCCTACCGCCGTTGCCGTTATTCTCCCGCCGCACGTGGCGGACGATTCTCCTAACGCGACCGATCGCACACCGGCGCTGGCGCTATTAGCCGCTACGCTGTTCTGGGGGTTCGGGTTTACGTGGGCGAAAATGGGCGGGGAAGCGGTCAACGCCGCCATGGGATTGCCGGACGGCGCGTATGTGGGACCGATCTTTCTGCTCGCGTGGCGATTCACGATTGCGGCGATCCTGTGGGCGCTGTTGTTCCGGGATGCGCGAACCGGGTGGACGATGCGCAGCGCCCTGCGCGGGGCGCTGCTCGGCGGTCTTCTCGGCACCGGGCTGGTGCTTCAGCACATCGGGCTCGATCGCACGAGCGAGGCGGTGGCTGCGTTTCTCACGGCGCTGACGATCGTCTTCGTCCCGCTGCTGATGACATTCGTCGTGCGCCGGCCCCCCACGGCCCTGCAGTGGGGCGGCGTCGCCGTGGCGACGGTGGGCGTGTGGCTCATGACCGGCGCGACTCCGACCGGCTTCGGCGTGGGCGAACTGTTCGGGCTCAGCGCCGCCGTCGTGTTTTCCGGCTTTATCATCTCCGTCAACACGATCGTGCCGCACGAGAACCCCGCGCGCATGGCGCTGGCGCAGTTCGCGATGACAGCCGTCATGACGACGGTGGCGTGCCTGCTCGTGCATGCGGGGCCGGACGCGCTGGCGGCCAGCCCGCGCGTGCTCAGCGCGCCGCGGGTGTGGCTCAACGCAGCCCTGCTGATCGGGTTCACGACCATCGGATCGTTCGGGCTCTTGAACTTCTTCCAGCCCAGAGTCGACCCCACCAGGGCGGCGCTTATTTACCTGGTCGAACCGATCTTCGCCGCCGGCTACGCTTATCTCGCGACCGGCCGAGCGCCGACCACGCCCGTGGAGATCACGGGGGCGGTACTGATTCTCCTGGCGAACGTCGTGGTCGAGCTGCGCGAGGCACAGTTGAAAAGACGAATCACGCCAGCGCCCGACGTGGCGCCGGTGTAACCCATTGAGGAGAATTCCCATGTCGCTCAGAGCGCTGAGATTATTGATGGTCCCGTGCCTGTTGCTCGTTGCGCAGCAGGCGGCATTGGCGCCGGCATTGGCGGAGGTGAAGTTCGGCATCGACGTGTTGCGCGACGAGAAGTTCAAGTCCCTCGGCGGCAAGCGGGTTGGGCTGATCGCCAACCCCGCCAGCGTGGACGAGCACCTGGCGCCGACGGCGCACGTGCTGCGCGACAGCGGAGGCGCGGTGAACCTGGTGGCGCTGTTCGGCCCGGAGCACGGCATCTACGGCGACGAATATGCCGGCGACAAGGTCGAGGACCGCAAGGACCCGCGGACCGGCATCCCCATCTATTCCCTGTACGGCCAGACGCGCAAGCCGACGGCGGAGATGCTGGGGGACCTCGACACGCTCGTGTTTGACCTGCAGGACATCGGCTCGCGCTCGTACACGTACATCTCGACGCTGAAGGTGGCGATGGAGGCGTGCGCGGAGCAGGGAAAGGCGCTGGTGGTGCTCGATCGCCCCAACCCGCTGGGGGGAACGCGCGTCGAGGGGCCGGGGCTGGATGAGAAGAACTATTCCTCGTTCGTGGGAATCATCGACGTGCCGTACGTGCACGGGATGACCACGGGCGAGATCGCCCGGCTCATGCGCGACCGGTACCACCCGGATTTCGACAAGCTGAGCGTCGTCAAGATGACAGGTTGGACGCGCGACATGACATGGGAGGACACCGGCCGCGAATGGGTGCCGACGTCGCCGCACCTCCCGCACGTCAGCACCATCGCAGCATACGCGGCGACGGGCATCGTCGGGGAGCTGTACGTCATCTCCAACGGCGTCGGGTACACGCTGCCGTTCGAGGTCGTCGGTGCGCCGTACGTCGACGGCGAGGCGCTGTCGGACGCGCTGAACGAATACTGGCGCTCGCCGCGTGCGGCGTACGACGCCATTTCGGAGAAACGGGAAGTGAAAGCCCAGAAGTCGGAAAAGCCCAAGGGTGTGTATTTCCGCTCCGTTCGGTTCAAGCCGTTCTACGCGACGTTCAAAGGTGAGCCGTGCCAGGGCGTGCAGGTGCATATCGATCCGAAACAGGCGGGGACGATCGTGGAGATCAATTACCGGCTGATGGAGGCCCTGAATGCCAAGAATATCCTGGAGGAAGCGCCGAAACGCCACGACATGTTCGACAAGGTGAACGGGAGCGATGAGGCGCGGCGATACCTGACGGAAGGGAAGGACCTGGAAGAGCTGTTCGCGAAGTGGAAGCGGCAGTGCGAGCAGTTCAGAGAAGCGCGAAAGAAGTACCTCTTGTATTGAAGCTTCGGGTCCCTTCTGGGTACTCCGGGAGAGGGGGCATGAAACTCAATCCGCGCGCAGCGCTTCGATCGGGTTGACGCGCGCCGCTTGGCGCGCGGGCCAGAGGCCGAACACGACGCCCGTGATGCACGAGACGCCCAGGCTCAGCGCGATGCTGATCGGCGTGACCGACGTCGGCCACTCGGCGTAGGTGCTGACGCCCCATGCACCGGCGTAACCCAGCGCCACGCCGACCAGCCCCCCCAGACTGGTGAGCGTGGCCGCCTCGAAGACGAACTGGCGCTGGATGTCCTTCCGCCGCGCCCCCAGCGCGCGGCGCATGCCGATTTCCTTCCGACGGTCGTACACGTTGGCCAGCATGATGTTCATGATCCCGATCCCGCCGATCAGCAGCGAAATGCTCGCGATCGAGGCCATCACGATCGTGAAGATGCGCTGCGTCGCGACCTTCTGCCGCATCAGCTCCAGGGGAACGAGCAGCGTGTAGTCCTTGCGCTTATGCGTGGCGGCCAGGTAGTTCTCCATCCGCGTGGCCGTCGCCTGCACGAGTTCGGAGTCGGTCAGTTGCATGGCGATCTGGTCGAGCTGGATCTTGACGTTCTCGAACGACCCCGACTGCGCCTGCGAGGAGACGTCCCCGTAGCGGGCGCGGGCGGTGCGCAGCGGGATGAAGACCTGGTTGTTGATGTCGTCGCCCCCGGCATCCTTGACGGCGGCGGAGTTGTCGAGGATGCCGATGACGTTGTACCAGTCCCCCTTGATGCGCACGCCCTGGTTGATCGGGTCGTCGTAGATGAAGAGCTTGCGCGCCGCGTCGGAGCCGACGACGCAGACTTTGGCGAAGTTGTCCTGATCGAGCTCGCTGAGGAAGCGCCCGCGCGTCATGCCCGAGCGGGTGATGAGCAGGTAATCGGGCTCGGTCGCGATGACGGCCAGGTCCAGCTGTCGCCCGTTGCGCGCGTAGAGGTTCATCCGCATGTTGCGGATGCCGACGACGTGGCGGATTTCCTTGAATGTCTGGCGGACGTGCTCCAGGTCGCGGCGAAGCAGCCCGTACTCCGCCTGCCAGCGCCGCTGCTCGTTCTGGTTTGCCCCTTCGTCGGTCGCGGAAGGTTTCACGCTTTTGACGATGATGTTGTCCACCCCAAGCCGCGCGATACGGCCGAGCGTCTCGCGCTTGGCGCCCTCAGAGATCGAGATCATCGCCATGACCGAGGCCACGCCAAAAATGATCCCGATCGTCGCCAGCGCGCTGCGGAACTTGTGCAGCGCGAGGTCGAGGAGGGCGACTCGTACGACTTCGTAGAGATTCATGCGCTCAACGCAAAGGCAAAAGGTAAAAGGCAAAAGGCAAAGGAAAATGGTCGGTAGAAGAGCTCCTTCTTTTGCCTTTTTCCGTTACGACTCAGCCCACCAACTCTCCATTCCCCATCCGCAGCACGCGATGTACGCGATCCTTGTACGCCGGGTTGTGCGTGACGAGGACCATCGTTTGTCCCTTGGCGACGAGCTGGTCGAAAAGGCCGAGGATTTCGTTGCCCGTCGATTCATCGAGGTTGCCCGTCGGCTCGTCAGCCAGAAGCAGCGGCGGATCGTTAGCCAGCGCGCGGGCGATGGCGGTGCGCTGCATCTCCCCGCCGGAGAGCTGCCGAGGGCGGTGGCCGAGGCGGTGCCCCAGCCCCACCGCTTCCGCCAGCTCCTTCGCCCGGGCGCGGCGCTTCTGGAGCGGGATATTCTGATAAACCATCGGCACTTCAATGTTCCCCAGCACGTCCAGCTGGGGGAACAGATTGAAGCTCTGGAAGATGAAGCCGATCCGAGCGTTGCGGTGCTTGGCAAGCAGGTCGTCCTTCATCCGCGCAACGTTCTCGCCCGCCAGCATGTAGTCGCCGGCGTCGACGACGTCGAGCAGCCCCAGGAGGTTCAGCAGCGTGCTCTTGCCCGAGCCGGAGGAGCCCATGATCGCCACGTACTGCCCCCTGGGAATCTCCAGCGAGACGCCTTTGAGGACATGCAGCTTCTTGGCGCCAAGCTGGTAAAACTTGTGCACGTCCTTCAGCTCGATGATGTTCTGGCGCGTCGGCTCGGGTGCCTCAAGCGCTGCATACACCGGCGCGGGCGGCGAGTTGGTGGAGGTGGTTGCGATCATGCTCAGCTCTGCGCCGCCTTGCCTTCATCGCCGCTGCGGGTCGGGGACAAGTCCACTTCCTCACCGACATTGAGGCCTTCGAGGATCTGCACGAAGTGGTCGTTGCTCTTGCCCGGCTTGACCTTCCGCTTCTCCGCGCCCTGGTCCTTGCGCTTGACGTAGCAGACGGTCTCACCGTCCTCGTTGATCACCGCCTCGATCGGCACCATCAGCACATCGGGCAGGATCTCCGCGACGATCTCCACGCGCGTCGTCATGCCGCTGACCATGCGCTTGTCGTGCCCCCCGGGCTTGATCACGCCGTCGAATACCTTCGGACTGCTCTGGTCCCACTGCTGGCGGTTGCGCGCCAGGTCGCTGAGCTTCACCAGCTCACCGGGAATGCTCAGCCCGGGGATCGCCTCAACCGAAAGCGTTGCCTTACAGCCGACCTGCACCTTTCCGCGGTACTCCTCCGGGACCGAAATATCGACCTCGAACGCGCTGAGATCCGGGATGGTCATCAGCGTGTTTCCGCCGTACCACTCCGTTCCGACCTTCACTCGCTCGTTGTAGTAGCTGTGCTGCTCCGGATCGCCGTAAAGGACGAGCCCGTCGACCGGGGCGAACAGATCACACTTCTCGATCTGCTCGTTGAGCGTCTTGATCTCGCGCTCCATGCGCATGATCTGGTCCTTGATCTTCGCGACCTCCGCCTCCTTCTGAAGCACAGAGCTCTTCGCCTGCGTCTCAGCCTTGGCCAGGTCGAGCTTTGCATTCTCCACGCCCTGCGCCTTGCTCTTGAGGCTCTGGGGGTAGTCGTAGGCGCGGTAGGTCTTGCGCTGGTTCATGGCGTTGTCCAGCGCCTTTTTCAGCGCGGCGTGGCTCTCCTTGGCGACGCGCACTTCGCGCTCCAGCTCCTTCTTCTTGTCCTCCTCGATGAACAGCTCGCCGTTGATCTTCGCCTGCGCCTCGGCCAGCGTCTTGGCGGCCGTGGCCAGTTTCGTGCGCACCTCGTTGGCGGCGGTTTCCAGGTCGCTGAGCTTCTTGGGCCCCTCGGACTCGACATAGACCTTCTGCGCGTTCATCGCCTCGTCGAGCTTCGTCGCGGCGAGCTTGACGGCGCCAATGACCGTCTTTTGCTCGATCTTGAGCGCTTCCTCGGCAACGATGAGCCCGCGCTTGGCGGCTTCGAGATCTCCCTTGCGGGTCTGGAGGTTGTCCTCGTAGGTCTTTTTGTCGAAGGAGACCAGCAGGTCGCCCTTCTTGACCGATGCGCCCTCGGTGGCGAGGAACGTGATCTTCGCACTGCCGCGCAGCTCGGGGAAAATGCGGTGGTTCTTCACGGCGCGAAGCTTTCCGTCTTCCGTGACCACAATCTTCAGCTCCCCCTTTTTCGCGGTGTAGTACTTCACCGCCTGTGTCTTGGCCGACAGTCCGCCGCCGCCGGACCCCTTCCACTTCGCGTAAAGGGGCGGGCCATAGATGATCGACGCCGCGACCACCCCGCCCAGCACGCCCAGGCCGCCCAGCCACTTCGTCATCGTTCCAAATCTCGACATCGCGGACCTCGTGAGTTTCCGCCACCGATGAATCACCGATAACCACGGCTCAAACAGAAAAACAACAGTTCGCCCCACCAATCTCACGATTCCGGCATGAATCTAGAATTGTCTTCTCTCCTGATTCGTGTCGATTCGTGCGATTCGTGGCCAATCCTTCTGGTTATTCCTCCTCCACGCGCATGTCGATCCGCGGATCGGCGGTCACGGGGTAAGGCCCGTTCCCGCGCGGCACGACGAGCCCTGCGGCCCGGTCGAGCAGATGCATCCCGTCTCCGGGGCGGTGGATGCGGGTCTCGTAGGTGCGGCCTTCCTCCAGAATGTTTACCCGCAGGAAGAAGATCAGTTGTGTGCGGTTTTTCGTATTTCTGCGGCTCTGGAACAACAGACCTACGCCGGGGATGTCCGAGAGGATCGGGATTCCGCGGACCGTCTGGCGTGTTTCGTTCTGCAGCAGCCCGCCCACCGTGAGGATCTCCCCGTCTTTCAGCGAAAGAATCGAGGTGACGTTGCGGATGGCGATGATCGGATTGGCCGGCACCTGCTCAGTCGCGGCGGTGAACCCAGTCACGGTCGAGACCTCGGGATTGATCTCGACGCGGGCGGTGTCGTCTGCGATCTGCTGGAGCAGCACGCGGAGCTTGATCCCGACGCGCTTGAACTGCGTGTTGGTCGCGACTGATCCGCCCGACTGGAACGAGCTCTGCACGGGCACTTCCGAACCAGTGATGATGCTCGCTTCGGTCCCGGCGCTGACGATCAGGTTCGGCGACGACAGGATCTTGGCCTTCCCGCGCGTGACCAGCAGGCGGATGAACGTGTCGAGCGAATCCCCGCCGCTCTCCCACAATCGGAGGTTCGCCAGCCCGCCCTGGCCTTCGGTGGGGGTGCCGCCGGGCGTATTGAAGTTGCCGCCCGTGCCGCTCTGGAGCACGGACGCGCCGTCTTCGGTTGCGCGGGTAAGCAGGTGCTCGATCTCGTACTCCAAATCGCTGTCGATCGCGACCTCGACGATCCGCGCTTCAACCAGCAGCTGCGCTACCGGGCGGTCGATCTCATCGAGCACGTTCATGATCGAGCGCACGTTCTGCGCCCGATCGGAGACGATCACCGTGTTCAGCGCGGGCGTGACGGAAACGGTGCCTTCGGGACTGAGCAGCCCCTCGATCGATTCGCCGAGAACCTCGGTGCGCGCGAATTTGCAGGGATAGATGAGCGTGCTGCGATCCCCCTCTTCGATGAGCTTAGGCTGCGGCGCCAGCGGGCGCGTGGTGGGCGTGGTGCTGGCCAGCCGGCGCGTGGGCTGCTGGTACGGAGAGTCGTTGATCACCTCCACCCGCGTCGGGGGCGTCGGCGGGCGCTTCTTTGCGCAGCCGGCGAACATTGCGCCGGCGGCGACAAGCAGCGCCATTCCACACACGGCGTGAACGACCGCCCGCTTCATCCCGATCAGAGGCGAATCGCCACAACCCATTCGCGTACCCCGCTGCTGAACTCCGACCCTTTTCCAACCCGCTCACGCTGCGCCCCTCCCTCCCCGGCGCGCGCATCGTAACTTGTGGCCGCGCCAGCCTCAAAAGAAAGTACCGCAACCGTCCAGGAACCTTCTCCGTCAGCCTCTAATGTACGCCCGCAATGCAACAGGACAGGCAAATAAGAAAATCCGAGGTGGCCTTTTTGTGTAGCCGGCGAGCTCGCTCGCCGTCCCGAGACCAACCTCCCCGACAACACCACCCCACGCCTACCATCCATCATGCAACTCCGCGGTATCCATCACCTCACCGCTATCACGGCCAATCTCTCCGCCAACCACGCGTTCTACACGCGCACGCTCGGCCTTCGGCTGGTGAAGCGAACCGTGAACCAGGACGACGTCTCGGCTTACCACCTGTTCTACGCCGACGGGCGCGCCACGCCCGGCACGGACATCACGTTCTTCGACTGGCCGCTGCCGCGCGAGCGCCGCGGGACGCACAGCATCGTCCGCACAGGCTTCCGCGTCGCCACCGCCGACACCCTGCGGTTTTGGCTCGACCGCTTCATCGAGCTGGGCGTGACGCACGGCCAGATCGCAGATCTCGACGGCCGTGCCACGCTCGACTTCGAGGATGGTGAAGGGCAGCGCCTCCGTCTGGTCGTCGCCGATGACCGAACCGAAGCGCACCCGTGGGAGAAGAGTCCGATTCCCGCCGAGCATCAGCTCCGCGGGCTCGGGCCGATCACCATCAGCGTGCCGGAGGTCGGGAAAACGGACATGGTGCTCACGCGCGTGATGAATATGCGCTACGCCCGCGACTACATCGCCCCGCCGACCAGCGGCGCGGGTGGCGCCGGCAACACCGTGCATGTCTACGAGATGGGCGACGGCGGCGCGGGGGCCGAACTGCACGTCGCGGTGGAGCCGAATCTGCCGCCTGCGTCGCAGGGCGCGGGCGCCGTGCACCACGTCGCGTTCCGCGTGCCGAGTTTCCAGGAGTACGACCTGTGGAACGCGCGGCTGAGCGAGATGCGCATTCCCTCCAGCGGCCCAGTCGATCGGTTCTATTTTCGCAGCCTCTATTTCCGCGAGCCCAACGGCATCCTGTTCGAGCTCGCCACCGACGGCCCCGGCTTCGACGCCGACGAACCCATGGACGCGCTGGGCGAACGTTTGGCGCTCCCGCCGTTTCTCGAACCGCGGCGCAAGGAAATCGAGGCGGGGCTGAAGCCGATGTAAAGAGCCTCTAAACAAATGGAATCACCGCACAGGCGCACAGGACGCAGAGGTCAGAAAAGAGCTCTCGCCCCACGCTTGGTCAGGCGGACTGCAGAAGCGCGTTGCTCGTCGAAAGCAGGCTTGCGCGGCGCGTTTGGCATGCCGGCATCAATTGCCCTTCGCCGGCTTCACCCGGACCGGCCATGGTCGCACGCCGCACCGCTCGGCCCAGGCATCGTACCGGTTTGACAGGTCCTGCACGCGCTCGGGCCACTTGCCCGCCAGATCGTTCTGCTCCGTGCGGTCTGTTTTCATGTTGAACAGCTGCCACGGCTGGCGATGCGACGCCACGAGCTTCCAATCCCCGCGGCGCACGGCGCGGGCGCCTTCGTGTTCCCAGAACAGCGTGCGCTGCGCTGCCCCGCCCGCGCCCCTCCCGGTCATCGCCGGAAGGAGACTTTCGCCTTCCACGGGCAGGATCTCGTTCCCATTGAACTGCTCAGGGTACGCTGCGCCCGCCGCGTCCAGGCACGTCGGCAGGATGTCGACCACGTGACCCAGCGCCTCCGTTTCCAGCTCACCCGCCCGGCGGATCCGCTCCGGCCAGTGCGCGATCAGCGGCGTCGCGATCCCGCCTTCATACGTAAAGTGCTTGAAGCTCCGGAATGGCGTGTTCGACACGTTCGCCCACAGCGGGCCGTAGCTCATGAACGTCTCTTCCGGCCCGGCCATTACCGACTTGTCGCCGTTGCCGATGTGGATCGCCCGTCCGTCGCGCGTCTTTGTGGGGATGTCGTACCAGTTCGGCTGCACGTTCTCCGCGCAGGCGCCGTTGTCGGAGAGGAACAGCACGAGCGTGTTGTTCGTCATCCCGTGCTCGTCCAGCTTCGCCATGATGTCGCCGATCCCCTGGTCCATCGCGTCGATCATCGCAGCGTAGGTCGCCATCCGCCGGACTTCCCACGCCTGGTGGTTCGACTCCTCCCAGTCGATGACCGGCTCGCGCTCCGGCCGATCGCTCTCGCGCGGCGCGAGCTTCCACTGGCGCTGAATGATCCCAAGCTCAATCAGCCGCTCGTACCGCTCCTGGCGAATCTTCGACCATCCCTTGCGATAAACGTCCTCATATTTCCTGATGTCCCGCTCGCGCGCCTGGATCGGCCAGTGCGGCGCGGCGTGGGCAACGTAGAGAAAAAACGGCTTGCGCTCCTTCGCGGCGGCCAATTGCTCGATCAGCTCGACCGACTTGTTCGTGATGAATTCCGTGTAGTAGAAGTCGTCCCCCGGCCGGATCGGCGTCTGGTTGTGCACGAGGCTCCACGGGTCGTAAAAATTCTGGACCCCGACGATCGTCCCCCACATCTGCCCGAAGCCCCGGTTGACCGGCCAACTCTTCGTCGACCCGCCGGGGGAAATCGGCGCGTCCACCTCGAAGTTGAGAATCGCCTTGGCGAGGGCCGGCTCCGTCGCCGGCGAGACGACCAGGTTCGAGAGGTGCCATTTGCCCACCATGGCGGTGTCATACCCCGCCTGCCCGAGCGCTTCGGCGATGGTCACGCAGCGGTCGTTCAGCTCCCCGCGATAGCTGGGGATATCCAGATCCTGGCACATCGCGCCGACGCCCGCCTGGTGCGGATAGAGCCCCGTCAATAGCCCCGCGCGCGTCGGGCAGCAGCGGGCCATGTTGTAGAACTGCGTCATGCGCAAGCCGCCGGCGGCGAGCTTGTCGAGGTTGGGCGTCCGCACCTCCCCGCCGTAGCACCCGATGTCGGAGAACCCCAGGTCATCGACCATGATGATGACGATGTTCGGCCGCTCCCCCGCCTCCGCAGCGGCGCCGGCATCGCGCACCGGCAGCACGAGCGCCGCCGCCATCATCATCAAACTCATAATCCCCGTGAAACAGCTCCCCGCGCGGTTGAATCGGCATCGCATGACGACACTTTAAGTCATTTCCTGCGGCCACGCCCCCCGGGGCTATCCCTGCCCATTGGATTTCACTTCAAGATCCGTCACAAGCAAAAGATTGATCACGTTGAAGGACTCATCCGCCTGATAAACGATGATCGAGCGCCCGCTTGGCGAACGCGACAGGAACTCCGGATGGCGCACTTCCACCTGGCGACCATCCGCCAGATGAATGACAAATGGCCGAAATGGTTCCGCCTTCCATACATTTCGAAGTTGATCGGTTGTCATAATCGGAGTGTATCACGCGTTTCTACTGCTGCGTGGGCGCGGGATGCATCAGGGTCGGCTCCGCGCGCACGATCGCGCAAAAGGAGTTACGGCAATCTTGGCAAAACGCAGAATTTTTTGCGCCGTTTTTGTGGCGTTTTTTAAACATGCACTGCCGGATTGTGCGTCATCATGAACGCGATTGCGCACGACTGGGGTGGAGGTATAGGCGCGTTGATGAACGAGCGGCGGCGAGTTGGGTTGGTTGACGCCGCGAGGCGAGCGATATCTCACAATGTCTCGGTCTCACAATGTCTCACAATGTCCCGCCGGCGCAGCGCGCAGCGAACGCTTCGCGGCCGTTGCGCGTGGGCTGGCCGAGGTTTATGCGCGGCGCGGCGGACGGTGGGTCGAGAAGGTGGGACATCACTGACCAACGTCGTCGTCGGGATGATCGAGGAAGGATATCAGGCTCTTCGTGGAGGGGAGGAAACAGCCAGGAAACAGGTTGGGACGCGGCGCGCCTACAAAACGACTGCCGCAGGGATTAGAATGCCCCGCTTGCCTGCTTAGAGGAGCGAGCCGCATGCGACATGTGATTTCCGCATTGGTGATGAACGAGCCGGGCGTCCTGGCGAACGTGGCGGGGATGTTCGCGGCCCGTGGGTTCAACATCGACTCGCTCGTTGTCGGCCGAACGGAGAATCCCGAGCTGTCGCGGATGACAATCGTCGCCAGCGCCGACGACAATACGCTCGAGCAGGTCCGCAAGCAGCTGGCCAAGCTGGTGCCCGTCGTGAAGGTGCGGGATTTCAAGGATGCCGCGTACATCGAGCGCGACCTGGCGTTGGTGACCATCGGGGCCGGCCCGGACCAGCGCAGCGAGGTGATCGAGATCGTGAACCTCTTCCGCGGCAAGGTCGTGGACGTCGGGAAGGCCAGCCTGATGGTCGAGCTTGCCGGAACAGAGGAGAAGATCGAGGCGTTTATCGAGCTGATGAAGCCGTATCAGATCAAGGAGCTGGCGCGGACGGGTGTGATTGCGATGGCCCGCGGGACGCAGGCCGCGCGGGACGAGGGTGCCACGGCGGCGACCAAGCCGCGCACCCGCAGCCTGGACGCCCCCGCGGCGGCGGCGCTCCCGCCGAGCTAGCGCAGTGCTCCTTCCGTGTAGCCGGCGAGCTTGCTCGCCATCCGACGGCGAGCAAGCT
>DASYWJ010000093.1:0-12385 GCA_035936155.1 Tepidisphaeraceae bacterium | reverse complement strand
CCACCGCCGACAGCAGCGTCAGACCGTTGGCGAGTCGCCTGGGCATCAGCGCATTGTAACAGCGGAAAGACTTACGCCGCGGAGGGGAGCTGGCGGAGGGGCTTGACGTCGGCCACGAATGAGCACGAATCATCACGAATCATTCGTGCAGATTCGTGTGATTGGTGGGCAATTTCCCCCGCCGTCCCCGCGGGCAGGGCGCGGGTGACGTCATACCGCGCCGCCGGCGCGGGCAGCGCGTTCGGCTCGTCATTCACCCGCTCCAGATACCGATCGCGCAGCTCCCGCGCCGCGGCGATCAGCTTCGGATCCTACTTGTGCTTCTCGCGCACGGTCTTCTCGCGCGAGGTCTTCTCGCGCGAGGTCTTCTCGCGCGGGGCGTTCGCCGGGGCCGGCTTGGGTTCCGGCTTCCCGTCCGCGACGACGGTCGTCATCGCTCCCGGCGGGCCGAACTTCGCGCGCGCCCGCGGCCCGGGCGTCGGCTCCTGCGGGCCGCCCGTGCTCCCGATCACCGGGCTGCGGACGCGATTGCGCGGCTCGCGCGGACTTGAGGATGAGAAAATTTCCCCGCGCCGCAGCCCCCCCTTGCGCCCCGCCGCGCCCCGCCCCGCCCCGCGCCTGACCGTCAGCGCCCGCCGCGCCGCGCGGGCGTGATAAAAGCGCGGCCGATCAGCGTGGGACCGAAGGGGCAAATAAGAGCGCCCCGCACCGCGCTGCGCCGCGGGCCGCCGCGCCTCGCCAAACCGCTTGCGGCAACTGCGGGGACCGAGTTGGCAGTTGCCGGGACCGAGTTGGCAACTGCGGGGAGGGAGTTGGCAACTGCCGGAAGCGGGTTGGCAACTGCCGGAAGCGAGTTGGCATTTGCCGGGACCGAGTTGGCAGTTGCCGGGTCGGAGGCGGCAGGTGCGGGTACGAGGTTAGCAGTGGCCGGGAGGGAAGTGGCAGTTGCGGCGAGGCAGCACGCAGTTGAGAGGCAGCGGCTGTGCGTTGCGGGGAACCTCGGCAACCGGTCTTGGAGCGGGGGAATGCAAAGGGGGAATGCAAAGGGGACATTCCTGATAACATGACTCGTGAGCGAGAATCAGGAATGTCCCCTTTGCGTTTCCCCAAACGCGAGCCCGAAATCAACCGGAAAATTATTGGCTTGGGACTGGACGACAACCGATGTATCGTGCGCGACTAAGGACGCCCCACCTCGAACATGTTCCTTGGGGTGGGGGTCCAAGGAATACTGGTTCTAGTGATTGAGCGACAAACAGACTTTCGTTGACGGCTTGATTAACTCGAAGCGAATTGGTATTCGCGCTCAATCCCTAGAACCATTCGCCTGCAGTGGATCGAGGCAACTTGTAGATTGAGCTCAGTGGCGAGATCGAGCGGTACTCCGCTCGCTCGACCACTGAAGCGATTGATTATCCCGCCGACAGGGATGGGTGCGCATGCACGAGGATCTCTGCGACATCTGCGGCCAGCCAGCGACGCACTTCTTCACCGCCGCCCACTGCGACACCGCCGGTGGACTGCAGTCGAGCGTAAGCACCCAACTATGCGCGCTTCATGCGGCGGCACACGAGCTGACGCAGGCTCAGGAAACGCTGGGGTCGATGCTCAGTTCGTGGCGGGCTTCGGTGACGTTGGCGCAGCCGACGGACGTGGTGGAAGTGGATTTAGATTGTCGGACCGAGGTGGCAGCGACAAGCACGGCCCGTGAGTTCGCTCAGGCGTGCGGTGGAGAAGCGTCCGTCGCAAAGAGCGCCGATGGGTGGAAGGTGGTCTGGCGATTACCCATGACAACTGCGGCGCTGGACCAGTGGCAATGCGAGGGTTGGTCGCGACGTATCGCCGAGATGCTTCGGCGTGGCGACTGCTCCCTGAATGGGTTTGCTTGCATGTTAGCGCACGACAGAGAGGCGGGATAACCCGCCGCTGGAGCGGACCGCGGCGGCGGTATGCTTCACTTGCGGTCGAGAATCGCGCGTCCGCCGCCGCGGCCGCTCAACGGCTTCACGTTATTCCGCATGCGCCACTCTCAGCTCGTGCCCCTCGCGTTGCTCTACGTCGCTTCGGCGTGGTTGGTCTTCGTGGCCGTGCGGATTGAGATTCTCAACGCGCGGTCCGGTTACTTTCTCCCGAACACCGCCACGATGGCGGAGTCGAAAAGGCACGGGGGTTCCGGCGCTTGGCGGGCGGTGTGGATGGATGAGCAGCGATGGCGTTCCTGGTATGTCCGCGACGAAAACGGACAGCCCGATCCTCGTCCGCTTACTGCCGCCGAGGAGCTGCAGATGCGCCGGGATATCGAGAAGCAGAACGCGAACTACCGCCTTCGCAGTTTCGTCACGGTGTTCGGGACCTTGCAGTACCCGATACTTTTCGTCACCGCTGCGATTGGAACGAAGCTGGCGCTGTCGGAGCGACGGCGAAAGCTCGCGATGGTCGCGTACTGGCTTCCTGTCGCCGTGGCAGTCTTGGCCGGCGGACTGGCCTTCTATCGCGGCTATTTCACAAGCGGGATCGATTAGCGTCCCAAAATGCGGGATCGTTTGCGGCGCGGCATCAGGCCACCTGCACCTGTTGCACCGCGACGAACGTCCGGCGTGGCGGGCGCGACTCATCGGCCAGGCACAGCGCGATCGCCTCGCGCACACGTTTGGTCAGCACGTCGAGCGATCGGGCTTGCGTGTGACAGCCGCGCAGTTCGGGAACGGTGGCAACGTAGTAGCCGTCTTCATCCTGCTCGACCAGCACGGTGAATGGATCGGAACGCTTGCTCATGGAGGGATTGTAGCCGCTGACCTGACATGCTGACAGAACGAGCCGGCCCAGCCTGCCCATCCCGAGCCATAAGCCGGAGCCGAGTCCAAGCGGCTTTGCGTCCCGGCCTCGTTTTCGTTCCAATGGGACGGCTCATGGACGAGGACGTTCGCCAGTTCGCCAGGCAGGTGATCGACACCGAGGCCGCCGCCGTGCGGGCGATGGGGGGTGCGGTCGATGAATCGTTCGAGAAGGCCGTTCGGCTGATCGCGGATTGCCCCTGCGCGCTGCTGACCAGCGGGATCGGGAAGGCGGGGCATATTGCGCGCAAAGTTTCCGCGACGTTCGCCAGCACGGGCACGCCCAGCCACTTTCTCTCGCCCACCGATGCGGTGCACGGGGACCTGGGGTCGGTCCGCAGGGGGGACGTGATCCTCATCTTCTCGGCCAGCGGGGAGAGCGACGAGATCCTGCGGCTGCTGAGCATCGTGAAGAAGCTCGATCACCCCGTCATCGCCATTACCGCCACGCGCACGAACGGGCTGGGGCGGTTCGCGGACGTTGCGCTGACGATGGGAAGAATCGAGGAAGCCTGCCCGCTGGGGCTGGCGCCCAGCGCGTCGACGACGGCGATGCTGGCGCTGGGCGATGCGCTGGCGCTATCCGTCATGCGGGTGCGGAAGTTCACGGCGGAGGACTTCGCGATGTTCCATCCGGCCGGGCAGCTGGGGCGGAAGCTGATCAAGGTGCGCGATGCGATGACGTTCCGCCGCGGGGAGAACCTGCCGGTGGCATCGGACAAGCTGACGGTCGGGCAGGTGTTCAAGCAGGTGTCGTCGATCAAGCGGCGCAGCGGCGCGGTGATCCTGACGGGCGACGATGGAAAGATCACCGGGTTCTTCACGGACGGCGACTTCCGCCGGCTGGTCACGAACGACGAGGCCGGCGCGCTGGCGCGGCCGATGTGCGACGTGATGACGCGCAACCCCAAGCGCATCGGCGCCGACAAATTAGCCAGCGAAGCGATGGCTCTGATGCACCAGCACCGGTTCGACGAGCTGCCCGTCGTCGATGAGGACGATCGGCCGGTGGGGCTGATCGACGTGCAGGACCTGGTGGTGTTGAAGATGCTGGACGTGGAACCGGAAACGTAATCAGAGATGAGCCGCGGATGAACGCAGATGAATGAAGTATCACTTCTGATCCGCGTGCATCTGCGTCCATCTGCAGCTTAAAGCGCCGCGGCTAATCCTCATGCGATCGATCCTGCTCGTCTTCGCCACGCTCCTGCTGATCGTCTGCGGGTTCGCGATTTACGCGACGATGCAGGCGCCGGTCGCCGAGCGCGCCAGTGAACGGTCCACGGCTGGGCCCACGACGATTCCCCTGAGTGGCGGCGGCGGCGGCGGCGAGGTGGTGGGCCCCGGCGACGATCCCTGGGTCCGGCGGTTCGACGAAAAGACGGCGGAGCTCGAGTCGCAGTTCAAGGCCGCGCGCTACGAGCGGCAACCGGATGGGTCGATGCTGGTCGACAAGCCGGTGGCCGAGTTCTTTCTCGGCAACGGGCGGTTCATCCGCATCGAGGGATCACACGGAAGCGTGATCCTGCCGGATACGAAGGTCGTCGAGGGCGGCGAAGTGCGTCCCCCCACCGCAGCGCCGCCCAGCCGGGGGCAGCTGCATGATGTGGTGATCTCCCTCTTCGACGAACCCGCGACCGGGGAGGGCGCCGCGCCCCAGCCGACACTCACCGTCGCGATGAACAACACCGCCTTCGACAACGAGACCTTCCTCATCACCACCGAAGCCTTCACCGACGCGTCCGGCAACCGGATCGAAGCCGACCAGGTGCCGGTGAAGGTGCGCGGCCGCGACTACGACTTCGACGGCCGCGGGCTGCGCATCCAGTGGAATGACCTGAGTCGGCGGTTGCAGCTGCTGGAGATCGCGCATGGCCAATCGCTGCGCGTGAAGAACCGGGCGAAGTTCGAGGAGTTGCAAAGCGGCAGGTCCGATGAATCGCCGGAGCCGCAGCCATCAGAGAAGCAGTCGCCGGAGCCGAGCTCACCGGCCGCGGCTGCGAAGCGGAAAAGCCAGCACCGCGCTCCTGCCGCCGGCCCGACGCCGGCGCCGACGACATCGCCCATCGTGCCGTACCGCGCGAGCTTTGAGAAGGACCTGCGGATCACGGAAGGAGATGCGGAGATCGCGACGGGATCACTGATGCAGGTCGATTTCGTGATGGACAAAGGCGGCGACGACGCCGCTGGCGCTGCCGCGGCGTCACAGGACGGGGTGATCGCGGCCGCTCGCAACAGCGCCCGGCAGACGCACCCGCCCGCGGCGCCGTCGTCGACGACCGATGTCGCCGAGCCAACCCCCTCTCCCGCCACCTCGGAGTCGACAACTTCGCCATCCACAGCTGAGCTGCTCCCGATCGTCATCTACTGGAGCGGGCGGCTGCGCGTGATGCCGCTGGATGGTTCGGGTGAGCCCCCGCTTGGCGCGGACGACCAGATCATCCGCCTCTCCGGGACGCCGCTGAAACTCTTCCGCGACGGCGCGAACATCGAGGCCGCCGGCGCGACCTTCCACACCGCCGACGGGCGCGCGTCGCTGCGCTCGTCCGACGAGGTGCCGCGCGTCACGCTGCGTGACGCCGGCGGCGCCGTCATCGCCACGCCGTCGCTCGTGTATTCCGAAGACGGCGGCACCGCGACATTGAAGGGCCCGAGCCATGCCCAGATCCCGATCGGCTCCGGACAGCAGCAGGAAGTGCTGTCGGCGACGTGGAACGAGGTGTGCGAGCTCGCCCTGCCGAGCAACCCGCGCGGGGAGGCAGCGATTCGTCACGCGAGCCTGACGGGCGCTGTCGCGATTTCGCACCCGCGGATTGACCTGAACAGCGATGCGCTGGATCTCATCTTCGCCGCGCCGACCACCCAGCCCGCGCCGGAGCCCGCGACGCAGTCCGCCGACGACGCGCCAGCGACGCGCCCCGCATCCGATGCGCCAAACCTCGAGAAGCTCGTCGCCACCGGCAGCGTGCTGGCCAAGCTGAAGGACCGCAACGGCCCGCCGCAGTCGCTTCACGCACGCAAGCTCGAGATGCATACCACGGCCACGCCGGCGGGCGACCTGCTGCCGCGCACGATCATCGCCGACGGCGACGTGCTGCTGTCGGAGCCGGCGCAATCACTTCGCGCGAATCGGCTCAACGTCACGCTCACGCCCAAACCCACCACCGCGCCGACAACCGCCCCCAAAAATGCGCCCACCACGACGAACGATAACGAAAACGAACTGGAGACATCACCCGCCGAAGCGCCGACGACTCAGCGCGCGGACGAACCCCCCGAGCTGATCATCGAGTCGCTCATCGCCCAGGGCGCCGTTCGCCTCGAAGGGGAAAACGGCGCCTATGCCACGGCGGAGGAGCTCCAGGCGGGCGAGCGGAATGGGCATGGCGAAATCGTGCTCGCCGGCGGGCCGAGCGGCGCGGCCGTGTCCGACGGGAGGAGCACGATCACCGGCCGGGTTCTGAAGATCCGCCCGGATGACGAAAAGGCCGAAGTGCCCGGCGCAGGTACCTTGTCGTTCGTCTCAGAACCGAAGGACGGCCAGACGCCGCAGCCCGTCCACGTCGCCTGGCGGGGTCACGCGGCCCTCGACGGAAGGACGAACCTGGTCGATGTGCGCGGCGGCGTCTCGTTCACCACGACCGGCACGGATGGGATGACCACCACCACGCACGCTCAGCACCTGCAGATCGCGCTCGTCGACAAGCCCCCCACCACGCAGCCGGCGACGCAACCGACGACCGGGCCTGGGGTGGAACCGACACCGCCGGCCATGACCGCCCCCGCCAGCGCACCGACCAACGCCCCGACGACCGCCCCCGCCACGCGCCCGCGCGAGGCTGGGTTGGGCGGCATTCAGAACATCGACTTCCTCTCCAACAAGGAACCGCGATCGGCGAACCTCACGGGCGATGTGCGCATCGAGTCAACGCTGCTCGATGCCGAGGGCGCCGTGGAACGTCGCATGTACCTCCGCGCAGAGGAAGCGAATTACGATCTGATCACCCGGCACATGATCGTGCCCGTCAACGGGCGGCTTCTCTACGAGGACCACCGCCCGCCCACGGCGCAGGAGGACGAGCAAGAGAGCCCCGCCAACCGCGGGACGACAGCGTTTGAGTGGAAGCGGCGGCTGACGTATGACGACGAGGCTCATCGCGCCGTGATGGAGGGCGATGTAAATATCAGCCACGTCCCCGACGCCGAGCGCGGCGAGCCGTTCCGCATTGCGACGCAGCGCGTGACGGCGGAAATGGAGCCAAAACCGACCACCGCTCCCACCGATGCGCCTGCGACCGTCCCCGCCACCAATCCGACGCTGCCCCCGACAACAGCGCCCGCCACGCAGCCGGGCCCCCTGCCAGGCGCGATGCGACTGCAGCGCGTCATTGCCGACGGCGGGGTCCGCGTTGAGACCGACCGCTTCGCGTTCACCGCCACCCGGCTCACCTACAGCCCCTCCACCGGGATTCTCACCGCCCACAGCGCCCCCGGCGACCCCATCACCCTCACCGAGGAAGGCCGCGTCGATTCCACGATCGACTCGCTCATGTGGAACACCAAGACGGACCGAGTGACCCTCAAAGGCGGCCGCGGGCGCGTGAGGCCGTAGCCCCTTGCCCCTCTCCCGGTACCCCAGGGGGCGGCAGGCGTGGCGGGCGAAGGCGCAGCAAGCGCGAGCGTCGAAGGCGGTCAGCCGTCCAAACATCACCGTCATCCCAACCTTCTCCCGGCGAGCGGGAGAAGGGTTCAGAGCGGCTGACTTGGTGTGAGCCGGGGCATACAATTTGCGGTAGCTGTTTCAGTCCTGACTTGGAGGTGAACTATCGCTTCGACAGCCATTCTGGCCGATCCGGCCCAGCAGCAGCGCACGGAGGCCGCTCAGAAGTTTGCGGTCGACGTCGCGCGCCTCGCCGCCAACACCCGCTGCCACAACGTCGTCGTTCTCGACGTCCGCGGTATCTCCCCCGTCACCGATTATTTCGTCCTTGCCACCGGCACCAGCGCCCGCCAGATGCGCAGCGTCTGCGACGACGCAGGCGAGTTTGGCCAGACGCAGGACTACAGTCCGCTATCGCAGTCCGGCACCGAGGGCGACAGCTGGATGCTTATCGATTTCGTGGACGTCGTCCTGCACGTGTTCAGCCAGGAGTCGCGGATGTTCTACGACCTGGACGGGTTGTGGGGGGATGCTAAGCAGGTCGAGTGGAAGGAAGAACCCGCGCCTGGCGCGCGATGAGTCAACCCTGACCATCGAAGCAAAGAGCGGCGGCCAAGGCCGGACCGGCGGCATTCAGGCCACAGGCTCCAGCCGCGCGTATTGGAGGATCAGCGTCTTGCGCCCCGCGGCGTTGAACTCGATGATCGCGCGGGTGTGCTGGCCCATATCGGAGACCTCTGCAATTCTCCCGAGGCCGAAGGTCGGGTGGCGCACGAGCTGGCCCTTGCGGAATTGTCCCGCCAGCCGATCCGATTCTGTCTCCAGCCGCTCACGGTATTCCGTGCGCGTATCGGCGAAGGCCAAGCCGGTGCGATCGACCACCTCCAGCGCATCCTGCGGCATCTCGTTGAGGAATGGGCTGGTAATGGTCCGCTCGCGCAGTCCCCGAATCGTGCGGTACGCGGCCTTGGTCAGGATCAGCTTCTGCTGGACGCGCGTGATGCCGACGAAGCACAAGCGGCGCTCTTCCTCAAGCTGGTTCACGCTCTCCCGCGCGCGGCTGTGCGGGAGGATGCCCTCTTCCAGGCCAATCATCGCGACCAGAGGGAACTCAAGCCCCTTGGCAGCGTGCAGCGTCATCAGCGTCACCGCTCCGCCGTTGCCTTTCATGTGATCGGCGTCGCTGACGAGGCTCACCTGCGCGAGGTAATCGTTGAGGGTTCCCTCGGGGTTCTCGTTCTCGAATTCCGCTACGCTGCTGATCAATTCATTCACGTTGGCCAGTGGATCGTTGCCCTCATCGTCGGAGCCCGTGATCTTCGCCGCCTTTTTCAGCGTCGCCTCGAGGCCGCTGCGGCGGACGACGTCTTCCATGAGCCGGACGAGCGGGCAGCGTTGCGGGGGGACTGTCGACGGTGCAGACTCAAACGCCCTCTCCCCCGAGTCTGTGGGAGAGGGAGGCAGGGCCATGGCGCGCCAGGAGTTGGCGAGCTCAACGAACGCCTTGGTGGAATTGACGGCGCGGCTGGAGAGCTCGGGGATCGATGCGGCGCGCTCCATCGCCGCCCACAAGGTCGTGCCGCCGGCGATCGCGCGGGTCTGCATGAGCCTGATGCTGCTGTCACCGATCCCGCGCGGCGGGACGTTGACGATGCGCGTCAAACTGACTTCGTCGGCGGGGTTCGCGATGACGCGGAGGTACGCCAGGACATCCTTGATCACCTTGCGATTGTAGAACTCGACGCCGCGGGCCATCACGTACGGCACGTTCGCCCGCCGCAGCGCGTCTTCCATCACGCGCGACAGGCTGTTCATGCGGTAGAAGATCGCCATGTCGCTCCAGCTCGTGCCAGCTTCTTGAGCCTCCTTCAGGCTCTGCATCACAATGTGTGCCTCGTCGTGCTCGTCCTGACAGAGGAACAATTTCGCCTTTTCGCCCTGCTTGTTCTCCGTCCAGAGTGACTTGTCCTTACGCTGCGCGTTGTTGGCGATCAGCTTCGACGCGACGGCGAGGATCGTCCTGGTTGAGCGGTAGTTCTGCTCGAGCTTTACCACGTGGGCGTCGGGGTAGTCGCGCTCGAACTCGAGGATGTTCTTGATGTCGGCGCCCCGCCAGGCATAGATCGACTGATCGGGATCGCCTACGACGCACAGGTTGCGGTGGTGCAGCGCCAGCGCATGGGCGATGACGTATTGGGCGTGGTTGGTGTCTTGGTACTCGTCGATCAGGATGTACTGGAAGCGATCCTGCAGTTCGCGCAGCACCTGAGGATGATTGCGGAAGGCGTGGGCCGTTTTCAGGAGCAGGTCATCGAAATCCAAGGCATTGTTGGCGGCTAAAAGCTGCTGGTACTTCGTGTACACGCGGGCGACGGTCCGAGCATAGAAATCTGGGGCCGATTGCGCGAATGCCTCGGCAGACTGCAGCTGATTCTTGGCGTTGCTGATGGCCGCGTGGACGGCGCCGGGAGCGAAGTTTGTGCTGGAGATGTCGAGACTTTTCAGCGCGTCCTTCACAAGCTTCGTCTGGTCGCCCGAGTCGTAGATCGTGAAATTCGTCGGCAGGCCGATCTGGGGCGCGTAATGGCGGAGAATGCGCAGACACAGCGAGTGAAACGTGCAGATGGTTGGCCAGTGCTGATCGAGCCGGCCAAAGTCGCGCAGCGGGCGGTCCAGAACGGTTCCGACGCGCGCTTTCATCTCCCCGGCGGCTTTGTTGGTGAACGTGATGGCGAGAATCGACGCGGCCGGGATGCCCTGGGCGATCAGGTACGCGACCCGGCGCGTGATCACGCGCGTCTTCCCGCTCCCCGCCCCCGCCACGATCAACAACGGCCCGTCCACGTGCTGGACCGCGGCCCGCTGGGGCTCGGTCAGGTCCTCAAGCAACTCTTTGATCTGCATCACGCGAACGGCTCCCGAACCTTCGCGGCAATATAGCACGCGATCGGGCGCCGACAACGCGGGGGGCAATCTTGGAAACATCAACCGCGGAGAGGACGCAGAGCAATTCAAACCTCAAATCCAGTAGCCTGATCCTCTGCGTCCTCTGCACCTCTGCGGTTGGTTCAACTCTCCTATCGCTCGTCCTTCGGACTGTACGCCTCGAGCTCGGTGATGAACTCGCGCAGCGCGGTGGCGCTGTTGTGCTCGGGGTCTTCGGACTGGTGCACGAGGGTGAAGTTCTCCCGCAGCCCCGCAGTCGCCAGCGCCTGCAGGGCCGGCCTGTATTGGCTCTTGCTCAGGAACTCGTGGTAGCGCGCGCGGAAGAAGTCGTACGCGTCGGGATGGTTTTCAAGGACCTGCCAAGCCACCCTCGGCGGGCCGAGGTGCGTGAGCACATGATCAATCCTGCACCACTCGCGCAGGTCCTTCGTGAGCCCGATGGGCTCAACCCACATCCGCTGCCCACCAGCCTCTTCCACCGCATCCAGCAGGTGCTTCACGTAAATCATGGTGCCGCTCCTGAAGCAACCGGTGTGGAGAACGCCCGACGCACGTCGTTTGTTTCCACTCACTAATAAGACGGATCAAAGATTGTGAAGTTGCGTACGAAGCTGGATTTCTGCCGCGTGACAACGGTCGATCACTTCAGGAAAGGATGAGCTTGGCCGCAGCGATGAGCAGAACGAGCGCGAGAAGGTAGCGGAGTGACTGTGGGGCAAGTTTGCGGCTGCCGAGGTATGCGCCGATCGCGCCGCCAATCACTGCCGCCGCCGCCCACCCGATGACCGCCGTCGGAAGCACCTGCACGCGCGCGACGTTTCCGGCCAGGCCCGACAGTGAGTTCACGAGAATGAACACCACGGAAGTTCCTGCGACCTTGCGGACCTCGGCCCAGCGCATGATCAACATCAGCGGCGAGAGGAAGATGCCTCCGCCCGTGCCCGTCAGTCCAGAGAGAAGCCCGATTCCCGCGCCCGACGCCACGGCGACACCGACGCGCGGGGGGTGCACGCCATCATCATCCGTGCCTGAGGAGATTCGCACGATCATCCGGACGGCAGCGACGATTAAAACGAGTCCGAGCAGCGGGCGAAACACGTGACCGGGTAGCGTGACGCTGCCGCCGATGAACGCGAAGGGGACGGATCCCGCCGCGAACGGCCACAACGTCCGCCAGGAGAAGTGGCCGGCGCGGTAGAAGCTGATCGACCCGATCGATGCGACAAGGATATTGAGCGTCATCGCCGCCGGTCGCATCACCTCCGGTGCAACCCCGACCAGCGCCATGGCCGCCAGATATCCGGACGCCCCTGCGTGCCCCACCGAGGAGTACACGATGGCCGCGACGAAAATCAGCCCGATCAGCAGCCACGGCTCTCCCATGCGGGCAGACGATACTCGATCCTCTGGTCAATTTTTCGCTTCCCACCCGCCTGCCGACTTTGTATAAGTTCGCGGGTAAGGTGGCGGGTTCCGTCGATCGGCCTTGGAAAGCGTCCCGTGCAAGAGTCCTTCCTTCGTCCAGTTCGCACCCCTGTCGGTTGGCGTCTCAACCTCTTTCGATTTGGCCCGGAAAGAACCGTGGGTTTCGTCGCGCGCGTGCATGTCGGGCGGCGCGATCCCGCACAAACGGGGCCGCAGTTACCCATGTAGAGGAGATTCGCAATGGGTAAGAAGTTGTACGTCGGAAATCTGAGCTACAGCGTCGATAGCTCGGAGCTGGAGCAGCTGTTCGGGCAGCACGGGCAGGTCGTGTCCGCCCAGATCATCAACGACCGGGACACCGGCCGGAGCAAGGGGTTCGGGTTCGTCGAAATGGCGAATGACGATGAAGCCACGGCCGCGATCGCGGCCCTCAACGGGCAGCAGCATGGCGGGCGTGCCCTCACCGTCAACGAAGCCCGCCCGCGTGAAGATCGCGGGGGTGGCGGGGGCGGGGGTGGCC
>DASYWJ010000092.1:0-21608 GCA_035936155.1 Tepidisphaeraceae bacterium | reverse complement strand
AGGCTGGCCGCCGCGTGCGCCGCGTTCATGCATGAACGCAACCGGTCCGGATCCGGCGTGAACTGGCGCTTTACCACCGTCGACGCCCGCATCAAGCTAAAGCGGCTTTACCCGACAATCGAAGTGTGGTGATCCACTAGGGCTTGGCGTTGTTATGTCAAGTGCATAATTCCGTTACGTTATGTCGCACAGCGAGCCGGGAGAGAGGGAAGGTGCCCCCGCCGTGAACTCGCTACCCCTCCGTCCGCTCGGGCTTGGGTTCGCGGGTCATGAGGTCGGTCAGGGCGGCGATCACGTCCTTGGCCTCGAACAGCACGGCGTGCACGGCTTCGGTGATGGGCATCTCGACGTCGTAGCGCTGGGCGAGTTGCATGACGGCCTTGGTCGTGGGGACGCCTTCGGCGACGCTGTCCATCCTGGAGAGGATCTCGTCGAGCTTGCGGCCCTTGCCGATCTGCTCGCCGACGGTGCGGTTGCGGCCTTCGGGGCTGACGCAGGTGGTGATCAGGTCGCCGATGCCGGCCAGCCCGTCGAAGGTGGCTTCGCGGGCGCCCATGGTGACGCCAAGGCGGGTGATCTCGACGAGCCCGCGCGTGAGGAGGGCCGCCTTTGCGTTGTTGCCAGCGCCCAGGCCGTCGAGGATGCCGGCGGCGATGGCGATGACATTCTTTGTCGCGCCGGCCAGCTCGACCCCGGTGACGTCGTTGTTCGTGTAGACGCGGAACCACTGTGTGGCGAACGCGGCCTGCACGCGGCGGGCGACGTCCTCGTCGTCGGCGGCGACGACGGCGGTCCCGGGCAGGTAGCGCGCCAGCTCGGCAGCGATGTTGGGGCCTGATAGTGCCGCCAGCCGCCGATCCCCTTCGTGCCGAGGGTTCTTGCGAAGCGGGAGGTCGTCGCCCGTGCCTTGGTGGGTGCCTCTCAGCACATCCTCGATCACCTGCGTCGGGCGCAGCAGGGATTCGGTCTCGATCCCCTTCGCCACCGATACGATCGGCACACCGTCCGGCAGGTGCTTCGCCAGCCGCTTCCACACGCCGCGCATGTACTGCGTCGGCACCGCCGAGAGCACCATGGTCGCGTTCGCGAAGCAGTCTTCGTCGTTGGCGGTGAGGTGGACGTTGTCCGGCACCTTCACGCCGGGCAAGAGCCGGCGCTGCTCACGGTCCTGGAGGAGCCGCTCGATCGATTCCTCGAAAGCCCCCCACATTGTCACGTCATGCCCCCCCTGCGTGAGCAGGATCGAGCAAACCGTCGCCATCGCCCCATCCCCCAGGATCGTCACGCGTTCTGGCATGGTGCGGCGATTGTAAGCGGTGCGCATTGCCGGCGTCACGCGGCGCGAACTGTCGGCGGTTCCAGGAACGATCTGCGCGGCAAAGACCTGCATTTCGTATCCCGGAAAATCATTGCACGAATCCAGCATTTTTCAGGCGAAGCACTCACAATCCCGTGGTATTTGGGAAGCGATTGGCTGACCCTGTTGACACACTGACGCGGGAACGTTTTCTAGCTCGTACACATCAGCGCGGTCCCGATCCCGTCGTTGAGGGTCTCTCACGTGCCACCGTGCGCGCGGACGCGGGTTTGGAACCGACTACGAACGCTGACCCAAGTTGATCGGGGTTAGACGCCGAGTCCCTGTTTGCCCTGTTTGCGCAGCATCAGCCACCTACCGGTGAGTACCCCGCGAATGCGGCGGCCGCGTCGTCCGATCCCGTCACACGCGCTGTTGCCGCAGCGGTGTGCGAGCTGGCCAAGGAAGGATGAAGACGCATCGTATGGAAAAGAGAAGCCGAGCGGGTGGATCATCACCCCGAGACGAAGTCGAATTACGTCTCCAGGCGACGATGGAGTTCATGACCAGGGAGTTCCGGCGCAATCCACGGCTATCGGAGATCGCGCGCGTCGCGCACTTCAGCGAGTACCACTTTCACCGGCTGTTCCGCAGGCGGTTCGGAAAAACCCCCAAGCAGCTGCTGGTAGAGCTGCAGATCGAGGAAGCGAAGCGGCTGATGCTGGCGGGGAACCGTCCCGCCGACGCCGCACGCCTTGCGGGCTTCTCGCACCAGTCGCACCTCACGTCGCGCTTCAAGTGCGTTACCGGCGCGACCCCGAAGCAGTGGCTGCTCTCGGCCCGCAAGCATGGCGGCAGCAATGGCAGCGGTGTGCCAAAGAAGCAAAGCGGGCCTTCATAGAAGAACGAAGCGAAGCTCTGCGCGGGCGGGTGTGGTATCTTGTGCCGCCCGATGGAGTCGTCACCGCCCCTGCCGCCGGCAATGCCGGCTTTCCCGTCGCACCGCCGCGCCCAGCAGCCGGCCGAGGCGCCGGATGAATGCTATCGCTGCGGGTATCCATTGCTGGGGATTGAGGACGAGCACGCCTGCCCCGAGTGCGGTCTGCTCGCCCGGCGCAGCCGCCGAACGACGGACGAACTGCACAACACCCGCCCGCGCTGGCTGGCACGCATCTCGCGCGGCGCCAACCTGATCCTCCTGTCGATCCTCATCGCCGCGGTGTGGCCGTTCATGTGGGGGATGCTTGTGGAGGGCTTTTACTGGCGATGGATGCGCACGCCGCTAGGTTTCATGCTGCCCATGATCGGGCTTGATGTCGCCGCGATCCTGCTGCTGCTTGGCGCATGGCTCCTGACGTCGCGCGAGGGATACCCTCCTGCCGACCAGGCCGACCGCCGCCTTCGCCTGGCGCTGCGGCTGAGCGCGACCGTCCCGCTTTTTGCCGTGCTCACCGGCAACCTACGTGCATGGAGCGTCTATCGCATCGGGATCAGGGGTCCGTTCCTCAGCGATTGGGAGATACTGGAACTGATCATCTGGATTCTCTGCTCGATTGGGTTGATCCCCCTGCCGCTGCTGCTGTTCGCGCAGTTGCGCGGGCTGGCCAATCGCGCGCAGCGGCCACCTCGCTGAGCACTGCACGATCGTCGGCGTCGGCACGTCGTCGGCGCTGCTGCTGCTGGGTGTGTATGCCCTGCTGTCTCACAACGCGGCGCGATGGGGCCTGGGGACGTGGTGGACGACGCGCTCGACGCTGTCGCTCGTGCTCATGCTGATGCTTTCGGTCGCGGCGTGCCTGTTCACGCTGTGGAGCATCTACCTGTTCGTGCGCTTCGCACTCGCGTTCCGCCGCGCAGCGCGCGAGCTGCGTGGCAGGTGGACCGTGGACGACGCCTCGCTTGCCCCCGCGCCGCGCGCGCTGACCCAGTGATCCGTGCCGCCCCTTGAGTGCGGCGTTCACCGCTCCGCCGATGGCGGCGAATGAGCCGGTGAATCGCTGGCGCCTTCAATTTCCATGCGGCGGCGCGGGAGCACGTGGGGGAGCTCGCGCTGCAGAAACTCGATCAGCCGTTCGCGAACATGCACGCGCAGGTCGAAGGCCGCGGCGGCATGGTTGGCGCTGACCAGCACGCGCAGCTGCATGGTCTGCTCCGTCAGCTCCGTCACCTGGACTTTGAACACCCGCCCATCCCACAGCGGCGATTGCTTCACGATCGCTTCCGCGGCGGCGCGGATGCGCTCGACCGGGGCGGTGTAGTCCACCCATACGAAGACGGTGCCGAGCAGCTCTGACCCCGTGCGCGTCCAGTTCTGGAACGGTTCGGAAATGAACTTGTTGAATGGCACGATCAGCCGTCGCTCATCCCAGAGCAGCACGACCACGTAGGTGGTGGTGATTTCTTCGACCCGGCCGTACTCGCCGGCGACGAGGACCACATCATCGAGCCGGATCGGCTGCGTGAAGCCGATCTGCAGCCCGCCGATCAGGTTCTCCAGCACAGGGCGGGCCGCGAAGCCAACCACGATGCCGGCGATGCCCGCCGACGCGAGAATGCTCGCCCCCACCTGCTGGACGCGCGGGAAGGTCATCAGCGCGGCGGCGATGCCCGCGATCACTACGACGACCTGGAGCGAGCGGCTCAGGACCGTCACCTGCGTGTGTATGCGGCGGGCTTCTCGATTGTCCGGCGCCTTCACGTCGTGCCGCTTCTTCACGTACAGGTCAACGGCGCCGATGAAGCGGGCGACGAGCCACGTCAGCGCCGCGAACAGCGCCAGCAGCAGGACATGATCCAGCGCCGGCAGCGTCACGCCGATCGCACGGGTGCGCGCGCGGGCGAGAGTCATGAACAGCAGCGGCCAGGCGATCCGCGCCGGGGCGCGCAGCTGCTCGAACAGCACGTCCACAAAGCCCCACGACCGCCGCGCCAGCAGCCTGCGGACCACGCGCGACAGCACCAGGTGCAAGACCACGCCGATCAGCGCCGCCACCGCCAGTTCAAGCGCGATGTCCATCCAGAGCCGCCAGGTCGGGCGGGGGAGAATCACCGTCGGCGCCTGGGCGAGCACATCAATGACCGTTTTCATGTGAGGTGGCGTTAGTCCCGCGCAGGCGTCACGTCAAGGCGCCTGCGGCCGCGCTGGGTGCGGGCGCTATCGGTGGAGCATTCGAGAGTGGGCGGCGCAGATTCGATCAATGGAACCCTGGTCATCAACGAAGGCAGAGCGCGGGTAGGCGCAGAAGACAGACAGCCCCCGCTCGTCGCACCGCTCGCGCCAGAGCTGTTCCAGGCGCAGCATGGCATCAGCATTGCCGTTCTTTCTCAGCACCGCGGCCAACCCCCCGAACGCGCGCACGGGCCTGCCGCCCCGGCTGGCGCGGCGAAACATGTCCTCGACGAACTGCTCGAATCGCGCCGCGTCGGGCCAGCCTCCGATCATGAACTGCGCCAACGACTGCTCGGCGCTGACGGCGATGTAGCGGTCGCGATACTTCGGCCCGGCGGGGTCGTCGCCACCCGCGCGCAGCCGCACCTCCAGCGCGCCCAGGTGGGGCGAGGTCGCCAGGACGATCACGCCGTCGCCCCCGCGCAGCCCCGCCACCACGAACCCCTCCAGCGCGTCGAGGAATTCATCGTCCTCCCGATAAAGCTGAATGAGGTGCTCGCGCGGCTCGATTTCGCCCCAGTACAACTCACTGCAGTTGCCTGAGGCGTCTGTCGCCATCCAATCCATACTCTCCCCTCTACGTGTGGAAAACTTGCGCAGCTTAGCCTCAACCATAAAGTGCACAACCAAGCCTTTTCCTCCCTTGACAGAGCCGGCGGTGCTCTTCGCGGCCTTGCTGTACGCTCAGGGTTGCGTCAACGCCCGTTCTCGCTCGCGCCTCATCCAGACGGCGGCTCGACGCGCCTGGCGTAGAACTGCGAGTCAGTGGCGCGTTGCCCGATGAAGTGGACGCTGAAGGGGTACTTCAGCTTGCTCTCGCGGAAGAACGCGACGATGCGCTCGCCGTGCTTCAGCTGGCGCTCGAGATTTTCATTGACCTGGTCTTCCAGCTCGCTGGGGATCATGCGCTGGCGGTCGTAGTCCCAGTTGGGGTCGATGCGCACGAGCAGGTGGGCTTCGTCCCAGTCGATCGGATAATTGTGGATATAACCCTCGCCCGTGCGCGGCGTGTAGAACCAGAAGCAGAGGAACCGGTCTTTCCAGACCGTGCTGGTGGCATTGTCCGCGCCGGTGATCAGCCGAGCGTGCGACGTGCGGATGGCCTGGCCGGAGAGCGCCTTGGCGACCCAGACTTTGCGCTCTTTACAGTCGTACAGGCCGACATGGGGATACTTGCCGTTGAACCGATCGGTGCAGAGCTTTGTGCTGACGCGGGGAGCATCAGGTTGTGAATCGCGCCGCCTGCCGAAACCCAGCATCGAACCACCCATCTCCGGTTAGACGGGGTGAGACGATATGCGGGGACGGACAGATTTTGTAGCGTGGCACGGGCGACCCGCCGCGCGGGCTTCCAGCGCGGTTCACACAGGCGGGTAACCGGTGCAACGGGGGTAGCCTCAGCAGCCCATTGCGCTGAAGACGAAGAAGGCGATCACGGCAACGACTAAGCTGCCGCTGGCGAGCCAGACGATCAGGGCCTTGCCGATCGCGCCGGCGCGCTGCGGGAGAGACGGCGTGTTGCGGGTTTGCATGCGGTTGCTCCGTATTGGTGACACGATCATCGGAGCAAAGCACGTACCGCCGACGTCGCTAATTCGTAGTGATGACGAACGGCGCCATCAGCGTCACCGGGCGGTCTTCCAGCAGCCGCATGAGCCACACATGCTGGCCCAGCGCCCGCTTCACGCCGGGCGCGAGCTGGGCGAACAGCGACGTGGGATCGAGCTTCACCACGGGAAGATTGCCCGCGGCCGCCTCGGGTCCTTCGCCGCCGCCGAAGAAGTCGGCGAGCGTGCGCGGGGCGGGAACCACGCGAACGTCATAGCCCCCCGCCTTCAGATCAGCGCGGTCGGCGGCGTAGGCAATCGCCTGTTCAACCCCGCCCAACTCGTCCACCATCCCCAGCTCCTTCGCCGCCTTGGCGATGAAGATGCGCCCGCGCGCGACCTGGTCGATATCCTTGATCTTGCCCTTGCGCGTCTCCATCACACGGTGCGTGAACTGGTCGTACGTCTGGCGCATCCAGCTGGTGATCATCTTGCGCTGGGCCTCGTCGAAGGGCTGATTTGAGCTGAATAACCCAGCGTTCTTGCCGCGCATGAATGATTCGGTCGTGAGGCCGAGCTTGTCGAACAGGTCGCGCATGACGAACTTCCCGCCGACGACGCCGATCGAGCCGACAATGCCGGCGGGATCAGCGAAAATGTAGTCACCCGCGCTCGCCAGGTAGTACCCGCCGCTGGCGGCCATCGAGCCGATGCTGATGACCAGCGGCTTCTTGCCGGCAACGCGGCGGGCCGCCTGCCACATCACCTCACTCGCCAGCGCGCTCCCGCCGGGGGAGTCGATGCGGATGACCACCGCTTTGATGTTCTCGTCCCGTGCCGCCATCCGCAGGGCGCGGCGCATGTCGTCTGAGCCGACGGAGTTGCCGAACATGCCCTCGCCTCCCTGGCCGTCGATGATCGTGCCGTCGGCGTAGATCAGCGCAACCGCCGGCTTCGTCGTCGGCGCCGGGCGCTTGCTCAGCGCCGCCAGCAGCCCGAATGGATTGGAGAAATCCACCGCCTCGCGCGTCTCCAGGCCGTAGCGGTGCAGCAGATCGATCTTGTCGTTCTTTCCCCCGATGTGCTTTGTGATCAGGTCGCGCAGGCCGTCCTGATCCACGAGATGATCGACGTACCCCTGCTCCTTGGCTTTTTCCGCCATGAGCATGCTCTCGTCGATCATGGTTTTGACCTGTTCGGTGGTGATGTTCCGGTGTGACGCGATGCCGTCGACGATCTGCGCGTACAGCGCGTCCATCAGCCGGTTCATTTCGCCGCGCAGCTCTTCACTGGGTCCGGTGCGCGTGTACTGCTCGTCGGCGCCTTTGTACTCGCCGATCTGCACGTAATCGGCCTTCACGCCGATCTTGTCGAGCAGCCCCTTGGCGAACATCGCCTCCCCGCCCACGCCGGGAATGAGAATCTCGCCGCCCTCGAGCAGGCAGATGTCGGTCGCGCCGGTGGCGAGCGTGTAGGTGGCGGTGTCGTAGCTGTCGGCATAGACGAACGTCTTCTTGCCCGCGCGGCGGAGCTCGACGAGGGCTTCGCGGACCTCCTGCGCCTGCGCCAGCCCGATCGAGGGCGCGCCGATCGTGATCAGCACAGCCTTGACGTCCTGGTCGTCGCGCGCCTGGTGCAGCCGGCTGATGAGCGAGCGGAGGGTCATCACGTCGGTCTCACCGCCGAAGAGGGAGAAGTCCGCCGGCTTCTCGACAACGGTGGTGGAAAGGTCGATATAGGCCACCTTCAGCGCCGCCTCCTTGGCCTTGCGCATCTCCTTCATCTTGGCCAGGAGCTCGGCGGGCGTGGGGAAGTTGGCGGCCTGCGTGGTCGCCGGCGCCGACGCGGGCTGGGTCGACGATTCGGCGAGTGCAAGACCAGCGGCGAAACACGTAATAAGGACAACGGCAATAAAACGCATCAGATCTCCTTCGTGGAGCTTACACCGGCAACCAAATCAGCTGGCTTGCGCAGAGATCGCAGAGACGGCGACGATCGCAAAGAAGCGAATCACACTTTGTGCTCTTTGCGATCTTAGCGTTCTTTGCGTCACCTCGTGGCGGGTACGCGCGCCTCAGTCAGAAAGACACTCAGCCGGGAACGACAAGCCACTGCCACATTATCAGCATCTACGCTCGGCCTGCAGCAGTGTTTGCCATCATAGGCCCGGTTTGACCCCCCTTTCGGCCATCTCTATCATGCCGGCCTCATCGCCAGCCCCTGCGGGTGTGTCGGTCGGGAAGGAGTCTGTGCGTGCGCCTTGGCGGGATCGGATTGGCTCTCTTGGCCGCGCTGGTTCTGCCCGCTCCCGGCATCGCGCAGCAACTATCCGACCCGATCAGCGAGCGCCTCACCGTCAATGCCAGGCGGGCCTCGACCTGGTCGGCCGACGGCTCGAATATCGTCCTGCTCGACGGCCCCGTCACGATTGAGCTCGATCAGCGGGTGCTGTCGGCCAAGGGGGCGGTGATCTGGCTTACGCCCGTCAAGGGCATGGGCGGCGCGCCGGTCGAGCGGGCGGAGATCGCGCTGATCGGCGATGCTCAGCTCAAGCAGCTGGAGCTGACGCGCAAGGGCGAGCAGCTGATGGTCATGGCGCTGGTCGGCGGCAACGTCCGGATCGCCGCCGCCCAACGGGTGGCCCGCGACGAGAGCGACACGGAGCTGTTTCAGACCGCATCGCAGCTGCGCCTGGCAGCGCTGCCGTCGGACCCGGCGGACCCATCGCAACTTCCCCGGCCGATCCCGCTGCCCACCACGCGCGAGAACGCGCTCGGCCCCCCGCCCGGCGCCGCGCCCGCGACGCGGCCGGCGGGCACGACCCCGCCCATCTCCTTCCGCGCATCGCTTGAGACCATTCAGACGCCCGACGGCAAGCTCGCCGCCGTCCTCAGTCCTTTCCGTGAGGGCGAAGGCATCCTGCTCTACCAGCAGCGCCCCAACGGCGACTTCCTCGAGCTGCAGGCGGAACGCGGCGTCATCTTCACTCAGGTGGACAAGATCAAGGACGCCGCCGATGACCTGAAAGAGATCGCCCGCGCGCAGGACGCGGTTTCGGCGGTCTACCTCGAGGGAGATGTCCGCGTCACGTTCACACCCGCCGACAGCGCCACAAAGGGCGAGCAGACGCTGGAGGCGAACCGCGTCTTCTATGACTTCACGACCGATCGTGCAGTCCTGACCGACGCCGTGATGCACTCAGTCGACCCGACCCTGCAGATCCCCATGATCGTCCGCGCCGACACGCTGCGCCAGCTGTCGCGCAACAACGACGTCACCGAGTTCAACGCGAAGAACGTGCGCCTCAGCACCAGCGGGTTCGCCGTGCCCAGCTACAGCATCGCCGCCGACAAGGCGTACGTGCGGCAGGTCGACACCAACGATCCGCGCTACGGCACGCGCACGAGCTTCATCGCGCGCGACGCCACGCTGCGCATGTTCGATGTGCCGATCTTCTGGCTGCCCGCGCTGGGCGGGACGATGACCGAACGGGGCACTGCCCTGCGCGGGTTCAACATCAGCAATTCGCGCGGGTTCGGGACCGGCCTCCAGACCGAATGGGGGTTGTTCGAGACGCTCGGCCGGCTCCCGCCCGAGGAGCTCGACGTCACTTACCGGCTCGACTACTTCTCCGATCGCGGCCCCGCCGGCGGTATCGACGGAGAGTACGGCGGCGGATTCATCACCGACACGACCAAGCAGCCGTGGAACTTCGAGGGAGAGTTCACGAGCTATCTCGTCTACGACAGCGGCACCGACAACCTCGGCCGCTACCGCCGACGCGTTACGCATGACGATGAGTGGCGCGGGCGCGCATCGTGGGAGCACCAGCACTTCTTCCCGGACAACTGGCACGTGCAGTTCCGCGCGTCGCATGTCTCCGATCCGACGTTCATGGAAGAGTGGTACGAGCGCGACTTCGAGACCGGCCTGCCGCTGGAGACCAGCGCCTACTTCAAACACCAGCAGGACTCTGAGGTTTTCTCGCTGCTGTTCAGCGTTCAGCCGAATGACTTCGTGACCACAAGCGACCTGCAGCAGGAGCAGTTCGAGATCGAGCGCATGCCCGAGATCAACTACCGGCGCATCGGCGACAGCCTGTTCCGCGACCGCGCGACGTTCTTCAGCAACAACACGCTCAGCCGGCTGCAGTTCAGCCCCAGCGAGGCGAGCCTGCTCGAACAAGGCTTCGGGTTCAATCCTCCAACGGGCCCAAACCGCAGGGCGGTTTTCCCCGGCCGGCCGTCGCTCGGGCGCGTGGGCGTGCCGGGCGCGCCGTTTGCCCCGGGCGACCCGACGCTGGTGAATGAATCGCTCGCCCCCGCCGTCACCGATGACACCAACTACCGCACCGACTGGCGTCAGGAGCTCGACTTCCCCATGCAGGCCGGGCAGTTCAAGGTCGTGCCCTACCTTCTCGGCCGGCTGACGACGTACACCGAGACGCCCAACCTCGGCGCCGAGGAGCGCTGGTACTCGGCCGCGGGCGTGCGAATGAATACTGCATTCTGGAAGGTCGACGACTCCGCCTACTCACGCCTGTTCGATATCAATCGTGTGCGGCACATCGTCGAGCCGGAAGTGCACCTCTTCGCCGCTGCACAGACGCTCGATCGCGATGAGCTGTTCATCTACGATGAGCAGATCGACGCCATCCACGACTTCCGCGCCGCTCAGGTCGCCCTCCGCCAGCGCTGGCAGACCAAGCGCGGGAGCCCACGTCGCCGGCGCAGCGTCGATTTCCTCACGCTTAACGTCGAGGGCAACTTCTTCGGCAATCAGCCCCCGCAGTTCGAGCGCGAGCCCGTCGGCTTCCGCGGCGCGTTCTTCCCCTCGCTCCCCGAGGCCTCGATCCCGCGCAACAGCGTCAACGTCGAGTCGGCATGGCGCGTCAGCGACACGTTCGTCGTCCTCGCTGATGTTCAGCAGAACCTCGACCGCGGCCAGCTCGCCACCGGTTCGCTCGGCCTGGCCGTCAGCCGCGACCCGCGTGTCAGCTACTTCATCGGCACCCGCTACATCGCCGAGCTCGACTCCGTCATCGCCAGCCTCGTCGCCGACTACGTCCTGACGACGAAATACAGCGTCTCGCTCAGCCAAAGCTACGACTTCGGCGACCAGGAGGGCAGCATCTACACCAGCGCCAGCCTGCGCCGGCGTTTCGACCGGTTCCACGCCCTGTTCACGCTCTACTACGACGCCCACGAAGACGAAAGCGGCTTCCGCTTCAGCGTCTACCCCGAAGGATTGATCGGCATCGGCGGCGACTCCTCCACCGGCTTCCTCGCGCGCTGATGTACTCAAACTGAGCGGATTTCAAGGCAAGACACTGCGAAGGCGCGAAAACGGGAACAAACACGCGAAGGAAAGCGCGAAGCAGGACTGACCTTCCCCGAATGGTGGACGCCGAGGATGAGCCAACGGGGTGCGCGCATGGGGAGGAGCGGAACCGCGGATACCACCTTTGCGATTCCGCCGATCAACCGGATTTCCCCGGCACGAGCCATAGCGCCAGCCACAGGCCGCCGATGCCCCCCGCGACGCTGAGCGTGATGTAGCTCATCGCCACGGCGTACTCGGCGCGGCGAAGCAGGTAAACGGATTCCACCCCGAACGCGGAGAACGTCGTGAACCCGCCGAGCAGCCCGGTGAACAGGACCAGCCGCGCGTCGGGCCCGAACAGGTTGAGCTTGATCACCAGCCCGGCCAGCGCTCCTGCGACCAGGCAGCCAGCGACGTTCACGATGAACGTGGCCACCGGGAACCTCCAGTCCGGGGTGTACTGAAGCACCAGCCCGCTCAGCTTCCACCGCGCCGCCACGCCGATCGCGCCGGCTAGGCTTACGAGCATCAGTTGCTTCATGAAAATGCCCTCAGATCTTCTGCACGTACTACTCGACGGGAAAGATGCGGCCGTCCAGCCGTGTCCCCACCTACACCCTGTTCGGGCTCCCGCCCAGCGCGATCACCCCCCGGTTCATTTAGTGCCGACGGGGACGACCGGGTGTTGGAATTGAACAGGCATCGATTCGATCAAGTCAAGACAGCGGCCGGGGAACTTGGGCGAGCGGTTCGGAGTTGTCGCCGCAGTAGGTGACCCGCGGCAAGAAGGGGTGAGGGGCTGGCGGGTGCGGGCGGCTTGGGCGGCTTCCCCTCCTTCAACTTCTTCGCCATGCGGCGAGAATATGCAGTGACGCGACCCGCGCGGGCAACAGCGAGGCGGGCGACTGAATGAACCGACCGGCAGACGATGTAGCCGGGGAAGACGGAGGGGACCTCCGTGGATGACCTTCCCTGCGGCGGCCAAGTCCGAACCGCCACCAAAACCCCGGGGCGTTTTGCCGCTAGTATTACGGGCAAGATTGATTTGACACGTCACGCCAGAACAAAGTGAAATGCGCGCCCGGCCCCCCCGCCCGGAACATGCTCCCCGGGCGCGGGGTCCGAGGAATACTGGTTATGCCTCCCTCAGCGCTCACCGAGGATGAGTTTCGCCTGCTCGCATACGCTCGCGCGTACGCAGATCATCGTGACCAGAGCCTCGACCCAACCTGGGTGCAAGAGCAGTTGGAGTTCTCGCTCGATCAGTTGCGTGCGGCGGCACGTGGCCTCGCCCGACGCGGCCTCGCCGAGTTCTTCGAGTGGCGTCCGGACGATCCGAGTCTGGTCCCTCCAGACTTCGGGGACGATGGCCCGATGCCAATGAACGTAAAACTCACTTCAGCGGGCTGGGATTATCTGCGGCGGGACCGGGAGGCATAAGCAGACGCTGCAGCGGACCGGGGCGGCAGGTAAGGTTCCTGTAGGTCGAGGGCCGCTGCGGTGCCCCCCCGGGCCGCTGAACGTCGGTCCGTTAGCGCATCGGCACCACGACGTTCGTCGTGTCGAGCTCGTGGAAGCCGGGGGTGAAGACTCCGATGATGGGGACGATGAAGAACACGGTTCCAACGATGTCCAGCACGCCGGTGGTTGAGATCTTTGTCCCGATGCTTGCCGTCCCGGTCTTGCCCATGTGACGCGCGATGATCGCATGGGATTTGTTGCGTTGAAGCTCCGTCGACACGGGCGAGACGCCGATGTCCCTGCCATTCACCTCGATCTCCGCACCGGGCGTTGCCGTCGTGATGGTGACGGCTTGAAACTTGGGCTGGAACGCCGAGCACCCTTGCGCGGCCAGCATGGCGACCGCGAGGACAGGCGTTACGAGGGCGCGGAACGGTTTGGATCGCTGAATCATTATGCAACCTCTTACTGCGAATACACTGCCGATCAGACGAAGTGGTGCCGGCCGGCGGCCAGCGTGCTGCCTCGTTATATCAGCGGCGTGCGGAGGTATCAAACTGTCGCAGGAGGCGCGGCAAAAGCATTGTTGGCCGCAGCGGGCAACTCGCGCGGATGCCGGGGTGCATTGCTCACGGCCCAGGCTGCTCAGGTGTTTGGGTGATCGCCGTGGACGCGGCCGTCTTCGGTGGGGTGGTAGAGCGCGCCGGCGGGATCGCGCGGGGGTTCGTCGCGGTGCAGGTCCTCGGCCTGTTTGGCGGTCATCCGGTCGGTGACGCCGGGGAAGGCTTTGGCGGTGATCGTGTTCAGCTTGGCCATCGCACCAACCTTCACCCATCGCTTGGGTTTGACGGCGGCCTTGAGGATGGCGTCGGCGACTTGCTGGGGGTCGATCATGTTGCTGGGCAGCTTCGCTTCGCGCTCCATGTAGTTGCGGCTGTGCTCATCGAAGGGGGTATCGACGGCGGTGGGCTGAATGAGCGTGACCGAGACGGGCGCATTGTCGAGCCGCTCGATCTCGACGCGCAAGGCATCGGTGAACCCTTTGACCGCGTGCTTGGAGGCGGAGTACATCCCGAGGATGGGCACGTAGGCTTCGGAGACCTCGCTGCCGATGTTGATCAGCGCCCCGCCCTGCTGTTTAAGATGCGGCAGCGCTGCGCGGCAGCCGTTGACGACGCCCCAGAAGTTGATGTCGAAGAGGCGGCGGGAATCGGCGTCGCTGACTTCGTCGAGCCGGCCGTAGATCGCGACCCCCGCGTTGTTGATCCAGGTGTCGATGCGGCCGAAGCGATTGATGGCCTCGCGAGCCAGATGCTGGACCTGTTCGGCATCGGAGACATCGCAGACGACGCTGATGCACTCGCCGCCGTGCTCGGCGATGATTCCGACGGCAACATCGAGGGTTTCCCCGCTGCGTGCGGCGAGCACGACCTTGGCGCCGCACCGGGCGGCGCCCTGGGCGGTGCAGAGTCCGATGCCGCTGGACGCGCCGGTGATGACGATGACTTGCTCCTTCAGCTTCTTGAGCTTGATGGCCATGGTTGAGGTTCCTTTCGTCACGGAGTCGCGTGCAAATGAAGTGCCGATGAGGCTGGGATTCGGTGCAGGTGATATGCCGGTTGACCGGGTGACCGCCAGTATGCCAACGCGTCGTCGGCAGCGCAATCAGCAGCAGTCTTTTGATCGACGGCTCAGGCCTCGCGAAGGTGGTAGCTCTTGATCGTGGTTTGCTGGAAGTCCGGGTAGGCGTTGAGGTCGTGCTCGGCCAAGTCCAGGCCGTCGAACTCGTCGACCTCCTTCGAGCGGATGCCGATGGTCTTCTTCAGCACGATCAGCAGTGCACCGGTTGCGATCAGCGCCAAGAGCGCGATGACCAGGATGCCCAGGGCCTGCACCCCCAGTTGGCGGAGGCGCTGGTCCATCTCCATGGGCGCCACCAGCGCCACGGCGAGCGTGCCGAGCAATCCGCCCGCGCCGTGTACGGCGACGGCGCCGACTGGATCGTCCACCTTCATCCGCAGGTCGAGCTGCACCATGGCCCAGGGCACCACCACACCCGCGATCGCGCCAATTGCGACCGCGCCGCCTGTGGGCATCAGATTGGCCCCGCCCGTAACGGCGACGAGTCCGCCGAGCAAACCCGTGTAGATCAGCAGCACGTCCGGTTTGCCGTAGCGGAGGACGCTGGCGACGAGCGCCGCCAATCCCCCCGCCGCCGCCGCGAGGAGGACGTTCAGCGCCGCGTGCGCCCCGGCGCCACGGTGCAGCGCGCCGGCGCCCATGACGTAAGGCACCCACGCAACCAGCACGATCAGCACGCCCACCGACGCCAGCGGGAGGCTGTGCCCGGGGATCATGTTCGATGATCCATCCCGGTTGTATTTCCCGCTGCGCGGGCCGATCAGGACCGCCACCGCCAGCGCGCTCATGCCGGCCGACAGGTGAATGACGCTTGCGCCGGCCTCGTCGAGAAAGCCCAGACGCGCGAGGAAACCGGTCCACGCCCAGTACGCGGCCACGGGCACAATCACCCCCGCGACGACGAACGACACCGCCGCCAGCGGGAACAGCTTCGATCGCTCCCCAGCCGCGCTGATGGGAATGGACGAGGCGAACAGCACGAGGACGAGATGAAAGAACGTCGCGTAATGCGCCTCCCCGCGGTGATCAAAGTAGAGGCCCGCATCCCCCGCGAAGATGGCCGCCCCCACCGCCCAGAACGCCAGCGTCGCCACCGAGAAATCCAGCACGTTGCGCAGCACCGCGCCGGCCGCATTCTTCGAGCGCGCCAGCCCCGTCGCATACCACGCGAACCCGACGCGCACGAGCAGCGCAAGGCAACCAAAGAGGATGATAAAACGTTCATTCATGCCCGCAACGCGGGGCAGTGTAGGGACAGGCGGCAGAATTGCGAGAGATCAGCAGTCGGCGGTCACAGACCTCGCTCCATTGTGCCCTTCGTGGCGCGTTCCCGACCGCCTGCTGCAAGTGCCTTGGAAACTCCAGCAGACAGAAAGGCTGATTCACGCGGAGGCGCAGAGATCGCGGAAAAACAAATGCGGAAAAGCCCACTCTTTCTGACCTCTGCGTCCTCTGCGCCTCTTCTATGCCTTCGCGTCATTGCCCCGCGGCTCGCGGACCATCAGGAGAACGATCAGCCCGAGCACCAGGAACGGTGGGACCGACAGAATTCCCCAGCGCGGGTTCCCCGTCCCGAGCACCAGCCCCCCATATAGCAGCGGCCCGAAAACGCTGGCGAACTTGCCGCTCATCGAGAAGAAGCCGAACGCTTCGTTGTGGATCTCCTTGGGCGTGAGCGCGCCCATGAGGGAGCGGCTGGCCGCCTGCACTCCGCCGAGCACCAGTCCGATGAGCACGCCCAGGGCGATGAACTGATTCGTGCCGTCGAACTCGATGCCAAAGACCGTGAAGATCGGCTCCGGACGCGTCAGCAGCGCCAGGAACGTCGCGATCAGCCACACGATCAGGTTGATGACGATCACCTTCTTGTTGCCGATCTTGTCCGACACGTAGCCGAAGACAACCGCGCCGAAGAACGCGACAAACTGCACGATGAGGAACATCACGATCAGTTTCTCATCGCTCATCTTGAGGTAATCCGTGCCGAACGATCCCGCCATCGCGATAACCGTCTCGACACCGTCGTTGTAGAGCAGGAACGCGAGGAGGAACAGGAACAGCATCCGATAGCGCTTGAGGTGCTTGAATGTGTTCTTGACACGGCGGAAGCCTGCCGTCACGAGCGAGCCGCGACGGTCGACGTCGGTCGCCATGGGCGGGAACTCATCGAGCAGGAGAAAAGCCGGAAGCGAAAACAGCACCCACCACGCCCCTGCCAGCGCCAGCCCCGCCGCCACGACGCGGGGGTCGCCCGGCCAGGTCGAGATCATCACGAGCACGATGATCAGCGCCACCGCCCCGCCGACGTAGCCCGCGGCGAAGCCCCAGCCGCTGAGGCTCCCCTGCTTCTCCGGGCGCGTCAGCCGCGGAAGATACGCGTTGGCAAACGCCAGGCTCGTGCCGAAGCAGAAGTTGGAGAGCACGTACAGCGCACCCCCGAGTACCCACTGCCCCGGCCGAAGGATGATCATCGTCATGGTGAGCAGAGAACCGGCGGTGGCGAAGGTGATCAGCAACCGTTTGGTCCATCCCTTGATGTCGGCGATGGCGCCGAACATCGGCGCGCCGATCGCCATCAGGGCCATGCTCATCGACGTCAGCGCGGCCGTGATCGCGCTGGCGCGGACAATCATTCCACCGATCACCAGCCCATGCTCGTCGGATCCCTCCGCCAGCGGCGGGAGCAGCACCTTGATGAAGAACGGCGCGAACACCGGTCCGACGACGATCAACCCGTAGCCGCTGTTCGCCCAGTCGTACATGACCCAGGCGATTTTTTGCCGCAACGTGGCTTCCGGGTGGGGGAGGTCTGCTCTCCGTTGCAGTTGGGGTGTGTCCATGGACGGGGCGGATCATCGCAACCGCCGCAGGCCGACGCAACGGGCACGCGCGACGCCGGCGGCGAGCGGCTTTCGGGCTCTGAGAATCGGCTGCTACAGCTCCAGCACTTCGAATCGGATGTGCCCTTCCATCTGCCTGGCGAAGTAGGCCTCGATGTGCTGCACCCCGGTGACCTTCCGCACGAATTCGGCGGCGGCTCGAAGGTCGTCGCGCTGCTGCTGCTCGACGTTGAACCCGGAGAGCTTCAACCGATTGGTGTAGAACGCGCAGTTCTGGTGCTGGATCAAGACGACGCGATCAAGGCCGTGCACCTCGACGAGGAACTTCAGCTCATCGGCGACGGCGGCGTGCTCGAGGGTGGTGGCCGCATGTTCCGCCAGCGCCGCCGGCCCGCCGGGCAGCGCGAGCCGGTCGTACCGCGGGAGCTTAAGCCCCTGCGTCAGAAAGTCGTCAAAATGCTCGCCCAACCGCCCGTCCGAGCAATAAATGGCGGCGGCATGGATGCGCTTCGGTTCATAGGGGGTTTGGCTCTCGAACATGGGTGGGAGTTATACCGCAAGCGGGGCCAGATGCCGAGCCGCCGTGGCGGGGATTCGCGGCTGAGTCGTCGGAAAGCGCGGCGTTCAAGCACAGGCGGCGCAGATGAACGCGGATGAACGCGGCGCGTCCCTCTGCGGCGTCTCGCTGTTCCCACGCGTGCGTGGGGTCTTGAGGTGGAGGGCGTCAAGCGGCTTACAGCACCGCCGCCGTGCGCGGCTCGGTGGTTTGGGCGAGCTTGTCGGCTGCTTCGATCGGCCGATGGCGGCCGGTGGGGCCGGCCATGAGCAGCGCGACCAGCGCGGTCCACCCGGTCTGGTGGCTGGCGCCGAGGCCCCGGCCGGTGTCGCCGTGGAAGTATTCGTGGAACAGGACCAACTCCTTCCAGTGCGGGTTGGTCGCGAAGCGGGCGTCATCGCCGCAGCACGGGCGACGGCCCGTCTTATCGCGAAGGAAGAGCCTGGACAGCCGCGACGCGAGCTCGTCGGCCACCTGCAGAAGATTCATCATGCGGCCGGAGCCGGTTGGGCACTCGATGAGGAAGTCGTCCTTGTAGAAGTAGTGGTAGCGCTCGAGCGCCTCGATGAGCAGGTAGTTGAGCGGGAACCAGACCGGGCCGCGCCAATTCGAGTTGCCGCCGTAGAGCGTGTTGTCTGATTCGCCCGGGACGTACTTCACGCGCAGCTCACGGCCGTCGACCTTATGCACGACCGGCCTTTTCTCGTGTGCTTTGGAGAGCGAGCGAACCCCATAAGGCGAGAGGAACTCGCTTTCATCAAGGGCGTAGCTGAGCACGCGGCGGAGGCGGTCCATCGACGGGACGGCGAGCAGCCGCTTGCCGGGGTCCTGGTGATCGCAGTAGGTCGTGTGGCGGGCAAGGTCCTGGCGGTTCTCAAGGAACCAATCCATGCGCTTCTTGAAACCGGGGAGCTTGGCGATCACGTCGTCGTCGAGCACCTCCGATGCGAACAGCGGGATCAGCCCGACCATCGAGCGGATGCGCAGCGGCGTGGACACGCCGTCGACGGAGAGCTGGTCGTAATAGAACCCATCCTTCTCGTCCCACAGACCGCTGCCGCCGAGCGTGTTCATCGCGTCGACGATGGCGATGTAGTGCTCGAAGAACTTACTGGCGACGTCTTCGTAGACGGGATCGTCCTTCGCAAGCTCCAGCGCCATCGAGAGCATGGTGCCGCAGTAGAAAGTCATCCACGCAGTCGCGTCGGCCTGGTCGAGGCGCTGCCCGCCGGGCAGCGGCTTGGACCGGTCGAACAGGCCAATGTTGTCCAGCCCGAGGAATCCGCCGGTGAAGATGTTGCGGCCTTCTATGTCCTTGCGGTTGACCCACCAGGTGAAGTTGATGAGCAGCTTTTGAAAGGCGCGAGCGAGGAACGCGCGATCGCGCCCCCCGCGCGGGCCGCTGATCTTGTACACGCGCCAGCACGCCCACGCGTGCACGGGCGGGTTCACGTCCGAGAAGTTGAACTCATACGCGGGCAACTGCCCGTTGGGGTGCATGTACCACTCGCGGAGGAACAGCATGAGCTGGTCCTTGGCGAACTGCGGGTCGACGTGCGCGAAGGGGAGCATGTGAAAGGCCAGATCCCACGCGGCGTACCACGGATACTCCCACTTGTCGGGCATCGAAATGACGTCGCGGTTGAACAGGTGCTGCCAATCGGCGTTGCGCCCCTTCCTGCGCTGCGGCGGGGGCTCGGGCTGCGCGGGATCGCCTTCGAGCCAGTCTTTCACGACGTAGTGATAAAACTGCTTGTTCCACAGCAGTCCGCCATATGCCTGGCGGACGACGTTGCGCTGGTCGGGCGAGAGGTCCGGCCGGATGTGGTTCCCGTAGAACTTGTTGGCCTCGCTGATGCGCTGGGCGAAGCACTGGTCGAACGATTCGCCGAACGGTTCCTCGACCGCTTCAGCGTCCGGGCGGAACCGGAAGCGGAGCGTGACGGACTTCCTGCCGGCGATCCGCAGCCCGTAGTGCGCCGCCACCTTTGTCCCGATGTTGACCGGATTGACAGCGGGGGTGTGGCCGCTGACCACGTAGTCGTGGAATGCGTCTTTCACGTGGCTGTAGTAGTTCTCGGCGTTGAACAGCCGCAGGAGGTTGGATTCGTTCTCGGTGAACAGCAGGTTTGCCGGCTCGCCGCCGTAGGGTTCGGCGTCGAACAGGAAGCGCCCGAGCCGCGGGTGCTCGGAAAGGACCAGTCCCGGCGCAATCTCGCTGAAGCGCGGCTTGTGCTCGTCGAGCTTCTCGTCCCGCCCCCACGACCAGCGGTTGCGGAATACGAGCGTGGGCAGCACGTGGAGCGTCGCAGCATCGTCGCCGCGGTTGTGGATCGTGAGGCGGATGCAGATATCGTCGGGCGACGCCTTGGCGAACTCGGCGAAGACGTCGAAGTAGCGATTGTCGTTGAAGACGCCGGTGTCCACGAGCTCGTACTCCGGATCGCTCCGCGAGCGCCGCGTGCTCTCCGCCACCAGGTCGTTGTACGGGAACTCCGCCTGCGGGTACTTGTACAGCGCGCGGCAGTAGGAATGCGTGGGGGTCGAATCGAGGTAGAAGTACTCCTCCTTCACGTCCTCGCCATGATTGCCCTCGGGGCCGGCGACGCCGAAGAGGCGCTCCTTGAGGATCGGGTCCTTCCCGTTCCACAGCGCCACCGAAAATGCAACGCGGCACTCGCGATCGCAAAACCCCAGCAGCCCGTCCTCCCCCCAACGGTACGCGCGGCTGCGCGCGTGATCATGCGGGAAATAGGCCCAGACGTTCCCGTCTGCGCTGTAGTCCTCGCGCACGGTTCCCCACTGCCGCTCGGCAAGGTACGGCCCCCAGCGCTTCCAGTTCTTCTCGCGGCGCGCGTCTTCCTCGAGTCGTTGGGTTTCCGGGTCTTGCGCGTGATGATCGTGGTGTGCCATAGCTCGATCCGATTGTACCCGCCGTCCGTCGGCTTTCGCCCGTGGCCCCGGCGCGGCTACAATCTGCCACGGCCGCGCCATCTTAGCTCAGTTGGTAGAGCAGCGGTTTTGTAAACCGCAGGTCGAGGGTTCGAGTCCCTCAGATGGCTTTTCCAGGAGGTCCCATGGAACCAATTAAGTCCGATCCGGAGATCATGGGAGGGACCCCGTGCTTCGCGGGAACACGCGTGCCCGTGCAGGCGCTCTTCGACCTGTTGGAGCAAGGGGATCCACTCGATGAATTCCTCACCGGCTTCCCGACCGTCTCACGTGAACAGGCGATCGCAGTGCTTCGCCTCGCGAACAGAGCCGTCAGTTCGCCAGCGGCAACGGTGCCAGCGGTAACCGTGTCGGCGCAAGGCGCGTGAAGGTTCTAGTGGACGAGAGCGTGGACGTTCGACTCTGGCAGCATCTGCCGGGCCATTCTGCGTTTACGGTAGCGTACATGGGATGGAGGGGATTGAAGAATGGGTCATTACTCGCTCGGGCAGCCAGCGATGGATTTGACGCTCTGATTACAACAGATAAAAATCTCGAGTACCAGCAGAACGTTCAGAACCTGCCCTGCTCCGTCGTGGTGGTTCATTCCGCATCAAGCTCGCTCCGCGACCTGCAGCCCCTGATTCCTGCGCTGCTCAAGGTGCTCGAATCGCTTCAGCGTGGCTCCCTCGTTCACCTTCGCCCTTAGAGCATTTCGTCGTTCCGTGTAGCATTCTCAACTGGTTTTAATCAGGAGGTCAGGCATGGAGGCCTGTTCATTGGATCTGAGGGAGCGGATCGTTCGCGCGGTGGACGAGGGGCAGTCGCGGCTGGCCGTCGCGGC
>DASYWJ010000091.1:0-108449 GCA_035936155.1 Tepidisphaeraceae bacterium | reverse complement strand
CCCGCAATTTCCGCTGCAACGCCAGCCGCTCGTGACCCTTGAGCTTCACGACGTACTTCTTCGCCATCCCGGCCTCCTTGCCATTGATGGCCACAGCATGACGCACCTTCACACTTCAGAGGAACTGTGTTAATCCACTAGGGCTGCTCTCCCGGAGCAGCCTTTGCTGTGAGTCGCACGACTCCGACGATCATCTTCCGCACGTCGCCGGGAAGTGCGGGCCATGCCTCAATGACGGCTTGGAGATCGGGATCGGTCGAGGAAGATACCAGCGGCGCGGAATTCCCGTCCGATGCGCCGCTTTTTGCGCCGCCCGCTCCTGAATCCTCCGATTTTCCGTTAGAAAGTCGGGAAGCGTTCGAATCCTGTCGCGGGTGCTGCCCCTTCTGCATGGGGCCGCACTGTTGCTGAATTGATCGGAAAACCTGGTTTTTTGCCAACTCTGCACGTCTCCATTCCGCTCGGTGCGGCACCCTGCTGTGCCGGATTCTGTACCGCGCTGTGCGCGCCACTTTCGCGGCCTTTGAAGCCGGCGGCGATTTCTGGGTCTTCCAGTCGCCGGATAAGTATTCCAGCGTGGAATCTTGGAGAGGTGGCATCAAGGTATTGCAAGTTCCTAAACGCAGTCGCTCGCAACCGGCTCAAGATCCTTCACACCACTATCACACCACTATCACACCACTATCCGCCGATTCCCTCGGCGGGTCGCGCGCAGCTATACTGTCGCTGGCTTATTGCGAGGTTCATCATGAGCGCAGCAACCACTCCCGGGTCGGCCTCTGTATCATCGCCATCGACCGACGGACGCCTGGTGCGGCATGGGGAAGGCGAAGTGCACCCGGTGATGGGCGATCCGATGCGGTTCATCGCGACCGCGGCACACACCGGGGGGGCGTACGCGCTCGCCGAGCAGACCGTGCGACCAGGCAACGGCGCGCCACCGCACATTCACCACAACGAAGACGAAACCTTGTACATCCTCGACGGCGAGTTCGAGGCAGTGGTGAACGACACGCTGCATCGACTGAAACAAGGCGATTTCGTGCACGTGCCGCGTGGCGCCGTCCGATCGTTCACCAACGCCGGCCCGCGTGATGGCCGGCTGCTGATCCATCATTGCCCCGGCTCGGCGTCGGCGTTCTACATTGCGATGGGCAAGCTGCCGTTCCCGCCGAAGCTTGAGGACATCGTGGCGATAGGCCAGCGCCACGGCATTGAAGTGGTGCTGCCGAAGAAGGCGTAGTGGGCACGGGAAAGCGCGGAGCATCAATGATGCTCGCCCCGCGCGGTCCGCTCCACCCATCAGTCATATTTCAGATCGCCGCGCGGAAGGCTTCGTTCCCAAGCCTCTTCCTGCCGCGGTCGCTGCGCGAGGCGCAACCAAACCAGCCGCTGGAATCCGAAACCTAAGACGGCCACAACACGTGCAATGGGAATTGCGGCCAGTCGCGCCTTGGGGAGTTACTCCGCCGGTGTTGGGGGCGGCTTTTTCGCGTCGGCGGCGGGACGGGCGGCGGGCGGGGGGGGTTCTTGCAGTTCGCGGACCCAGATGTTGCGGAAACGCACGGGCTGCCCGTGGTCCTGCAGCTTGATCGGTCCCTTCTCCGGATGCTTCCTGGGGTACTCGGTGAGCAGCTTGTGCTTGGAGGGGCCGAGCAGCTCGACATTGTCCTGCACCACGACCCCGTTCAGCAGCACCGTCATTCGAGCAGGCTTCGCGACCTTCTCGCCCTCGTAGCGCGGGGCGCGGAAGATCACGTCATATATCTGCCACTGCCCCGGTTCGCGCGCGGCGTTCACGAGCGGCGGGTACTGGCCGTACATGCTGCCGATCATGCCGTCGGCATAGGTTTCTGCGTTGTAGTTGTCCAGGACCTGCAGCTCGTACAAGCCCATGAGGAAGATGCCGCTGTTGCCGCGCCCCTGGCCTTTGCCGGTGATATCGGCGGGATGCCAGAACTCCGCGTGCAGCTGCACGTCACGAAACTGGTCCTTCGTCGCGATCGTCCCCGTGCGCGGGACGACGACCAGCTGCCTGTCTTCCACTTTCCATTCCGCGGGCTTGGCGGGCGCGGCGGCCTTGATCTCCTTCTCGCTTCGATCCGTCTGCCACTTCGCCAGGTCCTGCTCGCTCCCGCCGAACAGCACGATCGCATCCGACGGCGGCTTTCCCGGCTGCTGATCCGTGCTCGGGGTGCCCGGAGTGATCACCGGCGGCTGCGGGCGCTTCACGTCGTGGACTTCGTACCCGTGCTGGGCCACTTCCTCCGCCGCGCACGCAAGCGACGCGCAGGTCCCGACCATCAGGGCCCACATGGCAATCGGCCGAACTGCCAAAACGATTCCCTTCATGAAGCGTCCTTTCTTTCCTGGTTGAGCCCGGGATTGTACCGGACCTGCCGTGCCCGCGGCATCTCCCCCGAAACGTTGGCAATCGCGATGCCGAGTCATTGCCTCGGCGGCGCCAGCGTTACCTTCACGTCCTGCCGCTGCCCGTTGCGCAGGATCTGGAGCGTAATGGTCTGGCCGGGCTTATGGCGTTCGAGCACCGCGAACAGCTCGTCGACCTTGCGGACGGCCTTGCCCTCCGCTTGTTGTACGATGTCGCCGAGGATGATCCCGCCATCGGGGGATTCGGTGACGCCGCGGAGGCCGGCCTGCTCGGCCGGCGAGCCGGGTTCCACGCTGACGACGAGCACTCCGCTCAAGCCGCGCTGCCCGGACACCGCCTCACTCAATGCGTCGCTGACCTGCGCACCAATGTAAGGCCGCGTCACTTTCCCTTCGGCCAGGAGCTGCGGGATGATCCGGTTGACCGTATCGACGGGGACGGCAAAGCCGATGCCGCTCCAGGCGCCGCTGGGGCTGTAAATTGCCGTGTTCACGCCGACCAGCCGCCCGGCGCTGTCGAGCAGCGGTCCACCGGAATTACCGGGGTTGATGGCCGCGTCGGTCTGCACCACGTCCTCGATATCACGGCCGGACACGCTCTGGATCGTCCGGCCCAGCGCCGAGACAACCCCCGTCGTCAGCGTCTGATCGAGCCCGAACGGATTGCCAATCGCGAACACCTTCTGCCCGACTTCAAGATCGCCGCTCGTGCCAATCGGGATGGCGCGGAGCTTGCTCCGCGGCGCGTTGATCTTCAGCAGCGCCAGGTCGTACGCCGGGGCATATCCGACGAGGGTGGCAGAGTAGGTTTCATGATTTGAGAGGGTCACGTCCGCCCCGGATGCCTGCTGCACGACGTGAAAATTGGTGACGATGTGGCCGGCGTCGTCCCAGATAAACCCGGAACCGGTGCCCGCGGGCATGGTCAGGATGCTGCGGCTGCGGAAGTCGCGGGCGCGGCGGAGGGTGGTGATGTTGACGACGGAGGGGCTTGATGCCTTGAACAAGTCGATCGTCGCCCTTTCGTCCTGCGCCAGCTCGCCACGGGCCGCGACCAGCCGCGGCTCGAGCGATGCGACACCTCGATCGAACCAGAACCGGTAGACGGTGAACCCGACGAGGACGCAGAGGATCGGGAACCCCAGACGCAGCACGAGCGACTCGCGCCGCGGAGGCCGAGGCGGGGGCCGAGGGGGGAGCCAGTTGGGATCGTCGTAGGGAATAGTCATGCACCCGTCTCGCGCGGTGCAATCGTAGCGGCAGGCGGGGGCGACGTGAACGGGGGCAAAAACTTTACCGGAGCTTTACCGGAAAGCTTTACCGGGATCTCACGCAGCGACCCGGTGCCCATGGTGAGGCCGGCCGTAGCCAGGGCGCCCGTACTGATGCGCCCCGTAGTGACGCCGCCACAGCACCGCATATCGCGCGACCCAGGCGCGGGCGGTGGCCTCGAGGCTCTGCGATCGTCCGAGGCGCTGGAGGTGGCGGTGGAAGCGCTCGATCGCGCGGACTTGCAATTCGTTTCCCATCGCCGTTTCTCCTCCGTGAGTTCAGACCCATGCGCGAGTGACGTCGCAACAACACGCGCGGATCGCGTGCGTCAGGCCGCCTTGCGACGGAGCTGCGCGATGTACTTCTTCGTCCGTTTGGCGACCGCCGAGGCGGCCTTCTTCGGGTGCTTCTGTTCGAGCAGGGCGAGGTGGCCGATGACCGACTGCAACAAGAGGCTGCGGCTCATGTGATGCTCCTTCCGGCGACATGAAACGGGCAACGATATTGTCGCCCGCTTTCACTATCGGTGGACCAGGGAAGGAAACTTGAGTCCGATAACCGCGCCTCCGGTCCCTTCTCCCTCCGGGAGAAGGTCAGGATGAGGGGGCGCTCGAATGACCTGACCGCTCGACTCCCAGCCCCCTCACCCCAACTCTTTCCCGGAGGGAGAGGGGGCAAGAAACGTCAGTGCATTTCGGCTTCGACCTTGCCGATGCCCTTGCGGTAGTAGTGGAAGTGAACATCGGGGTGATCGGCCAGCAGCGACATGGGCACCGACGAATCGGGCAGCCGCTTGGAGATCATCAGCGCAGTCAATCGCTGGCCGAACGGGTTGTCGTGCTGACCGGCGTGCCAGATGCTGACGCGCTCGGCTTTCCACGTTTCGACCGGCCCCACCGTCGCCGCCTGCGTGGGGACATTGGCGACGTACCCTCCGCCGCTCGTGCGCGCATTCTGGATGATCGTCATCGGGTGCAGATCGGTCACGCGCGTCGCGAGCTTGCGGTACTCGCTCGGCGGCGGCGGCGCGTCCTTCCATTTCCCCCTGCGAGCCGGCGGATCATTGAACGCCCAGTGCTTCACCTCACCCTGCCCGCCCTGCATCACCACACAGCGGACGTGGTCGTAGCTGTCGCTGTATGCCTTGAGGTCGCCGGTCGGGAAGTGCAGGTGCGAGGCCGGCATGCGCAGCTTCTTCTCGATCCGGCTGAAGCACAGTTCCATGTCAGCCCTGGCGAACGACAGCGGGTGGTTCATGGCGACGGCCTGGCCGTTCTCGACCCACTCGTCCATGCCCCAGAAGTGTGCGTTGTCGAGCTTCAACCCCAGCGCGTTCACGATTCGGGCGACGAGCGGCAATTGCTCGGTCGGTCCGATGGGCCCGCAGATGCCGGCGGGGTTGTCAGGCGTCGCCTGCTTCCACGCCTCGATGTATTCCAGCGCCTCGGCGAGGTAAAACTCCTCCAGCGTCTCGTAGAAGTGGACTTTGAACCCCTCGCGTGAGAGCTGGAGCAGGTCACGCTCGCGCAGCTTCGCCGCGTCCGCGAGCAGCTCGCTTTCCAGCGTCGTGTAATCCCACCAGTCGGGAGCAACCTTGCTGATTGCACGCGCCATTTGCAGCCTTTCTTAAAGTAGTTGCAGCATGCCACGCTGGCGTATAATCAGATCATGGAGAACAAATTGGTCTTGGAAATCTGCGACGCTAGTCCCTTCCAGCCGTTCGACATCCGCACATCCGACGGCAGGGTCTATTCCGTGGACTCGCCGCACTTCCTTGCCCGCAGCCGTGAGGGCGATGTCATCACCTACTACACTCCCGAAGATGATCGCGCCGTGACGATCGACATCAAGCATATCGTCGCGATCGAGATCGCAAACCGCCCCGCCGCATAGCCCTCACGCGACCGCACAACTGTGTGTCGCGGCAGCACGTTGCCCTACACGAACAGCGTCTTGAGCAAATCATCCTGCGGATACGGATGCCCGCGGTGCTGCACGAACCCCTCGGCAGCGGCGGCGCCGATCTTCTTACCACGGTCGGCGCCGAAGCGCTTCATTGCCTCGATGTACTCGTCCATGCCGTGATGCGCGCGCAGCCATTCGCGCTGGCTGGCGTGGCAGGCGAGCATTTCTGTCTTGCGGTCGAGCTGCCGGCTGATGTCGATCACCGTGGTCGGCTCGACGGGGTGGCCGAGCGGGTCGATGCCTTCGATCGGATCGCAGTAGTACAGGTGCGGCACGCCCGAGCCGGCGAGCAGCGGGTGGGCGGAAATGTTGGGGGCGCCGTACATGAAGCTCGCATGGCGGGCGAGCAGCGACGCCATTTCGTGGTCCATCATGTAGTCTTTCACCGCGTGCGTGAACACGAGCGACGGCGCGACGCGGCGGAACAGGTCAATCGCCTTCTGCAACGTCGGCTTGTCGTACACCACCATGCCGTCGCGCTCGTCGAGGCAGTGGTACGTGGCGCCGATCTTCGCCGCCGACGCCAGGTTCTCGCGCGTGCGGATTGAGCTGATCTCCCAGCGGTCGTGGTTCATCGTCCCGCAATCCCCCGCCGTCGCCGTGGCGATGTGGACCTCCCAGCCGGCGTCGGCGAGCCGGATCAGCGTGCCGGCGCAGAGAATCTCGGCGTCATCGGGATGGGCGAGGAAACTGAGGACGACGCGACGCGTGCTTGTCATGCTTTCTTACTCCCTCGCCCGGTACTCCGGGAGACACGACCATTGAATCACCCGCGCAGCCACTCGTCGCGGTTTTCTGCAACAAACGCGTCATCGGTCAGGTGCGGATAAGCGGCGTACACACGATCGATTTCTTCCTTCTGGCCGGGGCTGAGCCCCTCGTCGGGGTTGAGGCACCAGATGCCTTCGAGCAGCCCCTGGCGGCGGAGCACTTCATGCAAGCCCGCGATGCAGCCGGCGAAGCCGTTGGCGGCGTCGAAAAACGCGGCGTTGCTGTCGGTCACTTCGATGCTCCGGACGAAGACCTCGTGCGGCACCTGCCGCTGGCGGCCATAGTGGTGGCAGTCGACGAGGAGCCCGACGGCGGCCTTCGTCCAGACGGACCAGTGGCCCAGCAGCCCGCCCACGATCCGCCGCTCGACGACCTCGCCGCCCACGACCAGTTGATACGGCGTGAGCAGGTCCATGACGATGTTGTCGTCGTTGCCCGTGTACAGCGCGATGTCGTCGCGCCCGGACTCGGCGATGGCACGAACCACGTCGAGCGTCTGGTAGCGATTGAAGGGCGCAATCTTGATCGCCACGATGTTCTGTATCTCAGCGAAGCGCCGCCAGAAGCTGTACGGCAGCACGCGCCCGCCCACCGCGGGCTGGAGGTAGAACCCCACGATCGGGATGATCTCCGAAACCGCCTGACAATGCGCGATCAGCGTGTCGTCATCGGCCCTGGCCATCGCGCCGAGGCTGAGTAACCCCCCGTGGTATTTCAGGTCGCGCAGGATGCTCGCTTCCTTTGTCGCCTGCGGCGTCTGTCCAGCGATTCCGCCGATGCGGACGAGCGGGACGCCGCGATCGCGGTCGGCGCGGTCCATTTCCTCGGACGCGAGCTTCAGCACCGGCACGTAGAGCCCATGTTGGGGCTCGCGGATCGCGAACTGCGTCGTATGCACCCCCACCGCCAGCCCGCCCGAGCCGGCGGCGATGTAATAGCGCGACAGCGCCCGCTGGCGGCGCTCATCGAGCTTGCGCTGAGCGGTCAGCGCGAGCGGGTGAGCGGGGATGACCAAGCCTTTGTGAAGGGTATCGCGGAAGTGCATCGCCGTTCCCATCTCGACCTCATCGTCAGTTCATCTCGCGTGCGCAGCTGTCGATGCTGCTTAAAACTTCCCGTCCCGAGCTTCGAAATGCGTCGGCTTGCCCAGGCTCGCTCCGCCGGACATGACCCAGTGGGCGACCCATTGCAATTGCTGCTCCAGTGAGACGCGCGGACGCCCCGCCAGGCTGTATGCGAGCTGCGCGTTGTTCAGCAGCGCATCGGGCGCTTCCGTCCCGGTGAACCTCACTGGTTTGCCCATCAATTCCCCGTACGTCGCGCACACGTCGCGCACCTCGACGATCTCCGGCCCCGCGACATTCAGCAGCAGCGGCGGCGTGCGGAGGTGATCGAACCCCGCCAGCGTCATCGCGTTGGCATCGCCCTGCCAGATGACGTTCACGTGACCCATTGAGACATCGATGGTCTCGCCGGCCCACACCTTGCGCGCCAGGTCCACGATGACGCCGTAGCGCATCTCGCTCGCGTAATTGAGCCGGATGATCGCCATCGGGATCGAGCGCGTGCGGCTGAAGTGCTCGAAGATCCGCTCGCGGCCGAGGCAGCTCATGGCGTACTCGCCCACCGGGTTGGGCAGGTCGCTCTCGACAGATCCCCCGCCGCTCACGGGCGTCAGTCCGTACACGTTCCCCGTGGAGAATGCGACGATGCGGCTGGTCGGATAGCGATTGCACACCATGCCGGGCAGGTAGGTGTTCATCGCCCACGTCAGCGCTTCCTTGCCGGTTGCGCCGAACTTCATTCCAGCCATGTACAGCACGTTGGGCGCATCCGGCAGTCGATCGAGCGCCGCCTGGTCGAGCAGGTCGGCTCTGATCGTCTCGATACCGTGCGATTGCAGGCGCGATTCCTCATCGGCGTTGGTGAAACGCGATACGCCGATCACGCGGCGCCGCACGCCGGCGGCGTTGGAGGCGCGTTTCGCCATGCGCGCCAGCGTCGGGCCCATTTTTCCGGCCACGCCGAGGACGATCAGGTCCCCTTCCATGTTCCCCATGGCGCGCACGGCGGCGGGCGTGGGATCGCTGAGCATCTCTTCGAGCTGCTCGACGCTCTCGATCCGCTCGGGCAACTTGGATTCGACGGTTTTCATAAGCCAGCAAGAACGAAGATAAGAGTCAGCCCCCGATGGGGCACCGATGCACACCGATGAAAATACCAATTGATTTTCTTCTTTAATCGGTGGTCATCGGTACCCCATCGGTGGCTAAAAGATACCCGGAGGCGCGTGTGAATGCTCCGACGCGGCGCTCACTCCGCGGCGTTAATCATGAACGTCGCCGCCTCGTCGAAGAACTTCTGCAGGGGCGGTACCGCTTCGGCAGGCAGTTCCGCCTCAACCAGCGCCGCCTCCATCAATTCAACCCACCGGTCACGTCCCCTGCGGTCGATCCGAAACGGCCCATGCCGCATGCGCAGCCGCGGGTGCCCGCGCTGCTGCGAGTAGATTTCGGGCCCGCCGAAGCGCTGGATGAGAAACTGGCGCAGGCGCTGCTCCGCCCCCGGCAGATCGTGCTTCGGATACATCGGCGAAAGCACGTCGTCCGCCGCCACGCGCCGGTAAAACCCCGCCACCAGCCGCCCGAACCCCTCGTCGCCGATCAGCCCGTACACCTGTGAATCGAGCAGGTCCATCAACAGAGAGTGTATGCGCCAATCAGCCCGTCGGCTTCCACAGCGCCGCGTCAACGATGGACCAAAGATGAATGATCCACCCCAACAGAATGATCCACAGCAACCCCGCAAGCACGAAGTGCACCAGCGCCATCAGCAACCGTCCCTGCACGAGCTGCCCGAGGCCCGGGATGAAGAAGCTACACACGGCCGCGATCACGTTTCCGGTCGAACCCTGTCCCGCCATCAAATCATCTCCTTTCAGACCCGCGCTTCGTCGATGGGCGGCGCGGGCGTGCCATCACTGTACGCGCCTGCCGGTCGCACGGACGTTAGAAAGTCATGGGGAAACTGGAACGGCGGCGCGGCGCGGTCAGGTGCACTGCCAGAAGTTCGCGCTGACCTTGCACTTGTCGCACCAGAACATGTACAGCGTGCCGCCGGAGCCGAACTGGACGTGGCCGCCATCGGTGGTCGGGTAGTCGTCGCGGCCGAGCTGCGCGACGAACCTCATCTCGCTGCCGCACGACGAGCACGCCGGGTATTTCGCCTTCTGGACCCACACGGGCGGCCCCCCGACCCGGTCCTAGTTCGCGTGGAACGGGCTGAGCACGTTCCACCGCGCGTCGGCGCGGCCGAGCGTGACCGTCGTCGGCACGACCGGCGCCGACGGCCACTGGGGCTTCGCCGGGCGCGTGCGGCGCGACCAGGGGTCGGTGACTTCGCCGGCATCGTCGTGGCAGAAGTACATGATCGGCTCGACCCACCCGCTGCACGAGAAGCACGCGGCCAGGTCGAGCTTCTTCGCGCTGCACACGCGCGACAGCACATCGGGCACGGGGTCCAGGCGGATCGTGCGGTGCAGCGGCTGGCGGCACATGCCGCACGTCACGTCGAGCGCACCGCCGAACGGGTAAGCGTGCGGCAGCCGCTCGGGCGGGTTGAACGTGGGGTCGCGCTGCCGGACGACGTCGGTATACGTTGGCTGCGCGGGGAGCGGCGCGCTGCGGTCCGGGTCCGTCGCGTAGACCATGAACAGCGGCTCGTCCGCGTGCAGCGGCTGAAACGCCATGGTGATGCCCAAGTCCATCAGGATGTCGCGGAGGACGATTGTCTTGAACCCGGACGGGAACACGTGTTGGCGGGCGAGGTCGAAGGCGTCGCGGTCGCCGCAGCGCATCAGCGCGTACCACGCCAGCCTGCGCCGCCGGGTGCTCCGATCGCGCTGTTTCATGAGGAACGGGACGTGCCTCTTCCCGGAGCGGATCCACGGCCGCGTCATCCACGAGCAATACGCATGGGACGGATCGGCGTCGGCATGCTTCACGGCCAGCTCGAAGACGCGGTCCAGGACGTGGTGAAACGCCTCGGACGACTGCTCGACGATCATGTCCAGCACGTCAATCGCCGTGCCCGGCTCCGGGTTCCGCTCGCCCTCGCCCAAGACGGCTTCCACGAGCTTCGGAAGCTCGAGGAACGGCACGAGGCCGACGACGATCGCATCGCCTCGCTGCTGAGCCGCTCGTCGCCACGCGAGCGGAGCAGCACCAGGTCCACCGCGACGCGCGCGTCGGCGGCGGCGGCGTCGTAGAGCTTGAGCATCCACGGGCCCGACCGGTCGCCGTCGTCGTCGAGGGCATCGAGAAGCCCTTGCGCATCGATTGTCACTGGACTCGCTCCCCAGTTTGCATCGCCGGGCTTCCGATCATCCCCGGGGATGTCGGCGACGGCTCACCGCCCGCTGCCTTTCAGCATCCGCCGCAACACCGTGTGCAGGATGCCCCCGTTACGGTAGTACTCGATCTCGACGGGCGTATCGATGCGGCAGGTCGTCAGGAACTCGATCGGCTCGCCTTCCTTGCTGATCACGTGGACCTTCACGTCCTGCATGGGCTTAAGGTCGTCGCCGATCTCGATCTCGAACGTGCCCAACCCGGTGAGACCGAGGGTCGAGCGGTTCTGGCCGCGCTTGAAGACCAGCGGAAGCACGCCCATCCCGACGAGGTTGCTGCGGTGGATGCGCTCGAAGCTCTCGGCGATGACGGCTTTGACGCCCAGGAGGTAGGTGCCCTTGGCGGCCCAGTCGCGGCTGGAGCCCATGCCGTAGTCCTTGCCGGCGAGGACGATCAGGGGAATGCCGGCTTCCTGGTAGCGGCGGCTGGCGTCGTAGATGCTCATAATCTCTTCGCCGAATTCCCCGGGCGCGCCGAGGTAGCGCGTCACGCCCCCTTCCGTGCCGGGGGCGAGCAGGTTGCGAAGACGGATGTTGGCGAACGTGCCGCGGGTCATCACGCGGTCGTTGCCGCGGCGGCTTCCGTAGCTGTTGAAATCCAACGGCTGCACGCCCCGTTCCATCAGGAACTGCCCGGCCGGGCTGTCTTTCTTGATCGAGCCGGCGGGGGAGATGTGGTCAGTGGTGACGCTGTCGCCCACCATCACGAGCACACGCCCGCCGCGGATCGGCTTGATCGGCTTGGGCTCGGGCGAGAGATCCGTGAAGAACGGCGGTTCCTGGATGTAAGTGCTGGCCTCCTCGAAGTTGAACAGCTCCCCGCCCTTCACGGGGATGCGGTTCCACTCCGGATTGCCGTCGGCGACGTTTGCGTACTGCTTTTGAAACTGCTCGGGCTTCACGGCGGCGGCGATGGTCGAGTTCACTTCAGCCTGCGTGGGCCAGATGTCGCGGAGGTACACTTTCTCGCCCTTGTCGTTCTTCGCGATCGGCTCGTCCATCAGGTTGATGTCCACCGTGCCGGCCAGGGCGTACGCGACAACCAGCGGCGGGCTGGCGAGATAGTTCGCCTTCACGTGCGGGTTGATCCGGCCCTCGAAGTTGCGGTTGCCGGACAGGACCGACGCGACGACGAGGTCGCCCTTCTCCACGGCGTTGGCGATCGGCTCGGGCAGCGGGCCGGAGTTGCCGATGCACGTCATGCAGCCGTACCCGGTCGTGTGGAAGCCGAGTGCGTCGAGGTACTGCGTCAGGCCGGCGGCGTTGAAGTAATCCGTCACGACCCGCGAGCCGGGCGAGAGCGACGTCTTCACATAGGGCGGGACCTTCAGCCCCTTCTCGACCGCTTTCTTCGCCAGGATTCCCGCGGCGACCATCACGGATGGGTTGCTCGTGTTCGTGCAGCTGGTGATGGCAGCGATCGTGACGTCGCCGTGGGTGAGTTTGAGCCACTTGTCCTCCATCACGGCGATGGCGGCGTCTTTCGTGATGTCGTCCTTGAGGTGCTCCATGGTGGCGGCCTCGCGGGCGTCCTCATCGCCGTTCTCGCGCCCGGTCCCGGCGACGCTGGAATGCGCGGCGCCGACGGGCGCTTCAGCGCTCCAGCGGTCGAGGCGCGGCGTGGCGTCCTCGCCGACCGACTTCTTGAACACGTCCACCAGCGCCGAGCGAAACGCCTGCTTGACACTGCGGATCTCCACGCGGTCCTGCGGTCGGCGCGGGCCGGCGACGCTCGGCGTCACCGTCTTAAGATCCAGCTCGAGCTTCTCGCTGAACTCCGGCTCGACCTTGTTGCTCCGCCACAGCCCCTGCTCCTTGCAATAGCGCTCGACCAGGTCGATCTGCTGCGCAGGACGCCCAGTCAAGCGCATGTAGTTGAGTGTCTGGTCGTCTACGGGGAAGAACCCGATCGTCGCGCCATATTCGGGCGCCATGTTGGCGATCGTCGCGCGGTCGGCGACCGTCATGCTGCCGAGCCCTTCGCCGTAGAACTCGACGAACTTCTCAACCACGCCGTGGCTGCGGAGGATCTGCGTCACCGTGAGCACAAGATCGGTCGCCGTCGAACCCTCGGGCAGTTCGCCTTTGAGCTTGAACCCCACCACCTGCGGCGTGACCATGTAGATCGGCTGACCGAGCATGCATGCCTCGGCCTCGATCCCGCCCACGCCCCACCCAAGCACGCCCAGCCCGTTGATCATCGTCGTGTGGCTGTCCGTGCCCACCAGCGAATCCGGCAGGGCCATGCCGTCCTTCACCATCACGACCTTGGCGAGGTACTCGAGGTTCACCTGGTGAACGATTCCGGTGCCTGGCGGGACGACCTCGAAGTTCTGGAATGCCTTCTGCCCCCATTTGAGGAATTCGTAGCGCTCGCGGTTGCGCTCGAACTCTTTGCTGATGTTGAAGCCCAGCGCGACGTTTGAGCCGAACTGGTCGACCTGCACCGAGTGATCGATGACAAGGTCGACCGGCACCAGCGGGTTGATTCGCTGGGGGTCTCCGCCCGCCCGGCTCATCGCCGCGCGCATGGCGGCGAGATCGACGGCGGCGGGCACGCCCGTAAAGTCCTGGAGGATCACCCGCGCCGGCTTGAAGGGCAGTTCAACGGCCTTCACCTTCTCCGCGTTCCACAACGCCAGCCGCCGCACGTCCTCCTCGTGCACCTCAAAATTGTCGACGTTGCGCAGGCAGCTCTCCAGCAGCACCTTGATGGAGTACGGAAGCTTTTCGACGTGACCCACGCCCAGCTCGCTCAGCCGGTTCAGCCGAAACATGCGGACCTCGCCGCCCTGGGTGGATAGCCTGGATTCTGCGCCGAAGGGGTTATTCTGGGTTGCCATGTTGTTGGAAGCGGTTCACCTCTCAGGTGTTACGCGAAGTGCAGCTTGCCGAGAGAGGATGCGGCCCGTTGCGCGAAAGAATAAATCTTATTCGCCGCGACGGGGTGCCTCAAGGCGGAATGGCGGACTGAGTGGTTTTCAGGGCAAGGGACCGCGAAGGCGCGAAAACGCGAACAAACACGCGAAGGAAAGCGAAGCAGGACGGTCCGGGTCTTTCCTTCGCAAGCCCTTCGCGCCATCGCGCCTTCGCGGTCTCTGCGCGCGGCGAACGACCAAAGCCGCTCAGTTTGAGTAAAATAACGTCGCGGTTGGAGATCCCTCACGGGGACGACATCAGGATGCCTGTAACCACCCGCACAGCTACAACAAGCGAGGGACTCGCCGCGAATGATGATCGCGCTCGGCTGCGCTCACGCGGGATTTTGCTGCTGCTCGTTGCGTCGGTGCTGTGGAGTCTTTCAGGGCTGGCCGTGAAGCTGGCGGCGATGGACCCGCTGGCGTTTGCGATGTGGCGATCGCTTGCCGGCGCGGTGGCGCTGGGCGTGGCGGTCTGGTTCGCGCCGGGCAGGTGGCCGCGGGCGAACTGGATGATTCCCACCGTTCTCGTCTACACCGCCGTCGTCGCGCTGCTGCTGGCGGCGATGACATTCGGCACGGCGGCGCGTGGCATCCTGTTGCAGTACACGGGACCGATCTTCTGCGCCATCTTCGCGTGGTTCTTCCAGCGCCGCCGGATCGGCGCGTACACCGCCGCTGCGCTGGTCGTCGCGGCGACCGGCATTGCGGTGATGATCGCCGGCGCGCCCGCGGGCGACGGGTGGGTCGGGCCGACGTGCGGCCTGCTGTCCGGGGTCGCGTTTGGCGCGCTGATCCTGCTGCTCGAAAAGGTGAACCGCACGGGCGACGGCCTGATCAATCCGATCGCCATCACGTTCCTGAATAACGCCGGCGCGGCGCTGATCCTCGTCGTCCTATGCCTCGCCATCCGCACACCGCTGCTCGGCGACGCAAAGCAGATGACGATCGTCGCGATCACCGGCGTGATCCAGCTGGCGATTCCCTACGCGCTGTTCCAGGTCGCCCTCAAGCACGTCGAGCCGGTGGATGCATCGCTGCTGATCCTGCTCGAGCCGGTCCTCAACCCCGTCTGGGTCGCCCTCGCCGTCGGCGAAAGACCCGATCTCGCGACCATCATCGGCGGCGCCGCAATCCTGGCGGCGATGGTAATCGAGGCACTGAAGCCCGACGCGCCGGAGAAGACGCGTGCGGCGGACATGCGCCGCACGCGTCATCATTAGTGGACCTCCGGCCACACGCCGTCCTCGGCAAACTTCCGGTATTTGCGCTTGAGGCGCTGCATCAGCATGAGGCACCAGCCGGCGTCCTCGATCTCGCTGTAGTGCTCGAAGGTCCGCATGTCAGCGATGAGATCGCACAACTGGTCCTGCACGTCGCCCAGCTGATGCGCGAGGAACTCCGCCGTCCGCCGGTCGGACTTGTGCTCGCAGCCTTTTTGCCGCTTCGTTCGCTTCCTGGCTTGTTGGTTCTTCTTGCCCATGACACATCAACCTCGGGGCCGCGCGGGCGCGCAATCCTCTCGCATGCCGCCCACGGCCTGCATGAACGCATTTCAATTCAGTCGGAAACGGCGCTGTGCTGAAACAGCACGATCAACTGATCGGGACATTGGTGATGTGATGTGACATAATCGTGTCTCTCACCAACGGCCGGCGCAGGGCTGCCACCGCGAATGCGCAACGGGGCGCGAATACTGGATACCGGCAACAATAAACGGAAAACAACCCGCCGGAAGGCTCCCGGCCGAGTGAGGCGGGGAGCTAGGTGCGGACGAACGCGGCGGAACGACATCGTTCCGCGCCGCCGGTTCCTGGTTGGATTTGATTCGATCGCATGGGTAATGCTCTCTTCCGGTTCAAGAACGCAAAAGTGCGGCGGATTATTGCGCGCATCCCGGAAATGGCAAGCAAAAAATCCACCCTGCACGCGCGGCCGTCTTTTCCATGCCGTCGAACTCATAGGGCCAGCCCCTCCGGGAGCCGCTCCTCGTCCGGGTGGATGATGTGCAGCGCGATCACCTCCCACCGGCGGCGGCGGAACGGATTGGCCTGCGATGCGCAGCTGCGCTTATTTCTCGTCAGTTTGGCCCAGCTTGGTCACGCGCAGGTTTGAAATGCGGAACACGGCTTTGGAGCCGATCGCGCGGAAGCCGATCTTGCCCGTCGTCGGGATCTGACCCGGAAGCGTCTGCGGGTCCACGAAATGCGACCCGAGCTGTCCGTCTACCTCAACCGCGCACGCAGGGCCACGCTTCGTGATGCGCACGTGGTAGGTTCGACCGACCTCGGTGCAGAGGTCCGGGCCGGAGGCCATGAGGTGCAGGCCGGGATTGCGGCGCCAGTTGGACACGCCGGTGTGCTTACCGCTGTCGTCATAGCGGCAGACCGAGACGTGGTAGGAGCGGGTGGAACTGTTGTCGCCGACGTAGTCATCAAACACGCCCCGCCGCGGCGGCACGCCGTCGATCGCGTCTTCGCCGTTCACGCCGCGCATGGCAACGAACGTAATGAGCAGCCCGTTGTGGTTCTCGACGAGCAGGTCGTATTCGATCGCGATGCAATCGGGAAAGTCGCGTGTGCAGAACGCCATCGCGCCGACACTGCCCTGTTTGGAGCCCTCGCACGCGAGGCGCAGCTCTCCCGCTCGGGAGAGGGTCACGGCATTGGTGAGCCCTTCGGCGTGCCACGCGTCAAGGTTCGAGAAATCTTCATTGAGGAGCACGCGATGCTCCGAAACGCCCGATGATCTGCAACCGGCCATGAGAAGATATCCAACGATGGACCCGGTGACGAGGAGCCACTTCATTGCGGTGAACTCATTCACGCCACAGAGTCTATCGGTTCCGCCAGCGTGTAGTAAGCCTTGCCTGATTGCTCGACAGCTGGATGCATCGGAGTACATCAGGATGACGAGGCGCGGGCTAGCGCGCGGGCGCGGTCCAACTGCGCGCCGGCGGATGATCCGGAAACGGGTTTGCATTCCAGTCGCGCTGTGCGGGTTTATCGAAGAAGACTTGATCCGCGAAGTCGAGCAGCGTGTTGAAGTCGTCGGCATTGTGCTCGTGGCCGCCTTCGCGCAAGGCGATGGCGATGCGGTTGGGGTAACGGAGGAACTGGTAGACCTCCCGCGCGGCGCGGTGGGTCTGAAGCGAGCCGGAGGGGTTGGCGTGAAGGTCGCCCATTGCCTCTGTCGTGAGCAGCGCCCGCGGCGCCACCAGCGCCTTCACGCTGTGCTGGTCGAAGGGCATTTCATCTTCACGGCCGATGAACTTTTTCAGCCGCGGGGTGAACCAGAACGGGAAGTTTTTCAGGATCATCTCAAGCGTCTCACTGTTGGGCCCCTCGACACGGTAACTCCCGGCGCCGCCGCAGCCGGAGTTGTTCGGCGCCGTCAGCGCGATGCGCTCGTCGGTCGCGCCGGCCAGCAGCGTCGCCTTACCGCCCCGGGAGTGGCCGGTGATGGCGATCTTGTCACTGTCCACCTGCGGCAGCGTGACGAGCAGGTCAACGGCGCGCTGATAACCCCACGCCCAGGCCGCCAGCGCGCCGAAGTCGCCGTCCGGATACATCGCGTAGAGCCCGAACGTCTGCTCCGGCGGGGTGCGACCGAGGTCCTGCGCGAGCTCGAGCCGGTTGAACTCGGCGAGGATGTACCCGCGCGCGAGGATGTGCTGCGCGATCTCGTCCGGCGTCTTCCGCCAGCCCCAGTCGCCGCGCAGGATCACCGGGAATGGACCCTGCCCAGGCGGGATGAGCAGATCGATGACCATCGACACCGGCTCGTGGCCATCGCCGTTGTCGAACGTGAGCTTGTACTGGTGATGCGTCGCCTTCAATGTCCGCAGGGTGTGGCTGAGCAGTTGCACGGCCGTCGTGGTCCTGGGCGCCGGCGGGAGGTGCCCGTACTGGTGGTGCAGGATCAGCTCCAGCAGCTCCTCGCGCCGGGCCCGCCAGTCGTCCGGCGTGTTCACCCGCCGGCCATCGGTGAATACGAACGGATTCGGGAGCTCGCCAAGAACCTTCGGCTTCGTCGTCGGCTCACCGGCGTCGGTTGCGGAGCTCATGAGTAATATCACGCAGATGAAGTCAAGGGCCCGGAGACGGAGCATGCGCCGGAGCATATCGCAGGGACGATGGCGGATGAAGCGCCCTGCGGGCGTGTGGGAACAGCGCCATGAGCTGGATGGGCCTGGTGCGCACAGGCGCCCGCCGCGTGCAGGAGCGCGGACAACGCGAATGTGCTCAGGCGATGTCGCGCTTCCAATCGTAAGACGCGGGCTCGGGCGTCACGTGCTCTTCCGGCGTATGACGAACGGGAAGTCTCCCTCCTTCGCGCAAGAGAGCTGCACGAGCACCGGAACGACGGCTTCAACGAGCATCGCCAGGATGCGCTGGCCCTTCTCGGCCGTCGCGGCTTTTGGATTGCCGACCCCCGTGTCCTTCGTCAGCGCTGCCCAATCGCGCGGGGCCCAGACACCGGGTGTCCCCGTGACGGCCGGCAGCTCACTCGGTGTGGCCGCGCCGTCGCCGGCGCTGTCCAGCGGGGCGACCCACTGCGGAGTCACGTGCAGCATCAGGCTTGTCTCAAACTCGTTGGCATGATCCCCGCTGTTCTCCGCCAGCAGCGACATCGCCTGCGGCGCCACTCGAAAGCCGTCGATGAGTGTGATGAAGATCGGCAGGTCCAGCATCACGTCGCGAATCAGCGGGCGGAAATCATTCCCGCCGTGCATATTCAGCACCACAAGCCGGTCGATCCCCTGCCGCAGGAGGCTCTCGGCCACATCGCTGAGCGCGGCCGACTGCGTGCGCGTGCGCATGGTGATCGTCGCCACCTGCGACAGCTGCATGTTGTTATTCCCGAACGGCACGCAGGGCAACAGCACGCAGCGCGCCCCGCGCTCGTTAGCGATTGCGACCGCGCGCTCACCCAGCGCGCTCGCCTCGACGACATCCGTCCCGTGCGGCAGGTGGTAGTTGTGCGCCTCCGTCGCCCCCCAAGGCAGGACCGCCACGTTCGGCCGCAGCTCGATGAGCTGGCGAAGATTAGCCTCGTGTATTACGAACGACCGGGCGGTGAATGAAGACATGCGAGCGGTCTTCTACTTCGCGGGCGGCGCGGGCGTCAACTAATCCCGCCAGCGGTAACGGTCGACCGTTCGCCGGTCACTTCTTGCGCTTCCAGTTGCCTTCGAAAAACGGGCTCCTGGTGATCGTCAGGTCGCCGCTGTCTTCAAGCTTCAGGCGCGCCGACTCGCCCTGCGTCTGCGGCGCGGCGAGGCTGAGCTGCATGTCGCTGCCGCTCAACCCGTCGATGGTGTAAGTGAATGTAATCGTGATCGGGCCGGAGGAGGCGATGAGCTGGTCCCTGGTGACGGTGAGCGTGGCGTCGGCGCCATTCGGAAGGATCTGCTGGTACTCGCCGACGATCTTCTGGCGCACGGCATCGGCCTGCTGGGCCGTCGGCTTCGCCAGCTGGATAGCGCCGACGAAGCCGCCCTTCTCGTCCACCTGCCCGATGTCGCGGGCGGTGGGCAGGAGGATCGAGTCGTTGGGACCGACTGGGGAGCCGATGATTCCGTCACCGCCCTTGTCCGGCGACTCCTTGCCGCTGTCGCCGAAGGTGAAGATGTTGTCGCGCTGCACGCCGGCGAACGGGTTGTTGAAGAATTCAACGTGACCGTCGCCATAGAGGATATTCTGCCCGTCGCGATCATGGTTGAAGCTGTTGCCCTCGCGCTGCTGGCGCGCCGGTGATTGGGGCGTGAGCTTCAGCAGCGCCTCGCCGCCGGGGTTCATGTCGGATGCGACGGCAAACTCCGCGGAGATCGAGTTGTTCAGCTTGAATCCCTTCCCGATCGCGTCGCTGCTCGGGTAGGGGTTTTGATAGCTGTAGCTGAGATGCTTCCGCAAGGCATCATTGCCGGGCCAGTTGGTCCATTGCAGCGCGTTGCGCTTGCCGCCGCCGAATTCGAACTTCTCGAGCCCGGTGGTCGGGCAGACGAAGCTTTGGCTGGTGATGTCCTGCGTCCGCATGAGCAGGAACAGCGCCGCCGTCACGTCGTTGTATTGGGGTCGAAAAGGAAGCGCCGCCTTCTGCGCGTCGTCCTTTGGATTGTCGGGGACGAAGGGGTTGGTGATGAACTGCGGATCGTTCGGTGGAATCAGATCGTCGTTCCCCTGGTACGGCGTGCCCCACACCGGCGCGGGCATCTCCCCCGCCTTCACGGGAAGCAATGCGCGCGTCCGCGGATATGCCCCTCGATTCTCGTTGCTGTACAGCAGAATGGCCATGCCCAGCTGCTTCAGATTGCTCGCGCACTTGATCCGGTTGGAGGTTTCACGCGCCCGCGCGAGCTGCGCAAAAGTGAAGCTGGAGGCGAGCAGCAGGATCGCGAGGCAGACGAGAAGGTCGGTCGAGGTAATCCCGCGGCGGCAGCGAGTGCCTACTTGCATCACAATCCTCCCGTTTTGAAGCCTGGGCCAGTCCACTTGACTTCGGACGGAATGGGATGTCAACCTTCGATGCTGTCGAGCAGCGCCTGGAGCCGCGGCGCCAGTTCGCGATGACTCAGAACGGCAGCGCCTGATCCATCCAGTCGTCGCTCTTGAGGACCTGCTTTCGGTTGAAGCGGGCGAGACGCTCGGCGCGGTTCTGGGCGAGGCGGATCATGCGGTCGATGCCGATGGTGCGCCAGGTCTTGCGCAGCTTCTTGGCGTGGCGGAGGAACAGGTCGTCTTCGGCGCAGGTAAACATCTGCGCTGCGCCGGGGTCGCCTTGGCGGGCGGCGCGGCCGTAGAGCTGGCGGTCGACGCGGAAGCTCCCGTGCGGCTCGGTCGACACCACCTGCAGCCCGCCCATCTCCGCCACGCCTCGGCCCAGGATGATGTCGGTGCCGCGGCCGGCCATGTTGGTGGCGACAGTGATCTTCTTCTCCTGCCCGGCCTCGGCGACGATTGCCGCTTCCTGCGCCGTCTGCGTCGCGTTAAGCACGCGATGGGCGCGGCCTTGCGCGGCCAGGCGCCTGGAGACCTCCTGCGACGCGAGCACGCTGCGCGTGCCGACCAGCACGGGCACGCCACGGTCATTCAGCTCGACCACGCGGTTCACTACCGCTTCCCACTTCTGCTCCATGGTGTCGAACATCTGCGTCGGCAGCAGCTCGCGGATGCAGGGCTTGTTCGTCGGGATGCGGATGACGGGCAGGTGATAAATCTGCCACAGCTCCGGCGCCGCCTCCCATGCCGTGCCGGTCATGCCGGCCATTTTGGGGTACTGCCGGAAGAACCGTTGGAAGCTGAGGCGCGCCAGGTTCTCCTTGTCGGCGGTGACGGGGACGTTTTCCTTGACCTCGATCGCCTGGTGCAGCCCGTGCCGCCAGGACCGATCGGCCATCACGCGGCCGGTGAACTCATCGATGATCTGGACCTTCTGATCGTCGGTCACCAGGTACTGCTCATCGCAGATGTAGCAGTGCAACGCGCTGAGCGCCTGCGTGACGAGCTCCTCGCGGCGGCGCTTCCCGCGCCAGAAGCCGGCGTGGCCGATCTGCTCGCTCAGCTCATCGAGCCGGTCCTGCCCCCGAAGCGTGAGGTCAACGTGGCGGACGGTCCAGTCGATCGTGAAATCGGTCCCCTCTTCCAGCTGCTGCGCCAGCGTGTGCGCGTTGCGGTAGATGTCGGCGTTGGCTTCGTCCTGTGGGCTGTTGGAGATGATCAGCGGCGTCACCGCTTCGTCGATCAGCAGGCTGTCGGCCTCGTCCACGATCACCTTGAACAAGCCAGGAACGGTCAGCTGCGCCCGCGACTGACCGCTGGCCATGAGGCCGATGGCAGTCTGCGTGCTCGTGCGCAGCGTCCCCAGCGCGATCTGGTCGCGCAGGAAATCGGCGACGAGCTCTTTGCTCGTGACATAAACAACATTGCGGCGGTAGTGATCGATTCGCTCCTGTGGCGTGGTTTCGTGCGTCACGAATCCGACGGTGAGCCCCAGCTCGCGGTAGACGGGGCCCATCAGCTCCGCATCGCGCGCCACGAGGTAGTCGTTGACGGTGATCACGTGCACCGGCTTGCCCGACCATGCCCAGATCGAGGCCGCCAGCGACGCCGTCAGTGTCTTGCCCTCGCCCGTCGCCATTTCCGCAACCGCGCCGCGGCACATGGCCAAAGCGCCCATGAGCTGCACAAGGTACGGGCGCTTCCCCGTCGCGCGCAGGGCCGCCTCGCGAGCGATGGCCATGGCGCGGTCCTCGACTGGCCCGATCAGCTTCTTCAGCCGCGCCGCATCCCGGCAGGCTGCGGCTTCTTCGCGAAACTTCGACGATGACAGCGCCTGAATCTCCGGCTCCAACGCCTCGATCCGCTCAGCCTGCGCCCGCAGCTGCGCCAGCACCGGCGTGCGGTTCTTCACCCACCCGACGACGCCGCTCACGAGCGTATCCAGCCCGCGCAGCTCCGGCTGCTTGACGCGCCGGGCTTCGAAGATCGCGTGAAGTTCTGAGGAAGCTACCTGAGTCATTTGAGGTCCGGCGGGTGACGCGTGACGCGTGACAAAGGCAGAGTCTTCTCGCGTGTCACGCGCTACGTGTCACGTGCTTGTCACAGCCACTCGTTGGTGTTGCTCGAATCGATCAATTGCAGGAATCGGCGGGTCCACTGGTACAGGAGCGGCTTGGTGCCGACGGTCATGCGGACATAGGCACGTTGGCCGGGATAGAACTCGCCTCGGGGGTTGGCGAGCTTCACGCGGAGCTCGAACTGCGGGGTGAGGGGCTTGGTCCCCTGCTGGTCTCGCGGGTCGACCGGGATGTCCCCGCCGCCGCTGTGTCCCACGATGCTGCTGGGCAGCTGCGACTGCGCGCCGGGGATGACCCTCGCGTCCTCTCCGATCAGCGCACGGCTCACATCGCCGGCGAGCCGGATTTCGGTGTGCGTCTCCTCCCTGGCCAGCTCGACGTCGCGCTGCTCCAGAGCGGCCTTCACGAGCAGGCGATCGAGCGTCATGACCGTTGCCAGCTCCTCGCCGCGCTGAACATAGCGGCCCGGAAGCGTCTGGAGGTTCGGAGCGACGAGCTGACCATCGATGGGGGCCTTGATCGTGAGCTCGGCCTTCTGCCGCTCGAGGTCTCTGATCTTTTCCTCTTCGGCGTCGATGGTGATGCGCGCGGCGTTGACCTGCGCCGGGTTTTCGTCCATCGCACGCGTCATGACGACGACGGCGGCATCGCGCCGGATGCGCGCCTGCTTCAGCTCCGATTCCAGCTTCCGGTCGTAGAGCTCGATGATGATGTCCCCCTTCTTCACCCAGTCCCCATCCCGCGCCCGAAGCGGAACGTCGGTGCGGACGAACCCCGGGACGGCAGCGTGGATGACCGCCTGATCCTCCGGCTCCAGCACGCCGGTGGCGCGGATGTTTTCCCAATACGGGATCACCCCGATCGCGAGGAACACCAGCGCCGCGAACGCCAGCGTAAACGCCACTGCCCGGCCGCGCTTGCGGTGCAATTCGGGGTCGAGCGCGAGGTACTTAAAGAGCTTGACGATCGGCGTGACGAGCCACGTCACGATCCCGCCGATCGCCATGAGCATGCCGAGCACCGGGATCGTGAACGCGACGAGCAGGATGATCGCGATGCCGATCATGATGCGGTAGATCGTCGAGAGAACCCCGTAGACGAACAGCTGCACGCGCTGCCAGACAGGTGGGAGCGGCTGGGTCGCCTTGACGCGAAACACGTGCCGCTTGACCAGCCCCGTGATGTACTCGGTGCTCTTGCGCTGGAGGTTGGGGATCTCCAGGAAATCGCTGAGCATGTAGTAGCCGTCGTAGCGCAGCAGCGGGTTGGCGTTGAAGATGACCGTGCTGACCGAGGCGATCAGCATGGTGTTGTAGGCCAACTGGTTCGTGAGCGTGTTGGGATTCGTGTTCATCCACACGAACGCCATGACGGCGGCGACGAAGAGCTCGACGATCATGCCCGCCGCGCCGACGAACATGCGTGCCCAGCGGCTTGGGAAGGCCCAGGCGGTGCTCGCGTCGACGTATGGTGTGGGGATGAAGACGAGGAACATGATCCCCATCTCGTGCACCTCGCCGCCGAAGCGCCGGCAGGCGAAGGCGTGGCCACATTCGTGGATGAACTTGATGCCGACGAACACGGCCCACAGCCACAGCCAATTGCCCGGCGCGATCGAGTTGCGCGCCGCGGCCGTCACCTCTTCCCATCGCGGCGCCAGCGCCAGGCAGGCCGCGATCACCACGATGAACCACACGATCGCTCCGCCCTTGCTCATCATCGGGCCGATCAGCGGGAGCCAGCGCTTGAGGAATGCGTCCGGGTCCCAGATCGGGATGCGCGGGAACAGCAGGTTCATCAGCCGGCCCTGGAACTTGCGTTTCAGCTGCTGCTTGTGGCGGCGGAGCAGGACCATCGCGTCGGCCGACACATCCGTCTCGAGCAGGTTGGCGCTGTGGAGCTGGCTGAGGATCTGAATGACTTCCGGCTGGGTCGGCGCATCGTCGGCAAGCTGCCCGCCCACGAGCTCCCACGCCTCGCCCACGGTGCGCGAGCCGTCGAGCAATCCGACGAACCGATACGCGGCATCGCTCAGACGGTGGAACTGGTTTCCCGCCGGATCGCGCACGACGTACCACCGCTCGCCGCGATAGTACTGCCGCGAAATCTGCGTCGATGGACGCAGCTTGGCACGCAGGTCCTTCACGCGATACCAGGACTCGGAAAATGTCGGGCGGAGTTGAAGCATGAGAGTCGGGTTCGGGTACCGGGTTTCGGAAAAGCGGCCTTCAGGTCGTTGCCCGAACCCCGAATCCCGAAACCCCAGACCCAACCACTTTTATATCCAAAGTTTCAGCCGCACGAATTCCACCAGCCGGTGCGTCCATTGCCAGATGAGCGGCTCGGGACGCACGTCGATACGCGCCTCGCCTTCCTGGCCGGGGTACCACTGGTCGCTGGCGCCTTTGAGCTCGGCGTAGATGACGAACTTGTTCTGTCCCTCGACCGGGTCGGCTTTGGGGACCACGTTTTCGACAGTAAAGGCGTACTTGTCGCCAGGCTGCGCGCTCGTGCGGAGCATGCCCTTCTGGCCCTTTTTCACATCCTGGATATCGCGCTCGGCGACCTTCAGCTCCCCGCGCAGCTTGTCACGCCGGCCGATCTCGATCAGCGTCTCGCCTTCCTTCACCGGGGCCATGATCTTGTTCTTCAGGTCACCCTGGAGGATCTGTCCGGTGAACGGCGCCGTGATTGTGGCGTTATCGATCTTCCACTGAAGCTCTTCGGCCCGGGCATAGGCTTCGTCGCGTTCGAGCTCGGCCTGCCGCGCCTCGGACACGCGCGAGCGGCCGTCCTGGGCGCGGTCGTCGAGCAGCGCCGAGCGCTTGGCTTCCGCCTGAGCGGCCTGCAGCTGCGCCTGCGCCAGTTGCAGCTTCAGCTGGCTGGTCTCGAGCCGCACGAGCGGCTGGCCCTCGGTGACCGTTGTGTCCTTGGTGATATCGAAGAGCACTTCGGCGATCTGCCCCTCGTACGGGGCGGTGATGAACCGGTTCTCGACCGGGAGCAGGGTGAACTTCGCCGGCACGCGATACATCGGGCTGTAGAGGCACAGGAACAGCGTGATGCCCGCGAGCAATACGATGACCGTCTTGGCCAGCATGTGCTTGGGGCCGATCGCGAGCTTGGCGGTTTCGCGGATGCTGATGCCCGTCTTGGTGATGAGCCAGCGGTCGTTCTGATAGCGGTCGTACAGCTGCGGCGCGAGCAGGTCGGCGGCGACGGCCAGGCCGGTCGCCGCCTGCGGACCGAGCTTGGTGCCGGGGCTGAACTCCAGCGTCAGGACGCCGATGATCTCCGACTGCCGCCGCAGCGGCAGCGAAATGACGGTGTTCCCGCCCTGCGCGCGGGAGAGCGCCTGCGCTTCGCGGGTGACGTTCTGCGTCCCGCCGCCCCCTTCTTCACCTCCTCCCAGAGCCATCGTGCCATCGTGGTGGACGATTTCTTCCTGGTCGAGGCACTCCTCCATCGCGCGCTCGATCTGCACGATCAGTTCCTGCCGCTTGTCAAACTGCTCCGTGTGCGACAGCGCCTTCACGCGCACGCGCGTGCCCTTGAGCCACCCGAGCGAGACGCGCGTCGCGCCCGTGCGCGTCGCCAGCTCGTTGCAGAGGTTCATCGATGCCGAGTTGAACCCCTCTGCCGTCGCGACCGCCGTTGCCAGCTGCAGCACGTGCTGATGACTCTGGGCGATCGACCGGCTCTGATCCACGCTTCGGCGAAGCGTGAACAAGTCGAAGTAGCCGGCGACAAGCTGCATCGACATCAGCCGCTGCTGGGCGCGCTCGACGTCGCGGCAGCGCGTGATCACCGCGCTGGCGGCGACGACTTCGCCCTCATTTCGGAGCAGCGTGACCAGGCAGAACTGCGGCTCGACGTCCCCCGCGGCGCCACCGCTGACTTCGATTGCGCCGTCCTTGTTCTGCTGGATGCAGGGCTTGATGATTTCCGTGAACGCATTGATCGCAGCCTGGCGCGTGTCCTGGTCGCTCTGGTCGGGGCGAATGTGCGCGATGGGCTTGAGCCCGAACTGGCCATCGGCCTTCTCGAGCAGGAACCCTGCGGCCTCGGTGCCTGCGACGACGACGGCCTGTGTCGTCAGCAGGTCGTTGATGAATGCGGGCAGGTTTGCGCTGGTGGCCAGCAGCCGCTGCACCAGCTTCGAGCGCGAGGGGACACCCTGCTGTTGCTGCTGTTGGTCGGGATTGGACCCCTGCGAAGATGACTCGACGGTTCCAGATGCCATAGGACCTTCCCCGGCTTGTTGACGGGAGTGATCGTGTTCGTTTGCGCCAATCTCTTTTTCGTTTTGCGCCGCAGCGACACGCGGCCAAACCACCATTACTTGCCCCGCCGGTGTATCCGGGGCGGCTTGAGTCTATTGCGCGGGCGTCGCGGCGGCCGTGCCGGCGGTCTCCGTCGCTTCGGGCAGCTTCACCCACAGCCACAACCCGCTTTCGCGGTTGTTTGGGTTGGGCATCGTCAGGTGCACTTCGCGCTGACTCTCGAAGCCGGCGCCGGCTGTCGCGACGGCGGCCAGCGACTCCACCGTCGCCTGCTGCCAGGCGTCGGCGGCGTCGATCTTGTAGCGCACGTCGAGCGTGTCGCCCTTCTTCAGCTTCGCCGCCTGCGGGGCCGTAAGCTGAACGATGATCTTCACCGGATCGTTGGAGACGATGGTCATGAACGGCTGCCGCTGCGGGTCGAGCATTTCGCCCACTTCAGTATCGATGGACTCGACGACGCCATCAAACGGGGCCGCAAGCTTCATGAACTCCACCCGCAGCCGCGCCCCCACCGCCTCGAGCTTGGCCTTGGCCAGTTCAAGGTGTGACAGGCTCAACTGGTGGCCCTTGAACACCACTTCCAGCTGGGCCCGCTCGAGTTCGATGGGAGAGAACGTGTTGTTCCCGCTGTTCTGCTCGATCCGCTTCAACTCGACCTGCTTCTGGGCCAGGTCGGACTTGGCCGCCTCGACGCGGATGTCCGAATTCGCTTCCTTTTCCGCGATTTCCAGCTGGTTGACCGCCAATCGGTCGTCCTGCTGAAGAAGCGGCTGGCCTTCTTTCACTCGATCGCCACGTTTGACCAGGACCTGCTTCACCAGCCCGGGGACCTGCGCGTGAAGCTTGGCAATTCGCGAGGGCACACTCTTGCCCTCGGCGTACGGCGACGTGGGTTCGGATCGACCGCTCTGCGCGGAGACCGACGTGCTGCCTACGAATAATGCCCCAACGGCGAACGCGGTGGCGGCGGCATGCTTGAGTGTCATCGTCATGAGGGGTGATTTCCTCGCTAATTCCCCGAAACAGGTCCTGCGACGGGTGCCTCGACTGGCATCGGCGGCACGCAAAGCGGCAAAAACTGCGGCTTGAAAGTGGATTACGCTTCGTCGCCGACTACTGTTCGCCAAAACAGCCCGTATAACGAGTGAGGGCTGAGGGTCAAGTTATTTCAGAGTATCCCACGACCATCAACACGTCACTCGCCCCCGCCCGGGCCTCGGCAGATGATTTATCAGCCGTAGCGGCGCGAGGGGGATAGAGCCCCCTGCTCCGGACTTTTGCGCCTTCCCGAACCCCATCTGATCGCCCCCCTTGGCGATTCTCAGGTTCCCAGCTCGGTGTGGGCACCAACCTTGGCCCAGATCAGCCGTCCTGGCACTCCTGCTCTGGAATGCTTCCGCTTGGAAACATGACGGGAGCCGACGATGCATGATCGCCCTAAGTGTATCGCAATTTCCATCCAAAACCTGGAATGCCGCCGCCTGCTGGCTGCCGATCCCGCGAGAAGTGTCCGATCCTCAAGCTGCTCCACCCACCGTGGCCCGCCCTCGATGCGATCCTCCCTGACGCGCGCACAATTGAGGGCTGAACCGTTTTGTCAAACAAGCGGAAGGCTTTCATCAGCTACCTCCTTCAGGGTCGGTCGGGAACCTTGGCACGGCCATGCCCCCCCGCTATGTTCGGCCCGCCATGAGCATTCTCGTCAACAAAGACACGCGCGTGATCACCCAGGGCATCACCGGCTCGGCCGGGGCGTTTCATACGAAGGGATGCCTTGAATACGGCACGAAAATGGTGGGCGGAACGACGCCGGGCAAGGGTGGGCAGAAGGACGCCAACGGCCTGCCGATTTTCGACACCGTCGAGCAGGCGGTGAAGCAGACGCAGGCGGACGCGTCGATGATCTTCGTCCCCCCGCCGTTCGCCGCCGACGCGATCATGGAGGCCGCCGACGCGGGCATCCGGATGATCGTCGCCATCACCGAAGGCATTCCGGTGCTCGACATGGTGAAGGTGAAGGCGTTCCTGACCGGCTACCCGAACACCGTCCTGATCGGCCCGAACTGCCCCGGCGTGATCACGCCCGGCGAGTGCAAGATCGGCATCATGCCCGGCTACATCCACCTGCCGGCGAGCGATCCGAAGAGCAAAAAGACCGTCGGCATCATCTCGCGCTCGGGCACGCTGACGTACGAGGCGGTGTGGCAGTGCGCCTCGCGCGGCATTGGCCAGACGACGGCGGTGGGCATTGGTGGGGATCCGATCAAGGGGCTGAACTTCATCGAGCTGCTGGAGATGTTCAACCGCGACCCCGCGACCGACAGCATCGTCCTGATCGGGGAAATCGGCGGCACCGACGAGGAAGCCGCCGCCGCGTACGTGAAGCAGAACGTGAAAAAGCCGGTGGTCGCGTTCATCGCAGGGCGCACCGCGCCCCCCGGCCGAAGGATGGGCCACGCCGGCGCCATCATCTCCGGCGGCGAAGGCTCGGCCGAGACGAAAATCGCCGCGCTCAAAGCCGCCGGCATCGCGGTGGCGGAGAGCCCTGCGACAATCGGGGAAACCTTGGCGAGTGTGTTGGGATTGGCGGTATAGTGCTGTGATGGTTGGCCTCGATCCTGTTAGCCGTCGTTTGGTTCCGTTGAGCGAGGAAGATCAGCCGCAGCTTTGGAAGATTTGCTTCTTGAGGATGCGCGATATGGCTCAGAGCAAGTCGATCGTTCCCGTGGAGCGAATTGAGCGCGGCATTTATTTCATTCGTGATCAGAAGGTGATGCTCGATACGGAACTGGCGGCGTTATACGATGTTCCTACGAAACGAATCAATGAGGCGGTGAAACGGAACAAGGACCGATTTCCGGAAGATTTCGTGTTCCAGTTGACAGAAGACGAGGCATCAAACTTGAGGTCGCAAATTGCGACCTCAAATAAATCAGGGGGCCGGCGCTATCATCCCTACGCCTTCACCGAGCAAGGCGTCGCCATGCTCTCCAGCGTCCTCAAGAGCCGCCGCGCCGTGCAGGTGAACGTTGAGATCATGCGCACGTTCGTCCGCCTCCGCGAGATGCTCGCCTCGAACGCGGGGTTGTCGCGCAAGCTGGATGACCTGGAAAAGAAGTACGACAGCCAGTTCAAGATGGTCTTCGACGCCATCCGCCAGCTCATGATCCCGCCCGATCCCAAGCGGAAGAAGGCGATTGGGTATCACACCGAGCGAAATTAGCTGCCCTCCCGAGTCAACGATGAGAATGATCGTCGGCATCTTACGCGTGACATGCGTGCTGCTGTTTCTTGGACTCATTTACCTCTGGGGCCGCAGTTCGGGGGGGCAGGACCGCATCGGATGGAGTTGGATCGGTCCCGCGGGTCAGACCACGATGCGCACCGTCGACACCGGAAGTGGCTCGATCGGCTTATTCATCTACGACGGCGGCCCGGATGCGATGTACGTCGGGCGGGATGGATACTATTTTCAGTACACCCCCGCCAGCCGAAATGGCGGCAGTGTTCCCGAAGGGTTCCTCGGTTTCCGATACAAACACCAGGCTGGAATCAATCCCCAAGGAGTGTGGGAACGTTGGAGGAAAGTAATGGTGCCTTACGCGCTGCTCGTGGGATTGGTCGCTGCCACCCGCGCTGTGGGCGCGAAGATGGCTTCGGACAAATCATCGTCTGTCGGCCGGTCGCTGCCGGACCTGCGGCTACAATCTTCGCGGTCTGCCTCACCTTTGCCCCGAGTGCGGCGATGGGATCTTTCCGGCGTAGACCGTGCAAATCACGACACCAGCCTGCTAGTTAATCGCCGTGAGCAACCTGGGCGGAAACGCCGTTCCCCGCTCGCGGTGCCATCACGCACAATGGCCGCTCCTGCGCAGCGCCCAACGGCCGAAGCCGCTGGCCTGCCAACACTGGAAAGCGAGCTTCCATGCGATACATCCTGCCCCACCAATCGGCCCCTCATCCTCGCCGCCCCTTCTGTCGGCACATGCTGGCGTTCGCTGCTCTGCTGCTCGCGCTGATTTTGCCGCTGCGGGCAGAGCAGAAGAAGCAGCCGGATCAATCGCGACGCACCAGCGCGGAGAAGCAGGTTGATCCCCCGCCCGCTTCCCCCGCCGACGATCCCGCGCGCGAAGAAGACGATGAGGCGCTTGCGGAGCTGCTGCGCGAGGGGGCGACGATGGAGGAAATCGCCAAGTTGCGCGATCCGATCGCCAACACACCTCAAGAGGCGGTCCGCGCGCTCAAGAGTGGTAACGCCCGGTTCTTCGGCGGCACGGCGCGGCGGCCGGAACTGAGCGCCAATGAACGCCGGGCGCAGATTCTTGCGCAGCACCCGTTCGCGGTGATCCTCGGATGCTCCGACAGCCGGGTCCCGACCGAGATCGTTTTTGATCAGAGCCTCGGCAGCCTGTTCGTTGTGCGGGTGGCGGGTAACGTGGTTGAGCCGGCGACTGCGGGCAGCGTGGAATACGCAATAAAGCATCTGAAAAGCCACGTCATCACGATCATGGGTCACGAAGGGTGCGGAGCCGTGGCGGCTGCGATGCTGCCTCAGGATCAGCGCGACGTGGAGCCACAGAACGTGCAGTTTCTCCTCAACCTCGTCCGCCCGGCGGTGGAGGGGATCCCGCCGCTGCGCGACAAAAAAGCGCGGATGCGCGAAGCGGTCGTCGCGAATGTCCGCCTGCAGGTGCACCAGATGAAGCAGAACCCCGTCGTCGCCGCGGCCATCAAGGAAGGACGGGTGCAGGTGATCGGGGCTTACTATGAAATCGGTAGCGGAGCCGTCGATTTCCTCGAAACCGACGACCAGCTGAGGCACACCGCTCCAGGTGCGCGCGAAGCGACAGGGTCGGAGAAGCCATCCGGCCGGTAGGTGGCGGATATCAGCCCATGGGTGGCGTCAAATGCACGGTCGCACCATGATCTCCTCGATCACCGCGCGCTGGGGCAGATTCACCGCAAGCATGACGCAGTCGGTCACATCATCCGGCTGGAGCATATTCAGGCGAAGTTCCTTCGCCGGCGGGTTGGGGCGCTTGTCGAGCAGCGGCGTGTTGATATCGCCGGGGAAGACGCTGGTGGCGCGGATGCCGTTGCCGTTCTCCTCGGCGTTGATCGACTGCACGAGCCCGGCGGCGCCGAATTTGGAGACGCTGTAGGGGACGCCGGATAGTGCGCTGGCCCTGAGGCCTGCAAGGGAGTTCACCACGACAATCGTGCCCCGCCTGTTCTGCCGCATGGCGGGGAGGAAGGCGTGGACGCAGAAGTACACGCCGTTGAGGTTGACGTCGATGACCCTGCGGTAGTCGTCGAGCGAGAGCTTTTCCAAGCTGCGGTTGGGGATGTTCGTCCCAGCCGCGGCGACGAGCAGCTCGATGAACCCCCACGTCTGGGAAACGCGCTGGGTCATCGCCGCGACAGCGCCGGCGTCTGCCAGGTCGCACGGGCAGGCGAGCATCTGGTCCGGGCTACCGGACATCTGGATCGTCTCGTTCAGCGCATCGGCGCGCGTGCCGACGATCGCGACGCGCCAGCCGTCTTTCACCAGCCGCAGCGCCGTCGCCCGCCCCACGCCGCTGCTCCCGCCCGTCACCACCGCCGTCCGATTCATCGCTCACTCGCTACAGGAAGAGAAACTCCCACGAATCCCACGAGTCGACACGAATGCATCACAAATCTGTGTTGTCTCATTCGTGCAGATTCGTGAAATTCGTCGGCAGTAACGTCTTTCGACTTCTCCGGCTACGTCACCTGCGGCACGTCCATCCAACACCGCTGCTCCGCCGACTGCAGGGCCACATCCATCACCCCCTGCGCCCGCGCGCCGTCAACAAACGACGGGCTGCATTGGCGCTGGTTGACAATCGCGTCGATGAACTCGGCGGTCTGATCGTAGCGGAAGGTGACGAGCGGGTCGCCCAGCGAGGCGTCGCGCGGGGACTTTGGGTGGACGAGAAACTCGCGCGGGACGTCAATGCGGTGCAGGTCCGGATCACCCTTCTTCCCGATCTGAAGCTCGAGCGGCTTCTGCGTCGAGTACACGATCGTGCCCTCGCTGCCGTTCACTTCAACTGTGTCCTGCCCGCGCAGCCCTTCGCCGCGGCCGGTGGCGAGCTTGGTGCTTTCCAAGACGCCGGTGACGTCGCGCTCGCCGAAGTCGGCCAGCATGGCAACCCAGTCGTCGACGTCGGAGGGGTTGCCGGCACGCGTGGGGACGAAAGTCCTCACGTCCGCGACGAGGCGTCTGATCGGCCCGATCAGCAGGTGGGCATAGTCGATGCGGTGGCTGAGCATATCCCCCATCTCGCCCGTGCCCGCGAGCGCTTTCACCTGCCGCCAGCCGAGGCCGCGATCGCCCCAGTCCTGAAAGCGCTGCGCGCGAAAGTGGTAGGCGCCGCCGATCGCGCCGGTGCTGATCAGGTGGTGCATGTAGCGCATGGCGGGAACGAAGCGGTAGGTGAATGCCGTCATGTGGCGGACATTCGCCTCTTCCGCGGCGCGCAGCATCGCCAGCGCGTCACTGAGGTTCAGCGCCAGCGGCTTCTCGCACATGACGTGCTTCCCCGCCTTGGCGGCGGCGATGGCGATGGGCGGGTGCGTGATGTTGGGCGTGGCGATGACCACCGCGTCGACGGCGTCATGTTGGAGCAGCTCGTTGTAGTCGGTGAACGTCGCGCGGATGCCGGTCTGCTCCGCCGCCCGGCGCAGCACGCTTTCGTCGCTGTCGCACAACGCCACGAGCTTCGCGCCGGGCAGCAGTTTCAGCCCCGGCAGGTGGTTCGCCAGCGCGATCTGACCCGTTCCGATGATGGCCACACCTACAGCCGTCATAGAGGCTCCACACTGTACTTGGGCGTGCCCCGGAAAACATTCCCCTGGCCGATCTTCTGTACATCCGCCGACGTACCGATATAGTAATTGAAGACAACTGCCCGCTGCCGATGACGGCCTTCACGCGGTTCTGCCTGACTTTCCCGGCATTTCCTACTGAATTCGCTCCCAACGAAGCCCAGTTGTAGCGCTCCTCAAGGACCCTGTTATCGCGGCACTTTCGCTCGCGTTGGTCACTTCGGGTGCGCACCACCCGAAAGAGTGAGTGCTACGATGATGTTTGCCGATTTACGGCTCGCCGAGCCGATCCTTCGTGCCCTTGCGGCCGAGAACTACACCAAACCCACGCCCATCCAGGCGCAGGCGATCCCCCCGATCATGGAGGGCCGTGACGTGCTGGGATGCGCCCAGACAGGAACCGGTAAGACGGCGGCCTTCGCGCTGCCGATGCTGCACCGGTTCTCCCGGAAAGCTCCCACGAGCGGCCAGAAGCGCCCGATCCGCGCGCTGATCCTCTCGCCCACGCGCGAGCTGGCCGTGCAGATCGACGAGAGCTTCCGCGCCTACGGGCAGCACCTGGGCCTTCGCCACACCGTCATCTTCGGCGGCGTCAGCCAGCACCACCAGGTGCAGTCGCTGCGCAACGGCACGGACATCGTCGTCGCGACGCCCGGCCGGCTGCTCGACCTGATGAACCAGGGCCACGTCGACCTGCGTCATGTGGAGGTGTTCGTCCTTGACGAAGCCGACAGGATGCTCGACATGGGGTTCATTCATGACATCCGCCGGATTATTCCGAAGCTTCCCGCCAAGCGGCAGAACCTGCTGTTCAGCGCCACCATGCCGCCGGACATCCGCCAGCTCGCCGATTCGATCCTGCGCCAGCCCGTCAACGTCACAGTGACGCCGGTTGCGTCGACCGTCGACAAGGTCGATCAGTCGGTCTACATGGTCGACAAGCGGAACAAGCCCTATCTGCTGGCGCACCTGCTGAGCAATCAGGCTTTCTCGCGGGCACTGGTGTTCACGCGCACGAAGCACGGCGCCGATCGCGTTGTAAAGCAGCTGCACAAGGCCGGGATCACCTCCGAGGCGATCCACGGCAACAAGAGCCAGAATGCCCGGCAGCGGGCGCTCTCCAACTTCAAGACGGGCAAAACGCCCGTGCTGATCGCCAGCGATATCGCCGCCCGCGGGATTGACATTGACGACATTTCGCACGTGATCAACTTCGACCTGAGCAATGAGCCCGAGACGTACGTGCACCGGATCGGTCGCACGGCACGGGCCGGCGCCAGCGGCACGGCCGTCAGCTTCTGCGACCGCGATGAGCGCTCGTACCTCAAGGCCATCGAGCGTTTGATCCGCAAGGAGATTCGCGTCCAAGCCGATCATCCGGAATATCCGGCCTTCGACGCCGCCCAGCGTCACGCCGAAGCCGGCGACGATCGCCGTCGCCCGCAGGGACATCGTCGGCCGCAGCGGGATTCGTCGGCATCCGCGCATCCACATCATCGGTCGGATCGGCCGCAGCAGTTGGCGCATCCGCACAGGCAGACGCGCACCCAGCAGCAGCCGAATCCAACGCCCCCGCGGGCGCAAGGTGGCGGGAACGGACAGCGATCGAGCAACCGCTCGCCGGCGCCGCACCCGGCGGCCCGACCGCTCCACGGCGGGTGGTCACGCTCGACCAAGCCGTCGCCGCGCCGGTTCCGGTAGTACACGGGGATTCGTCTGGCCCTTAGATCCGTCCGTTGTGCGCCAGGTCGAAGCAGTACAGTTGCTCGTCGATCTCGCGCAGCGGTCGGCCGGTCGCGTTGCTGATGCGCTCTACGTCTGAAGCGTAACCCAGGTACAGGTCGATATTCCGTTTGACCGAATCCGGGCGCCAGTGCAGCTTCTTACCGTAGACGGCGCGATACGCGCGCACGTCTATGATCGGGAAGATGTCGGGTCGTAAGAATTTGAGAATCGTGCTCGCCATCGGCACACCGATTCCGGCGCACTCCACCAGCTCTGCTCTGTCGAAGTCGAAAACGGTGGGTGGCTGCACGAGCGCGCAAAAGGAGTTGCGCGAAAATGGTGGCGACACAGATTTTTTTCGCCCATTTTTCGGGCTCTTTAGCGTGTGGCGGAGACTGCCGTGCGCGATCGTGCATACGAACGCGCACAGCCGGGGGTGTATTGCAAGGCGCACGATGCGCCGCTGAGCACCACCCGCGCGCCCACCAAACGCGGGGAGGGTCACTACGTGAGCCCCGAAGCGTTCGAGGCTCAACGCAACTGAACCCGCGCCCACCGATCTTGGGGAAGGTCAGGAAGGTCAGATGACGCGGATGTCCCAGAATGTCCCAGAATGTCTCACATTTTTGGCGCGTCGCCGATGCCCGGCGCGCAAGTGCCGGGAGGGCCACGAGTTGGCCATGGTGCCGCGCGGCCAGCGCAGAAAGTGGGACACGTGCGTGCCTTCTTTTGATTTGCGATTCGTGGCGCACTCCCTCTTTTGCCTTTCCCGCTCGGCGTCCTTGGCGGCACCTGTCTCATACCCAAGCACGGCGTTCAAAGGAGACCGCGAAGGACGCGATGGCGCAAAGGGGGCCGCGAAGCCACAAAGGATGATTGCTTTTGCTTCGCGCTGTCGCGCCTCTTCGCGGTCTCCTGTCCGGCTTCTTCGAGAACTGAATCACCCTTCGAGAGACACCTTCCGACCTCCCGCTCGCAAACTGATTGGCCGTGGGTACACTTCGCGATGCGCCTGAATGCGGGCGCTGCCGCGCTTCGGGGGTGCGCGCTGTTCATCGAGAGGCACGGAACCGCATGGTTAAAGTTGGAATCATTGGTCTGGGGATGATGGGTCGCACGCACTACGAGGCGTACCAGAACATCGCCGACGCGCAGGTGGTGGCGGTGTCGGATCAGGACCCGAAGCGCGCGGGGGGAGACCTCTCGGGCACGGCAGGGAACGTGCTGGCGGGCGGGATCACCCGCCTGCCCATGGATCGCATCACGGGCACGACCAACTATCTCGACCTGCTCGCGCGGAGCGACGTGGACGTCGTCGACGTGTGCGTCCCCACCACGCAGCACCTGGAGGTGGCGACGGCGGCACTCAACGCGGGCAAGCACGTGGTCTGCGAAAAGCCGCTGGCGCGCACCGTCGCCGAGGGCGAGCAGATCGCTGCGGCGGCGCGGACGGCCAGAGGCATGTTCATGCCCGCGATGGTCATGCGCTTCTGGCCGCAGTGGACATGGCTGAAAGGGGTTGTGAGCGCGGGGACGTATGGGAAGGTGCGCTCGGCGACGTTCCGCCGCATCACGAGCTTGCCCAAGGGCTGGTACCGTGACGGCAGGGTCTCCGGCGGGGCCGTGCTCGACCTGCACGTCCACGACGTGGACTTCGTCTACCACCTGTTCGGAACGCCGTCCGCGCTGTTCAGCCGCGGCTATTCGCAGGTCTCCGGTGAAATTGATCACGTCACCACGCAATTCTTCTACGACGACGTCCCGCACGTCCACGCCGAGGGCAGTTGGTGCATGGCCGACGGGTTCGGGTTCAAGATGCTGTACACGGTGAATTTCGACAACGCGACGGCCGTCTACGACCTGGCGCGCGAGCACCCGCTGCTGGTGACGCAGGGCGGGAAAACGGAGCCGGTGACGTGCGAAAGCGGCGCGGGCTATGAGATCGAGCTGCGCTATTTCATCAACTGCGTGAAGACGGGCGAGCGTCCCAGCGTGGTCACCGCCGACGATGCCGTGATGTGCCTCAAGCTCATCGACGCCGAACGCGAAAGCGTGCGGAGCGGGCAAATCGTCATGTTCCAACCAGGCTGAAGCATCGAGGCGGAAGGATGAAGTAACACCGCACGACACGTTTTCTCCTCTTTCACCTTTGCGCTTCGGCCCTGAGCTTTTCCCTCCATGTCGCTTCACGCCAACTGGGACAACGCGGCTTTGCACCTGTGGGGCGACGCGCCGCAAGACGGAGTCGCGCCGCTGCCGATCGATGCGCTGCGCGATGCCATCGCCGAAGCATCGGGGGACGCGCTGCTGGCGTCGGTGGGCGAGCCATCGGAGCTGCGGCTGCGCCTGCCGGAGAAGGGTGTGCTGGTTGATGTGACCGTGCCGACACTGCGCTTCGCGGCGACGGAGGCCGTCGACCTGCTGATCGCGTGCTGCCCGGCGGCGGATGCCGGCGCCTGCGATGACTCGATTCGCTACTGGGCGACGCTCGCGCGCCACGTGACGCAGCGCATCGCAGCCCAGCAGTTCTTCCCCGACCTCCTGGAGCGCCGCGACGGGGAGCTCGAGGCGACGTGGCGACTGCTGGTGGGATCGGGCGAGGACATCAAGCGGCTGGAGCAGTTCGCCGACGCCATGCCCCGGGTCTGCCGCGCAATCGTCACGAATGATCCTCGGACGATCCCGGCAGACGCGACGGCGCTGGTCGAATCGTTCCTTTCCAGGACATCCGACGGGCTCATTCGCCGCGACGTCTCGCACGACCCGTTCTTCGCGCGGGTGCACGAGCTGGCAGCCGCCGAGGACGCGCCGGCGGAGGTGCGGTGGATGTCGGCGCTTCTGGGGAATGACCGCACGGTCAAGATCGACGATCCATACGACGCGCGGCGCCTCGTCGAGCAGGTGCGCGCGTGGGTGGGCCGCCTGGAAGAGCAGAGCGCTGCCTCGCCATGGCAGGTGGAGTTCGTGCTGGAAGAGCCGGAGGAGGATCAGGACGGAGTCGAGAAGCCATGGAATGTTGCGCTGCGGCTGCGGCCTGCGACGGAAGACGCTGAGCCGCTCAGCGCCGCCGAGCTGTGGGATGAGCGAGCCGAGACCGGCGCGATTCTCGGCCGAAAGCTCGCCGCGCGCCGCGAACAGGTGCGCGCGGACCTGGCGCTGGCCGCCGAAGTCTTCCCCCCGCTGTCGTCCGAGCTGCAGTCCGAATCGCCGACCAACGTGCGCCTCTCGACGCCCGAAGCGCATCTGTTCATCCGCAATTGGGGGCCGCAGCTCCGCGAGCGCAACTTCCTCGTCACGCTGCCCCAGTGGACCTCCGCTCGCGACCTCGCGCCGGGACTGCTGCTCTCGATCAGTCCGATCGACGATGAACAGTCGCTGCTGATGACCGGCCCTCCACGGCAGCGCGCCGGCGGCGGACCGACCAGCGGCGAGTTCAACACCGGCCATTTCGGACTCGACAGCTTGCTCAACTTCGACTGGCAGATCGCCGTTGGCGACCTGCGCTTCTCGCCCGACGAGTTCGCGCGCCTCGCGCAAGGCCGCCTCCCGCTCGTGCGCCACGGTGGCCGCTGGGTACAGCTCGATGTGGAAGCCGCCGACCGCGCCGCGCAACTGCTGGAAAAGAAAAAAGCGGGCACGATGACGCTGGCCGAGGCATTCCGCACGGCATTCACCACCAGCGCCGCCGATGGTGTCCCAATCGTCGGCCTGCACGGCACATCATGGGTGGGCCAGCTCCTGGAGCAGGCGCCGTCGGCGCGGGTTACATCGCTCGAGCAGCCCGCCGGCTTTCATGGGACGCTCCGCCCCTACCAGCTTCGCGGCCTCGACTGGCTCTCGTTCCTCGCCCAGCTCGGAATCGGCGGCTGCCTGGCCGACGACATGGGGCTGGGCAAAACGATCCAGCTCATCGCGCTGATGTTGCACGAACGGGAGACGGGTAACGGCGCCCCAAAGCTCGGGCCGACGTTGTTGTTTGCGCCGACTTCGGTCGTGGGGAACTGGACGAAGGAGCTGGCGCGGTTCGCCATGCCGCTGAAGGTGCTTGTGCATCATGGCCCCGAGCGGCTGCACGGGGAGCCGTTTGTGAAGGCCGCGGGCGAGCACGATGTTGTGATTACCAGCTATGCACTGGCGCACCGCGACGTGGAAGACTTCCGACGGGTGGCGTGGCACCGGATTGCGCTGGACGAGGCACAGAAGATCAAGAATCCGTACGCTGCGGCGACACAGGCGATCCGCTCACTGTCGGCGCCGCACCGCGTGGCGCTGACGGGCACGCCGATTGAGAACCGGCTGAGCGAGCTCTGGTCGATCATGGAAGTGCTCAACCCCGGCTTGCTCGGCTCGGCGGCGGAGTTCCGGGACCGGTTCGCCATGCCGATCGAAAAGCTGGTCGATCAGGACCGTGCCGGACAGCTTCGGCGACTGATTCAGCCGTTCGTGCTCCGCCGGACCAAGTCCGATCCGCTCATCGCCGGCGATCTGCCGGAAAAGATGGAGATGAAGGTTTACTGCAACCTCACGCCGGAGCAGGCGGCGATGTACCAGCAGATCACCAGCCAGATGCTCGGCCAGGTAGACGCCGCCGATGGGATCCGAAGACGCGCGCTCGTGCTGGCGGCGCTGACGCGCTTGAAGCAGGTGTGCGACCACCCGGGCTTGCTGACCGACAAGAACGGGGACCTCGACGGACGCAGCGGGAAAACAGAGCGGCTGGTCGAGATGCTCGAAGAGGTGATCGAGGAAGGCGACAGCGCGCTGGTGTTCACGCAGTTCCGCGAGATGGGCCATCTGCTCGAGCAAATCCTCGCGCGGCGGTTGCGCAGGACCGTGCCGTTCCTGCACGGTGGCACGCCGGCGAAGATGCGCGATCAGATGATCGACGACTTCCAGAAACCGGGCGAGGGTCCGAAGATTTTCCTGCTGTCGCTCCGCGCGGGCGGCCTGGGCCTGAACCTCACCAACGCGAACCACGTGTTCCACTTCGACCGCTGGTGGAACCCCGCCGTCGAATCCCAGGCGACAGACCGCGCGCATCGCATCGGGCAGACCCGGAAGGTGCAGGTGCACAAATTCGTCTGCATCGGCACGGTGGAGGAGCGGATCGATCAGCTGCTGACGGAAAAGGTCGCGCTGGCCGACCGGATCGTCGGCAGCGGGGACGAGTGGCTGACGAACCTGTCGACCGACGACCTGCGCAAGACGCTGGAGCTGTCGGCAAGCGCGGTGGCGGAATACTGATCAGCCATAGATGAGGCACAGATGAACACAGATGAAACGAAGCCACCTGCTTTTACCTGTGTGCATTGTGCCCCATCTGCGGCTAAATTTTCGTGAGGAACATGACGACGGACGACGTCCCTGCCGACGACAGTTTCTACCACGGGGGCCCTGATATCGATGCGCTCCAGCCCCCCTCGCCCGATGCGCCGCCCGCGCTGCAGCGCCTGGGCGCGGCGCCCTTCCCGAAGGGAAAGTTCCCCTTCCTCGGGTTCCTGGCCACCGTCTACGAGCACGTCGCCGCTCATGCGCAGGGACGGGTTAAGTAAGCGCCGCCTCCAGCTCGTCCAGCAGCGAAGCGTCGATGGGCTCCGTCGAAAACAGGCTCGCCGCGGACGTCTGCGCCGCCGCGGTGGCAGTCGCGCTAACGGTGGCGACGGCGGTGTTGGAGTAATTGGAGTTGAACGCAGGGCTGCTCGTGTACGCACGGACGCGGAACGAGTACGCCGTCCCCGGGGTCAGCCCGCTGGCAACGTAGCTGCCGGTGCCGCCGGCGCTGTCGCCGGAGGTGGTGCCGATCTGCGTCCACGTGCTGCCGTTCGTGCTGCGCTCGACCTTGAAGCCGGCCTTGTCGCCGGAATGGTCAACCCACGTCAGCTTCACCTGCGTGTCCGAGACAGTCGTCGCGCTCAGCGCGTCCGGCGCGTAGTACAACTGGCTCTGCGGGACGACCTCCAGCGCCTGGTGATTGGCGCTCCGCCACAAGAGCTTCGCCTGCGCCCCACCGCTGTACTCGTAGTACACGATCTCGATGGGGTACTTTTCGCCCGCCTTCAGCGCCAGCGGCGCGGACTCGTAGGGCGTGGTATTGGCGTACTCGGTGGACGTGCGGTCGTTGCGCGTGCCGTCGTAGCGGTCCCAGGTGGGCGTCCAGAGCTGTTGCTTGACCCCGTCAATGGTGATCCACATGCCGACGCCGTCGTCCGGCTCGAACCGGAACGTGTAGTTGTCCGTGTATCGCGGCTGCACCGAGCCGGTCCACTTGATGGTGAAGGAGTCGGCCCCGAGCGTGGTGCCGTTGTGGGACGGGGCGCCGTTGCCCCAGACTGCGTTGACGGTGGCGTCGGTGCGGGCGAACTTCCAGCCGCTGAGGGTGTAGGCAGAGGCGACCTTTCGGTCTTCGGTGAGCATGTTGTCGTAGTAGTCGCCGCGCAGCCCGGTGCCGGTTCCGGCGGTCATCGCGGAGGCGGAGTTCGAGTCCGACCTCCCCGCGTCGTTCACCGCCGACACCACGTAGGTGTACGTCGTGCTCGGCTTGAGGCCCTCGTCGGAGTAGGCGACGGTGTCCTTCGAGACGGGGATGGTCACGACGCTGGCGCCGTCGGAGCGCTGAATCTCGAACCTGGTCTCGCCAGCCGAGTTGTCGGTCCATGCGAGGCGGATTTCGGTGGCCCCGAAGGCGGTGGCGGTCAGCCCCGTCGGGTTTTCAGGCACGATGGGCGAGGAGGTCTTGGCGGAGGCCGGCGCGGAGTAGGTGGAGCCGGCGGCGTTGTGCGCCTGGACCTTGTAGTAGTACGTGGTGCCGCCGCTCAAGCCGGTGTCAGTGAAGGTGGTCTGGTTAGCGATCGTGCTGCCGACCACCTCCCAGCCGCCCTGCCCGGTGAGCGAGCGCTCGATCTTGTAGCCCGCCTCCCCGGACGAGTCCTTCCAGGCAAGGCTGATCCGGTTGGACGAGAGCCCGGTGGCGGTGAGCTGCTGGGGCGCACTCGGCGGCGTGCTCGGGGGCAGACCCTGCAGCGTCTTGAACGCGTTGAGCCGCCCGCCGGTGATGGTGTTGGTGGCCAGCGAGGTGATCGGGTCCACCCCGCCTATGATGGCTGCCTTGACCTGCGCCACGGAGGCGCCCGGGTTGTAACTCCAAGCCAGCGCCGCGGCGCCCGCGACATGCGGGGCGGCCATGGACGTGCCGCTGTTGTACTTGTACCCCCCGCCGATCGCGGCGCTCCAGATGTTCACGCCCGGTGCGCCCAAGTCCACGCTCTTCGCGCCGTAGTTCGCCCACGACGCCTTGGCGTCGTTGCTGTCGGTGGCGGTGACGGCGATCACGTTGTCCAGCGAGGGGAGCGACTCGATCGTTGTCGTGGCTGGATCGTCGAAAGTCCTGCCGTCGTGCCCGTAGCTGGAGGGGTAGTGAGCCGACGTATCGTTGTTGATGGCGCGGCCGAGCCAGTCGCCGTTGCCCGCCGCCGCGATGAACAGTTGCCCGGCGGCACCGGTGTCCTTGATGGCCTCGTAGAACGCGCGGGACCAAGGCTCGCCACCGTAGCTGTTGTTCGTGACGTTGACGTTGACGGGGTTTTCCGCACGCTTCTTCAGGTTGATGGTGTAGTACAGCGCCTCGATGGCGTCGGCGCTCGTGCCGTAGCCGTCGGCGGCGAGGAACTTCAGCGCCATGAGCTGCGCGTTCCAGTTCACGCCCGCCACGCCGGCGCCGTTGTTGCCGACGCCGCCGATCGTTCCGGCGACGTGCGTCCCGTGGCCTTGGTCGTCCATCGGGTTACCGCTGGCCGGGTCAGTCTGAGCGACGATGAAGTTGGCGCCGTGGACGTCGTCGATGTAGCCGCTGTCGTCGTCGTCTTTGCCGTTGGTGGCCTTGTCCTTGCCGTCGGCGTCAACCCCCTGCTCGCCGGCGTTTACCCACATGTTGGCCTTGAGGTCCGGGTGGTTGTAGTCGACCCCGGTATCGATGACCGCGACGACGCTGCTGGTCCCGCCGGTCGAGAGGTCCCACGCCTCGGGGGCGTCGATGTCGGCGTCGTTCGTGTTGTGCAGCCCCCAAAGCTTCGAGAAGTCGGTGTCGTTGGGGGTCTGCTCGATGGAGAACGCGACGTTGGGCTCGATGTACTCAAAGCCCGGTACGCGCTGCAGGGCGGTGCGCAGGCGATCGAAGCCCGCCGCGGGAGCGGCCTCGACCAGCAGGAGCCCGTCGGCGCCCAGTTGCTCGCGGGCGCTGATGCCGGTGCCGGCGAGCAGAGCGTTGGCGGCCTTCAGTTGCTTGCCGCGCGCGCCGCTCAGGCCGTCGATCTGCACGATCCACTCACCGGGGCGGACATACGTCTCCTTCCCCTGCCAATCGATGGGCACAAATCCGGCATCGCGGAGGCTCGCAGGATCAGCGCTGAGCAGCCGGCGCGACTCCAGTTGTTCGAGTTGTGCGGAGGGGCAAGAAGACCGCTGCGACCGCCCGTGGCGGCGAGGACTGCTGTACGACATATGCTCTACTCTCCCGATGCACGGCCAACAATGGCCGCAAACATGTGATGAGGAAACCTGAGACGCTTACGCGGTTTGTGAGACTTGGTTCGAGCATTTTCTGGGCCAAGAAAGGGGTCGCCGGTCGCGCCGAAAGTCTGTGGTTCGGGTCACTGGTTGACGGGGCTCGCCTGATTTTTATCGCCTGCGATTATTTTTCGTGCCTCCGGCTCCGCTGATCCGTGGCAACAGCCGACAGCGAGATTCCCGGTTTTCCGGCGGGAAAGGGCGGGCGGTTCGGGTCGTGTCTTGCCGATGAAGACCCTGGGTTGTGTACAGCGCGGTTATCGGCCACCGAATTCCTTCAACGGGCTTTTCGCCGATGCGTATGGGCAGGTGGGCACCCGCTAACTCGACCCACCGATTGCCACGTTGACCAACTCCCCGGCCACCGCATTACCAACGCAGGGCTTGGTCCACGCCGACAGCAGTTCATGGCAGTGGTCGGGCAAAGCGCGGGAGATGTACGATGCACGACGCAACGACCAGGAAAAATTTTGAAAACGCGGGCAAGCCGCGCAAGTCAGTCAGGATCAGGGGACGCGCGCAGCGGGTGCTGCGCGCATCGCTGCTCGCCGCGACCGTGACCGCCTCCGGCTTCGGCTGCGCGCCTGGGAAAGATCCCAACCAAATGCGGACGGCGGCGCATGGCCAGGACCTCACCCACCCCGACCGCCCGACCGTGATCTCCACCACCCCGCATCGCGATTCAATTGCCTTCGTGCAGTCCAGCAACCAGCTGATGGCCACCGACTTCGGCGTCATCGGGCAAGTCAGCCCCAAGCCGATGTGGGAGAAGTACAACACCGACCGCAACAAGATTCAGAACGCAGCTTCAGAAGACAGCGGCGGTGGCCCTGTTGACATGAGGGCGAAGCAGCCGATTGATGAACCGAGCAGCCCGTCGACGCAGCCAGCGACGCTCGAGGTCGTCACCAGCCGCGGGTCGGAATCTGGTCCGACAACGGCGCTGGGCAATCCCGCGGTAACAACGCGGCCGGTCGACATGCGCGACCTGCCCGTGACAATCAGCGAGATGCCCGATGGGCGGCTGCGGCTGATCTGGGTATTGCGCAGCTACGGCGGGTCGAGTGTTGCGGCCGCGCCCGCCGCCGGGGTGGCGCGACGCGCCGTCACCGTCACCCCCGCAGACCTGGCGCCGATTGTCGCCGTCATCACGCAACAGCTCGGCGCCGATGGCGCCATCCTCCCGCTCCCGCGCGAAAACACCCTCGTCATCACCTGCGCCAAGGAGCAGAAGGATACGATCCTTAACCTGCTCGCAGGGCTCGACATCCCGCCGCGCCAGGTCGAGATCACCGCCAAGATCTTCGAGGTCAGCCACGACTTCGACTATCAGCAGGGCGCGCGGCTGCTGTTCAAGCGGCTGTCGGCAAACGGCACGGCGACGGGCATCTCGACCTTCGACGCAGCGAAGTTCGCGGCCAATCCGGCGCCGCCCGCGGGCAACGGCTCGGTCATCTCGCTGATGAAAGCGTTTCAGGACGCCGGCATCGACATCGAGGCGAGTTTCCAGCTGATGGCCGAGACGGGGCTGATCCGCGTCGTCTCATCGCCGCGCATGACGGTGGCCGCGGGCCAGACCGGCTACATGCTCGCCGGACAGGAGCTGCCCATTCAGTCCACCACGATCGCCGCCAACGCGGTGACGACGGCGACCACTTATAAGCCCGTCGGCGTGCAACTGTACATCACGCCCCAAGCCGTGAGCGACGACCGCATCAGGCTCCACGCGATCTCGATCGTTTCGTCGGTCAGCGGCTTCACCACACTGCCCACGCTGACGGGCGGCTCGACCCCGATCGTCAACCCCATCATCGAGAGCCGCGAAGCCGAGACGGCCGTCACCATCAACAACGGCCACACGCTGGTGATCAGCGGGTTGCGGATGATCCGCACGACCACGCGCGAGGAAAAAGTGCCTGGTCTGGGCGACCTGCCGGCGGTTGGAAACCTGTTCAAGAACCACCGTTCGCAGCAGCAGATGACCGACCTCTACTTCTTCGTCACGCCGACGCTGCTGTAAGGTCTCATGCGAACCAGAACTCCTGCGTGCGCTGCAGGGCGAGCAAGGCGTCGCCGCGAAGCACGAGGCGAAGAAGCAACTCGATGACGAGACGCTTCCGTTCCCGCTGAAGAGCCGGGTCATGCACAAGAAGAGCATCGTCGCGAAGTTCGCGGTGGATAATGATCTGATGAAGGTGATGTAACAACAGCGCGGGCGGGCAAGCGCACTTACTCGACCACAGCAGGGGGCTTCTTCTCGATCGCGACGTCATTTGTGACGTGATCCCATCCTTCGTAATACAGGCTCGCCAGCGCCAGCCAACCCGCGGTTTCGGCGGTCTGGGCGGCGCGTTGACTCCACACGTCGATTCGCATGCGCTCCATGATCGCGCCCAGCACTTTGCCGCGGATGGACGCGGTGAGATGACGCGTGAAGCCGGGGTGACTCATCAACTCGCTGACCAGCACCAGACGATTGGCCCGCGTGAAATTCATCGCGTTCGCCAAACCGTTAGAGAGATGCTCAATCATCAGCTTCATCGGCTCATCAGCGGCGTTAAACGTCGCGGCGCGCTCGGCGAGCGTGCCCGTCTTGGGGCCGTGACGGTGCAGGAACGTCGTCGAGCAGATCCGCTCCAAGCAACCCGTATGGCCGCAGAAGCACATCTCCGTATCGACGGGCAGGCGCGTGTGGCCCAGCTCGTTGGCGCCCGTGACGCAGCCGCGGTTCGGGCGCCCCTCGATCAAAATGGCAGAGCCGAACTGGCCGTCTTCGAAATACACGAGCAGCACGTCTTCGTCCTGTTCCTGCTGGTGGGTGAGCAGCCAGCGGGCCGCCAGCGCGTGCATGTCGTTCTCAAGCACCACCGGCACCTTCTTCGCCGCCTCGAACGCTGGCTTCAGACTGACAACACCGGCGCGGCTGGTCATGGCGCTGAACAGGATCGTCTTCTTCACCGGATCGACGAACCCCGGCGTGGACAGCCCAATGCCGAGCGTTTGCGCGTCGATGCGCTCTTCGAGCAGATCGCTGGTGGTCTGAATGATCGCGTTGGGCTGGACGGCGGTGTGCGAGACGGGCGTATCGAGCAGGTGTCCGAGCAGGTTCAGCCGGCCGACCTCGACGTGACCAGGGCGGATGGCGATGCCGATCACGTGACGCTTGGCCGGGTCGATCTCCAGCGGGACGCGCGGGCGTCCGCGGCCGAGGCTGCGCGTCGTGCACTCGCGCAGGATGCCCTGTTTGAGGAGCATGGCGGCATCCGAGCCGACCGTGTTGGGGCGGATGCCCGTCTGCTCGTGAAGGTCGCGTCGGCTGAGCCGGCCAGCGCGCCAGATCGCCTGGAGAACGCTGCGTTGTCTGGGAACGATCGCTGGAACCAAGGAAGTCTCCCGCACGAAAGGCCTCGCGACTAGGCGGCAGTTACTAACGGCGACCGAGGGACGGTCCGTTATTGCCTGTTCCTGCCACGATATCGCGCGCTTCTTTATATCGCGGTTGACGGACGTTGCAAAATCTGGGCAAGCGCCGCGGCCCCCGCGCCCGGTTTGTTGTGAAGCCCCACCCGCTCCGATACAAATACCGTTTCGACTCATTTTCCGGAGAAAACAGCGACATGGCCAAGGTGAAAGTAGCACAGTTCGGGCTTGGTCCAATCGGCATCGAGAGCGCCAAGCTCGCAGCCGAAAAGGATTGGATCGAACTCGTCGGCGGCATCGACATCGACCCGGCGAAGTCCGGCAAAGCCCTCGGCGAGCTCACCGGTGAGCCAAAGCTGAGCGGCGCCCGCATTTACAAGACGTTCGAAGAACTCTACGAGAAGCATCAGCCCCACGTCGTGCTCCACACCGCCGGCAGCAAGGCCGACGTTTCGATCAAGCAGATCATGCCGATGGCCGAGCGCGGCGTGAGCGCGGTCAGTTCCTGTGAAGAGCTGCTCGTCCCCAGCTTTCGCGCGCCGGTTCTGTCGAAAGAGCTCGACGAGGTGTGCAAGAAGCACAACGCGCGCGTGCTGGGCACGGGTGTCAACCCCGGCTTCGTGATGGACGTGCTGCCCGTATGCATGACGGGAGTGTCACGAACGGTGGAGCACATCTACTGCGAGCGCGTGGTCAACGCGACGACCCGCCGCATGCCGCTGCAGAAGAAGATCGGCTCGGGGCTCGACCCCGACGAGATGCGCCGCCTGTTCAAGGAAGGCAAGGCGGGGCACGCCGGGTTCCTCGAGTCGCTGGCGCTGATCGGCCATGCAATGGGCTGGAAGTTCACCGAAACATATGAGCTGTTCCAGCCGATGATCGCGCCGTACGACATCAAGACCAAGTTCTTCGACGTGAAAAAGGGCCAGTGCTGCGGCATCCATCAGGAGGTGGTCGGCAAGGTGGGTGACGTGCAGCGCGTGTACATGGATCTGAAGATGTACCTCGACGCGCAGGACCCGCACGATGCGGTGAAGATCACCGGCGACCCTCCCCTGGAAGTGCGCGTGAACGGCGGCATCGCCGGCGACCACGCGACGGTCGCGTCGCTCGTCAACGCAATCCCGCGCGTGCTCAAGGCCCCGCCGGGCGTGCTGATGATGACAGACATCGCCGTGCCCGCGCGGGCATAAGCGGGGAGGTCCTTCCTTGCCCACCGCGGTTGGTGAAGATGATCGTGACGATGACGACGACGATTCCGTCGACGAAGATCCGCTGGAATCCGATCAGGATCCGAATGACGCGGACGATGTGGGAGATTTTGTCCCCTGCCCGTTCTGCAGCAGGCCAGTCCACGAAGATGCGGACATCTGCCCGCGCTGCGGGAACTTCATCGGCAGCGCCGATGCGCCGCCGCGGCGCGTGCCAACACTGGTGTGGGTGGGCCTGATTCTCGCGGGACTGTGCGTGCTGACCTGGGTCTTCGTGAGATGACCGCACTCACTCCTTCCGCATCGAGCGGATGGGCACGTCCTTCTCGAGCGTGACAGGTGTTCCGTAAGAAAGTCTTGCGAAGTCCGGCGGTAGGTGGATCACCATCGGCTGGGCCGGGGCTTTCGTGGCGGTGATGGTGATCTCGTCGCGGGCCACCGATACGCTGAGAACCGCGTCGTGGAAGTGGATGCCGCGGATTTCCAGGCTCGGCCAATCCTCTGGCAGGCGCGGATTGACGCTGAAGCCGACCGGCCCCGGCTCGAACCCGAGGAAGGCATAAAGCATCACCTGCGGGACCAGCACGCTCTCGACAAATTCGGCGTCGAGGCCCAGCCCGCCGGGGGTGTTATTGCCCTGCATCGTGCCGCGGGCGGGGTCACGATAGTAGGCGCGGTAGCCGCCTTCCGCTTGGACCTCATCGAACCAGCCGGTGATCTCGCGGAGGCGCTTCCACGCGTCGTCGGGGCCACGCACTTTCACGCGGGCCATCAGGTCGTGATAGCTCCAGCCGAGCACCGCGCCGCCATCCTGCACCTGGTAACCAAAGGGAATTTGCTCGGGGTTTGACCAGCCCCAGAAATAATAGCCGACATTGCGCTTCGTCGTGGAGCGCGGTCCGAAGCGGAAGTGGTAGATGTCGGCGCCCGTGGACGTGTCGCCGTCGACCATTCTCTCGCCGCTGAGCCACGACAGGATCGAGTTCGCCTGCTCGTCGGTGGCGAACCCGTGGTGAATCGCTTCGGTGTTCATGAACGTGTAGCCGTAGTCGTGGCGCGCGCCCTCAGAGTCGATGGCGGCGATGAACCGGCCCGTCTTCTCGTTCCAGAACCGCTGGCCCGCGTGGGCCTTCACTTCATCGGCGTGTTTGCGCAGATCGGCGGGGTCGAAGCGCAGCGCCCCCGCCGGCACGTTCCACGCCGGGTGGTCGGCGATTGCCTGCTCCAGGTCGGCCCAGTCGCGTAGTGCGTCGTAGTAATAAATCGTCGCCAGCGCGTCTTCGCCGCCGAAGGGCATCAGGTCCCAGTAGTTGTTGCCGATCCCCCGGCCGGCGCGGATTGATTTTTTCCCGTCCTGATCGAGGTGTACGCCGCTCGTGCCGTCGTGGCCGACCCAGGGGGTGAAGACCAGCTTGCGCGTCCGTGTCTGAAACTCATCCATCGCGTAGTGCATCGCGGTGCGGGCGCGGTCGGCGTTGTGGCGCAAGAATGCGAGGTCGCGCGTCCAGTTGAAGTACCACGCCACACCGCGGATGTAGTTGAAGTTGTTGATGTTGTGCCGCGTGTCGTAGGCGGTGTGGAACGACTTCAAAATCATCCTCGCGCCCGGCGACGGGTTGTCGAAGCCGATGCGCAAGCTGGTGATCGTCCCCTTCCACGCCGGGTGCTTGTACATCGGGATCATGCTGCGCACCTCGCCCGACCGCTGTGTGAGGGTGTTCTGCGAGTTGGAAGGCGGCGCAAGGTGTTCTTCCCCGTTCACAGTGGCGGGCGCGAAATAGGCGCGGCGGTCGGCGCTGAATTGCGGCGCGTCCTTCGTCGTCCACTCGACATATGGCTTCGACCGCTCCAGGCCGCTGGCGCGCCAGTTCAGCCGCAGGAACGGCGCGTGATAGACCTCGACGGCGAATGCCGGCGTCTGCAGCGTGGCGCCTGGCCCGGTCAGCTCGATGTTCCACCCGCGCTGATCGATCGCCCCGCCGGTCGCGCCGATCAATTTCCAGCCGTCGCCCCGGCTGAGTCCCGGCGGCTCATAGCCACTCACGCCGGTGCCGACGAAGTGCCACCCGATGCCCGCGCCCTGGTGCCACAGCGGGAAGGGCCAACCATTGGCGTGAGCGGTGCCGTCGTGCTGGTGCGTCGAGACGTAGCCCTCGACGTCGATGTCCCGGTTGGAGAGCACCCTCGCCCAGCGCTGCCGCATCCGCAGCTTGTCCCCTGTCGCCGGCCAGAGCGTCGCGGGCGGCAGCCACTCGTCCCACAACGTCGCCATGGGGCCGTTGCTTTTGTAGTGCAGCCAGTACAGGTTGCGCAGCGAGGTCATCGACGCTTCGTGACCAGGGACCATGAAGCGGGGAAAATTCTCATCCGGCACAATCAGATTGCCCGGTCGGGGCGCTTGGGCCCAGGTGACAAGCGAAGCAAGAAACGTAAACCCGACCGCGGAAGACGTGAAGCGATTCACATCAGACACTACCGCCGACAGCCCGCCGCGTTTTCCGGACCGGAACGCCACTAAAAGGCGTCGGTGCAGGAATTTAGCAGCCATGTCGCGCGGGGCGAACAGAGCGGAGAGCATCAGCGTACGTCCGATCCGGTGTTGTCCGTTATCAGCCGCGGCGGATCGGGCTTCACTTCCGGTTAGCGTACGTTAAGATGATTGATCCCTCTCTGCCGGCTTCGTCCGATAGAAGGGGAAGGAATGGAATGTCTCGGCGCCCCCGGCCATCAAATCCCGGCGGCAGCCAAGAGTCTTTTACCTGCGGTGTTGAAACGACGTCCCCTGCGGCTGCAAGCGGTGATCAGAAACCGGCGGCTGTAAGCCACGTCGAGCCGTGTTCGGGCGGAGAAGGTCGAACGTAGAGAGTAGAGACTTGAGGAAGCCGGGCATCTGGCCTGCTTTCCTCCACCCTCGACTCTCTGCACTCGACCCTCTCCTCCAACCGGTCGCCGCTCAAGGAACGACTGTCATGCCTATCGATCCCCGCTTCCTGGCCGAATCCGGCCGCGAAGTTTTTATTGGTAATGAACTGCTGGTGAAGGGCGCGCTCGAAACCGAGGGCGGCGTCCATCTCATGACGGGCTATCCGGGCTCCCCCGTGGCCGGGTTCTTCGATGTCCTGGGCGACATCGGCGACCTGTTGAAGGCCAAGGGCATCCGCGCGTTTCAGGCGAACAACGAAGCGTTAGGCGTCGCTGCGGTCAACGGCTCGCAGATGGCGCCGTGCCGGTCGATCGTCGCATTCAAAAGCGTGGGCACGCATGTCGCCGCTGATGCTTTGGCGCTGGGAACGCTCGCCGGCTCACACCCCGAAGGCGGCGCGGTTGTCATCAGCGGCGAAGATCCGTGGTGTGACTCGACGCAAGTCCCCGCCGACAGCCGCTTCCTCTTCGAGCACCTGCGCATGCCCGTCGTCGAGCCGGGGTCGCTGCAGGAGGTAAAGGACTGGATCAACCTGTCCTTCAAGCTCTCGCAGGCCGCGGGGCTGTATATCGGCTACATCGTCACCGTCGCGCAGGCCGACGGCGGCGGCACGGTCGAGGTGAAGCGAAATCAGTTCCCCACGCTCAATACGAACCACAAGATCGCGCTCGATACGACCCAAATCCCGGTGCAGAAGACGGTGCTGCTCCCGCCGCGCACCTGGATGAAGGAATTGCAGACGGACGAGCGTTACCGGATGACGATGGACCGGGCGCGCGAATTGGGCATCAATCGCATCATCCCCGCCACGCGTGGCACGGGTTTTCAACCCGTGCATCCCGAAGCGCATGGGATACAAACCCATGCCACGGAGAAGCAAGACGTCGCGCCGCTCGGCTTCATCACGACGGGTATGGGTCGCCCGTACCTCGAACACGTGTTGTCGGACATCGGGCTTCTCGGCGTGTTCCCGATCCTGAACATGGGGATGAGCTACCCAGCCGATGAGAAGCTTGTCGAGGAGTTTTCCAAGCTCTGCAAGCACATGATCGTGATCGAGGAGCGGCGCAGCTTCCTCGAGAAGAATCTGCGCGACGCCGCCTTCAAATTCCTCCCGCACGACGTCGCCAGCCACATCGCTTCGCGCCTGTACGGCAAGAAGTTCCCCGGCAACGTCGCAGGCGTTCCCGACACGCGCGGCCTGAACGCGTCAGTGCTCGCGCAGAAGCTCATCCCGCTCATTAAGGGAACCGAAGAGCTCCCCGAGCACATGCGCAACGGGCGGCTGAGCTCCGAGCTCGCTCGCCTGCGCGAAGCATCCAAGCCAAAGCTCCAGGTCATCACCGACAAGATCGTCGCGCGCACGCCCACGTTCTGCCCCGGCTGCCCGCACCGCGACTCGTCTTCCGTGCTGCTCGAGGTTCGCAAGAACTTCATGGACAAGGACTACATGTTCAAGCACCACGGGATGGGCCCCGTGGACATGGTCGCGCACGGCGACACGGGCTGCTACACGATGCTCATGTTCGCCCCAACCGAGCAGCTCATGCACAACTACAGCGGCATGGGCCTGGGCGGCGGCACGGGGTCGGGCATCGACCCGTTCATCACCAACAAGCAGATCGTCTTTATGGGGGACGGGACATTCTTCCACTCCGGGCAGCTCGCAATAAGCAATGCGATCAAGGCCGGGCAGGACATCACGTTCATCATCCTGGAGAACGGCACGACCGCTATGACCGGGCACCAGGAGCACCCGGGCACGGAGGTGGATCTGCTCGGCAACCGCTCGGCCATTCAGGACATCTCCGAGATCGTCCGCGGGATGGCCGGGACGTCGAAGTTGACCGTCAGCAAGCTCTCGCCCGCCAACCGCGATATGTATAAGAGCGTGCTGGAGAAGACGATCCTGTCCGACGGCGTAAAGGTCGTCATTGCCGACAAGGAATGCGGGATCACGTACCACCGCCGGCTGGCGCGCGAAGAAAAGAAAACGATCAAGGAAAAAGGCTATCTCCCGCGCAAGACGCACATGAACATCACGCCCGAGGTGTGCGAGAACTGCCTGGAGTGCACGAAGGCGACGGCGTGCCCGGGGCTGACGACAATCGAGACCGACTACGGCAAGAAGATCGACACCGACCTGACGTGGTGCGTGAACGACGGCGCCTGCGAACGCGTCCGCACGAGCAATGACGCCGGCACGAGCGTGAAGCCCTGCCCGAGCTTCGAGCAGGTGACAATTGTCCGCCAGAAGCGCCGCCGCTACACCCTGCCCCACATGGCGCTGGATAAGCTGGCCGAGCCGAAGCCGGTGCATGAGATGGGCAAACCGGGCGACGTGTGGCGCGTGCACATGTCGGGTGTGGGCGGGATGGGCATCGGCGTCGTCGGCGCGATCCTCGTCCGCGCGGGCCACAAGGAAGGCTACCGCGTCGTCTTCCAGGACAAGAAAGGCCTCGCCATCCGCAACGGCGGGGTGTACGGGCAGATCACGTTCATCAAGGACGATCTGCCTTCCGGCAGCACGGGTTTTCAACCGGTGCATTCGAAAGCACCTGGGTTGCAAACCCATGCTACGGCTACGGAAGAAACGCCCATTTCGCCGGACGGCATCGTCTACCCCACGACGGGCAACATCCCCTACGGCAAGGCCGACCTCCTGCTCGGCATCGATATCCTCGAAGCCACACGCGCCACCGACCCCCGCGAGCAGTTCCGCGTCGCCAGCAAAGAGCGCACGGCCGCCGTGCTCAACCTGCACAAGCAGCCGACCGTTTATGCTCTGCTCGGCCGTGACGACTTCGAACCCGAAGAACTTCGCGAAGAGATCTACAACCACTGCCGGCCCGACGTCAGCTTCGCCAAGAACCTCTCGGAGATCTGCGAGCAGCGGCTGGGGTCCAAGCAGTTCGTCAACATCATGATGATCGGGGTCGCATACCAGCTCGGGCTGATCCCCGTCAGCGCGCACTCGATCGCCTGGGCCATCAAGGACACGATTCGGCGTGAGCAGCGGCGAAACATGAAGGCGTTCAACATCGGCCGCAAGCTGGCCTTGGAGCCCCGCGCCCTCCCGCGCAAGCCCGAGCCGGAGACGTGGGAGCACCTGGTCACCAACAAGAGCCGGATCCTGCGCAAGACGCGCCTGCGCGGCCGGAAGTACGCCGATCAATTCGAAAAGCTCGTGCAAGGCGCGATGAAGCAGATGCGCGACCTGCCCGAGGGCAGCAAGTACGACCTGGCGGTGCGCATCTACGACCTGATCCAGTACCAGGACCACGCGCTGGCCAAGCAGTACGTCGAGCAGGTCCGCAAGGTGTATCGGGCCGACAGCGCAAGCCGCAGTTTCGAGGCGACCGACGCAGCCATCTGGAATCTCGCGAAGGTGATGTTGATCAAGGACGAACCCTACGTGGCGTACCTGCTGACGCGCTACGAGAAGAAGCAGCGCGACATCGCGAAGTATGGCGTGGACGTGTCCAACGGCGACCGGATTGTGTACCGTCACCACACCAGTCCCGAGTTCAACATCGGGAAGTGGCGCGTGCGCTTGAAAATCACGACCAGCGATTGGCAGTTGAAGCTCATCCGCCACATGAAGTGGTGGCGCAAGTTGCCCGGGTGGCACCAGCGCGAGGTCGCGTTCCGGGACTGGTACATGGGGTTGCTCGGTCGCATCAACCTGACACACGAGGCGGGTTACGCGCAGGCGCTGAAGGTGCTCAGAGCCCCGGAAAATGTGAGCGGATATCGTGAGGTGCGCTACCCGAAGATGGACCAGACGGTCAAAGCGATCGACGCGGAACTGTCGCGCCTCGCGAAGGTCGAGCTCGACGTGCGGCGGGACGTTTTGGGGGGCCTCAGAACGCCGACGCACGTCTGACCCCGCGCAAGATGTCTCATCAGGACGCCCGGGCGTTGACGCCCTGAGCTTTTGTCTGCGCGATGGCAAACTCACCCTCCCTTTCCCGGTTGCCTTCAACCGTTTTCCGTCTTAACGTATGAGCTGGAGTTCGCGCTGGAGGTCGGCCATGCCAGAGGATGTGGGCCGCGATCAGTTGGCCTTGATTCGCATTGAGGGAATGCATTGTCATAAGTGCGAAAAGGCCATTCAGAAGTCCATGCTTCAGCACCCTGGCGTCCATGAGGTCGAGGTGGATTTCGCGTCCGGCCAGGCCTCAGTGCTCTTCGACTCCAAGCGCGTCTCGGTCAAACAGCTCACCGAATCGGTTGGCGAAGCCGGTTACCGCGTCACCGGGTTTACGCAGCGCGCTACCGAACACAGCAGCGTCGATGAAGCGTGACGACGCGTCCTCCGAACCATTGAGCAAATTGCTTGCGCGCCCTCACGAGCAGCGCCTGCGTGAATACAAGTACCGCTTCTCCCAAGCCGCCGTGTTCGGCCTGCCCGTTCTCGCGCTGCAGGCGTGGGGACATGCGCTGGGTGGACCGGAGTCCGATCGCTGGATCGGATTCCTCCAAGCGCTGCTCGCCGGATGGGTCGTCTACATCGGCGCCGCGGGGATGCTTTTCGAGGGTCTGATCCTTCTCCCGCGCCGCGTCATGGCGGACTTGATTCCCGCCCTGGTCGCGGTGCTTACGTACCTCTTCAGCCTCGTCTCGGTGCTGCACGTGCCATTCACCAGCCATTTGGGCTACCGCCCGCTACTCTTTCACGTAAGCGTGCTCGTCATTGCGCTATGGACGGGCATGCAATGGTTCAGGTGGTCGCGCCGCGTGCCCGCGTAGAGGCGCTGCCCGGAATTCTGTTCCCGTGTACCCTGCTGCACCGATGAAGCTGCTCGTCCTGCTCAACGGCTCGGCCGGTACTTTGGCAAACTCGGCGACCAAGGACGAGCCCGAGCGAATCCGCCGCGCCTTCGAGGCGGCGGGCCACGAGGCCGAAGTTCGGGACGTCGGCGGCGCGAATCTCGAAACCGAGGCGCGGGCCGCGATCCAGTCAGACTTCGACGCGGTCATCGCCGGCGGCGGCGACGGGACGCTCAACGCGATCGCCAACGTCGTCGCGGGATCCGGGAAGGCCTACGGCGTTCTCCCGCTGGGCACGCACAACCATTTCGCCAAGGACCTGGGGGTTCCGCTGGAGCTGGAGCCGGCGATCCAGGCGCTGGCGCACGGCGGCGTCACCGATCTGCCCGTCGCTGAGGTCAATGACCGGATCTTCCTCAACTTCTCGGCACTGGGGTTTCACCCCGAGCTCGTCCGCCACCGCGATGCCCAACGCAAGACACTCGGCCGCCGCAAATGGCTGGCGATGGCCGTCGCATTCTTCAAGGTCTTCGCGCGCTTTCCGATCCTCCGGATTGAGCTGCAGACGCGCGAGCGGCGCTTCGTGCGCTACTCACCGTCGGTGATTGTCTGCAACAACCCGCACCAGATGCGGGTGTTTGGAGTTGAGGACGCGTCAGTCCCCGAGCGCGGCCTGCTCAACGTCTACGTCGCCACCTCGCGGAACCGGTTCGGCCTCGTCTGGCTGTTCCTCCGCGCGCTTTTTGGAAAGCTCGAGCAGACGCACACCTTCGAGGTGCTGGCCATGCCCGAGGTCACGATCCATACCCGACAGTCGTGGGCCCACGTCTCGATAGACGGCGAAGTGACCGACATGCGCCCGCCGCTGCGCTACACGATCCGGCAGACGGCGCTCCGCGTGATCGTGCCGGCGAAGGAAGAAAGTGCTTAGGATGGGCCCGTCGGATGCGAACGATCGCGCACATTTCAGACGTCCACTTCGGCAAGGACGACCCGCTGGTCGCCGAGGCGCTGATTGAGGAGCTGCATGCGCACAAGCCGTCGCTCGTGGTGATGAGCGGCGACTTTACCCAGCGCTCCCGCGCCGGACAGTATCGCCGCGCCGCCGAATGGATGAAGCGGCTCCCGGGGCCGCAGCTGGTCGTACCTGGCAACCACGATATCCCGCTGTTCAACGTCTTCGCCCGCTTCTTCTGGCCGCTGGCCAACTACCGCAAGCACATCACGCGCGACCTGCGGCCCATGTACGAGGACCCCGAGCTGCTCGTGATCGGCATCAACACCGCTCGCTCGTTCACCTTCGTGCGCGACGGGTTCTGGAAAGACGGCCGCATCTCCGAAGAGCAGCTGCTCGACGTGAAGCTGAAGGCCTGCGATCGCCCCCCGGAGCAGTTCAAGGTGGTGGTGACGCACCACCCGTTCATCCCCCCGCCCAAGGAGCGTCCGCACGGCATCGTTCATGGCGCGCGACGCGCGCTCGATCAGTTCGAGCAGTGCCACATCGACATGTGCCTCGCAGGGCATCTGCACATGGGCTACAGCGACGACGTGCGCATCCACCACGAGGCGGTGAAGCGCTCGATCCTTTCCGTTCAGGCCGGCACCGCCATCAGCACGCGCCGGCGGAGTGAGCCCAACGCATACAACCTGATCACGATCAACGGCGACTATGTCACCATCCAGGTCCACGCATGGAACGGCACCAAGTTCGAAAAGGCGCTGCGCACGCACTTCACGCGCATCGAAGGGGTGTGGCAGCGGGAAGGGTGAGGTAAGGCAAAAAACCCCTACCGTCCCGTCGGCACGGGCAGGTTGGCAACGAGTTGTTCGGCCAAGGCGATCATCCGATCGAATTCGATCTCGTCGAATGGGCGCTGGGAAAAATCGAGGATGAGGTGCGAGCCGTGCAGAAGCAAGCCGACGTCCGGCGGCAGGAGCGCCCGCACGCGTGACTTTGAAAGCTTCCGCGCCGGCGACGAATCGGTGCCGAAGACGACGAAGCGCTGCGTTTCGCCCATCAGCGGAAAACTGGTCAGCGAGAACAGGTCGAGCAGGCTCGATGGCGCCGACGCCGGCCGCAGCGCAGTCGGCTGCCACGGTGACTCGATCTGACGCACGAGCACGTGCCAGTGGTTCGGTTGCTGCGAACCGGACGTTTCGCCGAGGACTTTCAGTCGCATCAGGCTGGATGTTCCGTCGGACACGCAGACCTGCGACAACATCCGCGTGTTGCGCAGCGCGTCGAGCGGCGGCGGCGCTGGACATTCCTTGACGCTCGCACGGAACCCGCGTGCGTGGGCCCAATCCGAAATCGACACCCAGATGCGGCTGTGCGTCCAGCGGCGCACGAGCGCAACAAACATCAAGACCGATAAAGCGAGCACGAAAACCAGCACAACCAGGACAGTCCATGGCGGCAGCAACTGCGGAACGGTGTTTGCTCGCATGATCATGTGCGGCAGCATTTTATCGGCTGCCGTGCGCGATGGCGCGTTTGCCGAAGCGGTGGCGGAGAAAGCGATGAGTTTGGTCGATACACCACTCGCGATGCCGGATTACTCGCCCATCGTCGAGCGAATGAAGTTGCGCTACGACCTGCGCATCCGCAAGTGGCGCAGGACCATGAGCGGTTGCGCGTGGCGCGTGTATTACCACGATGGCCGCGTCATCAACTGGATTGAAGCGCCCCTGCCGCGCACACCGATCAGCCTCGCCATATTTCTTCACGAAGTGGGGCACCACGTCATCGGATTTAACGCGTACAAGCGACGGTGCGAAGAGGAGTACCACGCCTGGGTCTGGGCGATCACGCAGATGCGATTGCACGGCGTGGAGCCGGACGAGAAGGTGCACCGCCGGTTCCGGGCGTCGATGCAGTACGCCGTCAGAAAGGCGCTGCGGCGCGGCATCCGACAGCTTCCCGAACCCCTCCAGCAGTTCGCCTCGGCGGCCTAGGCGGTCACGTCAATGGCTTAGCGCGCTTGCATAATTGAATCGCAAAGCCGAACGGGTCGCGCATCATGACCAGCGTGTCCCCCGCCGGCGTCTGGCGAAGCTCGTCAGCGATCGTGCAGCCTGCCTTGAGTAACGCGTCACGCGAGCCGGCGGGGTCGTCCGACGCGAATGCCAGGTGCAGGAGCAGCGGATGTTGCCTCGAGTAATCGGGCCTCTCCGCAGCGGGGTTGTTGTAGATCTCAACCACCACCTTCCCGGCACCGTCGGCGATGAAATGCGTGCGGGCGGGATCGTCATTCTTGCGAACCACGCGAAAACCCAGATGGTCGACGTACCAGGCGGCCACGGCTTCGGGGTCTTCAACCTGCCACGCAACGTGTTCGACATTCAGCATCTTTACGATTCTCCTCTAGAAGCGCCTCATCTGAAAGACACCCCGAAAAAAGAAGACGCGGCCCGAGAGGCGCCGCGTCGTCCTTCTTCCTACCTGTCGTGTGGCCCGACAGTCTACCCGGCTTTGGCCGGATAGAACGGGCGGGATGGATTGCTGTTGCTCGCCGGGTGCGGGATCGTGCTCGAAGCGGCGCGGGGATGCGCCTGGTCATAGACTTCCTTCATCCGGCTCGTGGTCAGGTGCGTGTAGATCTGCGTGGTGCTCAAGCTCTGGTGGCCGAGCAGTTCCTGCACGCTGCGGAGATCCGCGCCATTGTTCAGCAGGTGCGTCGCGAAGCTGTGACGCAGCGTGTGCGGGCTGATGCCGGGGTCGAGGCCGGCGGCGACGAGGTACTTGTCGAGCTTACGCCGGACGGAGCGCGTGCTCAGCGCTTCGCCGTGCTTGTTCAGGAAGACGCGGCCGGTCACCGGCTGCCCCCCTGCGCCGCCTCCAATCTGACGCATCTCGAAATAGCGCTGCAGCGCTTTGATCGCCTGGCTTCCGATCGGTGTGAGCCGGTCTTTGCGGCCCTTGCCCTTGACGCGAAGGACGCCCTCCTGCAAGTCCAGGTCGGCCGTCTCCAGCTCGACGAGCTCACTTACGCGGATGCCCGAGCTGTAGAGCACCTCAAGCATCGCCTTGTCGCGGGCGCTCAGCAGGTCGGCGTCACCGGGCGCTTCCAGCAGCTTCTGGACCTGCTCGAGGTCCAGGCACTTCGGCAGCCGCTTTTCCTGCTTGGGCGTGCGGATCGTCGAGAGGGGATTGACGCTGACGAGGGAGCGGCGAATGAGAAACTTATAGAAGCTTCGCAGCGTCGCCAGCTTCCGGGCGGTCGTGCTCTTCGTGTAGTTCTGTGCGTAGAGGTAGGCGAGGAACTCGCGGATGGTGAGCGGCTCGCACTTCACCTGCAGCTCGTCGACGGCGGCGGGCGCCATGGGCGATTTGGGCGCTTCCACTGGGTTGGCGCGCGAGCCGCGGCCGATCTCGCCGGCGATGAACTGCGCGAACTGCAGCAGGTCGGCGCCGTAGCTCTTGACGGTGTAGTCGCTGAAGTGCTTCTCCAGCCGCAGATAGTCCAGGAACTGGCGGACCAGCGGAGTGAAGGGCTTTTCAGCCGGGAGCGACGCGGGGATGTCGAGGACGGACGTGTTGCTCATATGCGACCGGTCGGGTGGCGAACGTTTCCAGATTGGGGCAGCGAAAGCTCAACTGCCCGATGTGAGACGACGTGCACGAGATGCGACGAGGCTCGTCCTTCTGAACGCGCAGGTCTGCAATCCCGTTCGTCCCGCAACCACCCGGCCGGCGATCCTGAGTGGCCCGATGCGCGGACGATCCTCGTCACACGACCGGTTTCGTGAGGCCATCGAGAAAACCCGATAACCTTACGCTGCTTTTTTCGGCATATAGCCCTTCAATTCTTTTGCCAAATGCTGGCCAAGCTGATGAGACAGCACGGCGGCGTCGAACCAGTCGAACGCGAGCTCTCTCCGATTCACCATTTCGATGAACGATTCGAGCACCGCGGCCTCCTGGCCGACCTCGTAGCGGAAGCAGAAGTGATCCTTGCCTTTTACGAGACTCAGCGTCTTCATGCCCGTCATGCCCATTTCTCCCGGCGCCGCTGAGTACAACGTTTCGGCGCCAACCCGACCGCTCTCGCAGCCGACTGCCCAGTCGGCCGCCCTGTTCGTTCATCCCATTCAACCGCTACGCGCCTTTGCGTAGCCGTGGGTGGTTCATCAATTCCGCGATGAGCACGTGATAGACAAACCCGCTGTAGCGGTCCATGCTCACGAAGTACTCGTCTGCGCCGTACGGCCCGACGGGGTCGTTGCGGCCCTTTGCGTAGTTCAGTACCGCCTTGCGCACCGACCCGTTGGCGGCGTCGAACATCCCCACGACCTGCAAAAACTGCTGCGGCATCGCCGGGGGCAATGATTCATCTTGGCCCGGCGTGGCGCGTCGCGCCAGGTCGCGCGGGTCCAGGTTTTTCTTCGTCCGTCGCGCCGCCGACTTGCCGAACAACTGAAGCGACGCCCCGAGCTTCGGCGGGTCGTACGGGTCGTACGCCGTCACCGTCGGGATGAGCAGTCCATCGGCGCCCAGCAGCTCGCAGACGAGTTCCGCCTGCTCCTGCGAGGAAATCCGATCGATCTGCAGCCCCGCGTACACCTCGGCGACGCGGTTCACGGGAATGGCCGTGATCCCGTCAACCTGCTGGAGCTGCTGGTACGCCAGGTCAGCCTGCAGGAGCGCATCGACACGTTGCCCGCTCAAGTTGACCGCCGGAGCAACGGCCCAGACCTGGCGCTTCGTGCCGGGCAGCGCCAGCTGGCGCTCGGTTCCGTACTGGGGCTCCGATGAGCAGCCCGTGATCAGGATCACGAGCAGCGTTGTCGCCAGCATGCTCCGCATCATTGTCATTCGCTACGTCCGTGTAGTTGCGACGCCTGCGTCGCCCGCTTGCACTTTTGCCAACCGCAGAGGCGACACAGGCGTCGCAACTACAGGTTAGTTCGTCACGTCGCCGAGATCCGTTGACGCAGCGGCGTCGCCATTCGCATCCGATTTCTCTGCCATCAGTGCCCCGCCGGTCGGCGCTCGCACCGACCACACGGCCTCCATGCCGCCGCGGTCACTCACGAAGTACACCCGGTTGTCCTTGCCCCAGAACGGCTGCAGGTTGATGCCGTTGCCGTCGGTGAGCCGCTGGCGATCGGTGCCGTCGGCGTTCATCGTCCACACGTCCTGCTGCCCGACCGGGCGTCCACCGTTCATCCGCGCCGGCTCGACGATTGTGGCGAACGCCAGTCGCTTGCCATCGGGGCTCCAGGCCGGGGCCACGATGGCCGCGTTCGTGCTGGCGGCCAGCTCCGTCACGCGCGTCGATTCGCCCTCCACCAGATCCAGTGTCCACAACGTAAACCAGCGCGACCCGCGGTGGCGCGCCCGCTGAAATGCAATGCGATCCACTTCCTTGTTCGGCGACCAGTTCGGAAACAGCCCGTACCCAACCATTCTCTTCTGATGCGTACGCAGATCCGCGATCCAGAGTTCCCATTGCCCGCTACGACCGCCCGCGCTGCAGTACGCCAGCCTGGCGCCGTCGGGGCTGAAGGTCGGGTGCAGGTCCTGCATCGGGCCGTCTGTCACCTGCACAACGTTGCGCCCGTCGACGTCCATCGTGTACAGGTCCCAGCTGCCGGCCCGGGTGCTCGCGAAGGCGATTGTTTTTCCGTCGGGACTGAAGACCGGGCCCGAATCATCGGCAGCATCATTTGTGAGCTGCGTTACGCTCGTTCCATCTGTCCGCTGAAGGTAGATGTCCGCCGTCGGCGAATGCCGCGTGCTGGCGAAAACCATCCACTTCCCCGTGGCATCGATCGCGACATCGCTGTCATATCCTTCGTCCACGAACGTGTGCTGCTGGAATCCGACTGCGCTGATCACCGGCTTGGCCGACATTCGCTCAAAGCCATCGAACTCGCCGTAGACATTCACTTCGGGCACGTCCGCGACGTTCTCAGTGTGCGCCACTTCAGCAAAGACATCACTGGCGCGGGCGGATGGCGAGCGCTGCTGCGCCGGCGGCGCTTCGACAAGGGCGGCGTCGGCCTCGTACAACTCGTCGGCCCCGTCTGACTGCGCGAGCACCACGCGGTTGGTCGTTACCGGTGAGCGGCGGAACTTCGAGGCGATCGTGGCGCACCCTGCCATCGTCACCACCGACACGACCGACACGCCGCACAGCAGGCGCTTCACCGTCGTCTGATTCCCGCTCGTCATAAGCGTTACCTCTTCGTGGCGCACCTCGGAAAAGGGTGCCCCACGGGCGGTATCGGCTTATTCGGACCTGCTGCTGAGACCCGTCCGGCCCAAGGCCGGCGCTATGTCAGTTATCGGACCATCGGGGATTCTGGCTTGAGCAACGGTTTGCGAAGAATCGCAGCGCGTCTCCTTCTCCGCCCTCACGAACCCGCAGTGGTGTCGGGCTCTGCCGCATCCGGTGAAGGCGCCGGCGCGATTTCCTGTTCAATGCGCTCGAAAATCTGATCCGTTGGCTGCCGTTCGTAGACGAAGTCATCCAGCTTGATCGTGCCCTTCGCCTGCCCGGCCTCGTAGTCCAGGAATGCGATGCCCTTGCGATCCCACAGCCGCTTGTCGATTCGCGTGATCTGATCAAAGGTGATCGGGGGATGCCCCGGTACATGCAGCGTTCGCCCTGACAACCGATACGCGCCGCGCGAGTTGTACAGCGCCCACACGAGCAGCCCGATGCCCACGGGCGGGAGACTCAGCGCCAGCACCTTCTGGAGCAGGATGTCGGAATTGGACTTCTCCTTGCTCATCTTGCCCAGTTCCGTCCGCGCCACCGCGGCGGCGTTCTGATCGCCGGCGCGTTCGGCTTCGTCGATTCGGCGCTTCACTTCCGCCAGCTTGCGATTGTGCTCGGGCCAGCCGATCCATCCGTCGTAAGCGAACCACAGCCCCGCCCCGACGAGCAGCGCGCACATGATGTAGCGGGTGTTGCGGTAATAGCGCCCCGCGCGGGCGACGATGTCGCCGGACGAGCCATTCGAGGCTGGGGATTGCGAGAGGCTCATTCGTCCGGAGTCTGGGAGTTCTCGGGAGCGTCGGGGGCATCAGGCGCGTCGGCGATGCGCTCGGCCTCCTCGAGCGACACAAGCATCCGCCGCGCGGATGCGATCGCCTTGATCATCGCGTGCCGGCCTTCGGCGAACTGCTCAGGCGTGATCGACGCCGGCGGGGGCGAGGCGTCGATCTCCTTCTTCTGCTTCTCGAGCTCCGCCACCAGCGCGCGGGCCCGCGTGAGCGCCTCATCCAACATCGCCCGGTCCGCAGGATCCAGCTCCATCACGGCCGGGCATTATACGGACCGCCCCGCCCGCGCCCACCACCGCATCACGGGACGTCGAAGGCGGGGCAATGGCCTGCGGTTGCCCTCCACCCAAGGCGAGTGAATGCGTCGCCGGCGAGCGCCGCAGCTACGGGAAGAGGCTGGGCTGGTTGGGATCTTCGGCGGTGGACTCGATTTGACCGTCCGCCAGCCGCGTGATCAGCCGGTCCCCGGGGCGGACCTGATCGGCGGATCGCACCACCTGGCCGGCCTTTTTGGGCCCCTTCTTCACCGTGGTAATCGAATAGCCTCGCCGCAGGACGTGCTCGGGGCCGACGGCGCTGAGGTGGCGCGCGAGCAGATCTACGTTCAGCGTGTGGCGCTGCAGGCAGTTGGACATGACGGCCCTCAGCCGCGCGTCCAGCGCCGCGACGCGCGCCGCGGCCAGCCCCACCACATGACGCGGGTGGCGCTCGCTTAAGGCGGCGTTGAGGCCCGCGAGTCTCTCGCGATGACGCCGCAGCCGCTCGTTCCCCGCCGACGAGAGCCCCTGCTCCGCCGCCGCGATGCGCTGCCAAAGGCGCTGCAGCAGTGCCCCCGCTTCCAGTTGCAGCGATCGCTGGCGCTCATCGAGCAGCTGCCGCAGTTGATTCACCCGATCGCGCGGCCGGCGAAAGGCTTCGTGCCGCTCGATCGATTCCAGCCGCCGCCGCGCGTCCGCAGTGAGATTGCGCATCGAGCGGTGCAGCCGAGCCGCATGCGCTGCCACGTCGCCCCCCGCGTTCCGCCAGTGCATCACCGCAACCTGCGCTGCTTCGGTCGGCGTGTGCGCGTGGTAATCGGCGACGAGGTCGGCGATGGAGGTGTCCACCTCGTGCCCGATCCCGGTGATGACGGGGATGCGCGACGCGGCAATGGCGCGGGCGACGATTTCCTCGTTGAACGCCCACAAATCTTCCAGCGATCCCCCGCCGCGGGCGAGGAGGATCAGGTCAACGTTCCCGCAGCGCGCCCCCGGGCGGCTGAGGCGCGTCAGCGCGCCGGCGATTCTTTCCGCCGCGCCATCGCCCTGCACCGGGACATTCACAATGCACAGCCGCACCCACGGATAGCGGCCGAGCACCTTGAGCATGTCCTGCAGCGCCGCCGTCGCCCGGCTGGTGGCCAGCGCCAGGCGCGACGGATAGGTCGGCAGCGGCTTCTTGCGCTCGAGCGCGAACAGCCCCTCGGCCTCGAGCCGCGCGTGCAGTTGCCTGAACGCCAGCTCCAGCGCCCCCTGCCCGAATGGCTGGAGCCGCGTTACATACAGCTGGTACTTCCCCTGCGTCGCGTACACCGCCACGCGCCCGGTCGCGAGAAGTTCCATCCCGTCGCGCGCCGCGAACTTCATGCGTTCGGCGTCACTCTTCCACATCACGCAGGTAATGCACGACGCCGCGTCCTTCAGCGTAAAATACAGATGCCCCGAGCCGCGATGCTCCTTGAAGTTGCTCACCTCGCCCTTCACGAGCACACTGCCGGGGACGCCGGATTTGATGGCGCGATCGATCTGCGCGGTGAGCTGGGTGACGCTGAGGGGCGTGGGCCGAGGCGAGCCATGTGCAGTCTCCATCGGCGCGGGGACCGGCAACCCACTCGACTTGCCCCGCCGAGCGATCAGCTTCTCACGAAATTCAAAGAAGTTCGTGCCGGACATCCTCAACGACCCGGTGGCGGTGGCACTTGGAGCTTCTTGCAGATCCCGAGTGCAGTCGGAAACTTAAGCGCGCCATGACGCGGCAGCACAGATTGCCCTCCGGTTGCCGGATTGTGCCACATGTCGTGCTTACTCCCGTGGTTGGTGAAGCACACAGCCGCAATCGCGCAGATGACGCTCAAGCGTGCGACGGTTCATCCCCTATCCCACACGCGCCCGCCGACGAGGAGCCCGCCTTCCCAGCTTCGCCCGACCTTCCGCCAGCGTCTTCATTGCGTCACGAGCCATGTCGAACGCTTCTGCGACGGTCTCGGCTTCCGTAACCAGCGCCGGCTCCATGGGTGAAGTGACGACGAAGCCGCCTTCGTCCGCTTCCTCCAGCGTCAGCACCATAATCCCGTCACTCACAGTGTATCGTTTCGTCATCATCGCCTCCCAGTCATGGCCGCAGCGTCTCGTGCAACACCCGCAGGCGCAGCTCGTGCTGCTCGTAGGGCACTTCGTGCTTGTGATACGGGTAGATCTCCATCTGCTTTTCGGCTTGCAGGTGATTGTACACGGCGAAGATCGTGCTTGGGGGGCAGATGTCATCCCACAGACAATTGCTGATTACGGTGCGGCATTTGATCCACGGCGCGAGGTTGACGTTGTCGAAGTATGACAGCGTCCGAATGGCTTCCTCTTCCAGGTGCGGGAAGGCTTTCAAGAACAGCGGGATTTCCGGGTACGGGCCGGCGGGCGTGATGGCGATGGCCCGGCGGTAGTCGCAGAGGAACGGGATGTCGGCCAGCGCAACGGTGATGGGCCGGGGCGAGAGCGCCGCGACGGCGAGCGTCAAGCCGCCGCCCTGGCTGACACCGGTGATCGCCAGCCGTGTCGCATCGACCTCCTCGCGCTCGGCCAGCAGCTCCAGCGCGCGGACTGCATCGGCGTAGACGTAGCGGTAATAGTACGTCTCGGGGTTGCGGATCCCTTGCGTCATCCATCCCGCGGCATGACCCTCGGGATAGCTGCTGGCGTCCTGCGACTGCCCGTTCTGGCCGCGGCAGTCCATGCTCAGCACGCACATGCCCTGCGAGGCCAGCGCCAGCAGGTCGTACGGTCGCGTGCCGCGGCCGCTGTAGCCGTGATAGACGCAGATTCCGGGGAACGTCCCTGGCCGCTCCGGTCGGATGTACCACCCGGCGAGCCGGCCGCCTTTGTAGCCGTCGAAGCGCACGGCGTAGCACTGCAGCCCGCGCGCGGGCAGGTGGTACGGGATCAACTCGCCGTTGAGCGGCTGACCTGTCGCTTCCGATACCGTGCGCTGCCAGAACGGCTCGAAGTCGGACCTGCGATACAGCGGGGGGCGGTATTGCCGCATCTGATCCAGCGGCATATCAATCGATGGCATGGCGGGAGCATATCGATGGACGCGCATCTTCGTCAAAACGAGCAGCGTCGCGCGTTGCGCCGCTTGAGGCGTTGCGCCGCTTGAGGCGTTGCGGATCGACACCTGCTGGTTCGCGACGCCGCAAGCGGCGCAAGACGCACTCCCGGCGTTCATTCCGCGCGTGTGACTCGATGTGGTATCCTGCGCCACGTGCAGATCCGCCCGGGCAACATCAAGGATCTCGACCTGCTGCCGGAGATTGACGGCACTGTCGAATCCACGCGCTACCTCCACCTCGAGCAGGCGCGCGAAGGACTGGCCGCGAGCTGGCGGCTCGAGGAGCGGCCGCTGCGGCAGAAGCTGATCGATCCGAATCGACTTGCCGACGACACCAAATTTCTCCTGAAGCAGATCATCACCGGGGCCGACGAGGGGGTGGTGCTCGTGGCGGAGCACGATGACGTGCCCGTGGCCGTGCTGGTCGCCCACCTTCGCCCGGAGCGGCAGACGCTGCACCTGGTCGATCTCCGCATCGAATACGAGCAGCGGCGACAGGGGCTGGCGACGGCGATGCTTTACCAGGTGATCAGCCTTGCGCGCGAACTGCAGCTGCGCGCAGTGAGCGCCGAAACCCGGACCAACAACGTTCCCGCCGGGCAACTGCTTGCCAAGTGCGGGTTCGAATTGTCCGGCGTCGACACGCGGCGCGATTCCAACCACGACGTGGTCAAAGAAGCCGCCACGCTCTTTTGGTATGCCACGCTGGATTAACATCGGCCTGCACCGTTGCCGCGCACGCGGCCATACTCACTGATCAAAAAACGCCAGGTAGTCTTTCCCCCCCGCGAGGCGCCACAGGTAGACGCCGAGTTCCAGCAGATGGTAGTCCCCCCACATGCTCGACTCCCCGGCGGGGATCCTGCTGCCGGCGGGGACGTGGTCCCAATTGTTCGGGCGGTGGTAGATCGAGTGGAGCAGCAACCCCTGGTGCCCACTTGATGTCGAGAGGTACGGCTCGTCGAGCAGCCGCCGAGCGATGGTGAGGCCGGCCTGCGTGTAGCGCGCGCCCGGGCCGCCGAGATAGTTGCCCAGGCGCAGCAGCCCCTGCGCGGCGATCGCGCTGGCGGAGGCGTCAACGGGCTCGTGGTTGTTGAACGGCTCGGCATCGCGCGAGCGCCAGTCGCCGAGGCTCGCAAGGCCGGGGGCGCCGTCGTCCCAATACGTGATACCGTCGCGGGCGGCGCAGCCGTCGATGTAATGGTCGCAGGTGTCTATCGCCCCCTGCTCGAAAACGCGCACCACCTGCTGCTTGTCGATGCCGACGGATGCTTTGAACTGGTCATCCGGAATCGCGCGGAAGAACTCGAGCTCCTCGGCATATCCGAGCATCGCCCACGCGAGCCCGCGCGTCCACGTGCTGAATGGCGAATAGCCCTGCTGCGTGCTGCGGGCGCGGAACAGCCCATCGTTGCGGTTGAAAAGCGCCTCGTGCGCCGTGCGCCCGCGAACGTCATAGAGGTGCGACGAGTCGCCGTGGAAAACGACGTACTGGTTCGTCGCCAGCCCGTGGAGCACCAGCCGCTTGAGCAGGTCGGCCTTGCGATCGTTCTCGTGGGCGAGACCGTGCCCAAGCTGCCACGCGACGCCCAGAATGCGGATCGTCCGCATTGTATCGACGAACAGCGAATGCGGGCCGTTGAACGAGTACACGTAGCCGAGACCGGCAGAGCTCGCGCTCAGCAGCGACGGCTTGTCAACGCGAATCCCGCTCCACCGCGCTGCCTGCACCGCGCCGCTGGCCTTGATCGCCAGCTCGTAGAAATGGTTCTCCCATTCGTTGTGCTCGATGCGGCCTTCGCGCATCAGCCGACGCAGGTTGCCATAGGTCGAGAGGTTGTTGAACCCGTGGTCGTGCACGCCCACGTGCGTCACGTGCGGCGCCATGTGCCCGAGCGTGCGGCGCCGGCCGAGCTCGAGCAGCTCACGGTCGTCGGTGGCATCGAACGTAAGCAGCGCCGAGCCGTACTGAAACCCTTGCGTCCACTCCGTCCAGCCGCGGCTGGTGTATCTGCCTTCGACCGTGAAGACGGGGGTGCCCTTCGATGGGTCCCAGGAGCTCTCGATGATGCGGACCTTCTTCGCAGCGAGTTCGAACAGACGCATCAGTGATGCGCTGAGATCACTCGGCTGAACCGTCTCGTTGATTTGCATGACTTGTTCGTGGCTTGGGCAGTCCCGCACAAGCCACGTTAAAATTCCAGTCGCTTCAGGCTTTCAGCACCGCCAGCCGCTTGCGCAGCTCCGCCTTGGCCGTTTTCAGCGCGGCGTGCTCGGGGGCGTCCTTATAGTGATCGTCCAGTGGGTAGCAGCCGCTGATGATGCCGTTGCGCGGCGCGGTCGTGCAGTCGCTGAACGTGCGGCAGATCTTCTTCGCATTCAACGGTCGACCGGCCAGCGTTTCGGCGGGCAGCTCCCAATAGCTCAGCACGAGCCGCCCGAGGCCGATCGAGTCGGCCCAGCCCTCGCGGATTACCGCCTGCGCGACGTGCGGCAGGTATTCCTGCAGGTATGTGTAGCCCGAGCCGACGATGATCGAATCCGGACACGCCAGCTTCAATTGCCGCACCGCCGCCGCCTGGCGGGCGACCCCGACGAGCGGGTCCTCCGGCGGTTGATATCCATCGCTGGGCGGGAAGATTGCCGGACGCTGGAAGTGCGGATTGTAGTACGGCGAGGCCGCGCTGGCGTTGATCATCCGCACTCCCATCTGCCGCAGCATGTGAATGAGCGCGATGGGCTCGGTCAGGTCCATCTCCAGCGGATTGCTCTGGCTGCAGCCGAAGCCGTAAACGTACGGGATCAGGTGCTGGTACGGCTCGGGAATGCCCGGCCCAAGTTTGCCGCTGCCGGCGCGCGAGGCATCGGGCTTGAACGGCGGCGCGTCGAAGACGCTGAGGCGCACGCCGATCATGAGGCCCGGGCACTCGGCCTGGATGCCCTCGATGATTTCGCGCATGTAGCGCGTGCGGTTTTCAAACGAGCCGCCGTACGGGCCCGGCCGGGTGAACGCGCTGAGCATTTCGTGGCCGAGATAGCCGTGGCAGGCTTTGACGTCGACGAACCGATAGCCGACGCGCTGTGCGAGCTTCGCGGCCAGCACGTAGCTCGCAATGATCTGGCGGACGTCGCCATCGCTCAGGACGACGGAATCGTCATCCAAGGCGATGCCGAATTTCGGGTCGAGGATCGGGTGGTGATAGGCAATGCGCGGGCGGAGTTGCTTGTCCATCGGCCGACAAAACCGTCCGGAGTGGGTCAACTGCAAGCCGACGAGCAGGTCATCGGTGCTGCCGATCTTTTCTTTGTGGTGACGGACAAGCGTCTCGAGCAGCGTCGCAGCGCCGCGCTCGGCGCGGTTGACGTCGTCGTCAATTACGCCGATTTGACGGGGGTTGGCGCGGCCGTCGCTCTGCACCGCAAACGCTTCCCCGCCCCAGATGAGCTTCGCGCCGCTCTCGCCAAAGTGGGCCCAGCGGCGGAGGGTGTGCTCGCTCGGCTCACCGCTCGTCGTGCCGTCCCACCCTTCCATCGGATGGATGCACCAGCGGTTGCCGACGACGAAGTCGCCCCCGAACGCGCCGCCCACGTCCAGCGGCTGCGCGAGCGGGCTCCCCTGGGCCGCCGACAACACCTGCTGATCGATCGGCAAATCCGCCCCGATCGCCTGAAGGTGCTGCGCAAAGCCGGCGACGTCCTTGAAGTGCCCGATTTTCGGGAATCCATCTTCCGCCATAGAGCGAGAGCCTATCCGCACCTTCCACGCGCGCAAATGGATTCACCGCGCATTCTTTGTACTATTCGATCATGAACACCGATTTCCAATCTGTTGAGCATCGGTGCCCCATCGGTGGCTGATTCTCCTTCGTCTTTAGCATGGCCACCAGCGAGTTGACATTCCTCTACGGTGAATCGGTGCCGCGCTGCACGCACCGGATCGACAAGCACTTTGTTGGCTATCACACGCTGCAGTACATGTCCGGCGGCGGCGTTGAGTTGTCGATCGGCGGGCGGCCATTCGAGCTGTTCGGCCGGTGGTTCTGGTCCGCCTACCCCGGCCCGCGCATCGCGTTTCACGTTGCCCCTGGCTACCGCGCATGGCGGCACCGATACATCGCATTCCGCGGTCCACTTGCGCAGCGCTGGTCGGAAGCGGGGCTGTTCCCCGTCGAGCCCCAGCCCGCCCCCCGCGGCGACGACTACGGCGACCGCTTCGACGCCCTGCTCCGCGCCGCCACGCGCACCGACAAGTGGGGAAATCTCCGCGCGATCCACCTGCTCGAAGGGATTCTCATCGATCTCGCCGACGCCCGCACGGCAACCCGCGCCCACCCCGCCTGGCTCAAGCGCGCCATGGAGCTGCTGACCACCGCCGGCTTCGGTGGCAACGCCGACTACAACGACATCGCCGCCAAGCTTGGCATGGCCGAGAGCACCCTGCGACGCCGCTTCCGCCAGGCCACCGGCGTCCCGCCGCACGAATTCGTGCTCCAGGCCCGCGTCAACGAAGCCAGACGGCTGCTAGGCGAGACGAACTACCCCATCAAGCACATCGCCCAGCAGCTCGGCTACCGCGACGTCTACTTCTTCTCCCGCCAATTCCGCCAGTTCGCCGGCGTCCCCCCCGCCCTGTACCGGAGGAGCAGGCAGGGGTGAGGCGGGTCACGTCATCGAGAGCGGACGGATGACCAAAACAAAGAAACCCCTCGCACCTGCGAAGGGTCTTAAGAGCCGACTCCGAGACTTGAACTCGGGACCTACGCTTTACGAAAGCGTCGCTCTACCAACTGAGCTAAGTCGGCGTAATTCAGTTTTAGCCTCCGCCGGGACGGCCGGTTCGAAAGAATACGCGGCGGACGGGCTATTTCAAGCGGCCGGGCGCATTCCCGAAGGGGAGTTTAGGCGGAGCGCGGCCGATTTACCGACCGTTGGGGGTGGGGGAAAATCTCGAGCGCTTGTGATCAAGCTGACGGGCGGTATCGTCGGCGGGCTATGCGAATCCTCGTGATGCTGTTCGTCTTGAGCGGCGGCCTGGCCTGCGACAAGACAATCAAGGAGGCAAAGGCACCTGCCGCGACGGTTGCATTGCCCGCAACCGGCTGCTGATGTGCTGCTCACTCTCCCGAAGCGTCCAGCCTTTGAAACGCGGCCGATTCCACGGCCCTGACCGCCACAGCGCAGTACTTGAGCACTGGCTGTTTGCTGATTGCATCAATCTCATCCGCAGTGGCTTCATTGGGCGAGGCGCGGGGCTGCCATAGCTCATTCCAGTGGATCGGCATGAAGAGGAGTCGGCGGGCGATCGCTGGATCGATTCTCACCGTTCCGCAGGCGCGACCCTGGCGGCTGAATACTTCGATCTTCTGACCGTCTTGAACCCCGTGTTCCTGGGCATCGCTCGGATGCATCTGCACGTATGGGCCGGGATCGAGCTGGTTGAGGTTTGCCACCGTGCCGGTCTTCGTGCGCGTGTGCCACTGATTCGGCGTGCGGCCGGTGGTGAGGATGAGCGGGAACTGCGCATCGGACCGACCCTCGGGCGGTGGACCCGTTCTGGCCCAGAAGCGGGCGCGTCCCGACGGCGTGGGGAAAATGCCATCGGTATAGCGCCGCGACTGGACGTGCCCCAGCGCTGGGCATGGCCATTGCTGCGGGCCTTTTTCCCGAAGCATGCGGTGATACAGCGCGCTTTGATCATTCGGACGGCCGGCGGTCGTGCGCGCGAATTCGTCGAAGATTTCCTCCGCCGACTCATGTTGCAACCGTGACTTGAACCCCATGGCCAGCGCGATTTGCTGGACCCACCACCAGTCGGGCCTGGCATCGCCCGGCGGAGGGACCACCTGCTCCATCAATGTCACCCGCCGCTCGCTGTTGCAGAACGTCCCCGTCTGCTCGAGGTTAACGGCGGCGGGCAGGACAACGTGAGCGAATGAGGTGGTCTCGGTCGGGTAATAGGCATCCTGCACCACCACCAGCTCGGCCTCTTGAAGGGCGCGGCGGACTTTCTTGAGGTTCGGCATGCTCGCCGCCGGATTCGTGCCGATGATCCAGATCGCGCGCAGCTCCCCGCGGTCCAGGGCGTCGAACATGGTGACGGCGTCGTAGCCGGGCTGCGGGTGGATCGTCCCCGGTGGCAACCCCCACAGTGTCTCCATCTGCCTGCGATGCTCGGCATCGGCGACAAAGCGGTGGCCGGGGAGCGCATGACTCATGTACCCGCAGTCGCGGCCCCCCATCGCGTTGGGCTGACCAGTCAGACTGAACGGGCCGCAACCGGGCTTGCCGATCTGCCCCGTCGCCAGGTGAAGGTTGATGATCGCGTTGCTGGTGAACGTGCCGGCAAGGCTCTGGTTCACGCCCATCGTCCAAAAGGTGATCAGCCGCGCGGAATGCCGGAGGATGTCGGCCGCCGCCATAAGTTCGTCCAGGCCGATCCCACACTCCGCAGCGACGCGCGGAGCGGGATAGTCCTCGAGCAGCCGGTCCAGCTCGTCCCACTGTTCCGTGTGCGCGGCGATGAACGTGCGATCGAGCCTGCCCGAATCGCGCAGCAGCCGGAGCAGCCCGTTCATCAGCGCCAGATCGGATCCCGGCCGCAGGGCCAGATGGAGCGTCGCGGCCTCGGCAGTCGCGGTGCGTCGGGGGTCAGCGACGATGCAGCGCGACCCACGCTTTCTCATCTGTTCGGCCACGCGTCCGAACGTAACCGGGTGGCAGTCGGCGGCGTTGGATCCGATGAAGAAGAACGTGTCAGCCAGCTCGATATCGGCGTAACAGGTGGGTGGGCCGTCACTGCCCAGCGACAAGGTCATGCCGCTGGCGGCGCTGGCCATGCACAAGCGGCTGTTCGTGTCCACGTGGTTGGTGCGCAGGCAGGCTTTGGCGAATTTCCCGGTGAGGTACTGCGCTTCGGTGGTGAGCTGCCCGGAGAGGTAAAATGCGATGGCGCCGGGGCCGTCACTCTGGAGGATACGATCGAGCCCCTGGGCAACCCGCTGGATGGCAGCGGCCGGGGGAACCACTGTGGGCTGGCCGGTGATCTGTTCCCGCACCATGGCGTAGCGCAAGCGCGTGGGAACATTGACGGTCTGGGCGACGGTGCCCCCCTTGGGACAGACCTTGCCAAAATTCGCCGGATGCGAAGGGTCCCCCCGCACCTTCAGCACCCGCGAGCCATCGGTCGTCGCGATCAGTCCACATCCCACCCCGCAATATGGGCAAAGCGTTTTGACTTGCTGCGTCATCAGTACACATCACGCTGATAGCGCTTGCTCTTGGAAAGCTCAGCGATATACGCGCCGGCGGCCTCCGGCGAGAGATTGCCTTGTTCGGCCACGATCTGCTTCAACGCCTGCTCGACGTCGCGCGCCATGCGCTTGGCGTCTCCGCAGACGTAGAAGCACCCCCCCTCCTGAAGCCACGCCCAGATGGCCGGCGCGTTCTGGAGCATCCGATGTTGGACGTAAATTTTCTCCCGCTGGTCGCGCGAGAACGCGGTATCCAGCCGCGTGAGCAAGCCGTCCCGCTGGTAGCCTTTGAGCTCCTCCTCGTAGAGGAAATCGCATTCGCTGCATTGATCCCCGAAAAAGAGCCAGTTCTTCCCCGAAGCGCCCATCGCCTTCCGTTCCTGCAGAAAAGCCCGGAACGGCGCTATTCCGGTGCCCGGGCCGACCATGATCATGGGCGTCTGCCCGTCAAGAGGGATGTTGAAACGGTGAGACGGCTGGAGGAAAACCTTTACCTTCTCGCCCGGTCGCACGCGCTCCGCCAGGTAGGTGGATGCCACCCCCTTGCACTGGCGCCCCCGGCCATTCAAAAAGCGCACCACGCCCACCGTCAGGTGGACCTGGTCGGGATGAGCCTTGGGCGACGAGGCGATCGAATAGAGCCGCGGCTGAAGCGGGGCGAGCGCGGCGACGAACGCATCGATCGCCGGGCGCGCCGAAGAAAACTGCGTGAGCAGGTCAACAATCTCGATTCCTTCGGGAACGCCTCCGTCAGCCAACGTTTTCAATTCGCCGGCCTCGGTCGCGTCCGAAGCGGATTCGGCGAGGAGCTCGACCAGCCGCGCCGACGGCTTGGAGATCACACAATGCCTCAAAAGCATGTCGTGCAGGTCGGTGCTGGACCCGTCGCGGTTGGCTACGGTTTCTGCGCCGCTGGCCTTGAACGCTTCGAGAATCCACTGCACCGCGTCGGGGCAGTTTTGCGGATAGACGCCCAGGCTATCGCCGACTTTGTACGACAGGCCGCTGTGCTTGAGGTCCAGCGCGACAAGCCGCGTATCCTTCTTCGACCCGCTCTTGTTCAGTGGCGAACAAGCCAGCAAACGGGCCGGGAACGGGTTGCGGCGGTCGTGCCCCCGCTTGACGTCAGGGGGCGGCGACGTCTTGACGCGCAGTTCCGAAACAGGAACGACCACCGCGGCAGACGCCCCGCCGACGGGGAGAAGCTGCTTTAGCTTCTTCGCCGTCTCGGCGCCGCCCGGTGCGCATTTGGTGAGCTCCTTCTCTTCGCCACGGACGATCGCCTCGGCGTAGGTCTTGCACACATACCCGCAAGCGCCGCAGTCGAGCTGGGCCATCGCGGCCATCAGCACACGCTCCGTCGGCTGACCTTCGGCGAGCTTCAGCCGCTCATCCATCGATAACGCCGGATCATGCCACGGGAGTTCCTCTTCTTCCTGCTCCACCCGGATCGATTCGGTCAACTCTGACACCGGCTGCGCGGATGGCTCATTCACGAGCCCAGCCAGGAACCCGTTCAGCCAGGCGCGCTGCGCGCCGCTGAAGGGGGCACTCTCGGGAATCACAGGAACCGCTCGTCGCAAGGCCGTCGGCATCGCGCTAGTCATCATGGTCATGCGGGCACCTCTTGTGGCTCGATCAAATCGCGCAGCGTCTGCGGCTCCAATCGTCTCGTAAAATCGCGGAATGACTCGGTCGGGCTGGCCCGGCCATTGAGATAGGCGCGAAGCATGCGCTCGATCAACGCCGGCAGCTGTGTGGCGGCGACGCCGGTGAAGATCTGCCGGGCAATCTCCTGTTGCGCTCCATATGCGCCGCCCACGAAGACGTGATAGCCTTCGACAATCTCCTCGCCCACGGGCACCTTCGTCCCCAGCAGCCCGATGTCGCCGATGTAATGCTGTGCGCAGGAATGCGGACAGCCAGTCAGGTGGATGTTGATCGGCTGATCCAGCTCGATTCGCGATTCCAGGTAGTCCGCCAGCGCCAGCCCATGCTTCTTTGTGTCGGCGGCGGCGAACTTGCAGCCGGCGCTTCCGGTGCAGGCTACCAGCCCCCCCCGAACAGTGGACGCCGACCAGTGCAGTCCAAGCGCTTCCAGATCGTGTTTGACCTGGTCAATCTGTTCCGAGGGAATGTCCGAGATCAGCAGGTTCTGCCAGACGGTCAACCGGATGGTGCCGCTCCCGTAGCGATCGGCGATTTTCGCCAGCCCCAGCATCTGCTCCACCCGCATGCGCGCCACGGGCAGGACCACGCCGGCGTAGTGCAGTCCCGGCTGCTTCTGCGGGTGAAAACCGATGTGCCCATGCTTGGCGACGGCTGGGCGCGGATCGCATCGCTCGATGGGAAGTCGCCGAAATTTGAACGGCAATTTCGCTTCTGCCTCGGTGATGAAGCGGGCGAGCCCCCACTGATCCAGCAGGTATTTGAGCCGCGCTTTGGTGCGATCAGTTCGATCGCCATTGTCAATGAAGACGCGCAGGATCGCGGCGGCGGCAGGGATGCACTCGTCGGGCTTGAGCAGGACCCCGGTGTCGCGCGCGAAGTCTTTGTGCCCCGTGATGCCACCCAGCGCCAGGCGGAAGTAAACGCCCGCGGGGATCGATTGCCCCTGGCCAACTCGCACGGCGGCGAAGCCGATGTCATTGGTGTCTTCCAGCGCGCTAATGCTCCCGCCGCCGTCGAAGGCGATGTTGAACTTCCGCGGCAACCCGTACAGCTCGCGATGATTGAGAATGTAGTGGTGCAGCTCGCGGGCCAGCGGCCGCGTGTCGATCAGCTCGTGCGGGTCGATCCCCGCGGTGGGGCTGGCGGTGATGTTGCGGATGTTGTCGGCGCCGGCGCCGCGGTTGATGATGCCCAGATCATGTAATCCTTCGATCACCCGCGTTGTGTTCTCGGGCTTGATTTCACGCAGCTGCAAGTTGGCGCGGGTGGTGACGTCGGCGTAGCCGCCGGCAAAATCGTCGGCCAGCCTCGCCACGCCGCTCAGCTGCTGCGACGTCATCATCCCGCCCGCGAAGCGCAGCCGGCACATGAACGCATCCTGCGCCGGCGCGACCCAGAACAGCCCGTGGTACTTGAACGCCAGCACATCGGTTCCCCTCGGCGCTCGGGCATCGGCGGCGTGCTGTCGCACGTCGTCCCACATGTCCAGCGGGAACTTCCTGCGCTTGGCCTGCTCCTCCGAACAGAGTTTTTTTCCCTCGGCGATGGCGCGATCCTGGGCCTGAAAGTGAACGGCTTCCGGCCCGCCGGGCAGTTGCTCGGGCTTGATTCCCAGCGCCTCGGTGAAGGTGGGCATCCTGCGCAGCGAGTGTGCCAACCCGCTGCCGGCGGCAAAGCCATGCAGGTACTGTTTCTGCTCGGGTGTAAAGTCTTCGATGGTGTCCATCACAATGCGGGCGCCGGAACCGACTGGTCAATTACATCAACGCGCGAGGGCCGAGCGACCTTGATCACGCTTCGACCCGGTTCACGGAGAAAGAAACACGCTCCACATGCCGATGCCGACAGGAGCACCAGCGAGACGAAGAAAGCGCCCGGACCGGCAAGCGAGAGAATGAACAGGAACAGCACGCTGCCCACGCTGCCATAGGCGCCGATCAGACCCGCTATCTGCCCGGTGAGCGGCTTGCGGATCAGCGGGGCGATGCAGAAATTCGCACCGTTGCCCGCCATCAGGAAAAACCCAGCCACCACCACAACCGCCATCGCCCCCCAAAGCGGCCATCGCTCGTTGATCAATCCGATCGCCGCCAACCCCGCGGTAGCGCCAATCAGCGAAATAATGATGATCGGCTTGCGCCCATATTTGTCGCCCAGCAGGCCGCCAAGCGGACGCGCGATCAGGCTCGCCAAGGCGAAGCCCGCGCCCATTGCGCCCGCCGCGGCAACCGAAACGCCGAACATCGCCTCGAAGTAGGCCGGCAACATGCTCTCCACCGCCAGCGCGCCGCCGAATGTGACGACATAAGACAGGCAGAGGATCGCGACCTGCGAAAACGAATAACGTTCGTCCGGCACGACTCGCTCGTTTCTCCATGCGGAAAGATTGACGCGGACGATCTTGACGATCTGGTAGACCAGGAGGGCTGCCAGGCCAGCGTAGATGGCGTACGCCACCGCTTGTGAAAACAGCTTCATGGCTGCGAGCTTCCATGCGAGGATGCCCATACACAGCACCATCGGCGCCTGCATGAAGATCAAGGCGAGCAGGTCGCCGCGCGAGCAGACCTCCAGCGCGCCGCGGCGCTTGGGCTTGCGGAACTCCTTGCCTTCCGGTGCGTCGCTGACCTTGAAATAGAAGATCAGGCCGTACATCGCACAGAGTGCGCCGCTGATTCCAATCGCCCAGCGCCAGCCGTTTGCCGGCGAAAAGAGCAGCGCCAGCAGCGGCAGTCCGAAGGTCGCGCCCACCATGCCGAAGTTTCCCAGCCCGCCGTACACGCCTTCGGCCCAGCCGATCTCGCGCGCATCAAACCACTCGCCGACAAGCCGAATGCCCACGACGAAACCCGCTCCCACACAGCTCACCAGCAGCCGGGCGATGACCAGCTGCCAATAGCTGCTCGCCAGCGCGCACATCAGGCACGGCGCCGCCACCGCGAGCAACAGCGCGCTGTAAACGCGCCTCGGACCATAGCGGTCCACCAGCATCCCCACCGCGATCCGCGCAGGAATGGTCAGCGCGACATTGCAGATGAGCAGCGTCTGGACCTGCTCGGCGCTGAGGCTCAGCGACTTGCCGATCGAGCTGGCGAAGGGTACGAGGCTGAACCAAGCTACAAAGGAAAAGAAAAAAGCCGGCCATGTCAGATGAAGCACGCGCCAGCGTCGATCAATCGCCATCACGGACAGCCCAATGCAACGAGGGTGCCGTGTCCGCGCCGGCGGGTTCAGTTTCCTTTGAATCGCCCCGCCCGATCGCGCAAGAGCCGGTCAATGACCAACCCTTAGGCAAGGAACACCGCCTTCTTCCCTCATTGATTGCAATCTACGCAGACGAGGAGGAATCGATCGGCGTCTGCCTGTGCGCGAAAAAGGTGCAAGCGCATGGCGGCTGCCTAGCGCCTGAGTAGCCGCTCAACTGAGGGTAGCCGATCAAGGTAAGGAGATGCCGGTCAACTGTGGCGGGCTCTAACACTGAGGTGCTGCGAAGTGCTCCCGCGCTGGCCGGTTTGCGACCGTCGGGGTCATTGGGCTTGATCGGAGGAGGTTCCCTGGTTCACGGCCGCTACTCGGCGGAGGTAGCGATGGAGGGCGCGATCGGCGATTCCCGGCGCCAGCGTCGCCAATCCCAGGCCCCAGCGGGACATCCGATGAGGCCACACTTCTGCCCGCGGGCGCTCGATCGCGCTGACCATGGCGCTCACCACCTGCTCGACCGTCTGCGACATGCCGCTGCGCGGGATGTTCACGTCGCCTCCGGCCCGGGCCACCCTTGCGAACTCGGTTGCCGTCATGATCGGGTGAACGCTTGTCACGGCTATTCCTTTCGGTCGCAGCTCGACGCGCATCGCCTCGGCAATGCTGAGCTGCGCAGCCTTGGTCGCGCCATAGACGCCGAGGTATGGTGGAGTGCGGCGGGCGGCGGCGGAGGAGACGATCATTACCTGGGCGCGGTAGTTATCGCGCAACGGCTGATCGAGCAGGTGCGGCATGGCGGCGGCGATGCAGTCGGTCGTGCCGAAGACGTTTGTCGCGAAGATCTTTCGCACGTCATCGGGCGTCGTGTTCTGCACCAACCGGTAGTAGCCGTAGCCGGCGTTGCAGACGAGAGTGTCGATCCGCCCGAACTGTTGGAGCGCCCGCTCGATCAGCCGCTGGCAATCCTCCCGGTTCGCGACGTCGGTGACGACGGTGAGATGTCCGCCGCCGAGCGATGCGTTGAGCGATTCGAGCCGCTTCTCACGCCGCGCGGCGAGAACGAGCTTCGCCCCCCGGCGCGATAAGGCCTTCGCCAGCGCCTTTCCGATGCCGGCGCTGGCGCCGGTGATGACGACGATCATATCCTGAAGGTTTCGCAACATGCGGCACCTTCGTACGCGATGAAGCTCGAAACCCGAAACACGAAATCCGAAGTGAACTCGAATAATGAAACGCCAGGGGTCCAGACGAGTTGATCGGGTGGGACCGGCCTCAGTGATCTCACCCTCGGGCACCGGCGCTCATTTCGGATTTCGGATTTCGTGCTTCGGATTCCCGCGCAGCGGGGGCTATGCTTCACCCGATGTTCACCGGCATTGTCGAACGATCCGTGCGCGTTGCCTCCGTTGCCGACGGGACGGGCTTCCGCAGGCTGAATCTCGCCGTCGACTCACCTGACGCTAAGCGGGGCGAGAGCGTCGCGGTGAACGGGGTGTGCCTTACCATCGCCGAGCTGTCGCGCGGGCTGCTCGCGTTCGACGTCGTCCCCGAAACGCTCCGCAGGACGAACCTTGGGTTGCTCCAGGCGGGCGACATGGTGCACGTCGAGCGGTCGCTGCGCGTCGGCGATCGGATCGACGGCCACTTCGTGCAGGGGCATGTTGACGGTCCTGCGCTGCTCATCGAGCAGATCGGCGGCGGAGGGGGTGGCGATGAACTTCGGCTGCGTTGCGAGACATCTGCTGAGCTGGCGAAATACATCGTGCCAAAGGGCTCCGTGTGCCTCGACGGCGTAAGCCTGACTGTCGCCAGCGTAAGCGGGAACACGTTTGAGGTCGCGCTGATCCCGACGACGGTTCGATTAACTCGCCTTGCGTCAAGGGAAAAAGGGTGGCCGTTCAATTTTGAGGCCGACGTGCTCAGCAAAACCATCATTTCTTTTCTTGAACGGCGCGGAATTTGAATGGAACATCTGAGTCAGATGGATTACCGCCCCACCATCGCGATCACCATGGGTGACCCCGCGGGCATTGGCCCGGAGGTGATTGTCAAAGCGCTGGCCGATCCGGTGCTCCGCCACAAGGCCCGCTACATCATCTACGGGATGAACGAGCTGCTGGCGTACGCCGCCGACCTGGCGGAGTTCGACGTGTTCTGGTGGCGCGACCAGTACAACGGCCGGTTGCGCCCGTACCCGCACGATGTGGTCGTGGTCGACTACGACAATTACACCATGCTCGGCCATGCCGTCCGCGCCCCGAGCAAGATGGGCGGGGAGGCGTCCATGCGCTTCTGCCTCGACGCGATCGGTGCCGCCCAGCGCAAGATCGTCGACGCCGTCGTCACCGCGCCCATCGCCAAGGAGAGCTGGAAGCTGGCCGGCTACCACTACCCCGGGCACACCGAGCTGTTCGCCCAGCGCACCGGCGCCCGCCGCCATGCGATGATGTTTGCGGGCGGGCCGCTGAAGGTCGTGCTGGCGACGGTGCACGTGCCGCTGAACAGCCTGTGGGGCCGGCTGAACATCGGCGCCGTGTTCCAGCCGATCGAGTTGATCCACGAGGCGCTGGTGAACTGGTTCGACATGCCCAGGCCGCGGATTGCCGTGGCCGGCGTCAACCCGCACGCGAGCGAGAACGGGCAGATCGGCGATGAGGAGGAGCGCATCATCTCGCCCGCCATCCTGATGGCGCGCGACCAGGGGATTGACGTAAGCGGCCCCTACCCCCCCGACACCGTTTTCCTGTCCGCGGTGAACGGCAAATTTGACGCGGTCGTGGCGATGTACCACGACCAGGGTCTGATCCCGGTGAAGCTGCTCGCATTCGACCGTGCGGTGAACGTGACGCTGGGGTTACCGATCGTGCGCACTAGTCCGGACCACGGGACGGCCTTCGATATCGTCGGCCGCAACCGCGCGAACCCCGGCAGCATGCGCGCCGCGATCGAGCTGGCGATCGACGTGGCGACCAGGCGCCACCAGCACCAGGAAGCGCAGCGCCACGCCACCGTCCGCACGCGGGGAAGTCATGGCATGTAGCCGCTCTACCCATCCCCGGGGATTGCGCCGGTTGCTCGTTGCGAGTTCTCCGAAATAGAATGAAAACCATGGCACGGAACCGACTCGACCCGCGGACGCAGACGGACGGCAAATCATCGGATGCGAAGCGCAGCGCCGCCGCGGACGCAAAGGTGCCGCCGAGCTTCATGGACTCGAAGGTGGGCGTGGAGGACCAGGAAGTGGCAAAGCACGTCGACGAGGACGTGGAGGAGTCGGCGCGAAAGGCGAAAGACCCTCCGCAATAGCTACACACTCGTGTAGCCCCGTGTAGCCCCGCCGCTTGCGGCGGGTTATTTGTGCGCCAAGGGAATTCCCGCACCGCGAAGCCAGACACGAAGAACCCGCCGCGAGCGGCGGGGCTACACGAATTAACGCACTCGCGCCGTCTTCCGCTTCGCGGCGGAAGCTTTCCCCGCCTTTCTTGTCCGTTGCTTCTTGCCCACCTGGCTGTCGCGCGACGCCTTCAGCTTCGCCGCCTTGTCGATGATCTGCCGGAGCATCTTTCCCGCCGCGCCGCCCTCGGCGGGTTTGTGCGACTCCCACACGTCGGGCTTTTCCTGGGCGAGGATGTCTTCGAAATCCCCGAAGCTCTTGACGCTCTTGGGCGCCGCCTCGGCGACGTCCAGGTCGCCGGCCCAGTCGTCGCGATGCTTGATGAGCAGCCAGCTGCGGCTCTTGCCGGCCTCGTCCAGCGCCGGCTTGCCCCAGCGTCCGCCGCCGGTGCGGACGATGACCCACGAGCCTTTTAGCTTGACGCCCTTCAGCTCGAACTTGAGCTCGCCCTTCTCCAGCGCTTTATCGACGTCCTCGAACCCTTCGTGCGGCTTCCAGGTCCCGCGGTCCCAGAGCATGACGATGCCCGCGCCGTAGCCGGACGGGATGACGCCTTCGAACTCGCCGTAGTCGAACGGGTGGTCCTCGACGCGCATCGCCAGCCGCTTGTCGGCCGGGTTGAGGCTCGGCCCCTTCGGCACGGCCCACGACAGAAGCACGCCGCGGTGCTCGAGGCGGAAGTCGTAATGCAGGTGTGAGGCGAGGTGCTTCTGCACGCAGAAGAACAGTTCCTTCGCCTTGGCGCGCTTCTTCGCGTCGGTCTTCGCGTCGCCCCTGGGCTCGGGGGAGGCCTTGAAGTTGCGTTTCTCGTGATACTTCGACAGCGAGCGAGGCTTGGCTGATTTGGCGGCGGGCATGCGACGCATCGTACCGGGCGCCCCGCCCGCGCGCCAGCGCGGGCGGCGATGGCGTGGTACCAGGCGACGCTCTGGTCGCTCGCGGCGTTCCGCGTGCTTCGCATGATCGTGCTGTGCCTGCTCGGTACGGCGCTGATCACCGTCGCCCTTCTTCCCACGGACGAACTCGGAGCGGCCGCAACCGTCTCCAACACCGCACTCCAGTTGACGCTGGAAACCCGTCGCGGAAGCCTGCTCCTCCCGGCCGGCACGCTGCTGGTGATGTTCTTCGTCATGCTCACGGGCGCGCTGATGGGTCACATTCCCGCGTACACGATGACCTTCACGTTGACGACGATCCTGCTTACGCCGCTCCTCCTCGCGGTGCTGAGCGGCAGCGTCGCGGGCATGCCGCTGCTCACGTCGGCCGACGGATCGCCCGCGCCGTTCCTCTCGACCAAGCCGATGACCGACGGCGACATGATCCTGGCGAAGCTCGCGTCAGCGGCGCTGGGGTGCACGCTGGCGTGGGTCGTCGTGCTCGTGCTCGCGCCGATCTGGCTCATCGCCTGGTGCGACACGACGCCGCTCGTCCGCGCGTGGGAGCATTTCAGCGCCATGTTCCCCGGCCGCCAGCGCTGGCTCATGCTCGTGCTGTGTACGACCACCGCATGGCTGCTCACGTGGCGCTTGTCGGTCGTCAACCTGTACATCGCGCTAAGCGGTCGAGCCGTCCTGCTGACGACCTACGTGATAGCGACGATCGCGCTTGCCGTCGCCGGCATCGTCCTCGTCTGCATGGAGCTCGATGCGGCGGTGCGGGTTGCCGCTCAAGGCACCGTCTTCCGCCACCCCGTGATCCTCGCATGCATCCTGAACGTCGCGCTCGTCGCGAAGCTCGTGATGGCGGCGTCGAGCACGTCCAAGGGTCTGCTCCGCGGCTGGACCAGCGGGCCAACCGTCGGCGTGCAGGCGGCGGTATGGCTCGGCGCCAGCGGGACCGTCGCGCTGACGTTATACCTCCTCGCGTCGCACGAGCCGACGCTCGCCCGGACGGTGCCATCGCTCGGGCTGCTGGCGGCGCTGTGCGGGTTGCTCCTCGTGCCGCTGGCGCGGATCGCGCTGGCGACGCAGACGCTGGCCGAGAACCGCCATCGCTAGCCAGCCGTCGCCGCGCCAATGGTCTCGACTTCGTTACGAATTCGCCTGCTTCGACCGTACGCGCCGGTCACTTGCGACAACCGCGGCGCGCCGATAGTTTCCGCCGCGTTCACCTGTCGATTTCCTTTCATGGCGAAGGAGCCACCACCGTGAAGATCCGCGACCCAAAAGACTGCCGGTTCGATCTGGTTTCCCTCGGCGAATGCATGCTCCGCCTCTCCCCGCCGCAACACGGGCGCATCGAGTTCGCGCCGCTGCTGGAAGTGTGGGTTGGCGGCGGCGAGTACAACGTGGCCTACGCCCTGGCGCGGCTGGGGCTGCGCACGGGCTGGGTCGGAGGACTCAATAGCTCGCCGATGGGCGCAATCATCCGCAACCATGCGCGGGCGGTGGGCATGGACGTGTCGCACGTCGTCGAGCGTAAGTACGACGGGGTCGGGAAAAAGGACCGCATCGGCTTGAACTTCACCGAAGTCGGCGTCGCCAAGCGCGGCAGCGTCACGCTTTACGACCGCGGCCACACCGCCACCAGCGGGATGAAGAGCGGCGACGTCAACTGGAACAAGCTGTTCAGCGAACAGGGAGTCCGATGGCTGCACACGGGCGGGATTTTCTCCGCCCTCTCCGAGAGCACGCGCCAGGTCGCCGCCGAAGCGGTGAAGGCCGCGCACGAGGCGGGCACCGTCGTCTCGTATGATCTGAACTTCCGCTCGAAGCTGTGGAGCAGCAAGGAAGCCATCGCCACAACCAAGCCGCTCGTCCCGTACATCGACTGCCTCATCGGCAATGAAGAAGATTTCGAGCAGGTGCTCGGCTATGAGGCCGAGGGCGTGGACGTGCACAAGGCGGGCGCGCTTGACGTCGGCCCTTTCAAGAAAATGGTCGAGCGCGTGGTGAAGGACTACCCCAACATCAAGATCGTCGGCACCACCCTGCGTGGGGTGAAGACTGCCACGATCAACGACTGGTCGGCGATCATGTGGGCGGATGGGAAGTTTTATGACGGGCCCAACTTCGAGAACCTGGAGATCGAAGACCGCGTGGGCGGCGGCGACGGCTTCGCCTCCGGCTTCACCTACGGTTTTCTCACCGGCGCCGAGCCGCAGCAGTGCGTGAACCTCGGCGTCGCCCACGGCGCGATGCTCATGAGCACCATGGGCGACACCAGCCAGATCACGCTGGAAGAGCTCACCCACGTCGCCGGCGGCGGCAGCGCTCGGATTAAGCGGTAAATCCACTCCAAAACACAGCTCCACCCGCAACTTTCGCCTCGCAGGCGTTTGACATTAAGACCGGTTGGCATTAGTGTTATGGTTCTACACCCGTCTTTCGACGCAGGGCTTTCGCCGGCCCGCGCGGCACGAAAATCGGCGAAAGGAGCTTGGGGTGCCTGTGGCCAAGAAAGTGCTGAAGAAGTCATCCAGGGCGCCCGCCAGGACCGCCGCTGCTGCTCCCAGACGTCCCGCCCCGGCGAAGAAAAGCCCCGCGCGTCCTGCCGCCGCCGAAGCCAGGGCCAAGGCCAAGCCAGCAGCGTCCTCGGTGAAGAAGTCCGGCAAGGCCGCTGCCGCCAAGGTGAAGCCGGCCCGGCGGATCGTCGACAACTCGCCCAAGCCCGGCTCTGGTCCCGGGCCCGTCATTATGGCGCGCAAGCGGACCAAGACGTTCATCAACCCTCCGCCGCCGCTGGCGCCGGTCCCCACCAACGGCAAGCCGAAGAAGAACCAGGCCGGCCTGAGCTCTAAAGAGCTCGAGCACTTCCGCGGGCTGCTGCTCGACAAGCGCCGCGAGCTTGTGGGCGACATGAGCCACATGGAGCGCGAGGCGCTTCGCTCGGCCAGCGGCACCAATCTCTCCAACCTTCCGATGCACATGGCCGACATGGGCACGGACAACTATGAGCAGGAATTCACCCTCGGCCTCGTCGAAAAGGAGCGCGTGCTGCTCCGCGAGATCAACCAGGCGTTGGCGAAGATCCAGGACGGCACGTACGGGATCTGCGAAGGGACGGGCAAACCGATCAACAAGATGCGCCTGGAAGCCCAGCCGTGGGCCCGCTACTCGATTGAGCACGCCCGCCAGATGGAGCGCGGATTCATTCGGCGGTGACGTGGGGCGGGCAGTGGCTTGGGGATCTGGCCCGTAGCGCGTGAACTACGATGGTCGCGGCGCAGCCGCGATAGGCAATTCGCCAAGGGATCATTCCTACCCGAAAGAAGACCAAGAGCCGCTGGCGCGGCGGGCTGGATCGGGCTGCGCCCGATGTGCGTGAGTACACGCATCCATGGGCGGGACGCCCATGCTACTTTCAAGCAAAGATCGTCGTCGCCGCGTACGCAAGCGCTGAGACGCGCTGCTGCGTGCTCTCGAGCTGATCGTCGTTGAGGTTGAATTTTGCCGCCAGCTCGGGCGGAATCGTCTGCCGGTGCGCGGTCAGGCTGAATCCAATCCGTTCGCCGCAGCACAACGTGTCGGCGACCTGCACGATCTCGGCGACGGTACGCTGGTCCTCCTCGGTCTCCCCCGGCCGGTGATGGAACCCCGCGGCCGCGCAACACGTAGCGGGGAAGCCCCACTCGCTCGTCAGCGCGAGCCCGAGCTGCTCGTGATCCACGCCAATCAGCTCGCGCTCGATGTGGCAGAAACTGCGCGGGTCGGTCTCCGCCCTGTCGCACACGGCCGCCAGCTCCTTTGGCATCAGCTGGAGCAGCGCCACCAGCCCAAGGTCGTGCGTGAGCCCGGCGAGAAATGCGTCCTCCGCCAGCGCCGGCGCCGCCTGTGCCGCCAGGTCCTTGGCGACAGCGCCCACCGCGATGCAGTGCGTCCACAGGTCCTTGGCCGTGTGCTTCGCGCAGAGCTTGCCTCTGAACAGGTGACCAAGGCTTGCCGCCAGCGCCAGCCGGTTCACCTTCGCGAAACCCAGCATCACAATCGCACGCTTCACGCTGGTGACCGGCTGCGGCAGGCCGTAAAGCGAGCTGTTCACAACCTTCATCACGCGGGCGACCAGCGCAGGATCGTGCTTGATGACCTGCTCGAGCTCATCGGGGTCACTGTCGGGATCCTTGACGATCGCGGTGATCCGCACCGTCACTTCCGGCAGCGTGCCCAGCGCATCGAGCCGCTTAACGAGCTCGATGGCACAAGGGTCGGCAGGCGTACTCGTTGTCGTCATCGTCATCATATCGCCTCTTAAAGATCCCTCCGTGCGGCGAAGCAGGGATGCGCAACGCGGGCGCCATGTCCCTTTATCGCTGTGAAAAGCGAGCTACTTTATCGTCGTCGCGCCGCCAGTTACCGGACGCCGGACCTGCACACCAGCGCGGTGCTGGTTTTCAGCACGGCCACCACTAGAATCGGCCGGCCCTATGGCTGCATACGTGCCCGGCTCGTGGACCGACAATTTTCGCTCCCCCGCCGCGCTGGCGCGGTTCCTGCTCGTCATGGTGATCGGGCTGGCGCTCGACCTGTGGACAAAGGTGCTTGCAGAGACTCACCTGCGCGACGCCGACCCGATCCGCTTCATCCCCGGCTGGCTGCACTTCACGTATACCGAAAACCGCGGCGCCGTCTTTGGCATCGGCCAGGGGCAGCGTTCGCTTTTCCTCGTCGTTTCGGTCCTGGCGATCTGTTTCCTCGCCTACCTGTTCGCGACCAGCGGCCGCCAGCGGTTCTATCAGTTCGTCCTCGGCATGCTCCTCGGGGGCGTTCTGGGGAACCTGTATGACCGCTACCACTTCGGCTATGTCCGCGACATGATCCACGCCCTGCCCCGCTGGCCGAACGCGTTTCCGTGGATCTTCAACGTCGCCGACAGTCTGCTGTGCGTGGGCGTTTTTTTGATGATCGTGTACAGCCTGTTCTTTGCGCCGAAGCCGCCCGGTGCCCACCGTTCGTCGGCCGACGAGACGTCCGCATCGGCTAACCACAGATGACGCGCAGGATGTCGAACCCTTCGCCCGAAGTCGACGAGCAGATGATGCGCCGCGCGATCCGGCTGGCGATGAACGGCCGCGGACTTGTTGAGCCGAACCCGATGGTCGGGTGCGTCATTGTGAAGGGCGACCGGGTTATCGGCGAAGGCTTTCACGCGCAGTACGGCGGGCCACACGCCGAGCCGGCGGCGCTGGCGGCATGCACAGAGTCGCCGGCGGGAGCAACGGCATACGTCACGCTCGAGCCGTGCTGTCATACGAGCAAGAAAACGCCACCGTGCGCCCCGCGGCTGATCGAGGCGAAGCTCAGGCGCGTCGTGGTCGGCTGCCTGGATCCGAATCCGGATGTGAACGGCAAAGGCATCGGAATGCTCCATGACGCCGGGATCGAGGTGGTCGGGCCGGTGCTGGAAGCGGCATCGAAGCAGCTCATCGCGCCATTCCTCACGGCACTGAGCCACCGCCGGCCGTTCGTCACGTCGAAGTGGGCGCAGTCGGCCAATGCCAAGATCGCGGGAACCGTGGGTCGGGCGCTGCGAATCACCAACGAGGTTTCGGACCGGGTGGTGCACGCCCTGCGCGCCCGCTGCGATGCGATCATCGTGGGCACGAACACGGTGCTGGCCGACGATCCGCTGCTCACCGCCCGCGGCGTCGACAGCACTCGGCCGCTGCTCCGCGTGGTCCTGTCAAATAGCCTCAAGATTCCGCTGACGAGCCGCCTGGTCACGACCGCGCGTGATCATCCGCTGGTCATTTACTCCTCCGTTGCATCCGCCGCCGGCAGTTCGCGGCTCGTTGAAGGGCTGCAGAGCGCCGGCGCGGAGGTCGTGCTGCTCGACGACCATGACGGTCGGTTTTCGTTCTCTGACGTGCTGGCGGACCTGCACGCCCGGCGCGTTACGCACGCGCTGGTCGAGCCCGGGCCGACGCTGACACGATACCTCTTCGCGCGCGGGCAGGCCGACCGCGTGTGGGTCTTTCAATCGCCGCATCCGATCGACGAGGCGGCCGCGCTATCGGCGCCGAAGGTGATGTATCCGGAGACGGCGCGGGCCGACATTGCCGGCGATACGCTCATCGAGTACCTCAACCCGCAGAGCGAAGTCTTCTTCTCGCCCGAGCCTTCCGCCGACTTCCTGCTTGCCGCCGACGCCGACGCATGAACCATTCACTCGTGAATCGACTCCCGTACGAGATGCGCCCGCTGCCGCGGAAGGACCGCTGGATTCGGCCGGCGGTGTACCTCGCGATTGCGGCACTGTTTCTCGGCCTGGTCTACCAGTTTCACCGCGGCACGGTGAAGCAGCTCCGCAAAGCCGCCGAAGCGCGCGGGGCGGGCATCACCGAAGGCGTGAAGCAGCACAAAGGCGCGATCGGGCGCTGGCGGTTCGACGTGCAGCAGTTCTGGGCGGGTCAGAACATCTACCTCGCCCCCCTGCCGCCGGGGCAGGAGCGAGATCGGCAGCGCGACGCGTGGCCGGCGAAGCACCCAAACATGCCCGTCGTCGTCGTGATGCTGACTCCGTTCTACGCCCTTTCCCCACCAATGACGGCCCTGGCCTGGAACGTGCTGAAGCTGCTCGCGCTGGCGGTGACGGTGCTGATGACCGTCGCGGTGGTGAACCACGACGGGCGGCGCATGCCCGAGTGGGTGGCGCTGCTGGCGTTCCTCGCGTCGGCGAACTTCATCGTCGCTGACTTCCAGCACGGCAACACAAACGTCTTCGTCGCCGCCGCCGTCGTCGGCCACTGCTATGCCTGGCGGCGCGGGCACGATTTTTTAGCCGGCGTCGTGCTGGCGCTGGCGATTTGTCTGAAGCTCACGCCGGCGCTGTTCGTGCTGTATTGGCTGTGGCAGCGCGAGTGGAAGCTGCTGGCGTACACGTTCGTCGCGCTGCCGCTGCTGATCCTGGGACCCGCGCTGCTCGTCGGCTGGTCCTTCTACGCCGAGTCGATGGCGACGTGGTGGAGTTCGACGGTCGGTCCAGGGTTGACCGGCACGCAGTGGTATCCCGCGAGCATCAATCAGTCGCTGTCCGGCATGGTGAGCCGCTACTTCCTCAGCGGCGACAACGGCAACTTTCTCTGGGCCCCAGACGACGAGCCCGTGCCGAGCGAGTTCGGCTGGATTACGGTCATCGATCTGGGACCGGTCTGGGCGAAGCGGCTGCTCCAACTGCTGCAGGCGTTCGTGGTGATCGTCAGCTTCTGGGCGATCGGCCTGCGCCGCCTTCCGCGCGACGACGGGCGCCGCGGGCTGCACTACGGGCTCGTCGTATCGATGATCATGCTGCTCAACCAGCGCACGTGGGACCACCACGCCGCTCCGCTCATCCTCGCGTACTTCGCCATCGCCTACGCCGCGTGGAGTGCGAACGCGACGCCGCAGTGGCGGCGCGGAGTGGGATACGCCCTGCTCACGGTGAGTGTGCTGGCGCTGCTCAGCGGCGACGACCCGATGAAGCTGCTGTTCGGTGAGGCCGGCAGCGACCGCGCGGCAGCGTACGGAACAACGTTCTGGCACTTCCTGGCCGTGTGGCTCCTGTGCGTGATCGCGGCGCGGAAGCTGCGGGGCCGATCCGATCCGTACCACGGCAGAGCCCTGCTCGCGGACGCCACCTCGCCACCTCGCCAATGAAAGTCGCCCCACACGCACCCGCTTGAACCCTGCGCCGACCCGTCACCCTGAGGTCCTCCGAAGGGGCGCTGGTGCTCGAGCGGTCGAGATCCTTCGGAGTACCTCAGGTGACAGGAACACGGGAATCAATCCCGATGCGGATCAACCCGACTGCCTGATTTCTTCCATCTCGATGACAAAGTGTTCAATCGCGTCCATGTGGCGGTCGCGGGTCTCTTCGAGCGTCGGCCGCCAGGGGGTGAGCAAGAATCCCTTCAGCCGTTCCTTCGAGACGTGCTCGGTGCAGAACCGCATGGTGCCGGAGATGTTGGCGGGCGTCTCCCAGTTGCTCACGGTGGGGATCTGGTCGTAGCCGGCCTTGTCGACCTCGACGAAGGTGCGGACGCACTCGATATCCATGTTGAACACGCCGCCGTAGACGCTCTTGGCCGGGCCGCGCACCGGCTCGCGATACCAGTTGCTCTGGAGTACGTTCTTCGGCATGTTCTCGTAAAACTCGTCCTTATGGTTCCACACGTAGTCGCCCCATATCCATGGGCGCACGCCTTTGTCCTCGCACTGCTTGAACAGGAACTTGATGTCGTGCCACCACAGCCCGTGCTGGCGCATGACGGCGTACTCGAACTGCGTCTGGTGGACGGCCTCCTCTTCGTCCATGCCGAGGTGGAAGAAGCGCGGCTTGTCGAACAGCTCAATAATTTCGGCGATCAGGTCCTGGCAAACCTTGTAGTATTCCGGCGTTGAGACCATCCTGGCGTAACTGCCCATCCACTGGTCGTGGCACGTCGAGAAGTTGAGCTTGGGGATAGGCTCGAGGCCCATCTGCCGCATCTTCACCAGCTCCGATTTCAGCTTCTCGCGCGACCACGCGTTCTTCACCGCGATTTCCGGGTGGGATGCATACTCCACGCCATCGCCCACATCGATGACCACCATGTTCATGTTGTGCTTGGCCATCGTGTTGAGCAGGTCGTTCCAGAGCTTCTCGTCGAAGCGGAGGTGGGGCTGGGCCTGCCAGTATTTGCTCTTCACCTTGGGATTGGGCCAGTCGCCCCACATGTTGTAGGAGAGGTGCAGCAGATTGGCGAAGATCATCGGTTCGGCCATGGGGCTCCTTTGCTCCTATGATGCGCCACCACTGAAGCATTGTCATCTTTGATCGATCAGTGCTCCGGCAGCAGGTCGACCAGCCGGTCGATCTGCTCCTCGGTGTTGTAGAAATGCGGCGAAGCGCGCATCCGGCCCTCGCGCAGGGCGATCTCTGTGTGGTGATGGCGGCGAAGCGTGCGGACGATTGGCTCGTGCGTGTGGTTGGGCGACGCGAAGCTGACGATGCCGCTCCACTGCTGGCCCTGACGCGGGCTGACAACAGCGTAGCCCTTCCTGACCAGTCGGGACACGAGCCGATCCGTCAGCAGTTTGACGCGCAGCGCGATATTCGCGATGCCGATCGACTCGATCATGTCCAGCGACGCCTTGAGGCTGAAGAAGCTCGCCAGGCTCATGCTGCCGCATTCGAAGCGGCCGGCGTCGGGCTTCAGCGTGTAGTCATAGCTGCCGTACTCCAGCGGGTTGATGACGTTCATCGCGCCGAGCATCAGCGGCCGCGTGCGCTCGATCAGCTCACGGCGGCAGTAGAAGATTCCTGCCCCCTCGGGTCCGAGCATCCACTTGTGGCCATCGGCACTGAGGTAATCGATATTCATCGCCTTCACGTCGACTGGGACTGCGCCAATCGACTGGATCGCGTCGACGTTGAACAGCTTGCCGGTCGCGCGGCAGAACGCGCCGATCTGCGCCAGGTCTTGGCGCTGTCCGCTGGCAAATTCCACGTGTGAGAGCGTGACGATCCGCGTGCGCGGGTCAGCGGCCTCGTGCAGGATCTGCTCCAGCGGGACTGCGCGACTGCCGCCGTGTCCGGTTTCTTCCGGGACCATGACAAGCTGGGCACCGCGGCTGCGGACCACTTCCATCCACGGATACACGTTGGCGGGATACTCGACCGCCGTGGTGACAATCCGGTCGCCGCGCTGCCATTCGAGGCCGTTGGCGACGATGCTGATCCCCTCACTCGTGTTCTTGACCAGCGCGATCTCATCCCGCTCGGCATTGATGAGGCGGGCGGCCAGGGCTCGGAGCTTATCGAGATCGGGATACCACGACGTGCCGAGATACGCCCCGCCGGCGGCTTCCTCAGCAAAATTGTGCAGCGCATCGGCGGCGGCTCTGGGGATGGGCGAGACGCCGGCGTGGTTGAAGAAGTTCCACCGCCGCAGGACGGGAAACATCTCGGCATTTCCGATGGTGTCGGCGAGGTCGGACATCTGTGATCCGTGGGATTATAATAATACGCTCCAGGACTGGTTCTGCGTCTGAGAGGTGCGCGAACCGCATCGACTGAGAAGAGGGCATGATGTTGTTCAGATCGCATAGGATGATCCTTCTTTCCCTTAGCGCCCTTGGCGTGGTTGGTCTCCTTGGCGGCTTATTCTCATTCAGTGCGCAGGGCCGTGATCTGTCGAAGGAAGCGGTGCCGCGGAAGTGGATCGAGCCGCTCGTGCCTGAGAAGCTGCCCGAGCTGAAGCATCCGGAGTACTTTGAAGCGCTCGACAAGGCGAAGGCCCAGCTGTCGGCTGGCCGGTACAAGCTGGCGCTCGCTACGCTGCACACGGCGAAGGACGTGGATCCGCTGGAGGCGGCACTCGTGCGCGGGGCGGCCCTTAACGCTTTGGGCCGGACGGACGAGGCGCTGGCGGTTTTATCCGCGGAGGGCGTCGCCAACGCGCCGCGGGTGCAGGTGCTGCGGGCGCAGGTGCTGGCGGATATCGGGAAAGCGGGCGAGGCCATCGCGCTGCTGCAGGCGCATCTCCAGGCACATCCAACGTCGATCGCCGGCCATTACCACCTCGGCGCTATTAGCGAGACCGTCGGAGACATCGCAACGGCGACGGCGGCCTATCAGTGGTTCTTCGAGGAGCCGCAGCGCTTCCTCGACAAGTGGCTCGGTGAGGACCCGACGGCATTCGAGAGCGCCGAGGATGTCACCCTCATCGGCCGTGCAATCGACCGCCACGCGACCCTCACCGGCGGCTACCGCAATAACCACGATCTGCACAACATCGTGCTGAACATGTTCGTGCGCGCGTACGACGTGATCGACCGCGGCTACGTGCCCGCTCACGTCGCGGCCGCGTCTTACTTCGTCACGCATGACGACAAGCACCGCGCAACGCAGGAACTCGAGGCGGTGCTGAAGGCCAATCCCAACGAGCCCGAGGCGCTGGAGCTGCTCGGTCGCATCGCCATCGACGAGCACAACTATGGCGAGGCGCTGAATGCCGCCGATGCGCTGCGGAACGTGAACCCCAACTCAGCCAGCGCCGACATTCTGGAGATCCACGCCCTGCTCCGCGGCGACCGCAGCAGCCGCGTGAGCGATATCGTCCAGCGGCTCCTTTCCAAGCGCCCGCGCAACCTGGAAGCGCTTGCCCTGGCCGCCGCCGCTGCCATGGCGCGCAATGACGACGCGGCGCGTGATCAGTACCTCCAGCGCGCCGATTCCGTCGCCCCCGGCTCCGCCTTGGCGCTGGCGACGCTGGCAAATGTTCTCACCGATATCCACCGCCACGACGCAGCCAAGGCCTACTCGGCGGTGGCCGTCGAGCGTGCGCCGCTATGGCCGCTGCCGCGACATCAGCTCGGAAAGCTTCACATGCAGCTGGCCGAGGAGGAGGAAGCCCGCGCCCAATTTGAGGCCGCATACGAGCTCGACCCGTTCAACGTCGCCACGGTCAATTATCTTCGGCTGCTCGACGACATGAAGGGTTATGCGCGCGTTGAGACGCCGAACTTCGTGATCGTCTTCGACCCGCAGTACGACGCGGTGATGGGCGAGTACCTCGGCGACTTCATGGAATTTGTCCACGGCGAGGTGACCGAGCACTTTGCCTACGCGCCGAAGCGAAAGACGGTGCTTGAAGTGTTTCCGACGACGGACTCGTTCTCCGTCCGCACGGCTGGCATCCCCGGCGCCGAAACGTACGGCGCCGCGTTCGGCCCGGTCATCACCGCCGTCGCGCCGCGCGCGGGGGCGACGATGGGGCCATTTAACTTCGCGCGGGTGCTGCGGCATGAGTTCACGCATGTCATCAACCTCGCCCAGACCGATTACCGCTGCCCGCGTTGGCTCACGGAGGGACTGGCAACCTGGCAGGAAGGCGTGCCGTTCCGCTTCGCCTTCGTGCCTAAGCAGATCTACGACGTGGTGACCAAGGGCAAGCTCGCCCCCATCGCCGACCTCTCCGGCACGCTGCTGCGCGGCGAGAGCAAGATCGGCGGCGAGATGATGTACATGCAGGGGTTCTGGGTCGGCCGCTTCATCACGGAAAAATACGGCCATGACGCGCTGCTGAAACTGCTCGAGGGCTATCGGCTGGCCAAGAGCGATGACGACGCCTTTCGCCATGGGATCGGCAAGCCGACGACGGAGTTCGACGGGGAATTCGCCGCCTGGGCCAAGGAGCAGGTGAAGGACTGGGGCTATGACCCAGCCACGGAGGCGAAGTTCGATGAGCTGGCCAGGAGCGGCGAAGAGCTGATCGCCGCCGGCGCCTTTGAGCAGGCAACGGATGTCTGGCTGCAGGCGAACAAGCTCCAGCCGATGAACCCCCTTCCGCACCGGCGGCTGGCCGGGCTCCACATCCGCCAAGGCAACCCGCGCGACGCGCTTCCGCACCTCAAGGCATTCCTTCCGCTGGAGCTGGCCGAGAACCGCTACGCAAAAGCGATCGCCCGCATCTACCGCGACCTCGGTGAGATGGACAACGCGGTGAAATACGGGATGGAAGCGGTCTATGTGAACCCGTACGACGCCGATGGGCACGAGTTGCTGATCGAGCTGTACGAGAAGACGGGCAACCAGGACGGTATCGCCAAGGAAAAGCGCGTGCTCGCGATGCTCGAGGAGCTGAAGAAGCAGCCAAAGCCGTGAGCAACGCAGCGGCTAAGGTACTCCAAAGAATTCAATTGCGAACGGAGGGCGGTTCATCCTCGACTGGATCGTTCCGTGGGAGGCGCAGCCACGTGAGGAATCAGGATGACCGTTTTCTGCGCGAGATTACAAGCCCGTCAAAGGCGCGTGCGATGACCGGCAGGCTCGCTCGCCCCGGTTCAACGACGTGCGCAACCGCCGTTGTCGTTACGTCCCCCACCCGCGCGCGATAGCGCAGCTGAGCCATAATGGGCAGCGATTCAATCACGCGCGGCTCGTCGAGGCGCAAGGCCTGGCCGAAGTCGATGATAGTGGGATACGGGATGCGCCAGCGCGTGCGGCCGTCCCACACCGCGCTGCCGGGGCTCTCGGTGCCGAGCAGGTGAATTCCTCGCGACGGGCCGCGCCTCGGCACGGCTTCGGCGACGACGTACGGCCGGCCATCGAGCCACGCGCACGACCAGAACCAGCGCCTGGCCGCGAGGTGCACGGGCTCGGCGCCGTAGTTGTGGTCCTGGTAGCCGAACCCGTCGAAGCTCACGCAGCGGCCTCGGACCGTCACCTCGCCGGACGCGGCGCAAATGGGATTGGACACGATCCACCCGTGCAACTGACGGACGCTGGACCCGCGGGCCATCCGGTAAAACCGCGGCGGCGCGGGCGCGGGCGAGCCGTTTGGGCGGAACGTGAGATCGACCGCGCCATCGATCGTCAGCCGCATCGCCCCGTCGGCGGCACGCGTGAACCCGTCGCCGCCGACGCTGACGCCCGTCTCCCCGAGGCGGCAGGCGCCCGGCTTGTGTTGCCGCATCGCACCCACAACGAGCCTGTCCTTCTCGTACACGCGAACGAACACGCCGGGGAAGTCGCAGGGCAGCGGCGGGAGGAGGCGCGTCGGAAATCTTCGGTACCAGGCATAGCGGCGGAGGTACCCGGGATGGAACGGGTTTCCGTCGAACAGGATGGCGGTGACGCGCAGATCTGCGACAGGATCGTGGGCCTCGAAATACCACCACTCGTATCCGCCCGGCGCCACGACGCGCCGCGGCGCATCGACATCGGCGGGCGCGGGATTGTTCACCAGCGGCAGCGTGGGCACGGGGGTATTCTGTGCAACGGTAGCAGACGCACAAGTGGATACGTGTTCACGCCTACCGGCTCTCGCGCCGCGCCAGGCGCCATGCCGCGGGGAGTTGGCGGAGGCGCATCGCGGTCGTGAGGTGCGGACGCGTCGGCGGCCGGTTCAGCATCGCCTGAGCGAGCGCTACAAGCGTCGCGGCAAACAGGCGGGACTTGTCGCCGGCGATCCAGCGAATCGCGTCGGCTCCCTCGGAGAGCAGCGAGCGTGCCCGATCAGCTTCAAGTTTCCACAGCGCGTCAAACCGGTTGTTGATGGTTCCCGCCAGCAGATCGCGCTCGCTGTAGCGGCAGCGGGCGAGGTCTTCCAGCGGCAGATAGATTCGGCCGCGTTCCCGGTCGGCCTTGAAATCGCGCAGGATCTGCACAAGCCGCAGGCCAACGCCCAGCCGATCAATCGCCCGCGGTGCATCCGAGTGCTGAAGCCCCAGCACCTCGCCCAGCGCGAGGGCAATGCTTCCGCCCGTCGCCCGGCAGTGCTGTTCAAGGCGGGACCATGTGGCGTATCGCGTAATGGCGGCTTCACGGGCACGCTCCTCCGCGAAGCGGATGAAGTGCTCCCGATGCACGTCGAAGCGATCTACTGTCCCGGCCAACGCGTGCAGTGCATGCTGCTGCTGCGATCGCGACGCCGGCGAGGGCAGTTCGAGCCCGCCAGCGTAGATCTGATCGAGCCGCTCACGAAAGGCGGCGAGGATCCCCTCCGTTTCACCCGACCCACAGCAAGATCGCGCCGGAGCGACGATCGCCGGGTGCTGGCGCAGGCCCTGTCCGCCGGAGAGCTCGACGGCCTCGCGCCCGATCGCGTCGGCGATCATGCCGAAAAAGGCGGCAATTGAGCACACCGCGTCCCGCTTCGGTCCATCGAGGAACCGGCCAGCGAAGGCGAAGTCGTCCCAGGCTCGGCACATGCGACGCGCGGCTTGGAATGCCTCGGCGTCAGCGGGGTCGGCATGGACGGTGGTGGCGCTGCGCACGAGCGATATCTTAGCCCAAACAACGTCACTGCAGTGGCCCTGCCACTGGGTGCTGGTGGCGCTGGGGGCGAGGGGCGGGCTTGTTCCTGATCCGTTTTGCCCGTAGGATGCCGGCCTCGTCGTTCCCCCTTTGATCCTTGTTCACCGTTTTCGGAGCGTGTGCGTGGCGAAGTCCGAGCCAATTGAGATTGAAGCGACCGTGTCCCAGGCGTTGCCCAACGCCATGTTCAAGCTCCGGCTGGACGGCTCGGACAAGGAGATCCTCGGCATCGTCTCCGGCAAGATGCGCAAGCACTTCATCCGCATCCTCCCCGGAGATCGGGTGAAGGTGGAGCTTTCGCCGTATGACCTGACGAAGGGGCGGATTGTGTTCCGGCAGAAGTAAGGCCCGCTGCGCGGAACATTCCAACTGCCAAGCACCAAATTCCAAACAAGCTCCAAGAATAAAAGAAGAAGGGGCCAAACCGGGAATTCTCCCGTTTGGAGCTTCTTGTTTTTCCGCGTTGCGATTGGAATTTGCCGCTTGGAGCTTCGGCCCCTACGTCACCGTCGCGTAATACTCCCGCACCGCGCGCGTGCGTAACGCGATGAGAATCGCGATCGGATAGGCACATCCCGCCAGCACCGCGACGATGCAACCGATGACGAACCCCGGCGACGTCGCGGCGGGCGCTGTGCCGGTGCCCAGTGTGGCGAAGCTGGTCCACAAGAGCACCCACGCAATTCCCCCGACGATCGCAACGGGGATCTTCACCCACGCGTAGATCTTGTGCAGTCGCCCGGCGCGCGGGTGCTGGCGGAGCATCAGAATGCCGATCACCAGCAGGTAAATTGCCAACCCCAGGCTCAGCACCGCGCAGATGATGGCCGTGATGGCGGCCTTGACGTTGATGTTCCACGCAGGTCCAGCGAAGCCGGGCGCGCCAGCACCACCCCAGGTCATGCTGTTCTGCACATTGCCCGCCCCATCGAGCGTCATCGAACCCTTTCCCGTCGTGATCACCAACTGCCCCCCATTCGCGCCGGCGTTCGTCCAGTAGTTGACGCTCTGGATTTGGCCCGTCGCCTCCGGAATGGTGGCCACCGGGTCGAAGAACCCCTGGGCAGGGCTGCTGAAGATGGTCTGGAGCTTTGACCGCAGGGCCGGCGTGAGCGTCTGCCCGGACTGCTGCTCGATCTTGTCGATGATCGCCTCGACCTGGGCGGGCGTGAGCCCCGCCTGCCAGTTCGGCTGCTCACTCGTTTCCGATGCGTCGACGCGAACGATTTCACGGCCGTCGTCGGGAACGAACTTCGCGTGATCGTCCGCCAGCTCGATGCGCCCCTCACCGACGATAAAAAAGTCGCTTCCCTCGCCGCCTTTGGCGTCGGGCAGCCGGCCGCTCTCGGTAACACTCTGCTGGACGACCGAGACGGTGAGATCAGACCCGCTGAGCCGAAAGATCTGCCGGCCGGAGCTGGCCAGCAGCGCGTCAAGCTGGTCGCGACGCGGCTTGCTGATTGGGCGGTGCATCGTCAACCCGCGCAGGACGGTCTGTCGGTCCTCGGGAGGCATTGCCAGCGGGTCGAGCGGCTTGGGCGGGGGCGCTTGCGCCGCCACGACGGCGGCCTGCCGCGCGTTGGCGGCGCTCCTGGTCATCTGCGAAACCATCACCATTCCCATCGCCTGCAATCCCGCGACCCCGTTGAACAGCAGCGACAGACTGGCCACCACGATGCTGATCACGCCAATGGCCGTGATCAGCGTCGGCCGCTGGTTCACGGGCGTTGAGTACGCGATCGGCTGGACCGGAACCGGTGGGAGGGGTTGCGGGAGCGAGCTCATGGCGTCGCATTATCCTGTCTTTCGCTGCAGCCGTACAAGCCCGCTTGCCGATGAAGTTATCGGACGCTCTTTCCCCCTCTCCTCCGGGAGAGTGTCGGGGTGAGGGGGCGTGAACAGTCGAACGGTTCTCAAATACCACGCACCCTCACCCTACCGCTCTCCCGGAGGGAGAGGGGACCAGAAGCGGCATGCCCAGAACCACGCAATCCGATCCCCGCTTGCTGATCTCGCGCTCGGCGCTGCTGCAGAATGTCGGCGTGTTCCGGCGGTCGCTGCCGGCGGGGACGAAGCTGTGCGCGATGATCAAGGCCGACGCCTACGGGCACGGGGCCGCGATTGTCGCCGATGCGCTGTGCCACTTCGGCGGCGCGACCACCGGCTCGCCCGCCGTGGATGCGCTGGCGGTCGCAACCATCGACGAAGCCGCCGCCCTGCCCGTCACAGCCGTTCCGATCCTGGTTTTCCAGCCCGTCGAAAACGCCTTTCTCGGCGGGCAACGGGCCAGCCTTGAGCTGGCCATCCGCAGCGGATGGACGTTGACGTTGTGCGGCAAAAGCGCTGCTGATGATGTGGCGCGTATCGCGTCGTCCATCAACAAGCGCGCGATGGTTCAGGTGATGATCGACACGGGCCTGGCGCGCTCTGGCGTTGGCGTGGCACGGGCGGCGGAACTGTTGGCGAAGGTGGCGAGTTGGCCGTCGCTGCGCCTGGCGGGCGTGTGCACCCATTTTGCGACGGCCGACGATACCAGCGACTGCTTTGCCGCTGAACAGCTGCGCCGGTTCGACGAGGTGACCAGCCCCCTCGCGGGCAAGGTGCTGCGCCACGCGAGCAACTCCGCCGGCGCGCTGTTCGTCCCCGGCGCGGCGCTGGATATGGTCCGTCCCGGAATCGGGCTCTACGGGATCGATCCTACGTGCCGCCCGTCGATGCATCGCCCGCTGAAGCCGGTGATGAAGTGGACCGCCCCGCTTGTCGGCATCCGCGAAATTCCGCCATACACCGGCGTCGGCTACGGCCACACGTGGCGCGCTGACCGCACGACCCGCATCGGTCTTGTGCCAGTGGGCTACGCCGATGGATACCTGCGGGCCTTCTCCAACCGTGGCGTCATGATGGTGCAGGGTCAGCCCTGCCCGGTCGTCGGTCGCGTCAGCATGGACCTGACGACGATCGACCTGCGCAGCGTCCCGCTGGCAGCGATCGGCGACGAGGTGACCATCCTCGACAACGATCCGATCTCTGACGCCTCGGCCTACAAGCTGGCGAACTGGGCCGACACCATTCCCTACGAGATCTTCTGCCGCATCGGCCCGCGCGTGAAGCGCGTCGCGGTGGATCCCACCGACCCGCCCGTGGCGCGCGAGGACCATTCCGACGAAATCAGCGGCATGGGTTTGTGACCCGTTTCGATTCCCCGGTCCTGCGGGTACAAATCCGCCTGATGAGCAGTTCACCTGGCCTTTGTGAAGGGGCGCGCAAGCGTGCGCAGCACGTTAGCGTTCGTCACGGCGCGCTTGACATCACCGCCCCTTGTATAAGCCGGAGGACAGTAGAAATTGAGCGTCACCAGCGGAGAACGGCCGGTGTTTGTGATCCGATGGGCTTCGCCCTTTTCGATCAGGAGCAGCGAACGCTCGGAAAGGCTGACCCTCCGCCGCCCGACGATCGCCCGGCCCGCGCCGGAAACAACAAACAGCCACTGCTCGGCATTGGGGTGCTCGTTCTCAACCGACTCACTCGTCGACTCGCCCGGGAGGAGCGTCATCATGGCGCTTTGCACGCTCGCCGACTGGATCAGCGTAACGAATTTCCCCGGCACCTTTCCGGTCCGCACATGTTTCATGGTATTATCCCGTTTCGCGCAGCTTTTTTGAGATTTTGCGCATACCCGATGTGGCCCGGCTTACCGCAGAGTAGAGTACGGACCTGCGTCACATCGAATTAATTTCGCCGGCATTTCGCCAGAGGAACCCATGCACGATCAAACTTCTCCGGTTCCTTCCGCTACGGGGAGACCGCCGTTATTTCCAAACCCCAAGGTGCTCGATGAGGTGCTGTACGACTACCTCCGCCGGGCTGACCGGATGGGATGGTCGCCGTACGACCTGGTCAATGAGGAGCAGATGCGCGACCTCGCGCGCCCGGAGCGGCTCAACGAGGTCCAGCGCGCGGCGGTGAAGACGGTGCTGTATGTTGAGGACCACCTCCCCGGCTACCTGTCTGAGTACCTGCGCGTCATGACTGATCCCAACGCCCCCGACGATCAGTACATCGTCAACCGCCAGGCCCTGCACTACACCTTCCGCTGGGTGGCGGAGGAAGATCGCCACGCCCACGTGCTCGAGCTGTACCTGACCAAGACCGGCCTGGTCCCGCGCGACGAGCTGGACATGGACATGCTTCGCGAGCGGAAGACTGCCTACATCTTCCCGTACGAGACCAACCTGGTCGATGGGTTCATCTACCTGGCCCTTCAGGAGAAAGCGACGCACCTGTACTACCGGGCACTGGCGCGGGACATTGATGAGCCGCTCCTGAAGGCGATCCTCACCAAGATGGGGGCCGACGAGGCGAGCCACGGGCGGTTCTTCTACGACCTGCTCATCAAGTGCCACAAGGGCGACCTGGACGCGCTGTCGCGAAAGATTTCATCCGTGGCCAACGACTTCAAGATGCCCGTGCAGAACAACCTGCTCAACTATCGCCGGCAGCTCGTCGGCATGATGCGCGCCGCGCCGAGCTACCGCCATCCGGACGTGTTCACGGACATGATGAACGCCGTGGAAAAAGCCGCGAAGGAGTACACGCAGGAATCCCTCCAGCTGATCACCCCCGAGCTCGGCCGGTTCGACGACCTGGAAAACAAGGGGCTGATGCGCCCGCCGAGCGACGAATGAATCACCGGGGTTGATCAGAACTCACTCGGGCTTTCCCGCTGCCGCCATCTTCGTCAGCCATTTTCGGGCGCTGAGGGTGCACAACTGCTCGGCGACGTCGAGTTGCGCGGGCGTGGCCGTCGTCAGCAACGTGATGCGGATCGCCTTGCGGTTCCAGCCCAGCATGTCCTTGTAGAACGGCGCGGGATTCAGGCTCTTGCCGTCGAGCTCCTCGATGATCAGCTTGTCCTTGCCGTGGTTGATCGCGAACGCGTTGGTATCGCGCTCATTCTTCGGCGGCGGCACGACCAGCCCCTCCTTGATCGCCTCGTCCAGCGGGTTGCCGGCATAAATCGTCATCTTGCCGTCACGCAGGTCCTCCAGGGCGAACACCTGCATGCGGTACTTCCCGTCGGCGATGAAGAACTGGATCGACTGCTGCCCCGTCGTCTTGGCCGCGTGCGAGGCGAGCGTCATCAGGTGGGTGGCCAGGCGCTTCCACATCCTGGCGTGGTCGGCGTCGCGCTCCGTCTCGACGGCCAGCACGTGCCGCTCGACGTTCGTGCGGTCCTTGGGCCCCAGCTTGGCCAGCAGCCCGTCATAATCAATGGCCGGCGGCATGGGGATAGCGGCGGCAGCGCGAGAAGCGGTCGGTGCTCGAGTGCTCATGGGTTCCTGTTCGCGGAAAAGAAGCGTGCGTCAACGATCGGACGGGCAGATCAACAGCCACAGCCCATCGATCGGCACGCGTCATTGTATGCCGCCAGAGGCGGGGAAGAAAGCGCATCGGCGCGCAACACCCGCAGCGACGCAAATCTAGAACATCTTCAGCTGGTCCCGCTCGAAGCTGAACTTGCTGTGCGGGTTATCGATGGGGATCTTGTACCTCCCGCTCCAGCAGGCGGTGCAGTACTTGTCCTTGTTCGTCTCGCGCATGCACGCGAGCAGCCCCTCCAGCGACAGGTAAGCGAGGCTATCCACTTCCAGGAACTCGGCGATCTGCTCTACCGAGCGGTTGTGGGCGATCAGCTCTTCGCTCGTCGGAAAGTCGATGCCATAGAAGCACGGGTGACGAATCGGCGGGCACGAAACGCGCAGGTGGATTTCCTTGGCGCCGGCGCGGCGGAGAGCGCGCATCTTCGAGCGCGTCGTCGTGCCGCGCACCACCGAGTCTTCGACGATCACGACGCGCATGCCCGCAACCACGTCCGGGATGATGTTCAGCTTCGCCGCCACCGCACGATCCCGCGCCGCCTGGCCGGGGAGGATGAACGTCCGGCCGACAAACCGGTTCGGCACGATTCCTTCGTTGAACGGCGTCTTCGACTCCTGCGCGAATCCCAGCGCCGCCGACCGCCCTGAGTCGGGCATCGGCATCACGTAGTCGGCGTCGATCGGCGCTTCCTTCGCCAGCTGCCGGCCCATCGCCAACCGCGCCAGGTGCACGTTCTGGCCGAAGATCCTGCTCGCCGGATTCGCGAAGTAGACGTGCTCGAAGACGCAGTGCGCCGTGTCCTCCGCGGGGTGGTCGTAGCGGCGCGAATGGATGCCCGCATCGTCGATGCGGACGATCTCACCCGGCTCGATCTCCCGAACCAGCGTCGCATCGATCGCATCGAACGCGCACGTCTCGCTGGCGACGCACCAGTGGCCATCGGAGGTCTTGCCCAGCACGAGCGGCCGCACGCCCCACTGGTCGCGGCAGGCTTCTATCCGATCGGGGAACAGAAACAGCAGGCTGAATGCCCCCTGCAGATGCTTCAGCACGTGCGGCAGCGGATCCTGCTTGTTCACGTGCGAGGGCTTGGCCAGCAGGTGAACGATCACTTCCGTGTCGGTTGTCGATTGGAAGATGTGCCCGTGCTTCTCGTATTCCGCGCGGATGACGGCGGCGTTGATCAGGTTCCCGTTGTGAGCGACGGCGACCGGCCCCATCGCGTACTGCCGAAGCAGCGGCTGGGCGTTCAACAGCTTGCTCGATCCCGTTGTGCTGTAGCGCACATGACCGATGGCCGATCGCCCGGCGAGCTCTTCTTTCAACAGCCGCGGCGGAAACACCTGGCTGACCAGCCCCATCCCCGTGTGCCCGTTGATGGTCACCCCATCCGACACCGCCATCCCCGCCGACTCCTGCCCCCGGTGCTGCTGCGCGAACAGCCCCTGGTAGCAGAGATTCGACGCATCCGGCGTCCCCCACACGCCGAACAGGCCGCACTTCTCCTTCTTCTCGTACTCTTCAAACAACTCCAGCGCGACACCCAAAAGAACGCTCCGTTTCCAGCGTGTGCGAATGGACCCAACTGGCGGCAGATCAGACGGAATGCTGCGGCCGGCGCATCTGCACCAGCCGCATCAAGTCCAGAGTTTAGTGATGCGCGAAGGGAGGGTCAATTTACCCCCACCGACCAATGCCTACGCCGCCGCAGGAAGCTGCGGGACGCGATGGCTCGCCAGGGAGAGGGGCGGCAGGGAACTGCGCACCGGTGTAGGAGTCGGCTCAGCCAGCCCCGGGATTCACACTCAGCAACGACCGACGTCACCGGCGTCGGCGCGCGAGCCCCGTCATCGCCATGAACAGGCCCAGCGAAAATGCGCCCGGCTCGGGCACGAACGTGTGGCTGTGACCCGGCAACTGGTCAACCGTGAGCGTCTCCCACTCCGTCCCGATCCGTTCCCCCAACACACGCTCGCTTAGCCCAGTTCCCTCGCCCATCCCAATCGCTGTGTGGCCGCGGAGATCCGGCAGCGCGAAGGTAACTTCACCATCGCCCCCATAAGTAACCCCCAACAGCGTGAACAGCTGCGGGTTAGAGGCGATGGAGAGCATCTGGCCGTGCGCCAGCTCCCAGCCCGGCGGGATCTGATTGCCGGCCAGGAGCCGGATCTCGCCGAGGAAGATGTCATTCAGTGCGGTGGATGAGGTTGGAAAGATCCCTTCCGTAGCGACGATGTAGTTCAGCGTCAGCGACGGCTGCACGTTGGCGTGGGGCTGATCGCCGCCGGTTGATCCAGTGACATCTCCCGGCACGGCATGAACGTGACCGGGCATGTTGTCTTCGCTCAGCGTGACGGTTTCCGAGCCGGTGTAGCTCCCGAGGCCCCACGGATTGCTGCTCGATGCCCCCACGGCGGCGCGTCCGCGGAGATCGGGCAAGGCGAAGTTGGTCGTGCCATTGCCGCCATAGGTCGTCCCCAGCAGCGCGAACAGCGCCATGTTCTGATTGATGACCATCGTCTGTCCGTCGGCGGGCACATAGGCAGCGGAATCGATGAACGAGCTGGCGTGCAGGCGGACCTCGCCGAGGAACGGCGTCGTCGCCTCGCCACCATTGCTCGGAAAGATGCCAGCAAGCGCCACGCGGCCGTGCATCCCCAGCGACGGCTGCATGTTGGGGTGCGCCGATCCTCCACCAGCGCTGCCGGTGGCACCCCCGCCGGACCACGGCAGCGTATGCGTGTGCCCCGGCAGGTGAGAGTCCGCCAGCGTCACCCGTTCGCTCCCCCACGCGTCTCCCACCGCCCGCGGCGACAGGCCCGGCCCCGCACCTGAATGCACGGCGGCGCGACCGCGCAGGTCGGGCAGCGCGAACGTGACTCGCCCGTCCCCCCCGTAGGTCGTTCCGATGAGGCTAAACAACGTTTCGTTCGAGGTGATTGCCACCTCTGCGCCGTTCGCCAGCAGGTATCCACCCGGCGCATATCCGCCGGCGAACATTCGCACTTCCCCTACGTTGGCAAAGTCGCCACCCGCCCGGATGAGATAGTTCAACGGAGCCGACGGCTGCATGTTGTTGTGGGACTGCCCGCCACCAGTCACCCCGGTGGACTCCGCCCTCGCCCCGACGCCATGGACCAGCAGAGATCCCACCAATGCCAAACCGGCCAAACACCTGCGCATCATTTTCTCCCGCTCGCGATCAGAAATGAGAGTTGCCCGCCAAGCCCTGAAAGGACGCCGAGATGGTAAATTCGCGTCGGCGGGAGGTCAATACTTTTCAATCAAGTTGCTGAAATACTTGCCGCGACGGGCATTGGGCAGCGGGCACCGGGCCGTTGTTTTCCATCACCCCACCGCTGGACCGGCTGGTCCGGCCTACGCCGCGGAGGGCAGTTGCCGCAGGGGTCGGGCATCGATGTGCATCGCCGTGGGCGCCATCACCGCCGGCGCCGCCAGCGCCCGGCTCACGTCGTACTTGCCGCTCGACGCCAGCGCGTGCGGAGCTTCGTTCACGCGCTCCCCGTTGACGTGTTCAAGGTACCGATCGCGCAGCTCGCGCGCGGCCTTGAGATATGCCGGATCGATCCTCACCGCCGGCTTCTTCTCGCGCGGCGGCTGTTCCGCTCTCGCCATCGCGGTAGGCGCAGCTGGAACCGAAGGGGCGGGCAAAACGGGCGGCCCGAACCGCAGCGCACTGCTCCGCGTGATCGCATGTCGCGCGGGGGACGCGCAGGCTGCGGCGGCGATGACCGGCTCTGGCTGCTTCCGTGGCTTGGCCGTCGTGCGCGAGCCCTTCGGCGCAGGGGCCGCTCCCGGCTCGGGCAGGATACCCACGCTACGGTCAGACGGCACAACGACCGGTTTCACCTCGCTCCAATGCACCCCCGGCGGAATCGGGAACACAATGCGATCCGCCCGGATCGCCCCGCTGTCCGTCTTGAACGGATACCACCACGGCGTCCCATCCCCTTCGACGATCCGCCGCTGCCAGAAGATGTGCACGCGCTTCTTCCCCGTGCTCCCCGCGCGGAACGCGATCGGCACAAACCCCAGCGACTCCCAGAAGTAATTGGCATCCAGGTCCTGAGCACACCAACAGCAGAATAGACGACACCCATACGCCGCCCGCTCGAACACCGCCTTCACCAGACTCGCCCCCACCAACTTCCGCTGATCCCCCGGCGCCACGCACAACTGATAGATGACGCCCAACTCGTCGCGCTTCAGATACCGGTCGCGCGAGATAATGTAGCCGAGCGGAGAGGCGCGGGGAGAGGCACGAAGGACGACCTCCCGCTGCGCGGGATCCCTCGGCACGGAGGCACGAAGGGTGGGAAAAGGAGTCGAGGGATCAAGCGAATTCACTTCCCCGCTCTTTGCCTCCTCACCCCCTTCGTGCCTTCGTGCCTCC
>DASYWJ010000090.1:0-19348 GCA_035936155.1 Tepidisphaeraceae bacterium | reverse complement strand
TTCGATTCGCTGAGGCGGATGCGCGGATGTCCTTTCGTGTTGTAGCGCGAGCATCTGTAATAGACGTACTCCTTCCCGGTCTGCGGCTTTACGACGCTCTCGCCGGTAATGGGCCGGCCGCAGTGGCCGCACCGGATGATTCCGCCAGCGTACGTCAGCTCGTGGGATTTGTAGATCTTCCCGCCGAGCAGCACCTGAACGCGATCCCAGACAACGCGATCGACCATAGCTGGATGCGCGCCGGGGTGCCATTGACCGCGGTAGAAGATCTCGCCGATGTACGCTCGGTCCCGAAGGATCTTGTGAATTTTGCTACGCGGCTGCCGCGGTCGCCGCGGGGCTGGGAGTCGCTTCGGCCCACGCCGCCCCCTTCACCGTTGCCGGCTCGCCCGGCGGCTACAGCCCCAGCAGCGGTGGGCTGAAAAACGGAGCCGTCGGCTTCCGATACTCCTTTGCCCTCGCCGTCAGCGGCTCGGGCACGGCCGTCGGCCACAGCGACAAGTACAATGCCGCCGGCACGTGGGTCGGCACCTCGCCGGTGCGGTGGGATGGTTCCGGCACCGCCGCCACCGAGCTGGGCACCCTCGGCACCAACACCAACGGCGGCGGGTATGCCTCCGCCTACGCCGTCAACGGCTCGGGCACGGCCGTCGGCTACAGCAACAAGTACAACGATTCCGGCACGTACCTCGGCACCCGCGCGGTGCGGTGGGACGGTTCCGGCACCGCCGCCACCGAGCTGGGCGCCCTCAGCGGAGGCACGCAGGCCCGCGCCGACGCCGTCAACGGCTCGGCACGGCCGTCGGCTACAGCAGCAAGTCCAACAGTTCCGGCACGGACCTCGGCACCCGCGCGGTGCGGTGGGACGCTTCCGGCACCGCCGCCACCGAGTTGGGCACCCTCGGCACCAGCACCAACGGAAGCGCGGGCGCCTACGCCCACGCCATCAACGACTTGGGCACGGCCGTCGGCGTGAGCAGCAAGTACAACACCTCCGGCACGTGGGTCGGCCACCCCGCGGTGCGGTGGGACGCCAGCGGCACCGCCGCCACCGAGCTGGGCGCCCTCGGCGCCGGCCCCGGCTACGTGCGGGCCCGCGCCTACGCCGTCAACGGCTCGGGCACGGCCGTCGGCGAAAGCAACAAGTACGACGGTTCCGGCACGGACCTCGGCACCCGCGCGGTGCGGTGGGACGCTTCCGGCACCGCCGCCACCGAGCTGGACACCCTCGGCACCGACGCCGATGGCGTCACGTACGCCCGCGCCTACGCCGTCAACGGCTCGGGCACCGCCGTCGGCGGCAGCCCAAAGTACAACACCTCCGGCACGCTGCTCGGCGGCCGGGCGGTGCGGTGGGACGGTTCCGGCACCGCCGCCACCGAGCTGGGCACCCTCGGCACCAGCACCAGCGGCACCGCGGACGCCGACGCCTACGCCGTCAACGACTCGGGCACGGCCGTTGGCTACAGCAGCAAGCATGCCTCCGGCACGTACGTCGCCGCCTCCCGAGCCGTCGTCTGGGGTCCCGATGCTTTGGCTATCGACCTGAACGACTTGGGCGTGGTCGCCAAGGAAGGCGGCGGCACATGGCTGCTGACCGAGGCCCGGACCATCGGCGCCGATGGCTGGGTCGCGGGCACCGGCACCTTCACCCCTACCGGCGGCACCGCCTACACCCGCCACTGGGTCGGGCAGGTGGGGTTGGGCGGGAGCTGGCTCACCACCAACGCCACCGGCACCTGGGGCAGCGGCGTCAACTGGTCCACCGGCACCCCCGCCACCCAACTTGATGCCAGCTTCGATCAGCACGCCACCTATACCGTCGCCTTTGACCGCAACGAGCAGGCACGCAAGGTGGACGTCACCGCCGGTGACGTGACGCTGGCGCTCGGCTCCCGCTCCCTCACGGTCGCGCAGGGGCTGAACGTCGATAGCGGCGCGAGCCTCTCCAGCAACGGCACCGTCATCGGCAACGTGTCCAACGCCGGCACCCTTTCCCCCGGGGTCGATCCCACCCCCGCAATCGAACCAGCACGCACAGCACCAGCCATTTGTGCCCGCACTTCACCGCATCGTTCGAGCGGCTGGAGCCGGGCGAACCGCCGCGGCTGAAATCCCGTAGCATTGTGGATCCGCTCAGTTTGAGGGCTGGCCGCGGCATGGTTCGATGTCCGCCGGCATTACAGGGATCGTAACGGCAAACGCGGTCGCCGGTTCGTCGCCGTCTCGTGGCAACTGAATTCGAGGCGTCGCTTGGGGCACTTCGCATGGCATCGTACGACGATACGTTAGATCCCACGGCTGCGGCAAAGCCGAAGCCGCCCCGGACGACAGCACTCCCACCGAATGCGTCCCGCACCAGCGCGTCCCAAACCAACGCGCCGCGGACAAACGCGTCGCAAACGAAAGCGCCGCCGCCAAACGTACCGCAGACGAAGACGCCGCAGGTCGCCCCGCCGGCGCCCGTAGCACGTCCGCGTCCCGCCCGCCCCCCCGGCGCCGCGGAGACGGTGGCGCCGGACACACAGGCGCAGCGCCATCACGCACGGGAGGAAGCGCGCATCGCGCACCCGAAGCAGTTCGGCGCGTACCGCATCGTGCCCAACGCTTTGCTGGGGCAGGGTGGCATGGGCGTTGTCTACACCGCGGAGCAGGCGCACCCTAAGCGGCTCGTGGCGCTGAAGGTCATCCGCCCGATGCTGGGTACGCGCGACATGATCCGCCGGTTTCGGATGGAGGCCGAGGTACTTGGCCGGCTGGAGCACCCTGGCATCGCCCGGATCTATGACGCCGGCAGCGCGGACGCGGGCGCCGGACCGCAGCCATTCTTCGCGATGGAGCTGGTCAAGGGTAGCCCGCTCGTCGAGTACGTCGCCGCCGGCAACCTCGCGACGGGCGACAAGCTAGAGCTCATGGCCCGCATCTGCGACGCCGTCCACTACGCCCATGACCATGGTGTCATCCACCGCGACCTCAAGCCGAGCAACATTCTTATTGAGTTGTCGGGGCAGCCGAAGATCCTCGACTTCGGCGTCGCGCGCGTGACGGACGCCGACGTGCAGACCGCGACGATGCAGACCGAGAGCGGCAGCCTCGTGGGCACTGTACAGTACATGAGCCCCGAGCAGGCGGGCGGCGTCCATAGGGAGGTCGACGCGCGGTCCGACGTGTACGCGCTGGGGCTGATCGCCTACGAGATCTTCGCGGGGAAGTACCCCTTCGACTTCGGCAACTCCGCGATCTTCGACGTACTGCGGATCGTGCGGGAGCAGGACGTGCCGGCCCTGTCATCGCACGACAAAACTCTGCGCGGCGACATTGAGACAATCGTGCACAAGGCGGTGGAGAAGGAGAAGTCGCGCCGCTATGCGTCGGCGGCGGAGCTGGCGTCGGACATTCGCAAGCACCTCGCGCACCGCCCGATCTCGGCGCGGCCGCCGAGCTTCGGATATGTGGCGTCACGCTACCTCCGCCGCAATCGCGTGCTCGTGGGGTCCGCCGCCGCGGCCGTGCTGATGGTCGCGCTGGGCCTGGCGTGGATGGCGGCGGGCGGGCGTGCGACGTCGGCGCAGCGCGTGAACGAACTCACGCGGCAGTTCGATCAGCAGCTCGCGCGGTCCGACTGGTCGCCGAGGGCGCTGGAGGACCTCGAGCGGATCGAATCGGAGCTGTCGACGCTGTCCCAGGCCAACGCCGAGGCGGCGAGCTCGCGGCTGCAGCGGAACCTCGCCCAGCACGTGCGGGATGGGATCTACCGCCCGCGGCTGGAGAACGTCGCGCAGATCGAGCAGCGCCTCGCCTTGCTGGCGGCGCGCGATCCGGAGGGGGCCGCGAAGCTGGAGCGAGAACTGGCGGCACGGGCGTCGGAGCTCCAGCCGGCGCTGGTCCTTTCGTCGTCGGAGCTGATCGGCGCCAGCGCCGCCAGCGGCGACCGCTTCTGCCGCGGCGCCGACGGCACGTCATGGACGTTCGCCGCGCCCCAGGGCTACAAGGCGGGAAGCGCCGTCGTGCCGCTGGGCGTCCCGTGCGGGTCGAATACCCGCGCCGAGCTGACCGTCGGCGAGACTTGGGAGACGTTGCCGGCGCAGATCGGCTTCGCCTTCCTCCCCACCGCCGCGGCCAACGACGCCGGCGCCACCACCGCGCCCGCCGCGCGTAGCGAGAAGGAGATGGTCGAGGATCGCGCGGTCGACGGGTACACGCTGCAACTCGATGTCGAATACCTCGACGATTCGGGACAGGTGCCCACCGCGGCACTGCGCACGCTGGCCGGGGCGCGGATGTCGGAAGGCGACGTTGTGCTGACGATCCGCCGCGGCACGCGCGTCCTCCGCGAGATGAAATGGGACGTGGACAACATCCCCAGCGGCCCACTCACGGTCGTGGCGACGCGCAACGGCGGTGAGTTGAGCATCGTGGTCAACGGGCTCCCCCCAGTGAAGGCGATGGACGCGTTCCCCGCGATGCTCGCGAACGCTGGCGTGGCCGTGAAGCTAGCCGACGGCGCGGCCGTCGAACGGCTGGCGGTACTGCGCCGCCCGCTGCCGCAGATGCCCCACCCGATCGAGGCCGCCGACGAACGATTCGCCGCCGGCGCGTTCAACGACGCCGCCATCCGCTACGAGTCCGTCGCCACCGGCGACCCCGACCCGGACCTCCGACTGGAGGCGCGGTTCAAGCTCGGCGTGTCGCTCGCGCGCCAGTCACGGTCGGACGAAGCCGTGCGGGTACTCGACGCGCTCGTGCAGGAGCCTCCCGGCCGTTGGTCGGCCGCGGCCGGTTGTTCCCTGTGGCTCATCCACCTGGAGAACGACCGGCGCGCGCAGGCGCAGTCGGTCGTCGATCTGCTGTCGGCGCGCTTCCCGATGCAGATGCTAGTCGAGGTACTTCCCGATGATATGCGGCGGACGCTGCAAGGCATCTACATCAACGAGTTCAACTCGCTGAACCTCCTGCGCCGCCCTGACCCGGCGAGCGTGGAGCGCTTGCGCCAGGCGGCGGCGCTCGACCAGCTCATGGACCCGGAGGTATCGCGCCTGTTCCTCGTCCGCGCATACGAGGCGCAGGAGGACTTCGCTGCCGCCACGGCAGTCGCCGAGAAAATGGTCGACGACATCACGCTGTACAGCTGGCGCGGGCCGCTCGCGATTCAGACGTACAGCACGCTGATGCGCCTACGTAACGATCCGCAGAAGGCGCTGGACGCGGTCCATGAAGTCCTCATGGACAATGTCGGTAATGCCCGCCCGCAGTTCTGGCAGTTGATGGTCGAGCGCGCGCGGCTGCTCGAGTTCATGGGAGACCATGAGCAGGCCGAGCGCGACCTCGTCACCTTTCTGAAGCACCGCCAGGACCGCACGTCCTACGCGCACTTGGCCGATGCATCGCTGCTGCTCGGATGCCTTCGCGAGCGGCGCGGCGACCACGCCGGGGCGCTGGAGGCGTGGCGAGGGGGGCTGCACCGCGACCACCTCAAACGGTCCAAGTCGTTCAGCGAGGCGAACCGTCGCGCCGCTGCCGCGCTGGCGACGAACGATTCGCAGTCGGCGCTGGCGCTGGGGTGTTTGGCCAACGACATCACGGACGCGGAGATCGACGAGCTGGGGGTGCTCGGTCAATTCAGCAACAACGAAGGCTTCGACTTCATCCGACGCGCCGGCTACCGCGTGCCCGCTTCGGCCGCTCGCGCCACGTTCGCCGACCCGCGTGGCCGCGCGTGGGCCTACACCTTCGCCATGCGCGCGGACCCGCCGCCGCAACTGCTTCGCACGTTCGTGACGCACATGCTGCGCGAGTTCTTCTGCGAAAGCACGGTCGGGTCCAGCCCAACCCCCGAGCAGGACGCCATCATGTCGCGCGCCGCCGAGGACGTCGGCCGGATGTACATCGACCGGAAGATCGGGCCGCCGCAGATCCTCCAGTTCGGGCTTGCGTGGAAAGGCACGACCGGCCCGCTCGGTTGGCAGGGCTTGTACGACGCGCTGGACCCGTCCGCGCGCGGCTCGCTCGGGCACGTGATGGCCATTCGCTATGAGCGGATGGGGTTGGCCGATGCGGCCGCAGCCGTGCGCGAGCAGGCCGAAGCCGACATGGCGACGTTCCCGCCGTCGCTGGCGACTAACGCACCTGCAACGACGGCGCCGGCAGCGGTCGCCCGGACGAACGTGAAAGTTGATGCGCCTAATGTGCGTCCGCCGGGCTCTCCGCGCGTGACTAAGGCCGCCCCGGCACGCGAGAGCGAGCCGGTGCAGACCGCCAAGGCATCGCCCTCGCCGACGGTTCCACCGGCGCCCGCGCCGGCGGTGTCGAGCGAGGCGCGGCTCTACGACGAATTGAAAGCCGCCAACGCGCAGGCGTACCGGTTGCGCCGCGACGGGAAGATCGCGGAGGCGGCCGACGTGAGGCGCGGGGTGGTGGAGAGGGCGAAAGGCGCGTGGCCCGCGGGCGACGAGCGAGTCATCAGCTTCACGCTGGACTACGTTGAGTTGCTCCTCGAGCTGCGCCGCTTAGACGAGGCAGACGGGTTGGTACGCACGGCGCAGGCGGACGCCGGCGCGTCCGGCCCCGCGACGGAACGCGCGAAGATGGTCGCCGCTCGGTTGGGGCATGCGCTGGCCGGTGCAGCAACCGGTCCCCCCGTCGCGGCAACCGCACCGGCGACCAAGCCCACGGTGGCCGCCGCAGCGCCCGCCGCACCGGCGGCGCCTGGCGCTGCGCTGGGTGCTGAGCTCGAGGCGGAGCTGAAGTTCGTGACGGACTCCATCAACACCCGGCAGTACCGCGACGCGGAGTTGCGGCTGCTCGAGATGTATGGGAACACAATGGCCGGCGTCGCGCCAGACGCGCAGCCGCGGCGCCGCGCGGTCATGCTGGCCTTGGCCCGTGTATACGATGCATGGGGGAAAGCAGCCGACGCCAGGCTCTTCCGCGACCGTGCCGAACAAACGCCCGCGGGAGAGCTCAATGCCCGAAAACTCGAGTGGCTCGACGCCATGAACCGACAGGCGTTTGCCCTGCGGCAGCAGAACCGGCTGGACCTGGCCGACGCGCTCCGCCAGCGGGTCGTGACGGAAGCGAAGACGGTTCTCCCGGCCGGCGATCCGCGGCTGATCGCGTTTCAGATCGACTACGTCGACCTGCTCCTCCAGATGATGAAGTACGCCGAGGCCGAGCGTGAACTGCTCGAGGCCGAGAAGACGGCGGGCGACTCGCAAGCTAAGCCGGACGCGGCGCGCATCCGCCGGTCCCTGATCCGACTCTACGACCTATGGGGCAAGCCGGAGAAGGCAAGGGCGTTACAGAGCCGTCCGGCGCCGCAGCCGACGACGGGCTGACCAATGCTGGGCGTGATCCTCAAGCTTCCCGCGGCGGTCTGCGACTGGTGCGAACGGCGCACGGAGATGACGACAGATGCACTGCAACGCTCCAGTGGCCGGCAGCGCGGTCGCCGCCGGCGGCGCCTACCACACGGCGTCGAACATCGCAAAGATCGTTTAGCCAATCACATCTTTCGCTCCCCCCATTTTTCTTCTTGACTCTTCATGCGAGAAGAGCGAGGAGTACCCGCCCAACAACCGCAGCGTCGCGCGACTTGTGCTCGCGGCGCTCAGCGGGACTGATCATTTTGCGAATCGATACATGCATGACGTGGTCATGGATGAGGGTTCCGCATTGTCCTCACCAAGCCGCGAATCCTCCGCGGAGTTGCCTGAGGCGGTCGCGTTGGAGGATCGGTTCAGAGGACTGCGTTGAGGACGCTCGTCGAAAACGACCATTCAAGGGAGAAAGAGAGTTCACCATGCCAGTGAGTGTTCTGCGAAATCAAAAAGGCCCCGCGCGACAACGCGTGGGCCGCGCATCAAAAGACGAAACAGTCAAACGTGGGTTCAGCTTGAGCAAGCGCGATGTCGCGCGCCTGAAGGCAGAAGTCCAACAGCGCAGGGATGGCAAGCGCGTCCACGTGCCTAATCCACACAACAAAGGGTCCTACCACTACTTCATCGAAGCTCTGAAATCGCTCGGCGCGAACCGCCGGCACTCCCGTGCGGTCGTCATCGGCCGCTTCCGGGAGTTGACGAATACCCCCGAGACCCGCGACGAGACGGGCAAGACGTTCTGGCAGCGCTGGACGAAGGGAGACGAAGGCAACGATCACTGGGGAACGCGGTTTGATCGGAACGCCGAAGTTCTCCAGCGCGTCCCCCGGCCGGGCGTCGCGAACAACACGCCGTACGGTCTTCGGCTCTTGGAGGTCGGCACGAAGGTCCTCGGCACCGCAGGCATAGTCGTGGACATTGTGAAGGACCGCGACGGGCAGCGCGCGTACCGCCTGAACACCAACAGCAGCCTCCCCGTCAACGAGTTCCGCACGCGCCGCGAGGCGTCGCGGAAGGCGAAGGTGACACAGTTCTACACCACGGCCCAGATCGCCCAGCGCGGTCGGTGCCCCATCTGCCGGCGCGACGACCGCCCCCTCTGCGTCGACCACTGCCATCGCAAAGGCCACCTGCGCGGCGTGATCTGCCGGAACTGCAACGCGGGCCTGGGCTTCTTCTCCGACTCGCGCGAACTGCTGCTCCGCGCCGCCGAGTACCTGCCGCCGACCAAACCCCGCCGGACCAACGGCGTGAAAGGCCGCTCATGACGAAACAAGTGTTGACCGACGCGATCGTCACCTTCGCCGACGCGCTGAAGTGGGCCGAGCCGCTGATAAAGGAGAACCCCGACGACGTGATCACGCGCGTCCTCGCGATCGAGCCCGCCGTGTTCGGCGTCGCCGCCAACATCGCCAAGCGGACCTCCGAGCGGATCGTGGGGCGCGGCGTGTCGCAGGCGCAGAGCGCATACGTCTTTAACCAGATCTGCCTCGCCGGCGCGATCGCCATCGAACTAATGAAGAAGGGCAGCGCGCTGCTCTTCGAGAATCTGCTCAACGACCCGGATCAGAAGAAGAAGACGGAGGACAAGCATGAGTGAACCGTCCAAACCCAATGTTGGCAACCCGACAGGCCAGCGGAAGAAGCCACTATCGGCGTTCGCCTTGGCGCGTCCGTCAGCCGACGTCGGGGCGCAGGTCAGCGTCGACGACGTGCTGGAATTGCGTCCGAGCTGGTCGCGCCAGCAGGCGGCGGAGTTCCTCAGCGCGCACGCCGAGGCCATCGGCAGTGCGATGGTGGTGCGAGGCGTCGAGGTGCTGGTCGCGGTGCTCGGGAGCGATGGCGATGTCAACTGAGATCGAAACGGACGACCGGGCGGATGCTGTCGAAGTGGACGAGCAGTTTCACGTTCGCGACGACGGCAGCGCCAACTGGGTCGTAAGGAAACTCGCGGAGTGCCGGGCGTACCGCGAGCGCGTGGCTCGCTGGGCGCAGGCGGAGACGCTGCGAGCCGAGCGGCAGGAAGCATTCCTTATGCACCGCTTCGGCGACGAGCTCGAGGCGTGGACGCGGGAGCAGATCGGCAAACAGCACGGTCGCCGACGGAGCATCGCGCTTCCGGCCGGAGTCTTGGGTTTTCGGCGGGAGCCATCGAAGTTGCTCGTCTTTGACGAGGAAGCGCTCGTCGGCGCCGCTATGGCGTGGGGGTACGGCGGGGAGGGCCAGCTCGGCTACGGGTCGACCGGCAACAGCAGCACACGGGTGCAGGTCAGCGGGCTCACCAGCGGCGTCACCGCCATCGCGGCCGGCGGCTGGCACAGCCTCGCGATCCAGAACGGCGCCGCCATGGCGTGGGGGCAAGGCACCCAAGGCCAGCTCGGCAACGGGTTGATCGGGAACAGCAGCACACGGGTGCAGGTCAGCGGGCTGACCAGCGGCGTCACCGCCATCGCCGGGGGCGCCCACCACAGCCTGGCGATTCAGGACGGTGACGTCTTTGCCTGGGGCTACAACGCCGGCGGCCGACTCGGCGACGGCACCTCCACGACCTCCTCCACGCCGCTGAAGGTGCTGGACCTGGCGGTCAACCTGCTTGACGTGGCGGCGACCGATTCCTCCAGCTACGCCCTTTCCGCCGACGGCAGCCTCTGGGTGTGGGGCTACAACATTAACGGCCAGCTCGGCCTCGGCGACACGACCACTCGCTTCACGCCCACGCAACTCTTCGCCCCGGCCGGGTACAAGTTCACCTCCATCGACGGCGGCGCCAACGGCGTCCACGCCGTCGCGACGATCGCCGTCGTCCCCGAGCCCACTTCCCTCGCCCTGCTCGGCCTCGGCGGTCTGGCGCTGCTGCGGCGGCGCGGGCGCGGGCGGCGGCAGGGTTGATGGGGCCCGGGCGGCGGCGGTGAACCGGGGGCAGGTACGGCATCGGATCGGAGACACTTTTTTCAGGAACGGGTGACATGATGGGCAAGCGAATTACTTCACGAACGATCTTCCTCTGCGCCGCCGCGGCCGCGATGACGGCGCTGGCCGGGTCGAGGGCCTTTGGCGCCGCCAGCCTCACCGCCCTGGGCGACCTGCCGGGCGGCAGCTTCTCTAGCGTCGCCCTCGGCGTCAGCGGCGACGGCTCGGCAACCGTCGGCCGGAGCAGCTCCGCCTCCGGCACCGAAGCCTTCCGCCACACCGGCGCCGGCGGCATGGTCGGCCTGGGCGACCTGCCCGGCGGCAGCTTCTATAGCGAAGCCACCGGCGTCAGCGGCGACGGCTCGACGACCGTGGGCCGCAGCAACTCCGCCTCGGGCCTCGAAGCCTTCCGCCACACCGCCGTCGGCGGCATGGTCGGCCTGGGCGACCTGCCGGGCGGCAGCTTCTATAGCGAAGCCACCGGTGTCAGCGGCGACGGCTCGACGATCGTGGGCTTCGCCTACTCCGCCTCGGGCTACGAAGCCTTCCGCCACACCGCCGCCGGCGGCATGATCGGCCTGGGCGACCTGCCCGGCGGCAGCTTCTACAGCATCGCCCTCGGCGTCAGCGGCGACGGCACGACGGTCGTGGGCCAGAGCTCCTCCGCCTCGGGCTACGAGGCCTTCCGCCACACCGCCGCCGGGGGCATGGTCGGCCTGGGCGACCTGCCGGGCGGCAGCTTCCAGAGCGTCGCCTGGGGCGTCAGCGGCGACGGCTCGACGATCGTCGGCATCAGCCAGTCCGCCTCGGGCACCCAAGCCTTCCGGCACACGGCCGCCGGCGGCATGGTCGGCCTCGGCGACCTGCCGGGCGGCGGCTTCGAAAGCATTGCCTACGGCGTCAGCGGCGACGGCTCGACGGCCGTCGGCTACGGCCACTCCGCCTCGGGCTACGAAGCCTTCCGCCACACGGCCGCCGGCGGGTCGGCCTCGGCGACCTGCCCGGGGGTGGCTTCGATAGCGTCGCCTGGGACGTCAGCGGCGACGGCTCGACGACCGTCGGCTACGGCCACTCCGCCTCGGGCCAGGAGGCCTTTCGCCACACCGCGGCCGGGGGCATGGTCGGACTGGGCGACCTGCCCGGCGGCAGCTTCCAGAGCGTCGCCTTCGGCGTCAGCGGCGACGGCTCGACGACCGTCGGCTTCGGCATTCCGCCTCCGGCTACGAGGCCTTCCGCCACACCGCCGACGGCGGCATGGAGCGGTTGTGGGATGTGCTGCTGGCGGAGGGCGTGGACCCGGCGGCGAGCGGGTGGAGCGTGCTGAGCGAAGCGCGCGGCGTGAGCCTCGACGGCAGCACGATCGTCGGCTTCGGCACCCGCAACGGCGTCACTGAAGCCTTCGTCGCCACCGTCCCCGAGCCGGCGTCGCTGAGCGTCCTCGCGCTCGGCGGGCTGGCGCTGCTGCGCCGCCGGCGGCGATAAGCGATTCCGCTTTCAGTCGGCAGCGGGGCCACGGGTGCTATGCCGTTAGTTAGTCGGGCGTGGTTGAAGCAGTAATACGCCTCACCAAGGGGATGTTCAGGCTCGTTGTTCCGACAATGTGTCGCCCCGACTTTGTTGCAACCGCTTGCAGACGCAGGGGCTATTTCCTTGGTAGGCGGTGGGGTTGGAGCGCTCCTGCTGGAACGGTGCCGATCGGGTGCGGGTGACGGTGCGGGGGGCTGGGCGGGTATTGTGGGGGCGATGCCCATCGCGCGGTTGGTGCGGTGACCGTCGTTGAAGTATGCTCCGGCGCGATGGGAACGCACCTCGGCCGGTACCTGCTGGAACAGCTCACTCTGAAGATCACCCTCGCCGGCAGCGATCCGAAGATCTGGCGGCGAGTCGAGGTGCACAGCGGCCTGACGCTGCACGACCTGCACCACGTCATCCAGCGTGTCTTCGACTGGACTGACTCGCACCTCTACCACTTTCTCGTGCCGCCGGGCGGAAAGCTGACGCGCGCGGCGCTGCGCGACGCCAAGCGGTATCACGTCCTGCCCCCCGACCCGATCTTTGGCGATGAGGAGGCAAGCGAAAGTCCGGCCGACGAGGCGCTGATCGGCCGCATCTTCACGCCCGAGTGCAAACAAATCATTTACGAGTATGACTTCGGCGACTCGTGGGAACATCTCGTCAAGCTCGAGAAGCGATCGCCGCGCGGCGATCCGGGTGGTGTCCCGCGCTGCCTTGCCGGCCAGAACGCCGCGCCGCGCGACGACATGGGTGGCATCCCCGGCTACTACCGTTACGTCCAGGCGTTGCGCGACGCCACACACGAGATGCACGACGAGGCGAGCGATTGGCTTGGCCAGGACTTTGATCCCGCGCTGAGATGGCGATGGGATTTGAGATCGCCTGGCTTCCGAGGAGGGATGGGAAGGCTCACGGCGCAGCATCGTCATCGTCGTCGCCGCCCGAGCCGGGGAATGCTTCCGGCACAGAAGGGATCAGCCCGCGGCGGAACGCTTCCTCCTGCACCTCCCGCGGCATCGAGCGCGCGTCAACGATCAAGCCGTTGATCTGAATCAGCCACGCGATCAAAGCGATAAAGCGCTACGCATTTCCGCCGCGGAGGAAGTATTCCATCAGTTCGTGGCCGCGTTCGATTTTGAGGTCGCTGCTGGCGGCGTTGGCTTCGGAGTATGGCAGCTTGCGCACGCCGCGGACGCGGGTGCCTGCCATGGCGAAGGGGGCGGGGGCGTAGCCGTGCTTGCGCGTGGCGATGTTGGTCGGGTGATCGGGCATCACGAGAATCCGCCACGCGGGGAAGCTCCGGAGCTTCTCGAGCACCGGGCCGACGACGTAGCGGTCGATGTGCTCGATCGACTCGAGCTTCGTCTTGAAATCCGCTTGGTGCGACGCCTCGTCGGGCGCCTCGATGTGCGAAAAGACGATGTCGTACTTGTCGAGCGCTGCAGCGGTGGCGACGCCCTGGCCCTGGTAGTTCGTGTCGTGGAAGCTGGTAAGTCCGTCGACGGAGAGGTTTTCCCAGCCGAGCAGGGTCGCAAGTCCGCGGAGCAGATCCACGCCGGTGATCATCGCGCCGCTGCCCACGCCGAATCGCTCATTGAAGGTCGGCATGGCCGGCGCGTGGCCCTGGCCCCAGAGCCACACCTGCGTCGCGGGGTTATGGCCGGTGTCCTTGCGGACCTCGTTGATATCATGCTGGCCGAACAGCTCGCGCGAGCGGTCCATGATCCGCCGCAGCAGCTCGCTCCCGCGCCCGCGCGGGAGGTTCGGATCAATCCGCTCCTCCGGAATTTCGTGCGGCGGCCTGGTGGTGACCTGGAACTCTTCAGAACCCCGGTACACGAGCAGGTTACGATAGCTGACGCCGTTGTAGAACTCGAACCCCGGCAGGTTTAGGTCGCGCGCCAGGTCGCCCAGGAGCTTCTGCGCTTCGGCGTCGGTGATCCCGCCGGCGGAGTGGTCCTTCATGACGCCGTCGACGACGGTGACGAGATTGCAGCGAAAGACCCAGTCGGTGGGAGAGAGGGGAATCTGCTGCGCCGCCGCTTCGAGCGGCGCTCGGCCGGTGTGGTAGACCTTCGGGTCATAGCCCAGCAGCGTCATCGTGGCGACATCGCTGCCGGACTCGAACCCCTCCGGGACCGTGCGCGCAAGCCCCTGGCGGCCCTCCATGGCGACGCGATCCATATTGGGCGTCGCCGCCGCTTCGATGGGCGTCTTCCCGCCCAGCTCCGCAAGCGGCTCGTCCGCCGCTCCGTCGGGGATGATGATGGCGTATTTCATGGCTCGTGTAGGGTTTTTGGATCTCAAGCGGGCGATCGTCGCGGTCCCACGTGACGCCTCGCGTGATGCACTCAAAAGTAGTGTCGTGGAATGCGACGATTATGTGCTGCAACCGTTCGAACAAGGTGGGGCTGTGACGCTCATGCACGGAGTTCATACGCTCCAGACTACGAATCCACGACGAGCTCAAAATCTCGTAGCAGCCGTATGGAGCAAGTCCTCGTGACGCCAGAGGATGTCCTTGAAACGCCTCGTCGTTGGGAGGACCGAACATCAGCGCGAGGTGACTGAATCGCGCGACAATCCGTACCTCCGTGTCAACATAATCGGGTTCGTCCAGCGCAGGGTGACCTGGCAATTTGTACTCATCCGTCCGGTACAGCATGTGACACGTTCCTTCGCCTGCGAGGATCAGGGGGTCCGGAGCGCTCACATGCGGAGCGGGCAGAGGTAGGAACGGAATCACTCGATCCTTTTCATCGACGGCATACATGGGTCTCTCTCAGCGGTGGCAATCTTACCCGCCCGCGAACTCCTTCGGCTGGTCGATGATCCGCAGGCACACCGTCGGCGGGGTGATCGTGGGCAGGGCGTTGATCTGGTCCAGCGCCTTGCGCATTGGCCCCTCGGTGGCGCGGTGGGTCGTGATGACGATGGGGACATTCTGCCCGTCATCAGTTTCGCGCTGGAGGATGGCGCTGAGGCTGATGCGGTTGTTGCCCAGGATCTGGCTGACCTGGCCCATGACGCCAGGCTGGTCCTTCACGAGCAGCCGCAGGTAGTACCGCGATTGAAGCTCGTGGAACGGGAGGACCGATGCGCGCGGCGTGGTGTCGGGGAAGATGCGCAGCTGCTTGAACGCCAGCGGCGTCGTGCCCAGCGCGACGCCGAGCAGATCGCTGACGACGGCGCTGGCCGTTGGCATCTGTCCGGCGCCGCGGCCATAGAACAGCGCGTGGCCGAGAGCGTGGCCATAAACGCTGATGGCGTTGAAGCTGCCGCCGACCTCGGCAAGCACGTCGTCCTTGTGCACGAGCGTGGGGTGCACGCGGAGGGACACCTTCTCCGCCACGCGCTCGGCGATCGCCAGCAGCTTGATCACGTAACCGAGATCGCGCGCGAACTGGATGTCCGTGGGCTGGATCGTGTCGATCCCTTCGACGTGGATGTCGCCCTCGGACACGCCGACGTTGAACGCCAGGCTGGCCAGCAGCGCCAGCTTCTGCGCCGCGTCGCGGCCGGAGACATCGAGCGTGGGGTCGGCTTCGGCAAACCCCAGGCGCTGCGCCTCTTTGAGCGCTTCCCCATACGACCAGCCGTTGCGGGTCATTCGCGTGAGGATGACATTGCACGTGCCGTTGACGATGCCTACCAGTGCGTCGATGCGGTTGGCGAGCAGCCCCTTCATGAGCGACTCGACGATCGGCACCCCGCCCCCGCAGGAGGCTTCAAAGGCGATGCAGGTGTCGAGCTTGCGCGCCAGCGCGAACAGCGCGCTGCCCCGGGCGGAGAGGAGGCTCTTGTTGGCGGTGACGACCGGCTTGCCATGCTTCAGCGCCCGCTCGATGTGAGACGCGGCGGCGGTCATGCCGCCGATCAATTCGATGACGATCTGCGTGGCGGGGTCGTCGATGGCGCGCTCGGCATCGGTCGTCAGCGGGAGATTGGCGCCGAAGGTCGCAGCGTGTTTTTCGATGTCGCGGACGACGACGTGGCGGATGTCGAACGTGAGGCCGGTGCGCTGGCGGAGGAGGTCGCGTTGCTGCGTGAGGATATTGAGCACCCCGCCTCCGACCACGCCGCAGCCGAGCAGGGTGACGCCAATCGATCGTTCCGACATAGGCCAAACGCCAGCAGAGTGACACGAGCCCGCGGGACTGTAAAGGTGGCGGCGCGGTGAATCAAGAAGCGCATGGAGCCCCACGCGCATCACCCGCGCGGATCCCCCACGCTCACCGCGCCCTCGTGTAGCCCCGCCGCTTGCGGCGGGTTCTCTCCGCTTCCCCCAAAATCTCCCCCACCAAACGAGAGAGCGACCCCACCAACCCGCGTTCCCACGTGCGCACAACGTGCCGCTCTATCACCCCAGCTCATCCGTCCCGTCCGCGGGGCTGTTATCTTCACCCCGCGCTTCACCGGAGGACACTTCCGCCGCGAATGAGTCATCGCCGCGCGCTTGTGCGTTGGTGACGTCGTCGGCGCCTTCGCCCTCGTTGGTGTGCTGATCGAGCCCGCGGGTCTGGACATCGCCGGGGACGCGCTTGGAGCCGCCTACTTTGCCGACGCCGGTTTGGTTGCGGCCCTGCGCCGGCCTGCCGGCGGCGAACTCGTTGGACGTTCCGTCGCTGTCGTCGGGCCCGGGCGGTCGCCCGACGGTGCCGCTGGCGGCAATCCCGCCGCTGCCGGCGATGCCGACGAAGTCCGGGTCCAGATCGCCCGCGCTGGCCGACCCGGGGCCTGAATCGGCGGCGCCCACGCCATGGTCGCGCTTGCCGTCGTGTTCCCAATCCATCGGCTGCGTCGCGCCGGGGTCGGCCCGCTTCGTGTTCTCGTTCACATAGTCGCGCTCGCGATCCGGACCGGCCCCAACCGGCGTCCCGAAATCCCCCTTGCCCCCGACATTCTTCGCCTCCGCCGACTCGCTGCCGGGCTTCCACGACGCGAAATCCTTGCTCTGCTGCTCATTCTGCTGTTCCGCCACGACTGGCTCCTTTCTGTGATTGCCGCCGGAACATGCCATGCAAACGCCGTGCATGAGACTCGGGACCCGAAGAAAAGAAATGCTTCTTCAAAGTTGAAAAGGCGAAGCTCCGCTGCGCGGGGTGCGGTCTGCTGCGCGAACAATTGACGGTTGACGTAAACGGGGATTCATAATCGTTTGGTTATGCCGACGGCGGTATAGCAAAAGCGCGACGCCTCCCAGGAGAACGAAGGGGAAAACGTTGTACGCGAAGTCCCAGCGCGGACCGTGCGGCGGTGCGGGGATTGGTGTGAACACGTAGCTGTCGCGGCCAGTGTAGAACATGATCCGACCGTCGATCTCGCCTACGCCCCAGTCACCGAAGACGAAGATTGGAGCGTCGCCTGCGCGAGCTGCGCTCGCGAGGACAGCGAGCGCGACGCACGCCAGCACGATCAGACGCTTCAGGCGGCGAGTCGGCATAACGGATACACGTTCACTGGCCGGGGCCGCGCCACGCGGCGCTCAAACGACAAGCAGCGTACCCGCGGCCCCGGTCCAGGGCAGCGTTGGGCTATCTGCCCGTCTTCGACTGCGCGCCGAACGACAGCTGGTTCCCGTCGGGATCGAGAAGATCGAAGTCCCGCATACCGTACGGATAGTCCTTCGGCCCCGTTGGCAGGTCCGCGCCCCTGGCCTTGAACTCGTCGAATAAGGCGTCCGCGTCGTCAACAAACGCGTAGACCGCGCCCTGCCCTGGTTGTCGCTTCGTATGGTCCGCTTGCAGGTGGATCTGCAGTTGGCCGCGTTCAACGCCGGCGTACCATGCGGGCTCGCCGTAGCTGAACTCGACGCTGAAGCCGAGCACGTCGCGGTAGAATTCGATGCTGCGCTGCAGGTCGCGCACCACCAATACTGTCGCGCCGCCTTTGACCGTACCGGTTGACGCAGTTGGCATACGGAGCCTCCAGTGGTGTAGGCAGATAACGAATAGGACTTTATGCGGCGTGCGCCGCCAGGCCAGGGTTTGCGGGGGCGGCCGGTCGCACGCCGCATGAAGTCGGTTGAACTGAACCGGCCGCCGCTCGCTACGGGGATTGTATCAGGCGGGCGGGCGTTGTGTTGATGATCGCGGGCGTGGCCGGCGCGGCGGGCGAGCCACCCCAGGGCATCGACCTGCACCCGGTGGGGATCGCCCGCTGCGCTGAACGAGATGCCCGCTGACCTGGGCGCATGGCCCGCTGCGGTCGCCGCGGCGCCCGCTTGGGTCGACGAATTGCCCGCTTGACTCATCGCCTCGCCTGCGGCGCTGAGCGCCTTGCCCGCGGCGCTGAGGGCCGTGCCCGCGGCGCTGAGCGCCTTGCCCGCGGCGCTGAACGCCGTGCCCGCGGCGCTCAGCGCCGTGCCCGCGGCGTTCGATGGCAGACGGCGGTGATTCGGGTGTGGCGCGCAAAGCCGTCTCACGCTGATCCGCGAAGACAGCGGTGGCGGCGCGGATCTTCTTGGACCTGCGTGTACGGGGCCGCGGCGTATCGTGATCGGGGCGACGCGTGATCCGTGGCAGGAGGCGCGACCGGGATCGCGCCGGTGGCTGTGCGTGTTCTGATCGTAGCGGTTGGGTGTTGCTCAAGTTTGTCGGGGACGGCGGCCGATGCGTTTGCCGTTGGCAATCATCGGCAACGATCCGACCTCGTGGTCGGGTGCGGGCTGAGGTGGAGGACGGGAGCACAACGGGAGGCCCCATGGGACTCATTCCGGATAGCAAGGTCGGGAAGATTCAGTTCTTCCAGAGCAAGGTGACGCCGTGGACCGATAACGCAGTCGCCCTTGGGACGACGGCCGATCCGCAGAGCGTATACGACCTGGCGCAGATCCCCGCGCCGGCGCTGCCGACGCCGGTGACGACGCTGGGCATGCCCGCCAACTTCACCGCCACGCTTGACCAGAGCGGCGCGCTGACGCTGAAGTGGAAGTGCGCCAGCCCGCGCGCCAGCGGCACGGTGTACCAGGTCTGGCGGCGCACGACGCCCGCGGGCGAGTTCACGTACCTCGGCGGCGTGGGCGACAAGAAGGACGTGGATGCCGCGATCCCGGCGGGGTATTCGCAGGTGACGTACCAGATCCAGGCCGTTCGCTCGACCGCGGTGGGGCCCTGGGCGCAGTTCAACGTCAACTTCGGCGTGAGCACGGGCGGCGCGATGACCGCGTCGGTCGAGTTGGCCCCGAAGATGGCGGCGTGAGGGGGGCAAGAGTAGGCGGTAGGCAGTAGGCGGTAGGCAGGGAAGACAACGCGAACGACGCTTCTTCTCTGCCCGCTGCCTACTGCCTACTGCCTACTGACGATTCCCATGAACACCACCCCCGCGGCGCGATATGACGTCACCCGCGCCCTGCCCGCGGCGACGGCGGGCGAAATTGCCCACCAATCACACGAATCTGCACGAACGATTCGTGATGATTCGTGCTCATTCGTGGCCGACGTCAAGCCCCTCCGCCAGCTCCCCTCCGCGGCGTAAGTCTTTCCGCTGTTACAATGCGCTGATGCCCAGGCGACTCGCCAACGGTCTGACGCTGCTGTCGGCGGTGG
>DASYWJ010000089.1:0-33685 GCA_035936155.1 Tepidisphaeraceae bacterium | reverse complement strand
AGCTTGCTCGCCGTCTCGCACGGCGAGCAAGCTCGCCGGCTACACGAGATGGCAACCAGACTATTCTGATCTCGCGAGCAGATCATGATTCGACGCATCCCACCACGACCCCAGCGCCGCAACGAGCCGCTCTTCTGGGCCCCTTCACCCTTGGTGACCTGGCCGCAACACGTTCAATCCCGCTGCTGCGGCAGCGCTGCGGTCGGGTAGCTCCATTGGGTCGAGTGTGATCCAGCCGTGGTAGCCGCTGGCGTCGAGGTTCGAGAGCAGCTCGGGCCAATTGGTCGAGCCGGCGCCGACCATGGCGGGTGACGTGCGCCCGCCCGCGCCTTTGGTCGCGTCGCGGCCGCGGACGTGACGGAGCAGCGGCCCCACACGCGAGAACACTTCGTCCATCGGCCATTCATCGCGGAGCAGCGCGACAGGGTCGATGTCCACACCGAACCAGGGGCAGGCGGCGCGGGCCAAGGCGCGCTCGAGCGCTGCCAGCGGCGAGAGCTCGCTGCGGAATGCCACCGTCACGCCGAACCGGTCGGCGCCGGCGCCGAGCTCGGTCAGCACGGCTCCCACCTGCGCGGCCAGCGCCTGATCGGCAGGCGACATGGTCACCGGACCTGCCGGCGCCGGCGGTGCGGGCTGCTCGATGCTCGTCGGCAAGAGAATTAAGCCCGCCATATCCTGCGTGACCTTCGTGACGGGCTTTGGCTCCGCGGGCGGGATCGGCAGGGGCCCCAGATCGATGCACAGCAGCGGCGCCTGGAGCGCGGCGGCGGCCTCCATTGCTTTCTCGAGCCGCGACAGGACCCGGTCAACATCGACACCGATCATCAGCCCCTTCGGTCCCAGGTCCGCTCGGAGACCAACCAGCTGACGGCTCTCCGCACCGAGCAGGTGGCGGAACTCCCGCCGGCCCGACTGCGAGAGGTCCGGCAGGCTCAACGCCGGCGCGTACGCATCGAACAGCAATCCATCGAACCCCAGCTGCCGGGCAAGCCGCGGCGCCTGCCGCGCGTCGGTTGTGAGCGCGGCGGCAAGAATTCCAACCTTCAACTTCGCGAGATCCATCGCGAGATTGTTCGCGGAATGGAACTGAACATCAACTGTCGTGAATTGCCGTCCCTCTTGCCGGTACTCCGGGGGGAGGGCAGGGAAGAGGGTGCGCTCAATCCGAGGCTGGTTGCGGCTCGGTTGTTGGCGCTGCGGCTGTGTCGGGATCAGCGTTGGGGTCGAAGTTGGGGATCAGCTCCTGGCGGAGCTTCTGGAACTCCGGTCCCCACTTCTTGCCGCCGACCTGGTCGCCCCAGCGGATGTAGAGCTGCTTCAGGTAGTTCTCGCTCTGCGTCCTGGCCTCGGACTGTGCCTCGCCGGCCAGGGCGACGTTGCTGCGAAGCAGCTTGAGCGTCGCCTCCCAGTACTTCTCGTTCTCGATGAGCCGCCGTTCACCATCCTCCGTCGTCTCGACGAGCGGCGTGCCCAGCTTGCGGTCGGTCAGGAGCTGGCCGAGCCGCTTCTGCGCTTCGGTGTAGTTGCCCAGGTCATACGCGATGAGGCCGATGCCCAGCGCCACTGCCGGGTCGGGCGCATTGCGGTCTGCAGCGCTGGCGGTCGGCGGGAGCGTCGCCTGGTACATGGCCACACCCTCCTCCGACTGAAGCTTCTCGTACAGCGCCAGCGCCTTTTCCAGCCCTTTCTTCCGCGCCGCCGGGTCGGACTCCAGATCAGCGGCCAGATGCTTGGTGGCGGCGTCGAACACGCTGTAGCGGTAGGTGAACTTTCGGATGTTTTCGTCGGGGTTGTTCCGCGCCCAGTCCACCAGAAACCCGCTCAGCTGCGCGCGGTTGCTCGCCAGCACCTTCATCTGCTCGATATCGCCGGCTGCACGGGCTTTGTCGAGGTCGGCATTGAGCTTCTCCAGCAGGTTGAAGACGATCGCCGCGCCTTCACCCCCGGGCATTGTCTTGAGCAGCCGCACGAGCGTGTCGGTTGCCTCGGTGTTCTGCCCCAGCGCCATGTGCGATTGCACGCGGGCGAAGAGGACGGAGCCGACCAGATCCTGCTGGTTCGGCAGCCCCTCGGCCTGCTTTTCAAAGTCCGCCAGCAGCTCCAGCGTGCGCTTCGGATCCTTCTGCTCGCGGCGGGCGACGTCGGCGGCGAGCAGCGTCGTGCGCACGAGCAGCGACCGCGCCGCCGTCCGCTCCTCATCGTTCGGCGCCCCGGCCAACTTCGCTTCGGCGCCGCTTCGCACCTCGTTTGCCAGCTGCTGAATTTCGGACACGAGCCGCGGCCGATCGGCGACGGCGGTGCTCGGCGTGTCCAACTGCTGCTGCAGCGCGACCATGTCATAAAACCGGGCCGACAGCTTCCGCTTATCGTCCTTCGGCACTTTGCGGTAGTACTCAACGGCGTCGCGATACCTGCCGTTCAACTGCAGCCGCCGGGCCCACTCAAAGGCGAACTCGGTGCGGTTGAACGGCGGATTGATGGCGACCTCGAGGAACGTCTCGTACGCCTTGATGGTGCCCGGATCGTCGGTCGCCTCCTTGCGGAGCCGCGCGACGAGGGACTGCGCGTTGTCCAGCGCGAGCTTGGCGCGGGCGCTGGTGGGATACTGCCTGGCAAAGTCGAGGAACGCGAGGGCGGCCTCGGCGTCACGGTCGAGCTTGTCCAGGAAAACAGCGATGGCCAGCAGCGCGTTCTCCGCAGTCTGCGCGTCGATGCCGCCCTGGCCTTGGCGGGCGACGAGCTCGCGCGCCGCGTCAATCGCGCGCTCCACGACGGCCTTGTCGAACGGCTGGTTCTCCGGCTTCAGCCGCTCGTCCTCACCTTTGCGCACCAGCGCCTGCAGCAGCAGCGGGTCGAGCGACTTGACGTCCGGATTTTCCGGCAGCCGGCCGGCGATCTGCTCGAAGATGATCCCCTGCAGCTCCGGGCGCTCGCGCACCAGCTCGAGCAGGACCTGCACGGCCTTCTCGTTGGCGGCGTTCTTCTGGCTTTCACTCTGCGCCAGCGAGGCGCGCAGCGACTGGATGCGGTACTCAAGCATGGCCGCGGCGGCGGCGGCGCCTTTTTCGGCGGCGGGGGGAAGCGCCGTCTTCTGCCACGCCAGCAGATCATTCAGCGCCTTCGCCGCCTCGTCCGGCTTGCGCGCCAGCACGTCGCAGACGGCGGCGAAGTAGCGCGCCTCGTACTGCATCGCCACGTCAGGCGGCGGCTTCACGTCCGTGCCATCCGCGACCGACCGGAACAGCTCCCGCGCCTGGCTGTAATTCCCCGCCGCCATGTGCAGCTTCGCCATCCGGTTGCGGACGATCGGCTGCACCTCCGTCTCCGGCGTGTCGAACTCGGCCAGGGCGTCGATTGCGGCCGTGGCGATCTGCTTGCGCTTGGCGTCGGCGCGGTCGATCGAGAGGGCGACGTAGTAGTCGCTCATCGCCTTGGTGTAGGCGGCGCTTATTGCAAGGTTCGACAGCTCCTCGGCCAGCGCCGCCCGCGGGTCGTCCAGCCCCTTGAGCTGATTGGCTACCGTTTCCGCCTGCTTCTCCGCAACGGCGGCGGCTTTTTCCAGCAGCTTCACGACAACTTGCGCAACGGGGCGGAGGGCCGCCTGCGTGCGCGGGTTCTCGCCCCAGTATTCCAGCGTGTTCACGTCGCGCTCGACGCCGTGCTTGATCAGGACCGACGCCTGCTGCATGAGGACGCGCGGGTCATTCATTCCCGGCAGCGCCTGCTCGATCCCCCCGACGATCTTGCCGATGCGCTCCTGCCGCTCGCGAGCCGTGAGCCTGGCGTGGGGGTCCGACAACTCGCGCAGCGCGATCAGCGTTCGGATGCCCTCCTGCTTTTCCCTCGGCACCTTATTAACCACGAACGCGCGCTCGAGCAGCGGCTCGAGCCCGCGGTTGGCCAGCTCGGTCATGAGCCGGTCGTCGGAGAGCGCGTCCAGCCCCGTGGGGGCACCCTGCTGTTGCTGCGCCTGCGGGGACGGTTGCTGCTGCGCGGAGGTCGCGGTCGTTAAACACATCGCTAAACCGCAAGCGGGCAGGAGCAGCGTTTTCTTCATGGCAATTGATTCACTCCCGCATTGTCATCCTGAGGTACTCCGAAGGATCTCGCGCATCCGATGTTGGAGATCCTCCGGAGTACCTTCAGGATGACATTCACGCACACGCACACCCGCGGCTCGCTTTGCCAAGCGGCCATTCAATGCGACGTGGCGAACGCGATCCTCTCAAATTGCGCCCGCAGCGCCGCTTCGTACACCGCGATCAGGTGCTTGTACGGGACGTCCTTGGCCGGGTTGATCTTCACCTGGATCGTGTCGGTCGGCTTGCCGGCGGCGTTGAGCTGCTTGCGCAGGCGCAGGAGCTGCTGCGTCAGCGCATCCTGATTGTTGTCGACGCGGATCTGGCCGGCGGTGGCGATGAAGCCGTCACCGGTGGGGCGGCGATCGACGCGGATATCCAGCGGCTCATCGGGGATGTATCCCGGCGGGGGGCTCGCCGAGCCGGTGCCCTGCTCGCTGAACGGGAGGTTGCTGACCAGGAAGTGCTCCTGGCCGACGAAGCTCCCTGCGAGCATCAGGAAGATCAGGATCACCATCACGACGTCCACCAGCGGCGTCATGTTGGGGCCGGAATCGTAGTGAACCTGTTTGGCGCCTCGGAGTTTCATCGATGGCTACAGGGCGGCGGCGACAGCGTCGGCGCCGCGGCGGGTGTTGAAGTTAACGTTTTTCACCTGCGCTTCCGCGCACGTCTGGAGGACGGGTTCGAGAATCGCGTAGGGCATGTCCTCGGCCCCGCGGATGATCACCTTGAAATCGATGTTGTCGTCTGCCGTTCCGAGCTTGCCGTCGGGGCCGTTGCGGTGGTGGGACAGCTCGGCGAAGAGCTGGCGAACGCCGTTGGTCGGGTCGATCAGCTTCAGCTCCCGGACTTCGTCCTTCACCAGCGCCGTGACGAACGGCATGCCGGGCGAGCCCTCCTGGACGTTGAGCGTCAGCGTATTGCCCATGTCCTTGATCTCCTGCCCGAGAATGGTGGCGGGGATGGTGATCTTCGCATCGGCCCCGGTGCTCACGCCGATCTTGGCGACGAGCATGAAGAAGATGATCAGACACATGACGATGTCGATCAGCGGGGTGACATTGGGGTGCGCCGTGTGGCTCTGGGGGAGGCCGTGTTTACGCATCACTCGTCTTACCTGTGCCTTACGCTTGCGGCTTTGCGGACGAACAGGTGCTGATCCGCGAAGCCGCAAGCGGCGGAGCTGGTTGGTTACACCGCGGGCGTTGGCGCTGCGCCGGGTCTGCGCGCGGGAATCGGCGCCGCCGCTGGTCGGGGCGCCGCCATCGCGCCGGTCGCGGCTGGCTTGGCTTCCTGCGGCTTGATCATGAGGAGCAGTTCTTCGGCCACCAGGGCGCCGCGCGTCGTCAACCGATCAACGATCGTCCGCAGGATGCCGAACGCCGCCAGGCACGGGACGGCGAGGAACAATCCCATGAACGTGTGCGCCAGCGCCACGGCGATGCCGCCGGACAGTGCGCCGACGTCCGCCTGCCCGCCCGTGTTCTGCACGGCCTGGAACGCGTAGATCATCCCCAGCACCGTGCCGAGCAGCCCCAGCAGCGGGCCGAGGTTCCCGATGATGTTGAGGTACTCGATGCGGCGGAACTGCTCGGCCGTCTGCTCCCCGATCGACGTCTCCATCGCTTCCTTCATCGCGCTGAAGCTGGGGGCGCGCTTCAGCGCGGGGTTGATCGCGCGGCTGACGAAGCTCGGGTCGCGCTCGGTGAAGTCGATCAACTCCTTGAACCGCCGGGCGGCGATCATCTCGCGGATCTGGTTCGTCGTCGACTCGGGCATGAACACGCTGGCGCGGTTCTTGATGAACCCCTGGATGATCAGCGTCAGACCGATGATCGAGAGGATCACGATGGTGATGGTGACGGCGTCGACGTTGCCGATGATGAGCTGAAGGAGCCCTCCGGCAGCCTCCTTGGTGATTTGCGCGCCACCCGCGCGCGCGGCTGGCGCGCCAGTGCCGCCATCCTGGGCAAAGCTGCTGGTGGTCGTCACGACCGCCGCGGCCATCATCGCGATGAGCACGAGCAGCCTGAACTTCGAACTCGCATATTGGCGCATATCTCAGATCCTCTTCTTGCCGCAAAGCCAGAGTCGTTGAGCCGCAGATGAACGCAGATGAACGCGGATAAAGAGAATCGCTTTTGCCTGTCTATCTGCCTTTATCAGCGTTCATCTGCGGCTAATAAATCGCCTATTCCAAATCCCGATCGCTGACCTTCACGAAACGCCCGCCGTTCTCGCGGGCCATCTGCTGGAGCGCTTCCTCGGCCTTCTCGTCTTCGCTCATGAAGGCGATCGTGTTGACCTTCACGCTCTTGTCGGCGTTGAGCTTCCGCACCTCGGTCAGCACCTGGTCATAGCCGACGACGTTGTTGAATTCACCGTCGGTCAGGAAGTATACGAGCTGCGGCTTCTGCTGAAACGCCAGCCGCAGCGCGGGGAGCGGATTGGTGCCTTTTCCGACGACCTGGAACTGATCGATGAATTGCCGCACCCGCTGCTTGTTCGCGGGGTTGGCCACAACCAGTTCCTCGGCGAAGGGGTTGCTCCACTCCGCGTCGCTGTCGCCGCCTTTGAAGAAGACGACGTTGAACCCCTGGATGGGCTTGAGAATGTCGATGGCCTTGTACAGCTGCTTCTGGAGAAGCTTGAACTTCAGCCCCAGCATGGTGCCGGTGGCGTCGCAGACGTAGACGACGCGGCGGGCGTTGCCGGAGATGCCGACGAAGCTGGCCTTGGGCCCGATGCCGCCGCCCCCACCGGGGACGCCGAAGGGCGCGATCTGGCCGCTGCCATCGCTCGCCCCGCCGCCGCCCTGTCCGGGCGCCTGAACGTCGGAGGCGGCGCCGGTGGTCCCGAGGCCGATGATCGTGTCGGAGGTTTGTTCGCTCTCGCTGGCGCCCATCAGGTTCGCCTGCAGCGCTTCGCTCTTGCGCTCGGCCCAGCTGTCCGACGCCGTCGTGTCGGCCGTGAGATCCTGCGCCGCGGCGCGGGTGGGGTCGCCGCCCAGGCCGGGGTTGGGGATGCCGCCGACATCGGCGCCTTCGACGATCGCGGCCTCGGGGACGATGATCTGCTCCTCGACGACGCGGCCGATTGCCGCGCGGTTGTCCCACAGGACCCACGAGATGAGCAGGATGCCCAGGTGCACGGCCACGGAGGTGACGAACGGGAGCACGTTCTGCACCATCGGCTGCTGCGCAAAGGAGAGCTGCTGGTTCGCCGCCGCCAGCTCCGCCATCGCATCGGCGTCAGGAGGGGGCTCCTGCGCGGCGGCGGCTTCCAGCGCGTCATCGGTGGGCGGGGGTGGGGCGGCTTCAGTCGACATCGTGCAACAACCCTCTTGCAGCTCACGCTGTGTATCCTACACGTTACCCCTGCTGAGCCAAGCATTTCAAACGAAAAACTTGCTCCCCTAAGGCCGTGCCTGGACTACCGTTGCATCGCCGCGATCAGCAGGGCGACGATGAGGATCGCGAGGATCAGCAAGGTGATTTTCACCCAACTGTACGGCCGCTCGCCCTGCACTTCGCCGGTGCGCGCGTTCACCAGAAAGCGGAACGTGCGCTCGTGGAACCGGTAAGCGCTGATCCACACGGGCAGCAGCGTGTGCTTGAACGTCACGCCCGCGTAGCGCGTGTCCATCGAGTCGATCCGCTGGTGGTCCCCGCCGATGTCCATGCGGATCAGCATCGCGATGTGGTTCGCCATGATGGTTTTTGCCACCTCGAATCCCTGCGGAAGGTCGAGCTGATAGCTCTCGGCCACAAAGCCGCTGAGGTATTCGTCCTGATAGGGGGCGAGGTTCTTCAGGTCCCACGGCTCCAGCGCCTCGGCGTAGCCTTTGGGCAGCGAGCGGCTGGCGAGGACGAGGACGTCGTCGAAGTGGTGGTAGATGACGCCGCTGGCGTACGACCAGCGCGTTCGGCGCACCTGGCGCGTGCGCCGCTCGCTGCGCCCGTTGATGCGGACGGTGTAGCTTTCGGTGACCCAGTAATCGTCGCCGCGCTGGCCGGTATAGCGGGTGGTCGTGTCCGAGTCGTATGTCCAGCAGGGCATGTACACGCCGTTGATCTCCGAGCGCTCGGCGCGGTGTTTCAGCTCGTTGGGCGCGAACCAGCGCGAGCCGATCCACTGTTTGAACAGGCGCGCAGCCTGCTCGTGCGTGATGTGGAACGGGAGCAGCGCCTTGGGCTTGATGAGCCGGCGCGAAACTGCCTGCGCGATGATGGCGCTGCCGCAAAACGGGCAGCGGTCGGCGGTGACGTTGGGCTTGAGCGTTGTCTCGGCGCCGCAGGTGTTGCAGCGGACGGTGATGGTCTCGACGAGGTCCTCGGGCGGGATGTTTCGCAGCGCGTAGGCAAAATCGAGCTCCTCAACCCGCGCGTCCGCGGGGGCGTTGATCTGGTTGGTCGTGCCGCAGTACGGGCAGACGAGCGACCGCGTCCCCGGCGCGAACTGCAGGTTTGCGCCGCAGTTCCTGCAGGCAAACTGGCGGTGAGCGGGTGGGGGTGGAGCTGTTTCCATTCTTCGCGTTTTCCGCTTGCGGCGTCGCGGACCAACGGTTGTGATGCGCGAAGCCGCAAGCGGCGGACCGCCGCGCCGACGTCTGCTGAGCGCTACTGGGGAAGCGGCGGCGGCGTCGACTCCACCAGCGCTTTCAGGTCAGGCACGTCACCCGCGCGGGTCCATTGCGGCATGCCCTGCCGCCACACCAGCGTGTCGCGCGTAATTTTGCCGCCCAGATCGTTGATGCTGAAGGGACCGGCTTGTTTTCCATCCTGCGCGACGAAGTAACTCGCGTTCGCCTGCTGCGGCAGCGGCGGGGGGCTAGCCATCTGCTGCGCGGCCTGCCCGGCCATCGCCTGGCCCATCTGGTTTGCCACGGCGAAGCCCGCGCCCATGCCGGCGCCGGCGCCGGCCAGCCCACCGGGGTTCTTCGCAGCGTCGCCGATGGCCTGTGCGGTCTGGAACTGCGTGAACTTATGCAGGTCGCCCATCACGCCCATGCTCGTGCGCTGATCGAGCACCTTCTCCACCTCCGGCGGGAGCGAGATGTTCTCGACCATCAGCACGACGATCTGCAACCCGAACGGCTCGAAGTCCGGCGCGATCCGCTGGGTCAGAAACTTCCCCAGCTCGTCATAGTTGCTCGCCAGGTCCAGCACGGGAATCTGGCTTTCCCCCAGCACGTCGGCGAAGCGAGCCGTCAGCATGTCGCGCAGCTGGTTGCCGATCTCGTCAACGGTGAACCGGTGATCGGTGCCCACGATCTGCTTGAGGAACGTCGCCGGATCGCTCACCTTGATCGCGAAGCTCCCGAACGCGCGCAGCCGCGTCGGCCCGAACTCCGGGTCGCGCAGCATGATCGGGTTCTTCGTCCCCCACTTGCGCTCGGTGAACGCGCGCGTCGAGACGAAGTACACCTCGGCCTTGAACGGGCTCTCAAACCCGTGCTTCCACCCTTTGAGCGTCGAGAGGATCGGCAGGTTGCGCGTGTCGAGCGTGTAGGTGCCGGGGAACATGAACAGGTCGGTCAGCGTTCCCTCGTTGATGAACGCCGCCACCTGCGATTCGCGGACGATGAGCCGCGCGCCGTTCTTGATCTCGTTCTCGTGGCGCGGGAAGCGCCAGACCATGGTGTCGCGCGTCTCGTCGACCCACTCGACGATGTCGATGAATTGCCCGCGGAATGCGTCCCAAAGCGCCATGTCGGTGTCCTCCAGGGGTTGGTGATGTTACTCGTTCGCGGGGAGGCGCGAGCGTTATAAATTTCCCCCGTGATTCGCGCCGCTTGGGCGTTCACGCCGGCGCCCCCCGCCCGGACCCGCGCCGCCAGCGCGGGGGCGCTGACGAAATCGTACTCCGATAAAAACGGCCGCCGAGCGCGTACCGCCGCTCGCCTGGCGATGCTCGACGCCTCAGCATCGACACTGAACTCCTCAGCATCGACACTGGACGCCTCAGCATCGACCCTCGACGCCTCAGCGTCGACCCTCGACCGCCGAGCATCGACCCTCGACGGCCGATTATCGGCGGCGCCGGTGCGTCCGGTCACACATCCGGGCGCGTCGCGGCCGGCTGCGGCGCGGGCCACTTCACCTCGACGTCGGGGATCACCACTTCGCCGTTCCACATCCGGGTGATGTCAACGGTGCGATAAGCTGATTCCGGCGACGGGCGGAAGATGACGTCCATGCGCTGCGCGTCCAAATTCGCCTGGGCCGGGATGTGTCCGCCCGTGTGATAGCTGGTTGCGCCGGCGGTGCTGATCGATGCCAGATTGTGCTCCTTGTCGCCCGCGCGGAGGAACACCTGGAACGAAACCGGCACCGGCAGCGCCGCGATCTTCAGCTTGAGCATCAGGTATTGGCCGGCGCCACCAGCCTGCTGGGGTGACACCGCCAGCTCGGTGACCTGCAGTGCCTGCTCGATCTGTTTACGGAGCGCGGGTGAATCGTCCGCCACCATCTCGATCGTCTGCGCGTCGCGCTCGACCAGTTCCAATCGGCAGAGAGGTCCTGCGTCCACTCGACGACAGGCTTGTCCGAATGCCAGTCATCGCGGACTTCCGCGGTCCATTGCATCGTCGTGGTGCGCCGGCCGAGCGTCGCCGCTTCGGTTTTCTTCCGATCGAGCTGCAGGTGGACGCCGGTCGATCCGCCGCCGCCGATGCCGCTGAGCGATTGCTGCGAATACCCGCCGCTGCAATCCTGGCGCGGGCGGATGGCGAGCGGATCGCTCGTGTCGATCGGCTTCTCGACGCGGATCGACAGCGTGCCCCTGCTGCCCGCCCGTGCTGTGCCGAACGCGACCTCGCCGGGCAGGTCGTCACCCCGTCGCACCTTCGCCCGCCAGCGGAGCGAGAGCTGCGGCGCCTGGCGGGCATAGGTCTGCCAGTCTTTGTCCGTGACCATCTCCGCAGCGCGCGCGTCTTCGACGAAATCGCCGACGGCGGGAAGCCACATCCTGGTCAGATCTTTCTGCAAGGCCAGGGCATCGGCGATGAGCGGTTGCACCTGCTCGCCACGAATCTGCGTCGTGCGCACCCGACGTGCGAGCTCCGTCCACGCGATGATGTCGCCGCTGCGCGCGTCCCGCGCCAGCCATGTCACCGGCTTCATGCTCTGCCAGTTCACTTCGCGCGCGACGGACCGCCCGCCGACGATCAGTGTCACTCCCAGGAGCAGCAGCAGCGCCCACCCCCCATAGACCATCCCCATGCGACGTTGGCGGTGCCCGACCTGCACGGCCGCGGGGGCGCGAATGTCGCTGCCGCACTCGGGGCAGTTGCGCTGATCGTCGGGCAGACCGAATAGATCGAAGCCGCACCGCCGGCACACGGGGTGGTCCCCGATGAACCGCCCGCGCAGGCCCCGGCGGATCAGGAGCAGGCTTGCCAGCACGCTCAGCGCCAGCACGAGGAGCAGGAGGGCGAGTGCGATCATGGGATCTTGAGAGATGTACGCTCGGACGACCCCCGGGCCTCGCGGTCGTCAGCTTTCTTCCTCGACCTCCGCCAGCGTTTCTTCCGTGATCGTTTTCGGCCGCATGGTGAAGTAGAGGGCGGAGATGCCCAGCACGAGCAGCCCGGCGAGGACGGGGGCCGATAAGCCGCTACGCTCGGGCGATTCGCGCGTGATGCGGGCCTGGTCGATCAGCCGGGCGACGATCAGCGACAGGTTTACGACGATGCCGAGCGCCGGGACGAAGATGGGAACCTCGAACGCCCCGCGCGGCTCGCCGCGGCGGAGCTTCAGCACGATCAAGGCACCGTTGACGATGGCGAAGCAGAACAGCAGCAAAAGCCCGGTCGCCGTTGCCAGTTGCGTCACGCCGCTGGCGAAGGCGAGGATCAGCACGACGACCAGCAGCGTGAGGATCGCCAGGTGCGGCGTGCGCCGCCACTCGTGGACTCGCCCCAGCGGTGCGGGCACGAGCCCCTGTCGGGCCATGCCGTAGAGCAGGCGCGAGCCCATGATGTAGTTGATCAGCACCGTGTTGGCGACGGCAAACATCGTCACCACCTTGAACACCCACGGCGGGAGCCAGGTCGCCGCCACCTCGGTGATCGCCGCCAGCGGGGCGGGCGCCTTCGCCAGCTCCGTATAGTGCACCACCGACACGCTGGTGACGGCCACGGCGATATACAGGATCGTCGCGATGACGACGGCGAAAATGATGCCCCAGGGCATCGTGCGCTCCGGGCGCTTCACTTCCTCCGACACGTTGAGCATGTCCTCGAAGCCGACGAAGGCGAAGAAGGTGAGCACCGCGCCGGAGAAGAGCATGGTCGGCCCCAGCGCCGTCGCCGTGCCATCTGGCGCGGGGGGCGTCTCGAAGTAGTCGATGCTGCCCCAGTAGCGCAACCCCACGATGACGACGAACAGCAGCCCGCCCACCTCGACGGCGGTACACAGCAGGTTCGTCCACATCGATTCGCGAATGCCCCAGAAGTTCACGAACGTCAGGAAGAGCAGGAAGGCGACGATGATGATCGCCACGACAACCGGAAGGTGTACGAGAGTCTTTTGGCCGATCAGCACTCCCGTGCTTTCGAATGCTATCGGCCCGATCGTCCAGTCGAACATCCCGAGCGCGCCGCGCAGGCCCAGCACCTCGGCAAAGGTGGCGGAGAAGACATTGGTGCTCGTCGCCATGCTCGTGAGGCCGGATGCGGTGACGGTCAACCCGATGACGTAGGAGAGAAAGGCGACGTGCCACGCGCGGTGGGTCACGTACGCCGCCCCGGCGGCGCGCGGGTAGCGGCTGGCGATGCACGCATACGACAGCCCCGTAAGCATCGCCGCCACCATCGACACGACAAACGCCAGCCACACGGCGTTGCCCATCTGCCCCGCGGCCTTGCCGACGGTGCCGTAGATGCCGGAGCCCACCATGTCGCCCACGCCGTAGACGATGAGCGAGAACAGCCCCATCCTTCGGAGCAGCGCATGCTGGTCGGGCGGACGGGAGTCGGGGAGCGTTTTGACGCGCAGCGGCAGGTTCGAATTGGGCTCTGTCACGCGATAGAGTCTCTTGCAGCGCATCCGCTCATGCAAGAGAGGATGGAGCACCGGGGAAAGCAGGGGGGGAGCAACGAATTTCGTGCGGCGCATCGTGCGGATGATCAGACTACCCGGCGATAAGCGACCGGCTTCGGATTCAAAGCCGGCAGCGCGGGGGCGGCGGGCGCCGGGGCGGAGGCGCGCGGATCACTCGCGAGGGCCGCAGGCGCCGAGGCAGGGCATACCGGGCATGTGTCGGCGGGGGATTGAAATTCGCTCCCGCACACGGGGCAGCGCGGGACGCGCGACTTGCGCTCGCGATTCGCCCGTGCAACCAGCCACAGCGCAGGCAGGACGGTCGCAACGGCCGCGGGCAGCCAATACGGCAGCAGCAGCATGATCCACGGCCGGCGCCGCGCGAGTCGGCCCTCGATCACCTCGGCGCTGAGAAAGCTGCGCGTGATCGCCGGTCGCATCCAGCGAACCTCGCCGTCGGCGGGCTCAAGGCGATAGAAGACGACGCTGCCAGAACTGGACATGACTTCGTAAACAGCGTCGGGCGTGAGGGTTTTCTGATCGGTCCAGTAGAAGCTCCGCACCCAGATTGCGCAGATCGCGAGCAGCACGATCAGCGACAGCGCGGCGGACAGTTTGAGCAATCGGCGCAGCATCGAACGAACCATAAAGGCTACGAGAGCCCGGATGCGCCGGCCTGGGGGCGCAGCTCGCCAGCGGCGGACGCAGCAGGCTCCACCACCAAGGGGCAGCCATGAAAAACGCCACAAACCAGTGCGGATCACCACCGCTCAGTACGGCGTGAGGGTCCACCGTAGTACGAGCTTGCAGCCCCTCGTGTTCCGCCATCCGCGGGGCCAGGCGGTGGCCGCAAACGGGAAGGCGGTGGGTACGGTGATCAGCCAATAGGGGAGGACGACGGCGCGGTAGCGTAGTCGGGGGAATGCGGGGTGCGATTTGACGAGACCGTAGCCGAACAGCCCGACGACGCGATACGGCATCGCCTGTCGAACGGGCACCGATGAGAGGCGACGGTAGCGCCATCCGATGGGGACCGGGAACGGAGACGCGCTGTGACAAAACAGAAACGCGAAGTCGCCGCCGCCGTGAGCGAAGCCGTGCATCCGCCTGGAGTGGGTGGGGTCGCCGATCGAGTTCGATCCATAGACGACCTCATCACTTGCCCAGCGGCTGCGAGACCAGCCGGCGAGCGAGATGACGCAGAGCACACCGCACAACGACAGGAGGATGGATCGGCGGTATCGCACAATCAGTCCTTGTAGGTCGGCGACTGCGGGCTGATGAAGACTGGGTTCGTGAAATCCGTCACAACGTTCCTTGCATTCATTTTAACCCGCTTTTAGACTTCCGCGCTTCACACCGGCGGAGGCGGCGCCCCGGTGGGCGCTGGCGCATCTGCCGGTGCTTTTGTGCCGTCTGGGTCGCTCGCGGTTGCGCACCTGATCATGTTCGGTCCCTCACTCGAAATCAGCGCCGCCGCGCTCCTGTCGTTCGCTCCCCTGGCGCCGGTTGCGGCGGCGGTGCTCCCGCCTGTGCTGATCCTGGTGTTGTGCGTCGTCGCCGGCATTGGGACGGTTCTGCTGCTCCCGTCCCGCAAGGAGGCGGCCCTGCGGAAGATCGGCGGGGCGGTGATTCTGGCGGCGGGGCTTATTCTCGTGGCGCTGCTGGTGCGCGCCGCCGCGGGAACGGGTGGGATGGGCGTCTACTTCTGGATTTTCGCCGCCATCGCTTTGCTCAGCGCCTTGCGGGTCATCACGCACCCAAAACCGGTCTACTCCGCTTTGTATTTCGTGCTCACTGTCTTCGCCTCCGCCGGGCTGTTCGTGCTGCTGTGGGCGGAGTTCATGGCCGTCGCCCTGATCATCATTTACGCCGGCGCCATCCTGGTGACATACGTGTTCGTCATCATGCTGGCCGCGGAAGCGACCCCGACCAGCGGGCCGATGGCGGGTTTGGCCGAGCATGATGCGATCAGCCGGGAGCCGCTGATGGCCTGCGTGGTGGGATTTGCGCTGATGGGGGTGCTGCTGTTCGTGATTTTTGAGAAGGCGGACGGCGCCGTGGGGTCCGCAACACCGCAAGCGGCGGTCGTGGTGGTAGAAGGCGCGCCACCGCCGGGCTCGTCCGCTATCCACACCTTCACCCCCGAAGGCGGTGTCCAGGAGCTGGGCGCGTATCTCTTCAGTAGTCAGCTCGTTAACCTCGAACTGGCAGGGTTGATCCTGACGGTGGCGATGATCGGCGCGATCGTGATCGCGCGCCGGCGCGTTGTCGGGACTGATGCGGCGACCCATGCGATCGGCGGCAATGAGACCATCGTCGGCCCGGCCACCCCAACCGACGACGATCCGCACACCATCCCGGTGTACGGCACGGAGAACCCCAGGCAAAAAGCGTATCCGGAAACGTAGTGAGCCGCAGATGAACGCAGATAAACGCAGATGGCAAAAACCCGTTCTCTCTGATCCGCATTCATTTGCGTTCATCTGCGGCTAATCAAAATGAGCGAATTAGCTCTGCAACATTACCTGGCCGTCGGCGCGATCATGTTCGTGATCGGGGTGATCGGATTTCTGACCCGCCGCAACCTGATCGTCATGTTCCTGTGCACCGAGCTGATGTTTCAGGGCGTGGCGATCAACCTGATCGCGTTCGGCCACTACCACAACCACCTGGGCGGCCAGGCGTTCGTCATCTTCGTGCTGGTGATCGCCGCGGCGGAAGCGAGTTTGGCGCTGGGGTTGGTGGTGTTGTTGTTCCGTCAGCGCGCGACGCTGGATGCGGATGCGTGGCGGGAGCTTAAAGGCTAAAGCCGTTACTCGTTACTGGTTACTCGTTACTCGCAGCAAGCCGCAAGTAACGATTTAACCAGTAACAAGTAACCAGTAGCGACTCATGCAAGACCTCTGGCAAATCGAGTACTCGTTCCTGATCCCGCTGCTGCCGCTGATCGGCGCGTGCATCGCGGGGTTCTTTGGGGCGAGGTTGCTCAAGGGGCAGTCGCACTGGCCGATCTGGTTGGGGGTGGGCACCAGCGCGGTGATCTCGATCACGCTGCTGGTGGCGATGCTCGGGCAGTCGCATCCCGCCGATCACGTCGATGCGTCGCAAGGCGTTGCCGCCGCCGCCGAAATTGGCATCGGACCGGCTCGCGACTCGATTGAGATAAACCTCTCGGCGACGAAGAACTACTTCCCCTGGATCTCCATCGGAAACTTCAACGTCAACTGGGGCTACTTCTTCGACCCGCTGACGGCGGTCATGCTCTGCGTCGTCTGCGGGATCGGCTTTTTCATCTGCGTCTTCGCCGCCGGCTATATGAAGGGCGAGGCGGGGTATTTCCGGTTCTTCGCGTACCTGGGGCTGTTCATCTTCATGATGACCAACCTCGTGATGGGCGAGAACCTGATCATGCTATACCTCGGTTGGGAAGGCGTCGGCCTCTGCTCGTATTTGCTGATCGGCTACTACTACGACAAGCCTGCGGCGCGCGAGGCGGCGAAGAAGGCGTTCCTCGTCAACCGCGTGGGCGACTTCGGGTTCGGCGTGGGCATCATGCTGTGCTACCTCGCCTACGGCACCGTCAGCTATTTCGGCCAAGGCGCGGGGACGAACACGGGTCTGCTCGAGATGGCGTTGAACCCGAATCACGAGGGGTCCTGGGCGCTGCAGTACATCCCGTTCCTCCTGATGATCGGCGCGTTCGGGAAGAGCGCCCAGTTTCCGCTGTACGTCTGGCTTCCCGATGCCATGGAAGGCCCAACGCCCGTCAGCGCGTTGATCCACGCCGCGACGATGGTGACGGCCGGCGTTTACATGATCGCCCGCTGCTCGACGCTGTTCCTCGGCAACGACGCGGCGCTGTGGACGATCGCGATTGTCGGCGCGTTCACCGCGATCTTCGCCGCGTCCATCGCACTGAGGCAGTTCGATCTGAAAAAGGTGTTTGCCTACTCCACCGTCAGCCAGCTCGGGTTCATGTTCGTCGGCGTCGGCGTGCTGGCGCCGGTGGCGGGAGTCTTCCACCTGGTCACGCACGCGTTCTTCAAGGCGCTGCTGTTCCTCGGCTCGGGCGTCGTGATGCACGCGATGATGGGCGAACTGGACCTGCGCAAAATGTCCGGCCTGAAGCGGCAGCTGCCCATCACGCGCATCCTGATGCTGATCGGCTGCCTTGCGTTGGCGGGGTTCCCGCTGACGAGCGGGTACTGGTCGAAGGACGAGATCGTCCACTCTGCGCAGGGGCGCAGCCTGCTCCTGTACGTCGTTCTGTCAGTGACGGCGTTCCTGACCGCCTATTACACGTTCCGGCTGTACTTCCGCGTGTTCGAGGGTCCGGAGGTGATTCCACCCGCGCCCGTGGGTGGGCACGGGCATGGCGTCCATGACGCTGCCGACGCGCATGCCGTCGCCAGCGCGGCGGCCGTTCAGACGCAAACCGAGCACGAGTCGGGCATCGATGAGCATCTGGCGACCGTGAAGCATCAATCTGCCGTCGCGCACGACCACGGGCACGGTCATGGCCATCACGGGGATCATAACAATGAGCCGATGATCATGATCATCCCGCTCGTCGTGCTGGCGATCGGAGCGTTGTTCGCGGGCGTGCTGAACCTCCCGACGCACACATTCGGCCACAAGCTCGGCCACTTTCTCGGCCAGAGCCCGTCATTCTCCATGGGATATTTCAAGGCCCAGCAGGCGAACGGCGACGTCGAGGCGGCCCTAGCGGGCGCTGAGGGTCACGCGTACATCGATCCGATCCCGTTTGGCCAGCCGGGCGAGAGCGAATTCCATTTGCTCCCGCTGATCATCGGGGGCGCCATCGCGATCGCCGGGATCCTCGTCGCTTACCTGTTCCACCTGCAAGACCGCGCCCGTGCCGAGCGACTGGCTGCCGGCATGCCGGGGATCTCGCGAACGCTGGAAGCGAAATATTGGGTTGATGAGATCTACCAGGCCGGCATCGTCGAGCCGCTGCGGTCGCTGGCGCGAGCCTTTTTCCTCATCGACCGGTTCGTCGTCGACGGACTGGTCTGGGCCGTCAGCTTCGTCCCGATGCTTTCCGGATTCGCGCTGAAGCTCACGACGCAGCGCGGCTATCTGCAGGGTTACGCCGCCGTGATGCTCCTGGGAATCGCCGTGACCCTGATGGTCATCTTCCTGTAGGGGCGACACTTGTGTCGCCCGGTGTTGGCGGCGAATGACGGAGGGCGACACAAGGTGTCGTCCCTGCGAAGAACAGATGAGCGATAACTTCCTCCTGCCCCTCCTGCTGATCGTTCCCATCGTCGGGGCGATGGTCTGCGCGCTGCTGCCGGACGCGAAAGTCGCGCGGCTGTGGGCGCTGGTTGTGAGCATCGCGACGGCCGTCGTGGCGGGAGTGCTCGCCTACCAGTTCGACTGGCGAGCCGGCGACGGGCGGATCCTGTATGGCGGGGGCATCGATTCGCTGCTCCAGGTCAGCACGATCAACTTCGGATTCACTCTCGCCGCCGACGCCGTGAGCCTGTGGCTCGTGCTGCTGACGGTGCTGCTCATGCCGCTGGCGGTGGCAGCGAGCTTCGACTCGATCAGGGAGCGGCAGAAGGAATATTACGCCTGGATGCTCGCCCTGCTGACGGCGATGCTCGGCGTGTTCGTCGCGCGCGACCTGCTGCTGTTCTACATTTTCTTCGAGCTGACGCTGATCCCGATGTTCTTCATCATCGGCATCTGGGGCGGCAGCCAGCGCCGCGAAGCGGCGGGCAAGTTCTTCCTCTTCACGTTCGCCGGCTCCGTCTTCACCCTCGCGGGGGTCGTGTACATCGGCCTGAGGTGCGACACATTCGACCTCGACATGATCATGCGCTCTGTGCGCGAGGGGGTCTTCAGCGACTCTGAGCGCTTCTGGCTGTTCCTCGCGTTCCTCGCAGGCTTTGCGGTGAAGATCCCGCTGTTCCCCGTGCACACGTGGCTCCCGCTGGCGCACACAGAAGCGCCGACGGCAGGCTCGGTCATCCTCGCGGGGGTGCTCCTGAAGCTCGGTACCTACGGGCTGTACAAGCTCGCGATTCCGATCGGCCTGCTCGCGCCGGGCTCGAACCGGCCCGCCTTTCCCACGCTCCTGCACGTTCTGGGCGTGCTGTGTTTGATCGGCATCATCTACGGCGCCCTCGTCGCCTGGGTGCAGCAGGACATCAAGAAGCTCGTCGCCTATTCCTCGGTTTCGCACCTGGGATTCTGCGTCCTCGGACTTATCGCGCTGAACGACGCGGGCGTGGGCGGGTCGGTGCTGTACATGATCAACCACGGCCTGTCGACGGGGGCGCTGTTCCTCGTGATCGGCATGATTTACGACCGCTACCACACGCGCGATATCGACGCGCTCTCCGGGCTGGCGCGCAGCATGCCGGTGATGGCGTTCTTCTTTATTCTCTTCACGCTGAGCAGCATCGGGCTGCCGGGGCTGAACGGGTTCGTCAGCGAATTTCTGACGATCTTCGGCGCGTTCACGAGCGATCACCTTGGCATCGGCTATGGCGTCATCGCGGCGACGGGCATCGTGCTGGGGGCCATTTACATGCTGCACATGACCGCCCGCGTGATCTGGGGCCCGCTGAAGACGCCCGCGGTGCACGGTCACGGGGATTCGCACCACGACCCCGAGCGGCTGAAGCGCGGCGCCAACGCGGACCTCGCCGCCGACGCCCCTGCCGCGCAGCAGCCCGATGCCATGACGCGTCACGACGCACCCGCTGTAAAGCCGCCGACAGTGTCGGCGGTTCCAGCAGCCGAAGGGCCGACACTGTCGGCGGCTTTACATGGAACTCAGTCCGACGCCGGCCAGGGCGCCTCGCCCGACCACACGCCGGGCGATCTGAACGGCCGCGAGATCGCAGTCCTCATGCCGCTGGCGATCCTCGTCATCGTGCTGGGCGTGTTCCCGAACCTGGTGCTCAAGACCATCGAGCCGTCGATCCAGCAGCAGATTACGCAGGCGGATCAGCAGCCTGCGGAGCCACGGACGGTCGCGGCGGCGGATTGAAACAAGGCGAGAGGCGTAGCGACAAGCTGACGACGCGGGGCGAGTACGACGCAGTTGAACGTAACCATGCAGACTTTCGACAACAACCTGATTCGCGCAATGGCGCCTGAGCTGCTGCTGTGCGCCGTGGCGTGCGTGCTGTTCCTGCTCGGCGTGTCGAGCAGGGCCGCGGCGCGGCGGGTTGCACCCGTGATCGCGGCGGCGGCGCTGCTCGCCGTCTTTGGCTGGCAGGTGATGGCGACCGAAGCGTCGGCCACCCTCGCCGATCAGTATCAGACGTTCCGCGTCTTTGAGTTCGCCACCTACATCAAGATGCTGGCCGCGGGCGTGGGGGTGCTGTTCGTGCTCCTGGCCTGGCCCACCAATCGCGAGGCCACCGGCAACAGCGCCCTCGATTTCGGCGCCGACGCCGGCGAGTTCTTCGGCTTGATGCTCCTGTCCATTGCCGGCGTCATGCTCGTCGCCGGCGCCAACGACATGATCCTCCTGTTCCTCGGGCTGGAGCTGGCGAGCATCCCGACCTACATCATGGTTTCGATCTCCCGCCCGCTCCCCGTGGCGCAGGAAGCGGGCGTGAAGTACTTCTTCCTCGGCGCGATGTCGGCCGGGATCATGCTCTTCGGGTTCAGCTATCTTTATGGCACGACGGGCACGACCTCACTGCACGAAATCGCCACCCGCTTCAGCGAGTCCGCCCGACTGGACACCGGCGCGACGCAGACGCTCACAGCCTGGCAGCAGCTGGCAGTGGTGATGCTCATCGCCGGCTTCGCGTTCAAGATTGCGGCCGTCCCGCTGCACTTCTATGCCGGCGACGTGTACCAGGGCGCCGCCACGCCCGTGACGGCGTTCCTCTCGTTCGTCCCGAAGACGAGCGGGTTCGTCGCGTTGATCAAGCTGCTGTTCGTCATCTCTGGCGGCGCATGGGAGTCGCCCGAGGTCGTTCAGAAGCTTCTGTGGGTGATGGCCGTGCTTACGATGACAGCCGGCAACGTGCTGGGGCTCCTGCAGTTCAACGTGAAGCGCGTGCTGGCGTACAGCTCGATCGCGCACACAGGGTACATGCTCGTCGGATTGACGGTGTACGCCGTGACCGGGGTGGGCGCCGACGCCAATGTGAAGCAATCGGCGTTGCAGGGAGTGCTGTTTTACCTCGCGAGCTACGGGATCATGAACGCCGGGGCGTTCGGCGTCCTGATGCTGCTTCCTGCGCGGGAAGATCGGGGCTTGGGCCTCGGGCGTGCAAAGACTCTTCCGGCGACCAGTGCTGAGACCTTTGAAGACCTTGCCGGGACCGGCCGGCGCAACGTCGGCCTCGGGCTCGCCATGGCCGTCTGCTGCTTCAGTCTCATTGGGCTGCCGCTCACGGTCGGGTTCTTCGGCAAGCTGTTTCTCATCCGCCCCGCGCTCGACGCGGCGCACGGCGAGGACCGCACCTGGATGATCTGGCTTGTCGTGATCACCATGATCAATGCGGCCATCTCGGCGGCGTACTACCTGCGGATCGTGGCGACCATGTTCCTGCGTCCAGAGCCCACCGATTTGGCCGCCGAATCGGAGCCCCCCACCTCCACCGGCGGCGGCGAGACGTCGGGCACCGGCGCCGCGCTGGCCCGGCCGATGCCGATCCTCATCGCCATCGGGCTGTCCGTCTTCGGCACACTCCTGTTCGGCGCGCTCCCGCCCGCCACCCAGGTTCTGGACCTGCGCGCCAGCAGCGCCGCCAACATCGAAGCGGCCAGCCTCTCGACGTACGTGCCCATGGACGACGAAGACGAGCCCGCCACCTCGCCAGCCGCCGCGGCGCGCTGAGGCACCACTGGCGCTTCATTTACCAGTTCATACGCACAAGCTTCATCTCCGGTTAACCTGCGCCCGCACAATCCGCCGCAATTCAGGGGAAAACACGGGATAAGGAGTGATCGAGAATGATGTTTAACAACAACCAGGTGCTCGGCATGACCGTCGCCGGTGTGGTGGGGCTTGGCAGCGCGGCCGCGCTTGCCCAGCAGCAGTCGCAGGAGCCCACGACGGCGGAGCTCAAGGCGCAGATCGAGGCTCTGCAACAGCAGGTGCAGCGCCTCGAGCAGCGCCAGCAGAAGGATGACGCCCAAGATGACGCTCAGTCGACGGCGGCGGCGACTCGGGCCCAAGTGCTGCTCGATGCGGAACGCCGCACCGGCACCGCCCTGAGCGGCTACTACGAAGGGCGCTTCACCCTTCGCTCCCCCGACGACAGCTTCTCGCTCAACCCCGGCGCGCAATTCCAGTTCCGCTTCACCGCCAACAGCCGCGACGATGACGTCGTCGGCGACGAGCTCCAGGACGGATTCGAGGTCCGACGTACCAAGTTCAACTTCGCCGGCAACGTCATCAACAAGGACACGACCTACAACCTCCAATGGGAGTCCAGCGAGAGCGGCGGCGGCATCACACTTGAAGAGGCTTGGGTCCGATTCAAGCTCAAGCAAGACTGGCACCTGCGGCTTGGGCAGGTGAAGGACGACGTGTTTCATGAGGAGACGGTGAGCTCGAAGCGCCAGCTCGCCGTCGACCGCTCGCTGCTCAACGAGCTGCTGGGCGGCGGAGAGACCGACTATGTGCATGGCATGCGCCTGGAGTGGGACGCGACCAATGCGCTGCGGCTCAACGCGATGATCCACGACGGCTACAACTCGGACAACACGCCGTTCACCGAAGGCGGCGGATCCAGCTTTGTCGATGTTGCGCCGACGGAGTGGGGCGTGTCCGGCCGGGTCGAATACTTCGCTCGAGGCGCCGATGTGAAAAAGCAGTACGACGACTTCAGCGCGATGAAGAACAAGAGCGACCTGCTCGTCTTCGGCCTCGGCGCCGATTACTCGATCGCCGGAGACAGCCATGCCTTCTTCCACTCCGCCGACGTGCAGTGGGAGAACGCCAACGGCCTCGGCATCTACGGCGCCGTTGTCGGCCTTGAGCGCGAGATCGATGCCAACGGCCCCGCGGGCATCGGCAGCACCTACGACTGGGGCTTGCTCGTCCAGGCCGGCTACATGCTGAGCGACAAGTGGGAACTCTTCGGCCGCTGGGACATCACCTTCCTTGACGACGATCTGCTCGCGCCCACGGCCGAGGACACAATCAACGAGTTCACGATTGGGCTCAATCGCTACCTCAACGGGCACAACGCCAAGTTCACCGTCGACGCCAGTTACCTCCCTGACGGATCGCCGAATTCTGAGTCGGGCATCGGCGTGCTGAGCACCGATGAGGATTCGTTCATCCTCCGCGGGCAGTTCCAGCTGTTGCTTTGACAGCGCCTCAAGGTGCGGGAGCCGGTCTCGCGAGCGGACCCGGCTCGCCGCAGCCTGCTTCCTCGACGCCCAGGCCGGACTGCTTCCGGTGGGGCGTCCTTTTCCGCTTGCGGCTTCGCGGACCACCGGGCGCGGAACCCTTTTCTTCCCACGTCCGCTGGTCCGCGAAGCTGTAAGCGGCGCGATACGCATATCCGCGCCAGCGCACATCACCGCCACTACAATGCTGCAATGCTCCAGCCGATAGCATGGACCGGTTCCGGGATGCGCCTGCTCGATCAGACGAAACTGCCGGGGGAGACGGTGTACATCGACATCACCGACGAGCGGGAGATGCACAATGCGATCCGCCGGCTCGTCGTCCGCGGCGCGCCGGCCATCGGCATCGCGGCGGCGTTCGGGGCGTACCTGGGCGTGCGGGCGTTCAATGGAGAGAACGCGCGCGAGTTCACTGTTCGGCTCACGCAGGTCTGCGACTACCTCGCAACGAGCCGGCCGACGGCTGTCAACCTGTTCTGGGCGCTGGAGCGCGTGCAGCGCGTGGCGCGCGAGAACGTCGGGACCACCGGCGCGTCGCCGTCGTGCCACGTCGTGCGCGACGCGCAGGACGCCATCCTCGACGAATGCCTCGCCATGATTGAGGAGGATCATCGCGTCAACCGGTCCATCGGCGAGCATGGCCTGCGGCTCCTCGATCAGCAGATCCGCCATCCGCAATCCGAAGTCCACAATGTGCTCACCCACTGCAACGCCGGCGGTCTGGCCACCGCGGGTTACGGCACTGCGCTTGCTCCCGTGTACGTCGGTCACGAGCAGGGCCGGCGGTTTCACGTCTTCGTGGACGAAACGCGGCCGCTGATGCAGGGAAGCCGCATCACCGCCTTTGAGCTGCGCGCCAATGATGTCCCCGCCACGCTCATCTGCGACACGATGACGGCCGCCGTCTTAAGCCAGGGAAAAGTGGACGCAGTGATCGTCGGCGCCGACCGCATCGCCGCCAACGGTGACACGGCCAACAAAATTGGAACGTTAGGCGTCGCTATCCTCGCCCATCACTTCGGTGTCCCCTTCTATGTGGCCGCCCCGACGAGCACGATTGATGCCGCGACGAAAACCGGCGCCGACATTCCCATCGAAGAGCGCGACGCCGCGGAGGTGACAAGCTTCGGCGGTCGGGCGACGGCGCCGCACGGCGTGGATGTGTACAACCCCGCGTTCGACGTGACGCCGGCGGCGTTGATCACGGCGATTATTACGGAAAAAGGCGTGGTGTCGCCGGTGAATGAACACACGATCGCAGAAGTGATTTCTACGTGTTGAAACGCAAAGGATGACCCGCCGTGCGCTTTCATCGCTCACGGGCGTGGCGCAGCCATGTAAGGACTTGAGATGACAGGAGGTGCGGACGAGGCCGGGCCGAAGCTCACGGCGCGGACGCGCAGCCGCCGCCGTTGGCCCTTGATCCTCGCGATCATCCTCGTCCCGCTGCTCATCACCTACGCCTTCATCTGCAATTACCTCGAGCGAAAAATCGAAAACGCCATCGCGCAGAAGCTGGACGCCGAGCTGCGCATCCGCGGGCTGCTGTATTTCCCGCCGTACGGGATCTGGCTGTCGGGGGCGCACCTTGTGCGGGGGCACAATGTGATCCTCGACCTCGGGCGGGTCGATTTGAAGCTTGCCGAAAGCCCGTTCGGCGAAGGACCCATCGTCATCGAGCACTTCGATGTCACCGATCCGGTGGTCCGCATCATCCGCACGGAGCAGGGGCTGCAAGGCGGTCCGGGGTTCGTGAAGGAAGAGGTGAAAGAGGAGCCGGAGCCCGAGAAGAAGTTCTCGGACTTCCTGCGGCTGCGCCAGTTCAAGATCACCAACGGGCAGATCATCTATGACGACGACACGACCACCTACGCCCGCGACGTGACGTGGCGCGACGTCAACGTGGACATTCACACCGCGCAGCAGGGGCCATCGCTGTACACATACGAGCTGACGTTCGGTAACGGGCACATCGTCGATGGTTCGGCGGCGGGGTCGATCGACATCGATTCGCTTGTGCTGGCGCTCGACCGCACGCACATGGGCGTGCGCGTCGATCCAAGCGATACGGAAAGTCCGCTGCCGAGCGAACTGCAAGGGCTTCTGAAAGACTACGCGGTGGCGGGGCGGCTGAGCATCGACGGCGAGGGCCTGGTCCGCTTCCGCGAGCTGGAGAACAGCAGGTACGGGGGCACGATTGAGCTGGCGGATGGAAAGCTTCGCATCCCCAAGTGGGACGCGGGGTTCGACGATGCCGACATCACGCTGCGGCTTGCGACGGCGCAGCCGGATGCCGCCGCGGCCGCTGCGGCGACACAGCCGACGGTACCGGGCCTGGATGTGGCGATTGACTCGGTTCGCATCGCCAGCGGCCGGGCGGTGGTGTCGATGAGCGGCGGGAAGATCGAGATTGATCCGGCGACGCGCACCTGGTCGCTGCGCGAGCTGGTGGGACAATTTCACGCCACCGAGGCCGCGCCGCACCATCCCGGCGGGGAGGTGGGCGATGCGGTCGATCGGCTGAAGCTGGCGGGGACGGTCGACATTACGGCCGCCGCCGAAGGTCCGCTCAAGCCTGACAGCAACCGCCGGCTGCAGGAATTGATCCGTCACGAGGTGCTGCTTTATCCGTACGGGCTGGCGGTGCAGCCCAAGAACTGGCCCGAGCCGCTGCGCGCTATCGGCGGCGTGGTGCGCATCGTCAATGGGACGGTTGTCGCGGAGAACCTCTCGGCCCGTTACGGCAACGACCAGTGGCTGCTCGATGGGGCGCGTATGCCGCTGGAGGGGCTGCCCCGGCACGTGCTGATCTACGACCTCCACGGGGCGCTCAATTTCCGCCCGCCCAGCGTCGAGTACCCCAAGGCGCTCCGCGCCACCGTGCGCGCGCTGGCGCCGTCGGGTGAGTTCCCCGTCTCCGGGTGGATGCACTTTGACCTGTCAAAGCCGCCCGGGGAGCGGGCGCAGTACGACATGATGGTCTCCAGCGATACCGCCGCGTTCGCGGTCACGCCCAGGCGCATCCCCATCATGCACATTCGCGGTGACGCGATCGTGCAGCGCGATGGGCCGATCGGCACCGTCGACATCCGCAGCTTTGATGGCCTGACGCTGGGCGGCATGGTGTCCGCCAAAGCGAAATTCATCACCACCGAGCCGCGCTCGTACGCAGGCACGGCCTCGCTCCGCGACATCAATCTGGACGATCTGGCAATGTTCTTCCAGAAGTCCGAAGACGAGCAGCCTAAGCGGTTTGGCCAGGGGTTTGCAAACATCGAACTCTCCGGCGAAACCCGGAAAGAGACGGCCTGGGACTCCCTGCGCGGCCGCGGGCGGATCGAAGTCATTGGAGGCGACTTTTTTCAACTGCCGGTGCTCGGGGCGGTTACGAAGCTGGTTACTGCCGAGCGCCGCCACGACATCAGCACGATCGGCGAAGCGGCGCTGCTGCTCAGCGTCGACGGCCGCACGATCAACGTCCGTAAGGCCGCATTCAGCTCGCCGCTGCTGGGCATGCAGGGCGACGGCAGAGTGACCGTCGACGGGCAGCTCAACGTCAACCTCGTCGCCGCCCCGCTGGCCGACTGGCGCGATAAGTTGAAGCAGACGAACATCCCGATTATCAGCGACGTTACCGGCGAACTCGCCGGCGCCATTCAGCGCACGCTGAACGCCGCCACGCGCGGGCTGCTCTATGAGTTTCGGGTCACTGGGGACCTCAAACAGCCGCAGATCGCAACCGTTCCCGTGCCGGCGCTGAGCGAGGCGCGGGCCATCCTATTTGGTCATATGCTCGGAGAGCCGAAGGACAAACGGCTGATCGATTCTCTCAACGAGCAGGACGCGGTTGAACCGAACTGATTTCGCGGCCTGTTTGTCATGATGGGCGGATTCATGAGCAAGGACCAGTGGAGCGCAGTCGATCGCTATCTCACGGACCTCCTGGTTGGCGCTGATCCCGCGCTCGAAGCGGTGCTGCGCGAGAGCGCCCGGGCCGGCTTGCCCGCCATCAACGTCGCGCCCAATCAAGGCAAACTCCTGCACCTGCTCGCCCGCGCCACCGGCGCGCGCAGTATCCTCGAGATCGGCACGCTCGGCGGCTACAGCACGATCTGGCTCGCCCGCGCGCTTCCGGCGGATGGGAAGCTCATCACTCTCGAAGCCGACGCCAATCACGCCGCCATTGCCCGCTCGAACTTCGCCCGCGCGGGGTTGTCGGACACCATCGAACTGATCATCGGCCGCGCCCTCGACACGCTGCCGAGGCTTCACCACGACAACCGCGGCCCGTTTGACGTTACATTCATCGACGCCGACAAGGTCAGCACGCCCGACTACTTCGCGTGGTCACTGAAGCTCTCGCGCAGAGGCAGCGTCATCATTGTCGACAACGTCATCCGCCAAGGCGAGGTGATTGACGCCGAAAGCAGGGACGCCAGCGTCGGGGGTGTCCGTCGCTTGATGGAGATGATGGCCAACGAGCCACGCGTGTCGGCAACCGCGATGCAAACGGTGGGCAGCAAGGGCTACGACGGCTTCGCCATGGCCGTGGTGACCTCATGACAGCTCACGATGCCGCTGAGCACCCACGAAAACACCGCCTCGCGCTCAATTCAATGGCCGCCGCGTGATGTCGCCGATGATGACGCCCACGCGCAGGCTGCGCAGGACCTGGTCCCACACGGGCGAGACCCGCGCCAAGTCGCTTTCCCAGAAGTCCATGGTGATCAATGGCTGAATCCCGCGCCCGCGCGCCAGACACATGCGCGAGCGCGCCGGGCGCTGCTGCGCGGGGTCAGTGAATCGCACCTCGCCCCACGCCAGCGACAGGTCCGGACGTTGCACGCTGCGGATTTCCTGATCCAGCGCCGCCTCGGGGCGCTTGTCCTGCGACAGCAGTTGCCGCACCAGCCCATCGAGCGGCAACTGGCGCTCGAGTTCCGCAAAGTCGAAGATCTCCGGCGGCAAGCGCATGATGGACACGCGCAGCACGCAGTCATCATCGGGCGGCTGGCGGTCGTGGAAGGCGATGGTGCCGCCCTCCTCCGGCAGGACCACCCATCCCTCCGGGAACTGCAGCTGCACGGCGCCCCGGTCGGCAACGAACACCTGGTATCCCGGCGCCGCCGACCAGCCGTGATCGGCCGGCAGCGGGATCGTCGTCTTGGTCCACTGCGGCTTCTTCGGCTTCTTCGGCTTCGCCATCGTGCGCTCCACCCGGCGCGGGTAAGATTAACCGATGCGCACCACCGCGGGGGAAAATCCTTCCGAAGACCATGACCGCGGCGGCTTGTATCTCACGATCACCGGGATCATTCAGACGATCTGCATCGTCGGCCTCGTGCTCTACGTGCTGCGGCGGGACTGGGAGAATGCTTTTCTAACCGCCGTCGTCGTGCTGCTCACGCTGATGCCCGCGCTGCTGTGGCGGCGCTACCGGATCCTGATTCCGCCGGAGTTTCAGCTCGTCGCCACGGTGTTCGTGTTCCTCTCGATCTTTCTGGGCTCTGTGCGGGGGTACTACGACTACTGGTGGTGGGACGTTGTGCTGCACACGTCATCCGGATTTCTCCTGGGCATCGTCGGATTCTTGAGCGTGTTTCTGCTCAATCGTACCGACCGCATCCCGCGCGAAATGCGGCCGATCTTCGTTTGCTTCTTCGCAGTCACATTCGCCGTCTTCCTTGGGGTCGTTTGGGAGATCTTCGAGTTCGCGTGCGACCGCATCTGGCCATCCATGGACATGCAAAGCCAGGACACGGGCGTCCGCGACACCATGTACGACCTCATCGTCGACACCCTCGGCGCGATCGTCGTCGCCGCGATGGGTTGGGCCTACCTGCGCAGCGGTCGATTCTCCTTCCTCGCCGATGGAATAAAGCACTTCCTGGAAAAGAACCCGCGGCTGTTCTCGCGCGCTCAACGGGATGCACGATGACAGTTGGTTCGACGGCCCGCCGTCACCACGGCAGGTGATCTGCCTTACTCCATCACCAGCACCGTCTGCGCGTAGTTGCGGGTGCGCAGTGCCTGGTCCACAACCGGCTCCCAGGCCTCGCCGTCGGCGCCCTGCATGCGCGCCATTCGCTGCGCGTCCCGCGCTGTTCGCACGATGCGGTCGAGGTATGTGATCGTGTTTCGCAGCGACTCCCGCTCGGTCGAAATGAGCCCGCGACGGTAGACGCTGCCGCCGCCGTCATTCTGGATGCGGCTGGCCATTTCCTCCATCTGCGCCACGCGTTCCTCGATCATCTCGACCTCGCGCAGGATCAGCTCGCGGGCGCGCTCGTTGATCTCGGCGGCGATTTTCTGCGTTCGCTCGCCCTTTCCGCCCGTTGCCAGGTACTCCAGCGAGCGCAGGTCCAGCATCGGCTCGACCACGTCAAGGATCGGCACGAGGGTCGAGGCGGTTCGGGCGGCGTCCAGCTCGTCCTGCAGCCGCGCCAGCTCGTCTTCGAGCAGCGCCGCGGCGGCCTTGCGCCGGCTGGCCCGGTCAACGATGTCGATCGGCTCGGCGTCCGGCTTGCCCCTGGGCTTGTATTTGCGCTCGGTGCTTCGGCGGATGAGAAGGGCGCTCGCCCGTGCCTCGCCCACCTGCTCCGGCTCACGGGATTGCGCCGCCGACTCAAATGCCTGCAGCGCCGTCACCGGGTCTCCCAACTGAAGGAGGCTGCCGCCGCGGATCACCTGCAATTCGTAACTATCGTACTTTGCCGCCGCCGCCGAGTCTCGTATCTGCAGGGCCCGCGCCGACTGCTGGAGCGCCTTGCGATAGTGCCCCTGCTCGTAGGCCTGGCGGATTTGCTCCATGCTTAACAGCTCATCCTGCGCGCCGGCGCGGGAACCGGCATCGGGTGGCGTTTGCGACCGCGCCGCTCCCCGCGGCTGATTCGCCGCCGGTGCGGTCGACGGCTGCTGCTGCGCGGTCACGGGTGCGGCCGCCAATGTGAAGGTGAGGGCGCCGGTGGCGATCCACGATATGCGTCGTTGGGGCCTGCTCATGTGTGCACTGTCTCACGAAGGTCGTGCCGGGCCAACCGAGTTTTTTCCGCATTGAGCCGCGCAAATCCGAGCCTATCGGACCTCCCCGCTCAACCGCAGCCCCCTGTCAACCGATACAGACCGCATAGCTTTATGTCTCAACCCGCTTACGATCTAATCGTGATTGGCTCCGGCCCCGCCGGGCAGAAGGCGGCGCTCAATGCCGCCAAGCTCGGCAAGCGCGTCGCGCTGATCGAGCGCGAGCACCTCGTCGGCGGCGTGTGCATCCACACGGGCACGATCCCGTCCAAGGCCATTCGCGAGGCCGTCCTCCACCTGACCGGCATCCGCGAGCGCGCGGTCTACGGCAACGCCTACGCCGTCAAACAGCACATCACCATGTCCGACCTGCTCTACCGCTGCCGGCACGTTGTGCAGACGGAAGTGGACGTGATCCGCAATCAGATGGCCCGCAACGGTGTAGTGATGCTGTTGGGGACCGCGTCGTTCGTCGACCCCCACACGCTCCGCATCGTCAACGGCGAGGATGCGCACGAGGTAAAGGCCAGCCACATCCTCATCGCCGTCGGCACCGAGCCGGCCCGGCCGGCGAGCGTGCCGTTCACCCCGAACAAGGTTATTGACTCCAACGAGCTGATCAACCTCGCGACCTTGCCCAGGAGCATGATCATCGTCGGCGGCGGCGTCATCGGCACGGAATACGCCTGCATGCTGGCGGCGGTCGGCGTGCACGTCACGCTGGTGGAATCGCGGCCGCGGCTGCTCGAGTTCATCGACGATGAGCTGGGCGAGTCGCTGCAGTTCCGCCTTCGGGAAATGGGCATTCGGCTGCGCCTGGGGGAGTCGGTCGACCACATCGACCTGGTCGGCGATGCAGCTGCGGGCCACGTCGAAGCGACGCTGAAGAGTCGCAAGAAGCTCACCGCTGAGACGCTGCTCTACGCTATCGGGCGACAGGGCGCGACGGAGGGACTCAACCTCGCCGCCGCAGGCCTCAGCGCCGACAGCCGCGGTCGGCTGAAGGTGAACGAGACGTATCAGACGGACGTCCCACACGTCTACGCCGCCGGCGACGTCATCGGCTTTCCCGCCCTGGCTGCCACAAGCATGGAGCAGGGCCGCCTGGCAGCGGGCCATATGTTCCACCAGATGACCGAGGTTGTTAGTCCGCTGTTTCCGTACGGGATCTACACGATCCCGGAGATCAGCATGGTGGGGCAGACGGAGCAGGCGCTGACGGCCTCGAACACGCCGTATGAAGTCGGCCTGGCCCGCTACCGCGAGATCGCCCGGGGGCAGTTGATCGCCGACCCCCACGGGCTGCTCAAGCTCCTGTTCCACCCCGACAGCCGCCGGCTGCTGGGCGTCCACGCCATCGGCACCGGGGCGACGGAGCTGATTCACATCGGCCAGACGGTCATGGCCGCCGGGCTCCCGATCGACTACTTCGTCGAAGCGATCTTCAACTATCCGACGCTCGCCGAGTGCTATAAGGTGGCCGCGCTGGACGGCATCAACAGGGTGCGTCCCGCCAGCCACACGATCCTCGACCTCCCCAAGGCGGCGTGAACAGTCCGGCGGCTCACTGCGGATGTCCCGCAATTCCGAAGAATTTGCTAGGCGTAAGTCGTGGGCCCTGACGGAGTTGGCAACTCAACCTCGACCGCAGGGGGGTTCGACAACCTGCGGGCTCGAGATGGAGTTCTGACGGCCGCGGTCTTTCCCAGAGCCTCGCGTTCGGCCGAAAAGGGCGGTGCGGGATGGGTGGGCGGCAAGAAATCATTGCCCCGGGCGCGACGCTTCCCGATCTTGCTGGAAAACTGGGCGTACGTCCGATACAAGGACATGCAGGGCTGCCATGCTGGGACACGGGACGGACGGAATCGTCTCCACCCGGCATCCACCGGCGGTCCAGGGCAATCGGGTTTGATCATCGTTCGGTCGTCATTGGTGTCGTCGTCGTTCTCCGGTACGACACGGCCGCAGAGCAAGGGGCCACGGATGGCTTTTCGATTTGCACGGGTCGCGATCGTCTCCTGCACCATTGGCGCTGCCGTAGCGGGTGGGTGTGCCTCGCCGGCGGTGATGGACACCTTGCCGGAGCCGAACTTCAACGGACCGGTTGTGGCAGCGCCCCCGCCGCCTCCGGCGCAGCCGAAGTTCACCACCCCCGACCCCGTCAGACCCGCGCCGCCGCCTGTCGCCAGCGGGCGCATGACCGGCCCGCGCGAGTGGACGCCGGGTGTCCCCTCGCGGCAGTGGAACTGGATCGTCATCCACCACAGCGCCACCGCCACGGGCTCGGCAGCCACGTTCGACAAGATGCACAAGGACAAGGGCTGGGACGAGCTCGGCTATCACTTCGTCATCGGCAACGGAACCAACAGCGGCAACGGGCAGGTTGAAGTGGGCACCCGCTGGAAGCAGCAGAAGTGGGGTGCTCACGCAAAGACGGCGGATAACCGCTACAACGACTACGGCATCGGCATCTGCCTGGTCGGCAACTTCGACGTCGACCGGCCCACGCCCGCGCAGCAGCAGTCGCTGGCGAAGCTGGTTGCGTTCCTCGAGAAGAGCTACAAGATCTCCGACGCCCGGGTGATCGGCCACGGCGAAACCAAGCCCACCGAGTGCCCCGGACGGTTCTTGAACATCGCGCAGGTGCGCAGCCAGGCCCGCGCCGTGCTGGCCGAAGCCGGCGACCTTCCCCAGCCCGTTCCCGTTGCAGTGACCGCGAGCGGCGAACTCCTCACCGACACCGAGTAACGCACGCGCCGCCCCTCGCGCAAAGCGGATTGCGCCCCTCGATCAGCGCCGGCGAGCGGCTTGGGCGGCGGCGCCGAGCGATTGCTTGAAACATCGACAAGGACTGCTACACTCACTCAGGATTCGCCGCATTGACTTGCGGGGTGTGGCTCAGCTTGGTAGAGCGCCTGGTTCGGGACCAGGAGGTCGCAGGTTCAAATCCTGTCACCCCGACTTGATGAGACGAGACGCCCTTCGACCAGCAGATCGAAGGGCGATCTCATTGTGGCTACGAGAGTTGCGCCGTCGAGCGAAAAGTTCAAACAGAGCATTTCCAGAATCTGCCGTTTTTCCTCGTATTCCGCTCCAACCCACCGCTCAGTAAGGCCTTGCGAAAGTTCAAACACCTTCTGCGCGATGTCAGCGTATTCATCTCGCTGGCGGTGC
>DASYWJ010000088.1:0-47518 GCA_035936155.1 Tepidisphaeraceae bacterium | reverse complement strand
GCTGGCCAGCGAGTCGTCGCCCTCGCCGCCATCAAGCTGGTCCGCCTCCTCGCTGCCGACGAGGGTGTCGTTGCCGCCGTTGCCAATGAGCGTCACCGGACCGTCACCGTTGGAGGCGAGGATACGGTTGTCCAGCTCGTTACCAATGACGGTGGTATTGCCGGCGCCTTCGACGTTCTCGAGACCGAGGTACGGCCGGAGGTCGATGACTTCGCGGTGGCTGCCCCACAGGCTGATCGTGTCGGTCCCGGGACCGGCATCGAGGAAGTCGGCTCGACCCTCGTTGTTGAAGTCGATGACGTCGTTGCCGTCGCCGGCGTAGATGGCGGTAAAACGCGACTCCCAGTCATCCTCCTCAAAGAGATCGTTCCCCGCGCCGCCGTACATCGTGGCAGTGAGGTCGGCCGGGTGCGAGAAGTGGTCGTCGCCGCCGAACCCCTCCATCGAGACCGCGCGCGGCGCGTCGTCCTCAAGCAACTGCCCGTGCAGCCAGAAGTCGTCATCACCGCTCCCGCCGGCAAAATGCTCGACGTTGCTGTCGATGCGGTCCTCCTGCAGGCCGGAGGTGACGCGGAGGAAGTGGAACGGCGTGCGGGTGTCGGGTTGAGCGAACCCGGAAAACCGCAGGTCCTCCGTGCGGGTGGAGTAGTCGACTGCGTCCCACCCCGCGCCGCCCATCACCGTCGTATTGCGCACGACGGGGCTGACGAGCGGGTCGATCATCTGGAACCGGTCGTCCCCGCCGAGCCCTTCGAGACGGACGCCGGAGAAGTTGTCCATGTCGAAGGTCTGCTCGTTCCCGTTGGTCGTGACGATCACGTCATCAGGACCCGTGCGGCGGAGGGAGATCACGTCGGCCGCTTCCGTCCCGCGGGCTACGAGCACGCCGGACTCGATCCCGGCCAGCAGCCGGCGCGGCTCCAGCGCTTCAGCCACGGCAGCGGCCAGTGCACGGACGTTGCGACATTTTTGTTTTTGTTGCATTGGCTTGAACATTTGTTTTTTCCCTTCCTGAGTGTTTCGCTGGTTCGTCTCATCCGCGCGCATCTGGTGGAACTTTGGGCACGTATCTCAGTCGCTGATGTGGGCAGGTCCGGCTCCCCAGCCGTAGCGGCAACGACAGGATAGAACGAGTGACGCTGGAACGAAGCGCGAAATTTCACGCAGGGCGTGTGGGCCGAAGAACTGGGAAAGCTGGCCCGAAGGAGCAAGCGAAATCGGGGTGCTTCAGATGGTAAGCCAGGCAATATTCAGGGCGGGTGGAAAGCCAGCCGATGCGGCGTTTACACCCATCCGCTGCGGAAGGGGTACGTCTCAGGGTCTTCGGCATTGTAGACGTACCCGACTCCGATGAAGTCAGTCGGGGACATGACGCGCAACCGGTCATGCTGCATGTCGCGGATGACGCGCTTCAGCGCGTCGGCGAAGTGCGGCAGGGGCACGGGCTGCGGTGGATGTTTCTCGTGCAGCCGCTCGAGCACGCGCTGGCCGAAGGTCAGCAGCGGCACGGGGCCGCGCGACTCGGCGACGATACGGAGCCCGATCTCCGACAGCAGCTCGAGCACCTGGTGGTGCTGCTCGGATGTGAGGCGCCACGGGCGCACCTGCGGCGTGGCGGGTCGAAACAAGTCGATGATGCGGCGCATGTGACGACAATCCTGCTACGGGCCTGCTCAGTTCCCAAAGCCTCGCGACCTGGCAACGTTCTCGCGATCTGGCAACCCGGTTTGACAACGTGGAATGATAGGCGATGTTTCCGCCTGACGGTACAGGAACAATCCCGCTACGGCGCTCCCGGACACTCCGCGCCGGCGGGAGAAAAGTTCTTGCCGCAGGGTTCGCGCACCCCGCCACTGCCGTTACAGTCACCGCCGCAACGCGTCTGCCAGACGCGCGCCGGCGGAGCGACGCAGTTTTTCGGGTGGGGCCGGGAAAACAGAGCATTGGACGATCTGGGTATCTCTCAAGCCGTTCGCGCCCTCATTGTCGAGCGCATCGACTCGGTGGTGCAGCTCGAGCTGCTGCTGCTGCTGCAGGCGAACCCCGGCCGCGCCTGGACGGCAGCCGAGGTGGCGCAGGAGCTGCGGATCGAGCCGTCCTGGGCGACGGGGCAATTGGGCGAGCTCGCCGCCCGGGGGCTGCTGGCGCCGGCGCCGGACCAGCCCGACGCTTACCGCTACGCCCCCCATCCGCCCGACCTCGACGCTGCCGTTGTTCAGCTCTCCAGGGACTACGCCGAACGCCGCGTGACAGTCATCACGCTCATCTTCTCCAAGCCGGTCGACAAGCTGCGCACGTTCGCCGACGCCTTCCGGTTGCGAAAGGACAAGCCCTGACATGGCCGCCACCGTCTATATCCTCTGCGCGCTGACGAGCCTGGCGTGCTCGTTGATGCTGTGGCGCGGCTTTACGAATAGCCGGGCACGCTTTTTGATGTGGAGCAGCCTGTGCTTCGCGGCACTGGCGGTGAACAACGTGCTGCTGTTCGTGGACCGAATCATTCTGACGGACATCACGGGGTTCTGGGGGGTGTCGTTCCAGAATTGGCGGAGCGGCGTGGCGCTCGTTGGGCTTGCCCTGCTGATCTATGGCTTGATCTGGGACGCGGAGTGAAGGTGCCATGAGCGATCTGCTGCACTACAAGTTCATGCTGGGCGGCCTCGTGATGGGCTGCTTCGTTGCGGCACTGTTTTTTCTGCGCTTCTGGCGCAAGACGCGCGACAGGCTCTTCGCCATATTTGCCGTCGCATTTTCGCTGCTTGGCGCGAACTGGCTGGGGCTGGCGTTCACGCAGGAGAACGAAACGAACACGTGGTACTACGCCGTGCGGCTGCTCGCATTCGTGCTGATCCTCTTCGCGATCATCGACAAAAACCGCGCCGGCCGGCGGCGCGAGGCGTGACGGCAACGCGGGGGGCATCGAATTTTGCTCCCGGAAACGATCGGCGAGCGGCGACGGCGCGATCGCGTTTCGCCGGGTGGCCGGGTGATTTTCTGCCGTCGCGGAATTATTGTCGTTTCCTCGCCGTCTCGAGCGCGGTAGCTTTCATGACAATTGGTGGGGCAGCCGACTCAGGTGTTGCTGCACGTCCTCTGTTCCTGCGCACTTCAATATCTGCACGTTCCCGCGCCGTTCGGGCGGGCAGAGGAAAAGGAAGAAATTGCCGCCTCGACATTCCATTCGCGGACTGGATCCGCTTCGCACTGCATCGGATCCTGTGAACGGAAGTGATGGTACAGCGACCCGATTCCCGGCGTGTGCGGAGGCACTCGAGCCGCGCCGGCTACTCAGCGCGGGCGACCTCGATCTCACATTCAGCGACGACGGCCGCCGCACGCTCGATCTTGGCAGCCTGGTCGGCGTGAGAGACGTGGCAGTGCAAAGCGACGGAAAGATAATAGTCGCCGGGCGTGCGCGCGACATAGTCCGAGCGCCGGACGACGCACTGCTCGTGCGGCTGAACGCCGACGGCACGACCGACACGTCGTTCGGTGCGAATGGTGTTGTCCGCATCGATTTCCCGGGGGACGCGTGGTTCGACACGGTGATCCTCCTGCCCGACGGAAAGATCTTCGCCGGGGGCAACGCCGACGATGGTTGGGTGCTGGCACGGTTTAGCGCCGGCGGGCAGCCAGATACATCGTTCGGCACCGGCGGTTTTCAGTTTGGCGAGGGACACATTTCGGACATCGTTCTCCTGAGCACAGGCCAGTTCGTATCCGTCGGCTCCGGTATCGTGCGCCGGCACAACGCCGCCGGCAGCCTCGACAGCACTTTTGGCACGGGGGGCACCGGTGAGGTCGATCTGGCCCCCGCTTTCCCCAACCTCGTCAACGTCAACTCGATTGCGTTGGATATTGATCCCCTCAATCGCGTCGTCGTCAGTGGCTCGGCGTTCGTCAGGCAATTCGACGACGACGGTGACGGCGAACCCGAACTGGGCATCCAGGATGTGGCGATCTGGCGCCTCAGCGCGGGTGGCACGATCGACAATAGCTTCGACCGTGACGGGCTGGTTCTGCTTGACCGTGACGAGTTCGAGCGCGGCGTGGATATTGTCGCCGCGCCTGACGGAACCGTGCTGGTGCTGAACGCCAAGGAGGAGGGCGACAACTCGCTGTTTCGACTCCTCGATAACGGCGCGCTGGACAGGACCTTCGGCAATGGCCCCGGCTTCGTGGAGGTCGATTTCGCTCACCGCCAGCACTACCTCGACACCAACGGTGCGATCGAACTGGCTGTTGCGCCAGACGGCTCGATCTACATATCGGGCCAGTCCGGCTCGCACGAGGACGAGACCGGCAACGTGGACTTCGCAATTCAGCGGCGGAACGCGGACGGTGGCATCGACGAGACGTTCGGTAACAACGGCACAAGGCTGGTCGACTTCCCCGAGCCGGGAAGCGACCCGTTGCGGGCCGAGCGAGATCTCGCGCCCGCTCTCGCCCTGGCGCCGGGCGGTAATATCGTGCTCGCAGGAGTGTCCCAGGTCGACATCGGCGGTCGGACCCAGATTGCCGTCGCCCGCCTTCAAGGCGATGCCGGCGATCCGTCCGGCGTCCTCGTCGGCCGCGGCACGGGCGGCGACGACACGATCACCATCCGCCGCACCGGGATCGACGACGTCATCGTCCAGATCAACGGCACGAGCCAAACCTTTGACATGGACAACTTCCGCGGCGGCGTGCGGCTGGAGGGGCTCGGCGGCAACGACCACATCACGGTGATCGACTCGCTGCTCTTGCCGGTCACCCGTCGCGTTACGCTCGATGGCGGCGCCGGCAACGACAGGCTCACCGGCAACGACGGCCCGGATCTGATCCTCGGCCGCGCCGGCAATGACTCACTGGTGGGGTCCTACGGCGACGACACGCTCGATGGCGGCGGCGGCAGCGATATCGGCGACGGCGGTCCCGGCAACGACACGCTGGTCACCATCGAACTTCAGCCCGGCCCCGGCTCGATCGGCCGCGTGGGACGCACCCTCATCGCCGACGGCTCGTGGGGCCAGGACCTCATCACCATCGAGCGCACCGGGCTGGACGACGTCATCGTTCGCGTCAACGAGACCAGCCGTACGTTTGACATGGACGATTTCGACGCCGTGCTGCTGCGCGGCAATAACGGCTTCGATGAGTTGCGCGTGATCCACCCGCTCGTCTCCGGCTCGCTCGTCCGTCCGATTACGCTGCAAGGCGGCAACGGCGCCGACACGCTGACCGGCTCCGACGGCGCGAGCGTCGAAGTGCTGGACGGCGGCGAGGGTAACGATTTTCTCGACACGCGCGACCTCTTCGGCGGCGACTGGGCCATCGGCGGCAACGGCAATGACCGCGCCGTCGTCGACCCCGGCGACACGACCCGAGGCACCGAGTCCTTCGCCTGACCGCTACGGTGCCGCCGGCGCGGGCGAATGGCCGTCACCGATGAATTCCCGCGGGCGCGGACTCGCAATTGTGTCTGGTGTACCGCGGCTCTTGGCCCCTATCCCCGCCGTTTCCCCCGGGAGTACCGGAAAAACGGAGTGAGGATTACTTCGTCCGCAGGTACTTCCCCACCTTGTGGAATGCTATTGCCGTCTCCTCCAGGTCCTGCTCGTCGTAGCTTTCGTTGATCGTGAGCATCACGCACGTGTCGAGGATCGCCTCGGCCTCGGGGCAGCTTTCCTTTGAGTAATCGCGGGCCTCGAAGGGGTGGTCGCCGCGCTGGAAGGCGCTGTGGTCCTGGAAGACGGGATACTCGTAGACGGGCCGACCGATGTAGTGGGCGCCCAGGGGCACACCCTCGGCCTTCATTGCGGCGACGAACTCGTCGGCGCTGGCCTTGAGCACGCTTGGGATCACGCGGACCATGTAGAACCACCAGCTGGGATCGCATCCTTCTGTCACCTTCGGCAGCGCCAGCCCCTCGATCCCCGTCAACCGCTCGGTCAGTCCCGCGCACCACTTGCGACGGCGCTCGACGATCGAGTCCAGCTTAGCGAGCTGCGCCAGCGCCACCGCTCCCTGCAACTCGGTCATGCGGTAGTTGTTGGCGAGAAAGTTCGTATTGCGCTGCGCGACGCCGGGAGCGCGGTTGTAGCCCTTGTCCGTGGCGAGGCGCATCTTGCGCGCCAGCGCCTCGTCATCCGTCACGACGATCCCTCCGTCGCCGCAGGAGATGTGCTTGAACTCGTTGTAGCTGAAGCAGCCGATCTGCCCGATGGTGCCGATCGCGTTGCCGTGATAGCGCGTGCCGTGGGCCTGGGCGCAGTCCTCGATGAGGAAGATCTTGTGCTCGTCCGCGATGTCGCGCAGGGCGTACAAGTCGCAGGCATTGCCGGCCAGATGCACGGCGAGGATCGCTTTGGTCTTGGGCGTGACCCGCGCCTTCACGCTGGCGGGGTCCATGTTATAGGTATGGGCGCCCAGGTCGGCGAAGACGGGGATCGCCCCCTGCCACAGGATGGGCAGCACGGTGCCGGCGTCGGTGATCGGCGCGGTGATCACTTCGTCGCCCGGTGAGATGCCCGCGGCGATCAGCCCGATGTGAATGGCAGTCGTGCCGCTCGTGCAGGCGATGGCGTGCGGGGCGCCGTGCTTGGCGGCGAACGCCTTCTCCAGCTCAAACACCTTCTTGCCGTGCGCGTAAAACAGCGTGCCTTGCGCGATCACCTGCTTGAGCTGGTCGAGTTCCGCCTCCCCATAGCGCGGCACCTTGCGAAACGGCTTGGTCTTGGCCGCCTTCCCGCCGGCGGCGGCGGGCGTATCTGGTGACTGCGTCGTCGTCTCGGGCACGATTCCTCTCTTTCCCCCTCTGCCTGGGTACAGGGGAGAGGGGAGAAGACGTTCAATGGGCCGCGTGCGTGGTGAACGGTGCGGCCGCTTCCAGTGTCGTGGTTTCGGCCCGGAACGCAAAGCCCCAGGCGGTGAAGGTCCCCTCTCCGCCGCGCGCGTGGGGGTCGAGCCAGAGCAATGTCGCGTCCTCCAGTGTCGTCTGCGCGTGCACGGTGACGGCGGCGCCGTCTTCCTCCAGCTGGTAGTTGCTCCACTTCACCCCGCGCCGGGCGCGCTCCCACTCAGCGATCCGCCTGCCCGTCCACCACTCCAGCCCCTCTTGTTTCGCCCGGCGCACCGCCGTCAACAGTGCTTCCGGCACGCCCGGCTTGTCCCAGTGCGCTGGGTGAAACAGCAGGTGCAGCACACCATGCGCTTTCTTCACGGACGCCAGCAGCGGCTCGAGGAGCGCTTCGGGGGCGAAGACGATCAGGTCCTGCGTGGGGGTGGGCAGCTCCAGCACGTCAATGATCCTGCCGTCGAATGTCGTCGGGAAATACGGATGGCAGGTCCCGAAGTTGAAGCCGGCTTCGCCGGACTTGCTTGCGCCTTTCGACTGATCCAGCCCGATGCCGTGCTTCTCGCACCAATTCCAGATGTCCGAATCGTTCTCCCAGCGAAGGTAATGGTTCTTGTTGGTCCTGATCGGCTCCCCGCCGAACATCCGCGTCAGCTCCTTGAACTGCCGATCAAACTGCTGCTCGGACCAGGGCAGCCCTTCGGTCATCGAATCGTAATGCATCGCCAGCTCATGGCCGGCGTCTCTCAGGCGTCCGATGCGCTCTGCGCTGGCGCCGGGCAGAATGACGCACCAGGTCGAGTTGATTTTCGCCTCGGCGACGGTATCGAGCAGCTTGTCGAACAGTATGGGGTCGTTGCCGTCAGTGTCGTGCGAGAGATGCGCGATGGCCGGGAGCTTGCGGGGATAGAGCCACAGAAGCGGAAGCGGCACGTGGTGCTCGGTCGCGCCGTGAAAGATCGCGCGGAGGAGCAGTTCCTTCCACTGATCGGCCACTGGGCGCAGGTACGCCTTCAAGCCATGCGCGCCTGGGACGTCGTCACGGTCGAAGATCCAGTCGAGGACCGCGCCGTCGCCGGATTTCAGCACCGCATCGGCGATCGGACCGGTGCCGTCGGGGGCGCTCACGCCGTCGCGCGTCACGCCGACGCCGTGTTGGATGTGGACGATGGTGCCGGTGAGGTCGGGGCAGATGAGGATACAGCGACCCTGCCCCACTGTGCGCTCGAGCAGCGCCGGGCGGTCGCTGTCGCGGCCGTGGCTGTCTTGCGAGGACGCAAGCGACTGCGATGTTGTCGGGCGGACGACGAGCCCGCCGAAGAAGTGCAGCGGCTTGTCGACGTGCGCCGCGATCGAGTGGTTGCCGCTGGCGCGGACGAGATAGCCTTCGCCGAGGTTGTTGGAGCCGCCGCCCCAGCTCGCGTGATCGGGTGGGAGGGCTTCGACGCCGAGCAAATCGCCAAGTCCGCACGTCCCGGCGATCGCGATCCACACGCCGCCGGCATGCACCCATTCACGCAAGGCCCGCTTCAGCGGTTCACCAAAGTCGCGGTCAAAGACGGTGACGAGCATCCGCAGCCGCGGCAGCACTTCGGTAAGCCGTTCCGGCGGCACGGTCGCGTAGCACAGCCCGGCATGGTTGAGGATTTCCTGGATGTATGGCGCGTAAGCCACCGTTCGCGCGCGGTTCGGCGCGCGATCCGTCGAAAAGCAGACTCCCACGGGCCACATCTCATCGGCTGCCAGCATTCGGCAATCCCCTTCATCTGCGGTTCCATCACCCCTTCACGCCACTGGTCACGATGCTCTGGACGAAGTATCGCTGGGCGGCGAAGAAAATCACGACAATCGGCAGGAGCACGGCGACGCTCGCAGCCATCATGAGGTGGTACTCAGTGCCGTTGAGTCCCCTGAACGCGTTCAGTCCCAGCGCCAGCGTCTTCTTCTCCATGCTTTGGGTGTAGATCAGCGGGCCGAGGAAATCATTCCAGTGCCCGATGAACGCGAACAGCGCGACCGTCGTCAGCGCCGGTTTGCTCAGCGGCAGCATCACGTGCCAGAAGACCCCGAACGTGCTGCAGCCATCGAGCCGCGCCGCCTCTTCCAGCTCCTTCGGCACCGTCAAAAAGAACTGCCGCAGGAGAAAGATAAAAAACGCGCCGCCGCCAAAGAACGCGGGGACGATCAACGGCTTGAGGCTGTCGAACCAGCCGAGCTTCGCGAACATCACGAACTGCGGGATCATCGTCACCTGCGCGGGCAGCATCATCGTGCTCAGCACGAGCAGGAACAATCCGTCGCGGAACGGGAACCGCAAGCGCGCAAAGGCAAACGCCACACACGCCGCCGAGAAGGTCTGACCGATTGTGCAGAGAATCGAGACGATGAGCGTGTTCTGCAGGAACAGGTGAAACGGCAGCTCGCTGCCGACCAGCGCGTGGTAATAGTTCGACCACATCAGCTCGCGGGGGAACAGCGGGCGAGTGCGCTCGAGCACGAGGTCGCCGCGCGTCAGCGATGTGCCGAGCATCCACAGGAACGGCATTACGAACATTGTGGAGAGGGCGATCAGCGCCACGTAGCGCGCGATTATCTTCGCCTTGGCCTTGTAATACCGGCGACGCCTGGGGCGCTTGACCGCCAGGCCCGGCCGCGATGGCGCCGGCGTCGCGGCAAGCATCGGAGAAGGGGGATGCGCTGTCGCTTCAGCCATAATGCACCCACCTCCGCCCCATCCGGATCTGCCACACCGTCAGCCCCAGCACGATGGCGAACAACAGCCACGCCATCGCCGACGCATATCCAAACTGCCCGTACGTGAACGCCCGGTTGAACAGGTGATAGACGTAGAAGAGCGTGGAGTTGCTCGGCCCGCCCTGCGTCATCACCATGGCGCTGTCGAACACGCGGAAGCTGGCGATTGTCGAGATGATCGTGTTGAAAAACAGCGTCGGCGACAGGATCGGGATGGTGACGTTGAAGAACTGCGAGACCGCGCCCGCGCCGTCGATCTCGGCAGCTTCATAAAGTTGATCAGGGATGTTCTGCAGCCCCGCGAGGAACACCAGCATCATCCCGCCGACGCTCCAGATCGCCATGATCGCCAGCGCCGGCTTCGCCCACGCCGGATCATTCAGCCAGCGCGGCGGGTTGTCGATGAACAGGCGCAGGAAACTGTTCATCAGTCCCACCTGCGGCTCGAACACGATGGCCCAGAGCGTGAAGGTCGCCACCCCCGCCGTCAGCGACGGCAGGTAAAAGATGGTGCGGAAAATTCCCATGCCGCGGAGCTTCTGGTTGAGCAGCATCGCGAGCATGAGCGCGACGGCGATGGAGCCCGGGATGTACATCGCCGCGTAAACAATCGTGTTCCACAGCGACTTGCTGAGCAGCGGGTCGCGGAGCATCTGATGGTAGTTGCCCAACCCCGCGAAGCGCGCGGGATGGATGGCATCCCACTTGAAGAAACTCAACCCCAGCGAAAAAAGGATCGGCCCTGCGGTGAAGCAGACGAAGCCGATGATCCAGGGGGAGAGAAAGAGCAGCGCCTCCCACGCTTCGCGCCGTTGGCGCGGGGACATGCGCTGCCTCAATTGGCCGTGTGCTGGGACGTCGACTCTGGTCATGACCCGCTATGACAGGTGACCCTATTCGATCGGCCGGCGGATGTACATTCCATGGCTCGGAGTCCCACTGTAACACCCCATGCTCGTTCAGCGGCGCGCCCGCTCGTAGATCCTCATCAGTTCGTCGAGGTGGTGTTCGTAGGAGAGTCTTGCGCGCAAGGCGAGGCACGCCTGGGTCATCGCTTGCCTTCGCTCAGGATCCAGCAACTTGCGCATGGCTTCGGCCAGGGCATGGACGTCGTTCGGATCCGTGAGCACGTAGCCGTGTACGCCGTCGGTCATGATCTCCGTGGCGCCGTTGAAGATGGTCGAAATAACCGGCAACCCCATCGCCAGCGCCTCGAGCACGACGAGGCTGCATGGATCATGCCTGGTGGGGAGGACGAAGAAATCCGCAGCGGCATAGAAGGGCCGCGGGTCGGCCACTTCGCCGGCAAAGCTGAACTGCCCGCCCGCATCGGGTGGGACTCGCAAAGCCGGGTTCCGCTTGCCGACCACCGTGATCTTCAAGCGCGGCTCCTTCAGCATCGACGCCGCAACCAGAGCCTGCATCAGCCCCTTGCGCTCGAGGTCTTGGCCGACGAACAGCCCGTTGACGTAGTCGCGATCGCTGCGCGGCGCCGGCTGGAACCTTTGCAGGTCAACCGCATTGAACAGCCTCGCCAGCCGCTCGTCGCGCAGCGGGTAATGTGCGCGAATCGATCGCTTCACGTACTCCGACAGCGCGATCGTCACCGGCGCACGCTCCCCACTGAGCAGCGCCCGTTCGACCGCCGCCATGCGCTTGCGACGGGGGTTGAGGTGGATACTCCAGTTCTGCTCCGCCGCCGCGGCGATCCCGGCGTGGGGGTGATAGACCTCGCAGCGGTTGACCGGGAGCATCGCGTGCACGATGTCGTACGGGGTCGTCGAGAGATGTGCGTCGAGGGCGTTGAGGAAACTGCGATATCTTGCCGCGCGCGTGATGCCGGTTGCGCGAATGGTGACATTGCTCACGCAGGCACTCGGCCCGGCGAACGACGTAGCCAGCAGGGACACGTCGTGCCCTCGCCGAGCGAGCGCTGCGGCTAAATCGACCGTATACCGCTCCGCCCCCCCCCGAGCGGGGTCTGCGTGGAGAATGACCAAGGCGAGCTTCATTCTGAGCCCTTCTCCTCCGGGCGGCGACGCCCCAGTCGAGTCGGAGAGGGGGTACAGCCCCCTCACCCCAACTCTCTCTGAGCCGATCGGGTTTCTCCCAGCACGGCGGGAGAGGGAGCAGGAGGGGGAATTGACACGTTCCGCGCCGGCTGCTGGGCGCGGAGCCTTTCGTCATGCCTGGCGATCCAGTTGGCCTTGCGCTCGATCGCGTGGCGCAGGGGATCGGCGGAGGGCAGGCCGCGGCGCCGCGCGTAGCGCTCGAGCCATGCGCGGCGGGCCGGCTCGGGCACGCCCAGTTGCTGCGCGCTGTACCAGAACTGCGACAGGTCTTTCACGATCCACCGCCCCCCGAACGGCCAGCGCGGCAGTCGGGCCACGCGGCCGGCATCGATCAGGCGAATCTCCACCTTCCCGTTCTCCACCTTTGCGAAGAAGTGGCACAAGTATAGATCGCGGTGGTGCAGCGCCTTGTCGTGCAGCGCGCCAGCAAGGTCTGCCGTCGCCGGGCACAGCGCCTCGAAGGTCGCGCCACCGGATTGGATCAGCTGATCGGCGGCGGCGAAGCCTGAGAGGTCCTCTGTAATGATGAAGCTGCGGCCGTCTGGGACGTGCCCAAAGCCGACAAGCTTTACAGTGGGGATTCCGTTCGCTTCCAGCAGCCGCAACCCCTCCACTTCATCCCGCGCGGGTGACATGCCTCGGCGCGTCGTGCGGTAGCGCTTCACGTGCCACCGCAAGGGCGTGCCGTCGGCGAGCATCGCATCGAGCGTGGCGTTGTCGCGCTCGGTAATCGACCGCCAAACCTTGATGTCAGGAGAATTGAACACCGTGTCCGCGTCGAGGCCGATCTCGCGCATGGCGGGCTGGTAGGCGGGGTCGACGTGGAACGTGGAGCGGCTCACTGCTTCGCGTTCTGCAGAAATCTGCTGATGCCGGGCTTGAAGATCACCTTGCCCTCGACGACGACCAGCTCTTCGTCGAGAAACAGCTGCACGGCCTTGCTCAGCACGCGCGCCTCGAGTTCCAGCCCCTTGCGCTTCACATCCTCGAGGGAGTCGACGCCGACGTTTATGTGGAACACGTCCTGCATGATGACGGGGCCCTCGTCGAGCTGCTCGGTGACGAAGTGGGCCGTGCACCCGTGGACGCGAACGCCCGATTCGTAGGCCTGTTTGTACGGCGCGGCGCCAGGGAAGTACGGCAGCAGCGACGGGTGAATATTCACGATCTTGTGCCGGTACGAGTGGACGATCGCCGGCGGCAGGATGCGCATGTAGCGCGCCAGGACGACCAGGTCGATCGCGTGCTCGCGGAGCGCCTTCTCCAGCCATCCGAAGTGCTTGTTGACGTCGTCGGCCGGGTGCCAAGCGAACTTCAAGCCCGCGGCTTTGGTCATCGGCTCGAGGTCCGGATGGTTGGAAAAGACCCCTGCGATCTGCCCGTGCAGCCGCCCATGCTTGAAATCGTCGATGAGCTGCTCGAGGCAGTGCGGCTCCTTGCTGACGAGCAGCGCGATCTTCTTCTGCCGGCGCTCGCTGTGAAGGTGGACGCGGACCTCCATGTCCATCTTGTGGCCGAGCTGGAGCAGCCCAGTGATGATCTCCGAGAGATCGCTGGAGAGGTCTTTCAGATCGACCAGCATGTCCATCACGAAGAAGCCGCGGACGACGCGCTGCTCGATGTCTTCGATGTTCACGCCGCGCTCGGCCAGATACGTGGCAAACTGCGCAACGACGCCCTTCTGATCTTTTCCGAGCACACTGACGACGGCTAAAACGGGCTGACGCACGGACTTCCTTTCGCGGACAGGGACAGAGAGTGTATCGGGGGAGAGCGGCGAGCGACAGGAGCAACGAGCGCCGCGGGAGAAGGACGAGAAATCAGCTCGCCAGGTACTCCACGTCCAGCCGCGGCAGGGACTCGTCGAGGGTAGTGTACGCCCACTGTCCCGTTGCCTTCTTCGCAACCGATATTTCCCGGCCGCCGGTAACCAGGATCGTGCCGGTCCAGCTGGCGCCGATCTTCTTGGCGCGTTTGGCTTTGAGGGTCGAGCGATCGAAGTAGAAGATGTTCGCCCTGCCATCGTTGTCGTAGACGAGCTGACTGTAGAGTCCTTGATTGCCGTTGAACGCAATTCGCTGGCTGGCCCAGGTCGCGTTGCCGTCGTGGTAGGCGTACCGCAGGTCCCCGTCCCCGGCGTTGTAGTAGCTGATCGATGCGCGGTAGCGCTTGGTGCCGAGCACGCCGCTGTCGTAGAACGCCAGTGAATTGTACCCGCCGGCCTGCACCATGTTGTCGACCAGCGCGATGGCGAACGCGGCGGTGCTGCCCTGGATGGCGCACTTCGTGTCGCCGTTGCTCGTGTCCTCGTAGGCGATGGCCATTTTGCTCGCGTCGGTGCGGTTGGGGTCCATCACCATGCTCGTCCAGCGGCCGACATCGCCGGCGGAATCCACCGTGGCGATCGAGAACCCGCCCACCTGCGACACTGCCATTCGCAGGTCCTTTTTCGTGTGGTGGTAGTAGGAAATGATCGGGCCGTTGTTGCGGCTGAACACGAGTGAGGGATAGAGGCCGACGTTCTGCACGCCATCGACCGTGACCACCTCCCAAGCGCCGTTGTTGAACTTCGCGTACTTCAGATCGCCGTTGTTGCCTTCGTAGTAGGCGACCCCGGGCAGGTTGTTTGAGTCCAGCGCCAGCGAGATGTACTCGCCGGCCATGTGGCTGTTATCGATCGTCTGAATGATCGACCACAGCCCGCTCGTCTCCTGCACCGTGTACTTCAGGACCCTGGCGGCGCGGTCGTAGTATGCCACATGCAGCCGCCCGGCAGAATCGTACTCAATGTCGTTCGGCCCGCCGCTGGTCCGGCCCAAGTTCGGAGTGGGGCGTTCGAGCTGTGGCGCGGCGAATGTGATGGTTTGCGCGATGCCGCCCTGGGTCAGCTCGACCTGAATCGGCTGCCCGGGCGCGGCGCTGCTGGTGAGCAGCGTCGCGGTGGTGTCGGGGACGGCAAGCCCGTCGTACGCGGTGATCAGCGTGACGAAATACACGAACGTGCCCGTCTGCGTGACCGTGAAGCGGTAGGCGTCATCTTTGTATGGGCCCTGGTTGCCCGTGCTGTCGTTGGTCACGAATGTGAGACCGCCGCGCGCAACCGTCTGGTCCGGGCGACTCAGCGGCTGAATCTTCACGTTGCGGCCGCTCGGATAGTTCGTCTTGAACCAGTTCGCCCCAGGTTCCACACCGCTGACATATGCACTGTTGCCTTCTGTCTGCAGGTTGTACGACTGCTGGAAGGAGTACGACGTGTTCGACTCGGCCCAATCGACGAGCACGATCGTGCCGTCGAGGTCATACCACATGCTGCGGCCGATGACGGGGCGGCCGGCGAGGTGCTGATAGGCGTGGTGGTGGGCCGTGATGTGCATCGACGAGCCGCTGGTCGTGTACTGATCAATGACGAAGCCGGGGTTGTTCGCGCCCTCCAGCGCGGCGTGGCTGCCCTGGCCGAGGATGCTCACGGTGTTGTGCGCTTTTGTGCTGACGACGTAAGCTCGATCAGCCGTGCTCCCGTACAGGTAGGCGCCGGGGTCGGAGATCAGGGGTCGACCGCCGCCATACAACTCGAAATTCAGCAGGTCGAAGTGCCCGTGACTGCCGCCCGTGGGGCCGGCGTCGAAGATGATCTGGTTGGCGTTCTTGTCGTTGCCGTGGCTGCGGGCGATGTAATTGCCGGAATCAGTCAGTGCCTTGATCTTCCCGCGCTCGCCGAGCGGCGGCGTGGCGGGAATGTCGATGAACGGCTCCATCGCGTCGTCGCCGAACAGGTACACGTCGCGCACGCGAGCGCGGGCGACGGTTTTGTTCCCGAGGTTGAAAATCGTTTGTCCGTTGGCCCAGCTTCGCGTCTCGGTTCCGTAGCCGCGCTGCACCGACAGCGTATTGGTGCCGAGGTTCACGCCTGTCACCAGCATGACCTCGATCCTGTCCTGCAGATGAATCTGATCGCCGACGGCAAACCTCGTCGCGTCAGCCACCTTCAGGGCCGTGTGCGTCTGGGCATAATCGGCCGCAGCGGGGTCGTTCACGACGCTGGTCTTGACCGTGATCAGGTCCTGGATCAGCGCGGCCTTGGTGAACATGGTGACCGAGACGTTACGATACGTGTCGCCGATCGCCGGCTGCGACGCATCCGGCGCGAGCATCTGCCGGTACGATTCGATCGCGTTGTTGAGCTTCGTGTTGTATGCCGTCGGCCAGGCCGCGAGGTCGCCATTGAGCTCGTCGAGCCACTTTGCCTCCAGCACGTCCTCGATGACGAGCCCTGTGTAGTTGGGCGACTGCTCGACGTGGCTCCCGTCGTTGTAGAGCTGCGCGTCCATGGCGGCGAACATCCGGTTGCGCCCCTGCAACTCCCATGAGGGCGCCCCGAGAAATTCGGGGAACACCTGCGCGAGCATCATTTCGCTTTTGGCGTGGAACAGCGATCGGTTGGTTGAGGGTTCATACGCTTTGGCGCGGGCGAGAAAATCACCGTGCTCCCACAGGCGGGAGATGAACAGCGTGTTTGCTTCCTTCGTCCATTCAGCACTATTCAGGACCATTTGATAGGTCCAGATCCAGTGCTCGACGCGCAGCGAGGCGCTAAGCAGGTCCCAGCTCACGCCGCCCGTCGTCGCCCACGTCGCCGGGTCAGCCGTCGGGGCCTGCAGGGCAAAGCTCGAGAGCTGGTTGACGATCTCGCGCACGTAATCCGCGTTGCTCGTGTACAGATGCGCCTGCCCCAGGTTCATCCAGTACTCGAAGCGGTTGAGGTACGGGAGGAACTCAGCGTTGGTCGTTTCAGCGGGATCGACGGAGTCGAAGTCGATTGTGTCCGGCAGTTGCACGTCGTAGACCGCGGCATCACCCTGCTGCGGAAACAGGTGCAGCATGAGGTCATCCGCCCGCGCGACGGCGGAGCCTTGCAACCCGTTGGCGGAGATGAAGCTCAGGCGATCGGCGAGGTTCGTCGGGCCGAAGAAGAACCGGTCGCTTGTTTGGGCGCGCATGTAATCGAGCAGCGCCTGGTCAAACGCGGCGCCGGATAAGCTCGAAAGCTGCGTCTTAAGCGCACCAGGATTCAGGCGGCTGACTAACGTTGAACGGACGGTCGGGGTGAGCGAGTCGGTCGGGTCGTCGGGGGTTGCAATCACCGCGGCCGGCGTGAGATTGGCGACACCCACTGACTGGATGACCAGCGGTTCCTCCTGAGGGGACGTCGGCGCGGCGCTGAGCAGGACGCGGTTTTCAAGCTGCTGGATTTCAACACGGGGCATGGCTCCCTCTTTCTCGAACAACACAAAACGCGGAGTCTCGGCCCCGGTGGCTGGCAGCACCGGCGCAGTCACAGAGCGCGCGCATCCCATCGTCGGAGCGCGCCCTCCAAAAACTTTGGCATTTCGACCGGCGGCGTCACTGCTGCTTGCCGGCCGTGATCATGGGGAAATCGTCCGTGCGGAAGGGCGAGGCGGGCAGACCGGCAGCGTTATATAAATTGGCCTCCGGATTATCGGCCCACCCATAGCGCACAGCGATTGGCTTCTCCACGCCCTTGGCGCTGACGATTACCGAATCCGCGTCGATCTTCGCGTCGGCCCAGACGAACTTCTTGTCCTCGCCCGCGATCGCGAACCCCTTCAGCTCACCGCCCTTGGCGTGCAGGCCGTCGGCGTGGAGGAACTTCAGCCGCACCTGGTTGCCCTCGACCTGCATTGAATCGAATACGGGACCGGAGTAGACGACATCATTCTTTCCGTAGGCAATGCGCTGCGCCGCAAGCGCGAGCCGCTTGCCGACGTCGTGCTTGTTCTTCGGGTGAATATCGTTTGCCTCGCCGATGTCGATGATGACGGCCTGGGCGGTGTTGGGCAGCTTCAGCGCCATCGACTGCGCCTCGCGCAACTCCGCCCAGTCGCTGTCGCCGGGCTCACTTTTGCGCTCCTTGAAGTTTGCCAGCTGCACCCAGATGAACGGGAAATCCCCCTGCCCCCACTGCTTCCGCCAGTCAGTGATCATGGCGGGAAACAGCGTGCGGTACTGCTCGGCACGCGTCGCGTTGGATTCGCCCTGGTACCAGATGACGCCCTTGATCGCGAACGGAATGATGGGGTGGACCATCCCATTGTAGATATTGCTCGCCAGGCTCGCGTCCTGCGCGCCCATCGGCTCCTGGGGCTTCCCGCCCGCTTTGCCCGGGTTTGCCGTGTTACGCTTCTCCCACTCCATCAACTTCTTCTGATACTCTGCCCGCGCTTTCTCGCGATCACGCCCCGCCGCCTCTTTTTTGTCGAGCAGCGGCTTGAACGCAGGGTCTGATTTCATCGCCTCTTCGCTCATGAAGGATTCGACGGGCTTGCCGCCCCACGCGTTCACGATCAGCCCCACGGGCACTTTCTCCGTGAGATGAATTTCCCGCCCGAAGTGATATGCGACGGCGGAGAAGTTCATCACCGTCTGTGGCGAGCACACCTGCCACTCGCCGCGAACCGTTTTCGTCGGATCGAGCAACGTTGTTTTGGCAAAGGTAAACAGCCGGATATTGGGGTAATCCGCCTCCTTTGCGACCTTCTCCGGATCACCGGCGCGGGCGACGGTCCACTCCATGTTCGACTGCCCAGATGCCACCCAGACATCCCCGATGAGCACGTCCCGCAGCACGAGCCTGTCGCCGCCTGCCTTGATAGTCATGGTGACCGCGTTGCCGGCGTACTCCAGTGCCGGTAATTTCGCCATGAAGGACCCGGTAGCATCGGATGTTGCCTTGGCCGTCTTCCCCGCGACCTCGATCATCACCTCCTGATTCGGACCGACCGTCCCCCACACCGGCACGGTCATCCCACGCTGCAGCACCATGTGGTCCGCGAACAGCGCCGGCAGCTTGATCTCGGCGAGGGCATGGGAGGCGAAAAAGAAGACAACCGAAGCGGAGAAGGCGATGGCACGTTTCATGGCGGCATTGTTTCGGATGCAGGGCGGAGGGACAAGCGCCTTTTCACTGCTCCCCTCTCGCGGCACCCTCTATCGGATTGTGCGCGACGACGCAGCGCGATACCGTTTGCAGCAATGCTGCTCCGCTCGCTGCTGACTGTCGTCTTCCATCTCACTGTCATTAGCCAGCTCACCCATGCCCAGGCGGAGACGTATGACCGCTCGCGGGACGTGATTTACGGCCGGTCGTGGGGCATGTCGCTGACGATGGACGTGTTCGTCCCGAAGCTGAACCGCAACGGGCTGGGCGTGATCTGGGTCGTGAGCGGCGGGTGGTATTCGGCGCCCGAGGCGATCACGCCGCTGAATGTGAACCTGTTCGTCAAGCCGATCCTCGACCGCGGGTATACCGTTTTCGCTGTCTGCCACGGCAGCGCCCCCCGCTTTACGATCCCCGAGGCGATCGGCGACCTCAACCGCGCCGTCCGCTTTATCCGCCACAACGCGCCGCGGTACCAGATCGACCCCGACCGCATCGGCATCTACGGCGGGAGCGCGGGCGGGCATTTGTCCCTTACGCAAGGCGTGAATCCCTCGCCGCCGAACGAAAAAACGCCCGATCCCGTCGACCGCGTGCCGTCCGACGTGCAGGCCGTGGCGGCGTTCTACCCCCCAACCGATTTCCTCAATTACGGCGCCGATGGCAAATCCGCCATCGGCGCAGGCGGCATCCTGAAGGACTTTCAGGCGTCCTTTGACTTCCGCACGTTTGATGTGCCCACCCGCAAATTCCTGAGCGTGACAGACGAGGCGCAGGTCCGCGCGATCGCGACGCAGATCTCACCCATTTACCACGTCGATTTCAATGACCCACCGACGCTGCTGATCCACGGCGACGCCGACGTGCTCGTTCCGTACGAGCAGGCGAAGCGAATCATGCAAAAGTTCGAGGAGGCAAAAGTGGAATCAAAGCTCATCACCAAGCCCGGCGCTAACCACGGCTGGGCGGGAATGGAAAAAGACACCGCCACCATCGGCGAGTGGTTTGACCAGCACCTCGCGAAGAAGACGCCGGCGACGACGCAGGCCGCACCGCAGTAAGCGCACCATCCTCTCCCCCGTGCCCCCCCCGGGGACAGGGAGGGCGCGGTGCTTCTGCCATCCGCACCTTTCGGACGGCGCGGCGATTACGCCTTGCGCACCTTGTGGATCATCGCGATCATTTCCAGCGCGGCTTCGGCGGCGCTTTCTCCGGCATGGCTGTGCGAGCCGCCGGCTCTGGCGCGGGCTTGCTCGTCGGTGTTGGTCGTGAGGACGCCGAAGATCACCGGGAGCCCCTCGTCCAGCGCGACGCGCTGGATCCCACGCGCGGCTTCGCCGGCGACGTAGTCGAAATGCGGCGTGTCGCCGCGCACTACGCACCCGAGGCAAATGATGGCGGCGAACTTATGCGTCTGCGCGATCACCTTGGCCGCGACCGGCAGCTCAAACGCGCCGGGGACGCGGTGGATGGTGATGCGCGCCGCATCGATGCCAAGCGCGTTGAGGCGCCGCTCACATCCTGCCAAAAGCTCATCGACGATCTCGGCGTTGAAGCGTGCCGCGACAATGGCAATTTTCGCATCACCTGGGATCTCGGACGCAACGAAGGCCGGGGCGTTCTTGCTCATCGGCGGTTCAGGGTATGCCCGGGGGTGAGGGGATGACAAGATGCTGAGGTGAGGGGGTGGGGGGTCGCCACGCAAGTGATCCTTCACCCTATCACCCGCGTCTTGTCACCGCCCTGATCCCTTTCCGCTTCGCTCGCGCCGTCTTACCCTTTACCCGTGCTCGGCTCCTTTTCACGACGACTGTTTCCGCTTCTGCAGCTGACGCGGATGGCGTTGGTCTTCACCGCCATCTCCAACAGCCTGGCTGCATTGCTGCTGCTCGCGCGCTGGCAGGCGGACCAGCGTGGACTGGCGCGGGTCCGGGACGTGCTGCGCCTCGAGCACGTGCTCGTCATCGCGCTGATTTCGATCGGGCTGTACGGGTTTGGGATGAGCCTCAACGATCTGATTGACCGCCGCCGCGACCGGCAGCTCGCGCCGCAGCGTCCGCTGCCCAGCGGCCGGGTTGGCGTGATCACGGCGCACGTCATCTGCGTGCTGCTCGCGCTGGTAGCGCTGGTGGGCGGGATTCTCTATTCCCGCTGGACGGGCAACCCCATGAGCCTCCTGCTCGTCGCATGGACGGGGCTGCTGATTACGTTCTACGACCTTGCGGGCAAGTACCTCGTGGGGCCGGGGCTGCTCACGCTGGGCCTGATCCGTTTTTTCCATGCCGTCGTTCCCGCCCCGGACTTGCCGCTGCTGTGGCACCCGCTGCTGCTGCTGAACCACGTCACCATCTTGTCGCTGATCGCGTACCACTGGGAGGAGAAGCGCCCACCGCTCACGCCGGCGCATTGGTGGGGCGTGCTCAGCGGATTGGCGACGGTCAACGTGCTGTCGGTTGCGCTGGTGTGGTCCCGGCGGACGCGCGTCGGCCTTGACCCGTGGACGGACGCGCTGAGCATCGAGCCGGCGCTGCTCATTCCGCTCGCCTGTGTGCTTGGATTCGTGGCGCTCGCGTGGTACGTCCGCCGAAGCGTCCGCAATTCGCGCGAGGCCGGACAGACGCTGATGCTGTACGGGCTGCTGTGGCTGATTGTGTACGACGTCGCGTTCGTCGCCGCATTCGTCGGGCTCGTACCGGCACTGGCACTGCTGATCCTGCTGCCGCTGGCGTATGCGTCTGTGCAGTTGATGCGCTGGTGGGGACGATTGATCACGCTGTCGCAGCGCCCCGGATTCAAGCGCGCGGACGCATAAGCACGTCCTGTGAAGTCATCCGAAGTACCAGCGCAGGATCGCCAACCACATGGGAATGGTCGCGCAGGAAACCACGGTCGTCCAGAACACGCAATCGGCAGCGAGGTCGGTGTCACCCTCCAGTTCCAGGGTGAGCAACATGGTTGTCACCGCAGTCGGCACCGCCGCCGTGAGGATGAGCAGCTCAGCGGGCCATGGCCACAGGTTCACCACACGCCAGCCGAGCAGGTGGAACCCCCACAGCAGCAGTCCCATTTGAACCGGTCCGAACAGCAGCCGCAGGACGAGCACGAGTGATACGGGCCGCCAGCGTGGCCAGCGCGGATTGCTCGCGAGCTGCGCCCCGAGCGTCGCCAGTGCAACCGGCACCAGCGCCGCCGACAGGTACGCCGCGGGCTTGGTGATCGCCAGCGGAAGCGTGTGGCTTGGATCGACTTGCAGCCACCATCGTGCCCCCAGCGCAACGATCAGTATCGGTAGCACGGGCAAGCGCAGGATTCGCCAGAGATTGCGCATCGGCTGAACACTGGGCGAGGGATGCGCAAAGCCTGCGATCGCCAGACCGAGGGTGTACCCGAGGACGTTCTGCGTCATCAGCACAAAAGCCTGAACCGCGCCTCCGTCTTTGGGAGCTGTCGAAGTGTCCGCGCGTGGGGGTGTCAGAGGAGACGTGTTCACTTCCACACTCCGATACTCCGAGACCCCCACACTCCTCGCAGGGTAGGCCAGTTCCGCCAGCGGCAGCCCATAGTTGCCGCTGTTATAGAAGATTACCGCCATCACGACGGCAGCGAGCGTCTGCCGCTTCACGCGCAGCGCCCAGCCGATGCCCCACACGAACAATCCAAGGGTGATCACCTGGAGCAGGCTGATGGTGACGACGCCGCCCATCTCGCCCCAGGAGAGGGTGCTCGTGCTGACCTTGTCAAAGACAAACGCCGGCGCCAGCAGATAAATGTTGAGCTTGGAGAGCGTCGCCAGGTCAATGTGGAATCGCCAGCGCAGCAGCGCCCCCGCGCCCATCATGATGAGGATGGGCGCGAGCACGTCGAGCAGGATTGAGCTGATCATGGAGTGCTTCCGGGCGCGGACAATACGCGCCGCGGAGGTGGCACGCCACCCATTTGGCCAAAACCCCGCTTGCCGATTGATCTCTTTCGATCGGTCAGTGGCCAGCGCCCCGGAAGCGGGGCAGCTAAGCGCGAACGCGTCCACTCCGCGAGTAATCGCATCCGGTGGTTTTGTTTCCGCGTCACCCTTTTTTGCAGATTCTGATACGTTTCCTGCGCCGCCGGCGACTCTAGGGTCGAGCGGGGTTCGGGCGGGATGCCGGCATCCTTCGCCTTGTGACGCTTTCGTGATTCGGCTAACATCGCGCCGCCGTTCCCCTTGCCCGCGGGAACCGGGGAAATCTTATGAAGCTCGTCGTGACGATCCCTGCTCAGAACGAGCAGGCCACCATCGCCAACGTAGTCGCCGGCGTCCCGCGGAAGCTCCCGGGTGTGACGGAAGTCGAGATCATCGTCGTCAACGACGGCTCGACCGACGGTACCGCCGACACCGCCGCCCGCACGGGCGCGCTTGTCGTCAACCTCCACAACCGCCCCGGCTTAGGCAAAGTCTTCAAGACCGGCCTCGAACGCGCCATGCGCCGTGGGGCCGATGTGATTGTCAACATCGACGGCGACGGGCAGTTCAACCCCGCCGACATCGAAGCGCTCATCCGCCCGATCCTCGACGGCGAGGCCGATTTCGTCACCTGCTCGCGCTTCGCCGACCCCAGGCTTCGCCCGGAGATGCCGCTGGCGAAATACATCGGAAACCGCGTCGTCACCCGGATTATCAACTGGGTGTGCGGCGGGACCCGCTTCACCGACGTCTCCTGCGGCTTCCGCGCGTTCAACCGTGAGGCGGCTTACCGGCTCACCCTCTTCGGTCGGTTCACCTATACGCAGGAAACTTTTATCGACCTGTTCAGTAAGGGGATGCGCATTACCGAAGTGCCGCTGCATGTGCGCGGCGTCCGCGAGTACGGTGAGAGCCGCGTCGCCAGCAACCTGCTGCGGTACGCAACCAACTCGCTGCCCATCATCCTCCGCGCCATGCGCGACATCCAGCCGCTGAAGTTCTTCGGCGGCATTGCGATGATCTTTTTTGTCTTCGGCGCGCTCACCGGCGGCTGGGTCTCGGTCTGGTACCTGATGAAGCACAAGACGACGCCATTCACGTCGCTGATCGTGATTTCTGGCGTGCTGATCACCCTTTCATTCCTCCTTGGGGTGCTGGCGTTGCTCGCTGACATGCTCGGACGGCACCGCTTGATCAGCGAAGAGCTGCTCTACCTCGCGCGGCGGAAGATCTACGCCGGAAAGCGCGTATCGCGCCCGATCCTCGCGTCGATCGAGCCCGAGCAGGCAGTCGCGCGGCTCTTCGAAGAGCCCTGGGCCGAAGACCTCGCGGACACCGAACCGGCGCCGGAACCGCTCACGACCACGCGCGGCTGACCGACTTCGATGTCTTCCACCCGCGGCTTCTACGACTCCGAATACCACTTCCATCAGGATGTCCAGCGCCCGCACGAGTCGAGGATCCGCTCCATCCTCCGCCGTCTCCAACCGCTCGAAGGCAAGACGTACTTTGATCTGGGTTGCGGCGCCGGCTGGGCCTCGCGCCTGGCGCAATACGAGGGTGGCGCGAAACACGTGATCGGCCTCGATTTCTCGCGCACCGCGTTGGAGCTGGCAAAGGGCCATACCCCTGAAGTTCTCTGGGTCCAGGCCGACGGCACCGCCCTGCCGGTCGCCGATGCATCGGTTGACGCATTGCACTGTGATGGCGCGCTGGAGCACTTCCCGGATCCCAACAAGGGCCTTGCCGAGGTCGCCCGCATCCTCAAGCCCGATGGTCAGGCGGTCATTCTCGTCCCGAACTTCTACGTCGTCACCGAGCAGCCGCTGGAACTGCGCCTCAGCTACTGGGGCTGGAAACAGCGGATCATGGCCGCAGGCTTGCGCATCGAGCGCACGGGCGTCGACTGGGGCCCCCCAATCTTCGGCACGAGCAACCCACTGCGCTCGCTCAAGCGTCTGGCGGGGCGCATGTTGGGGCTCATCCCGTTCATGCAGTACCAGTTCGTGTTCGTGCTGAAGCGGGCGCGGTAGAGACGTCTTGATCCCTCGCGGGTGGGCGATCGTGGGGCGCTGGTTTTTCAACCCGTCCGGCGAGCGCGGCGCAGATGTTTTATCCGACGAACTCGTTGCCGACCTTGCGGGCGCGCACGGGCTTATCGAGATTGATGCCGAGCTTCACCCCGACTTCCACAAGCAGGTTCCAGCCGGCGGCCATGCTCACGTAGCTCGACAGCTCGCTCCTGGGCACGCGGATCGTCGGAAAGCTCGTCGGGCGGTCGCTGATTGCAATGACCGCCAGCCCCACGCCTTTAGCGAGGACGTCGGTAAACTTGCTCTCCGCATCCTCGTATGGGTCCACCCAAATCACAACGTCATCCGCGTTCATCACCTCTTCAATGCCGTGCACGCCGTACGTGCCCTCGAGATAGTCGCTCTTCTTCCGCGTGATCTCGTTGGTCTTCAGCGTCAGCTCCTCGGCGACGCCGTCGTTGCGGCCGGCAAAGTAGATCGTGCCGGCGTTGGCGACCTTGTCCGTCAGCGCGGGGTCGATCGGAAGTGTCAGCGCCTCGCGCACCTGCGAAGTGAGTGCCTTCAGCTTCCCGTCCAGCGAAGGTTTGCCTTCGGCGTGCTCGAGCAGCGCGTGGTAGAAGAGGGCCTGCTCGATCACGCTCTTGGTCGCCGCGACGGCGCCTTCGGGGCCGCAGCGCAGGACATAGCACTGGTTCGACAATTCGCCGAGCTTGCTGCCGTCGGAGGCAGTCACCCCGTAGCGGTGGTGGTGCCCTTTCGCCTTGAGGTCGTTGAACAGCTTGATCACCTCCGACGTTTTGCCCGAGTTGCTGGCGGCGAAGACGGCCCAGTCGGTGAGGTCGTACTCCTGCGACTGCCGGCCGGCATCTGTGTGCAGCGCCAGCCGCCAGCCGGCGCGGCGCGCCTGCATGATCGCGTGCTTGGCCGGAAAAATGCGGCTGGAGCCTTCGCCGGTCAGGTGGAGCTTGCCGACTTGCGCGATGGTCTTGGCAATGTCGACGACCTGGTCGGGGTTGAAGCTCGTGATCACGTCCGCCGTCACGAGCATGTCGTGAACGAGACCGAAGGCGGTGTACTTCGAATCCGTAAGATTCATTTGGTTCCCGTGAAACTTCCCCCTCGCCCGGCAATTGCGGGTGAAGGGACCAGAGGGTTCATGCCCGCGCCTTCTTGAGCGTCAGCGACGCGTATTTCGGCAAGTCACCGACAAGCGGCGCGGCGTAGTCGTGAAAGGCTTTGGTCACGCTCATGCCGTCTTTACCGATGTAGCGATCGTCCATCGGGCGCGCGTTGATGGCCACCTTCTTGAGCGGGATCGTGCCGAATGCGCTCTTGTACCGCTGGCCGCGCTTGCTGGCGCGCTCGATGGTAACCATCACGCCGCCCTCGCCACGCTCGGCCAGTTTCACCGCCTGGCGGCCACAGCCGTAGGCTTCGTCGACGTCCAGTTTTACAGCGCGGTCGGCGGCACACATTTGTAGGGATTCGGTCACCTGGAACTCCCCGCGCCAGCCGAAAGCGTTGCTCAGCATGCGGTGGAGGATCATGGCGGCGCTGGTGCCGCCCATCGCCCCGAACTCGACGTTGCTGAACTTGTCCGTCACCCTGCTCGCGCTGACTGTCGTGCCGTCGGGGTGGGTGATGCCTTCCCCACAGACGATCGAGACGAAGCCATGCATCTTGTATGCATTTTCCGCGGCGGCGAGGAACTTTTTCTCCTCGAACGGTCGCTCGGGCATCAGGATGATGTGCGGTGGGTCTTGGGGCCGCGTTTTGGCCAGCGCGGCGGCGGCGGGGAGCCAACCGGCGCTGCGGCCAACTGTCTGAAATACCGTAAACGGATCCACCCGCTGCATGTCCCGCGCCAGCAGCCCCCCCTGCTGGACGCTCATCGCCACGTACCGCGCCGCGCTGGGGTAGCCTGGCGTGTGGTCGACGCCGAACAGGTCATTATCCACCGTCTTCGGAATCCCCACCCCGATCATCTCATACCCCACGCCGGTAGCGTGCTCGGTGATGCGGTGGATGGTGTCCATCGTGTCGTTTCCGCCGATCATGAACAGGTAACGGATGTCGTATTTCTTCAGCCGCTGCATGATGGGCGTGAAATCCGGGTCCTTCAGCTTGTGACGGCTGGAACCCAGCGCGCTGGAGGGGGTGGTGCGCAGCCGCTCCACCGTGTCGGCAGGCTCGGCAGAGAGGTCGAGGAGAAAGTCGTCCAGCACGCCCTCGATGCCGAAGCGCATCCCGAAGACCCTGCCCATTTTGCCTGAGTCCCGCGCGCCGTTGATCAGGCCAACCAGCGACGCGTTGATAACCGCCGTCGGCCCACCGGACTGCCCTACCAACACGTTGCCCCGACCCATGTTCCTGTCTCCGATGCGAAATTATCCGCTTTTCTGTCTTGGCAATTTCATCTGAACCGGCTAGCATAAATAACTGTACTGTTTTTATTTTGCAACTTGAGTTGCCGATGACCGCCAAGCCCATCCTGTACCTCGGGGACCTCTCTCTCGCTACGGCGGCCGCTTATTTGACCGGTCTCATGACCATGTGGGACATCGGTTACGACTACCTCCCCACCGACGAGACGGTCAACGGGGAGGCCTCGCAGCCGCGGAACCTGTTCGTCCTCAGCGACTACCCGTCCAAGCGGATGCCCCTGGATGTGCAGGAGACAATCATCCGACGGGTCGAGGCCGGTGCTGGGCTCATCATGATCGGCGGCTGGGAGTCGTTCCACGGGCTCGGCGGGGATTGGGACAATACGAAGCTCGGGAGGATTCTTCCCGTCGAGATCGATCACATCGACGACCGGATCAACTGCGATCAGCCGACGATGGTTCGCTGCCTCGACATGAGCCACCCAATCGTCGACGGCCTTCCATGGAACGACCGCCCGCCGATGATCGGCGGCTTTAATAAGTTCGCGCCCAAGCCCAGCGCCGAAGTGTTGCTCGAAGTGCAGCGGTTTGAAGCGCACTGCACCAACGGCGAAATTGAGTTCAGCCCCGCTGACGTGCACCCGCTGCTGGTGGTGGGCCGGCACGGCCGGGGCCGCGTCGCGTGCCTCGCGACCGACATCGCGCCGCACTGGGTCGGCGGCCTGGTCGACTGGGGCTCGGGCCGGCGCATCATCACCGAAGCACCCGGCAGCTGGGCCATCGAAGTCGGCACTTACTACGCCCAATTTTTGCACAACCTCCTGAACTGGACGGGCCGGCTGGACGAGAAACATGCCGCGAAAAAGTCGCTGGTCGCGACGCGGTAGCGTCTTCCCGTTATACTCGCCGCCTTCTTGAGCGTCTTCGGGACGCGAACACCGACCACACGTAGGAAGCACTTGTCCTGAGCTCTTGTCGTGGCATGGGAGACTCCGCCCCTGTTGATAGCGCGATCAACCCCGGCGACTGGCCCGACACGCTTTCAGGATGAGCGTCGATACCAATTCGCTTGAGGACCGATGTCCGATCCGTTCCAGATCACCCGCCTCGACGGCAGCCGCAAGACGCAGTACCGCAAGCTCGCCGAAGCGTTCGATGGCGGCAACCTCTCCGGCGAGACGTGGCTGTTCGTCGCGCCGCACGATGACGATCTGTGCCTCAGCTGCGGGCTGCTCATGCAACAGGCGGTCGCCGAGCGCGCCAACGTGCAGGTGCTGGTGGTGACCGACGGGCGGATGGGATATTGCACGCTGGAGCAGCGCGATTCGATTGTGGAGATCCGGCGGAAGGAGACATATGACTCATTCGGGCTGCTCGGGGTGCCAAAGGAGAAGATCCAGTACATCGCCTACCCCGATGGCGGCCTCACCCCGCTGTGCGGGCGCCGCAGGGCGCGCTCGGGGGACGAGGTGAAGGCGATTGAGGGGTATGTCGGGCTCCAGAACGCGTTTACGTATCACCTGCGCCGGACCCGCGCGACGCGCGTGTTCGTGCCAACCAGCGCCGACCTGCACCCCGACCACCAGGTGACGCACAGTGAGCTGATGATCTGCCTGTTCCACGCCGCCGGCACGATCTGGCCGGAGCTTGGCGAGCCGCTGGCGGACGTGCCGAGGGTCTATGAGCTGGCGGTGTACTGCGACTTCCCCGCCCCGCCCCAGTTGCAACTCGAGGCTGGCGGCGACGCTTTCGAGAAGAAGCTGGCGAGCATCGCGGCGTTCCAATCGCAGACGCAGATCGCGCGCCTGGTGGAAACCATCCGTCAGGCGGGACCCACCGAATATGTCCGCGAGCTCAACTTCCGGTTTTATTCGCCGAACAATTACAAGCCGATGTTCGCGTAACCCGCTCGTGGCTGGCCCGCCAGGCACGAAATGGCGACTGGCGCAGTGGCGACTGTTGCGTGTCGGGCGACCGATGGTCGCACGGTGAAAGCAATCGACAAAAGCGAGCCCATCAGCAACGGGTAGAAGCAGTTGGAAACAAGCAGCGCGTGGGCGCGATGCATACGGTTGAAGGACGACACCATCGAAACCCCCTGTGTGATAAACTGGGGACGCGGTATGGCTTCACCGGGTCGACCAGATATCGGTTTCTCGTCTGGAACCTGCTTCTCGCCTGGTTGCCGTATGGAATCGCGGTGGGGATCCTGTACCTCAGCCCCGACAGTGAGCGACGAGACGGAAGCTGCCGCGAGCGGCGGCGCTTCCAGCCGTGGATGATCCTGCTCGGTGTCTCGTGGCTGCTGACACTGCCCAACGGGCCGTACATTCTGACAGACGTGGTGCACCTGATGAACGGGAAACGGCCGTTTCGGTGGTGGTTTGATGCAGGGCTCGTGCTTTCATTTGCGATGACCGGGTGCTTTCTTGCCGTGGCGTCCATGCGCATTATGCACGATCGCGTCCGGCGGCGAAGCAACGAGCTCATGGGGTGGGCGTTCGTGCTTGCCGTCTCCATCCTTTGCGGATTAGGGATATACCTTGGGCGCTTCCTTCGGTTCAACTCCTGGGACGTGCTGACCGAGCCGTCGCGGGTGTTTTGGGCGGTGGCGGTGCGAGTCTCGGACCCGGTGGGTCATCCGCAGACCTGCGGCGTCACGCTGATGTTTGCTGGGCTGCTGTTCGCCTGCTATGCGATGTTCGTCCCGCCTCGCGCCGCCGGGATGACTTGCGAACGGGTCGCCGCGATTCCTTCAGTGGATGACAGTGGATGAGGTTGACGCAGAGCGGTTGAGTTTAACAATCAGCGCGGTCGGACATCGACCGCGCGATCGATGACCACGATCACGGGCAAAATGGGCCAGTGGTTCGAGTGGGACCTCACGAGTTTCCTCCAGACCGAGAAATCCGCTGGAAGAAACCTCATAACCCTCGCGCTGCCCGCGACCAACGTCACCCATCCCATCGCAACATTCAACAGTGATGAGGCAGCCTTGAATCGCCCCGAGCTGCTCGTGACGATCGCTACGCTGACTTGAACGAAGAGGCCATGTCGCCCGTTGCACCTGCACCGCTGGGTGCGGTGACTTTTTTGCGTCCGCCGTACTTGCGGTCGAGGTCCAGGAGGAAAGCTTCGTAGGCGTCACCATCCAGTGGCAGGTCCACGGCCTGGCGCGAGAGGCCGGCCATCAGCATGGCATTGCCGAGCTCGAGCTGCTTGACGCCGTCTTCGCCCGGCGCGATCAGTGGCTTGCCCTCGCGGATGGCGGCGACGAAGTTCTCCGTGATCACCTTGTGGCCCTCGGGCTCGGCCTTGAACGGGAGGTCGATCTCCCACGTCTCGACCTGCGCGAAGAGGTTGGGCGAGGTCTCGCGGACCTGTTTAACGCTCTGGCGCGTGCGGAAGAACTTCAGCTTACCGTTCTCGGCGACCACTTTGCCCCGGTCGCCGGCGATTTCCAGCCGGTTCGTCCCCGGCGCTTCCCCGGTGGTCGTGATGAAGTGGCCGGTCATCCCGTTCGCGTACTCCATGATGGCGGTGACGTCGTCCTCGACTTCGATGGGGTGCGTCTTGCCAATGTGGGCGACACCGCTCACGCGGGTGGGCATCATGCCGGTGAGCCAGGGGATGAGATCGAGGTTGTGCGGGCACTGGTTGATCAGGACGCCCCCGCCCTCGCCCTTCCACGTCGCCCGCCAGCCGCCCGAAGCGTAGTAGCTCCACGTGCGAAACCAGTCGGTGACGATCCAGGTCAGCCGCGTCAGCTCGCCCAGCTCGCCCTCGGCGATCAGCGACTTGAGCTTTCGGTAGATCGGCGCGGTGCGCATCTGGAACATCATCCCGAACTGCACCTTCGGGTTTTTGCCGTGCGCATCATTCATCCGCCGCGCACCATTCACGGTGACGGCCGCGGGCTTCTCGCACAGGACGTGCAGCCCCTTGTTCATGGCCATCTCGGCGATCTCGGGGTGCTGGTAGTGCGGCGTGGCAATGAGAACGGCATCGACGGCGCCGGAATCGATCAGCTCCTGGTACGTCGCGAACGCAGGCACCCCGCCGTGCTTTGCGGCGATATCCTTGCAACGCTGCTCGTCAACGTCGCAGACGCCTCCCAGACGTGCCGCCGGCTGAAGCGCGTTGAGATAATCGACGTGAAACCGCCCCATGTTGCCGAGCCCGACGACGCCGAAGCGAACCGTGTCCATGGACCTCCTCAGAAATAATGAAGCCGGGAAATCTACTCGACGGCGGGTCGGGAAGCGATCGGTCGGGTGCATAACCAAGAGCCCCCGCCGCGCAAGCGCGGCGGGCGCCGGGGGTTCAAGTGCAGATTAATCGATGATCGGCTCCAACAGGCGCGGAAATGCCGCTTTTCCTGCCCCGGCTTTTCCCTGCTCCACCGTGTCCAAACCGCCGGCCACCCGATATAACACCCCGTCCGTCTTCGCGACCGAGAGATCAGAGGCACGTAGCAGATGAGTCAGACCGAGAACGACGCCGCCGAGAACCTGGAGCAATCGCAGGAAACGGTTGAACCCCCGCATCGCGTCACGCGGGCGGAGCTGGGGCGGGTACACGAGCTGGCGTCGGCGCTGATCAACGAGCTCGAGACCGTGCCCGATGGCGATATGGTGGCCGAAATCGTCGCCAACGGCTTGAAACTCCTGCGCGACCAAACCAACCGCGGCGATATCAAGCTGATCAACAAGTCATTCAAGGAGCTGCGCTACGCACTGAAGATCTTCGCGCCCTACCGGGACACGCGCAAGGTCAGCATCTTCGGCTCGGCCCGAACGCTGGAGGACCACGGCGACTACCGGCAAGCCGCGGCATTCAGCAAAAAGATGGCCGAGGCGGGATGGATGGTCATTACCGGCGCGGGCGGCGGCATCATGGCGGCGGGTCATGGCGGCGCTGGCGCGGACCCCAGCTTCGGCCTGGCCATCCGCCTCCCCTTCGAGCAGGCGACCAACACCTTCATCGCCAACGACCCAAAGCTGATCAACTTCAAGTACTTCTTTACCCGAAAGCTCATGTTCGTCCGCTCGAGCCACGCGATCGCCCTGTTTCCCGGCGGCTTCGGGACGATGGACGAGGGGTTTGAGGTGTTGACCCTCGTGCAGACGGGAAAAAGCGTCCCTATCCCGATCGTGTTCGTGAACAAGCCCGGCGGATCGTTCTGGAACGCATGGCAGCAGTATGTCGAGGAGCACCTCCTCGGCGGCGGGTTGATCGGCAAGCATGACCTGCGGCTGTACAAGATCACCGACAGCATCGACCAGGCTGTGCGCGAGGTGCGCCATTTCTACAACAACTTCCACAGCGTGCGCCACGCGCGCGAAGATATCGTGCTGCGCCTGCACCGGCGCCCCAGCGACGACAATCTTCGCGAAATAAGCGAAAAGTTCGCCGACATCAAAGTCAAAGGCGAGTTCCGCCTCGGGGCTGCGCTTCCCGTCGAGCGCGACGAGCCTGCGCTGGCCAACCTGCACCGGTTGATGTTTACCTTCAACCGCCGGGACCATGGCAGGCTCAGGATGTTGATCGATCATCTCAACGATCTGCCGTGAGCACTGATGTGGAACAACTCGTTCACGAAGTGACCGACCTGACCGGCTCGGCGGCGCCGGATGTGTTCGATCAGGACGCGCCGGTCCTCCGCGCCGAAACCGTCGCCGATGAGGGCTTTTACCTTGTCGGACTCATCGGCGGGAAGGAAGTCGGCAAGAGCGCGCTGGTCAACGCGCTGGCCGGGCAGATCATCGCCGAATCGACGTCCTACGGCCGCGGCACGGAGGCGGTGCTCGCGTATGCCCACGTGTCACAAGCCGATGCGGTGACGGAACTGCTTCGCCGCGAAGTGCCCGGGAAGTTTCGCGTGATCACGCACGAACTCCCGCACCTCACGCGGCAGGTGCTGCTCGATCTTCCCGACATCGATAGCCATTACGCCGATCACATCGAAGTAACGCGGCGGATGCTGCGCCACATGCTGTTTCCGGTCTGGATTCAGTCGGTCGAGAAGTACGCAGACCGTCAGCCACAACAGCTGCTCGCGGCCGTCGCAGCGGGCAATGATCCCGCCAATTTCATTTTCGTGTTGAACAAAGCCGACCAGGTCGTCGACAAGGCGGGCGAGCTCACGGCGCTGGAGTTGCGGCACGATTTTGCGCAGCGGCTCGCGAGGACGCTCTCGATGTCCCCGCCGCCCACCGTGCACATGATCAGCGCGATTCATCCGGAGCGGTACGACCTGCCCACCCTGCGCGAGCTGCTGGCGCAGCAGAAGTCGACCGAGATCGTGAGGCAGTCGCTGGATCTGGCCGGCCGGCAGCGCACGCGATCGCTGCTCTCATGGCTGGACGCCCAGAACCTTCCGGCGCGGGCCGATCGGCTCAAGCGCTTGCAGGAGGAGGCCGAGGAGCTGACGGCATCGCGCCTGGGCGTTCCGATCATCGAGGACGCCTTGCCGCGGCTGCTGGATGACCCAGCGCACCGATTGGCACTCGTCGATGAAGTCATGTCACGCCGCGTGGCGCGATGGCCGCTGGTGAATGTGCTGCACGCGCTGTTCGCGCCGCTCACGGCGATGTGGCGGCGCAATGCGACGATTGCCGCCCAGCCCGCGGCCGAGTCGCTCGTGCAGCTGTATCTCGATGCCGGCGATCGCCCGCTGAGCGTGCGCGTGCAGACGACGTTCGCCATGCTCCACCAGTCCCACCCCGCCGTCGCCGCTCTGTATCGCCACCGCCGGTTGTGGGACGACATGGCCGCGGATGAAGTGAGCGCCGATCTTCGCGCCGCCCTGTCATCTGCCCTCCAGCGCCAGCGCGAAGCCGCGCTGCAGCAGCTCGCTGGCGGTCACGGTGTAATTCGTCCTTTTTTCCGCGTGCTGCTCACTGTGGGCGCTGTGCTGTGGTTCCCGATCATCCAGCCGCTGCTCGAGGCGATGCTTCAGAGCGGCGCCGCGCGAACCACGCAGGAACTGCTGCTGCTGGGCGTGCAGTTGCTGGGGACGACCTACCTGCTGAAGAACGCGATGTTTCTGCTGATCTGGTTCGCCGTTCTGTGGCTCCTGATCCGCTGGGACACGCAGCGCCGCGTCAACCGGTTGCTGCTCCGTTGGCGCGGAACCGACGCAAACGATCCTTCAGTAAACCTGGCAACGGCGACGCTCGAGTGGATTGACGGGCTCATCGAGCCGATCCGCACCGCCCGGGCTCGGGCCGACGCGCTCGTCCAGCGCACCGAACAGCTCCGTGCATCGCTCGCAGCATAACTCTGCATCTTACTGGCATGGCGGAGATGCCATGCCGCCGTAGAAGCTCACAGGCTCGTCAGGTTGACAGGCTGTGCGCCACTTTCTTCCGATCGCTACCGGACCGCCGCGGCGGCGTAACGGTTGAGGGCTTCAAGGAAGTAGTAATCGCCAAAGATCAGCGAGCTGTCCGTGCCGGTATTAGTCGGGACATTGAGCGCGCCGTGCAGCAGCACGCCGCGATTTGGCGTGCCGTCGGCGAGGTACGCTTCCGAGGCCAGCGCGCCGAGGATCTCCTTTGCATCGGTGAGGTACATGTCGGCGAGGCTGGCGGCGCCGGTGGAGCGCAGCAGTTGGCTCAGCTCGAGCAGCCCCGACGCCGCGATCGCCGCCGCCGAGGAGTCGCGGAACGTGTTGGGCGCGGCAGGATCATCGAAGTCCCAGAAGGGAACATGGTCAGACGGCAGGCGCGCGAGGAAGAAGTCGGCCACCTTCCGCGCCGCCGTCAGGAACTCCGTGCGGCCCGTCTCGCGATAGGCCATCGTAAAGCTGTAGATCGCCCATGCCTGTCCGCGAGCCCAGGTGCTCTCGTCGCTGTAGCCCTGATAGGTCTCGCCGGAGACGAACTCGCCCGTCTGGTCGTAAAAGTAGACCCAGTGGTATGAGCCGCCATCGGAGCGCACGACGTGCCGGGCGACCGTCTGCAGGTGCCGCACTGCACGGTCGTAGTACTGCTGATTGCCGGTTTCCCTGGCGGCCCAGAACATCAGTTCCATGTCCATCGACTGATCGAGCAGCACGCCGAAATTCGCGCGGGGGTCGCCCGAATCGCTGCGCCGCCACGGGGTTCGGAAGGCGCCGACGGTGCCATTCCACTGCGTGTTCTTCGACGCCGCCGCATCAAGCAGCACCTGGCGGTGAGTCGTGCTGCCGGTGTTCTCATAAAGCGGACGGAAGCTGTTGAGGATGCGGAAAGTCACGTCATCAACCTTGCTGGCCTGCCCTGCGAGCGGAACGGTCCGTGCCGCTGCCTGGTCGCGCCAGGATGCGTCGCCGGTGCGCCCGTAAAGCTGCCACAGGGCGCCGGGCAAGAAGCCGGCCGTCCAGTGGCCGACGTTCTCAAACTTCCAACTGCCGTCGGCAAGCGTGTACTGCGGGTAGGAATCATTCGCGAGCCCCGTGATGGTGTTGCGCAGCTGCTGTTGCGCAAACGCGGCGTCGAGCCGCTGCGACAGGGCATCCGTCGGCTGCTGCGACTGGATGACCACTTCCGGGCGGTTGCTGGCAGCGCCATCGGCGTTGAACACGGCCCAGGGGTCGGTGATGTTCGGTGAGCGCAGCACGATGGAAACTGTGCTCCGCCCCGCCGCCTTCTCGGCCCGGAGGAAGCTGGTGAGATCAAATTCATGCCATGATTTGGTCGTGCTCGTGAGGGTGTTGCTCGCAAGCACCACGCTCCCCGTGCGCGGACGGCTGTTGTACGTGATGTCGCCCTCGATCCAGTTGTGGCCGGCGGAGTAGACAGCGACTTGAACGTTGTCCGCTGACGACTTGCTCAACCCGCCATACAGCCGGAGCTTTGCGTTGGCGACATTGGACACGCCGCTCAGGTCGATTTTGAGAAAACTCTCGCGGACGTTGTCGGCGCTGGCGCTTCTCTTCACGAGCAGCGCAGGGTCCGTCCCGAAGTTGCTATTGCCGTAGGCGCCCCCGCGGACGTAGCTGGCGTCGCCGATCAGGACGATCCTGGTGTTCGTCGGCGGCGGCTGAACGACATCGTCATCGGCTTCGGTGGCGATGACGGTCCGCGTGTTCAAGCCGGGGGCGGAGACGGCGAATGTCGCCTGTCCGTTGGTCGCGTCCGCGTCCTGCGCGGCAGCGATGGTGACCGTCTGCGGCGTGCTCCAATTTGCGGGCGTGAACACGAGCGACGAAGGCGAACTCGATAGATCGCTGTCACCCGATTCCCGCGCGATCGTCACCGTCACGTCGTCGGCTGGAGCCGCGTTTAATCGAACGGTGAACGACCCGCCGCGCCCTCGTTGGCCGTCAGCGCTGTCTTGCTGAGCACGAGCCCCTGGACCGGCTCCGCCTGCCCGACGACGAGCTGCGGGCGGTTGACTGCCGTGGGGTTCTCGTCGCTGGCGAAGATCGCCCACGGGTCGGTGGTGTTCGGCGCTTTCAACGCAAACGTAACGGCGGTCGCCCCAGCATTCTTCAGCTGCTGGAGGTAATTCGTAATATCCCATTCATACCATGCACTTCCCGTGCCGCTGATGGTCTTTGTCGCCAGCGCCGCGCCGGCCGCCGGTTTGTTGTTCCACGTCAGGAGGGTTTCGCTCCAGGTCGTATCGGATGCACCATGCACCGCGACCGCCACGCTGCCAGCGGCGGAGAGCTTGCCGTTCAACCGCAGCTTGGCGGCGGTAACGTCGCCGGTGATCGGCGACAGGTCGAACTTCAGATAGCCCTCGCGCGTGTTGCCGACATTCGGCGATCTTTTGACGAGGATCTCCGATGCGCCGCCGAAGTTCTGCGATGCGTACGTGCCGTTGCGGACGTAGGTGCTCGTATTCGTGCCGAGGATGGCGGTCGTCTCGGTGGGCGGCGGCTCGGGCGCTGTGGCGTCGCTAACGCTTAGGACGGGGTCGTTGCTGCTGGCTTCTTCGGAGTTGAAGAAGATTTGCGTGTCGCTGACATTCGTGGAGCGCAGGGCAAATGCGACCCCGCCGGCGCCCCGGGCCTTGGCGTTGATCACGTGGTCCGTCACGTCCCACTCGTACCACTTCGCCGTGGTCCCGCTGATGGTCTGGCTGTCGAGCGGCGTTGATGCGGTCGGCGCGGGCTTGGTGTTCCAGGTGATCGCTGTCTCGCCCCAGGTCGTGTCCGCCACCGGCAGCAGCGCGACAGGCAGGTTGTCGTCCTGCGTGTCGGCGAGCTTCCCGAACAGGCGCAGCTTCACCGTCTGTCCGGCGACCACCGGCGTGGCGCCGATGCTGAAGCGAAGGTACCCTTCGCGCGTGTTGCCGAGGTTCGCCGACTGCTTGACGATCAGCTCGGAGGCGGAGCCAAAGTTGCTCGAGGCCGAGGCGCCGTCGCGAACGTAGGCATCAGCCACCGCGGGCAGGTCCGTCGCGAGTAATGTGCGAGATTCAAGTTGCTCGAATGCTTGAACGGCGGTGCGGGTGTCATTTGGGTTCAAACTCAGTCCCCTCTACATTCACACGCAACGCATCTGAGGTGCGGTACGGCGGAGTTACAATTGGAAGCGCAACCATGCTATCACGGCCTGACGATCGCTCCCACGCGAGACGCCGCGGGAACAAGATCGTGTAAGTTAGGGTTTTGTTCACTATACTCTGCAGCCGATGGCGAAAATTAGAAGTCAGTTCCTCTGCAACTCCTGCGGCAGCGTTCATCCCAAGTGGATGGGCAAGTGCCCCGACTGCGGTACGTGGGACAGCCTCGAGGAGTTCAAGCCGCCCACGCCCGATGCGCACCGCCCGGACCGCGCCGCGATGCAGGGGCCGGGGACCGGCGATCTCATCCACCGGGCGGAGGCGCTGCCGCTCTCGGAGATCGACCACGACGACGCCCCGCGCGTCGGCACGGGGATCGGCGAGTTCGATCGCGTGCTCGGCGGTGGAATCGTGCCGGGTTCGGCGGTGCTGGTGGGGGGTGAACCCGGCATCGGCAAATCGACGCTTCTGCTCCAGGTCGCCAGCGCCCTCGCCAGCGGCGCCGGCGACGCCGAAGCCCTGCTCAGCAACAACGCCCGCGCAATGCGCATGGCCGGTCTGGAAGCCGCGCCGAAGAAATGCGCCCAGACGCAGCTGGGTGCGAAAGTCCTCTACGTCACCAGCGAGGAATCGGCGCGTCAGACCAAGCTCCGCGCGGCGCGTCTGGGCGTTTCCTCGCCAAACCTCCTCGTCCTCGCCGAAACCAACGTTGAACGCATCGTCAACCAAATCCACAAGGTGAAGCCGTCGGTCGTGATCGTCGATTCGATTCAGATGATCTACAAGCCGGACGTGCCCGCCGCGCCGGGTTCCATCACGCAGCTGCGCGACTGCTGTATGGAGCTGGTCTACCTCGCCAAGCTAAGCGGGATCGCGGTGATCTTCGTGGGGCACGTCACCAAGGCCGGCACGCTTGCGGGGCCGAAGATCATCGAGCACATCGTCGACACCGTCGTATATTTCGAGGGTGATCGGTTCCACGCCCACCGCATCGTCCGTTGCGTGAAAAATCGTTTCGGCAGCACGCACGAAGTGGGGCTGTTTGAGATGACGGGGGAAGGATTGCGCGACGTGGTTGACCCGGGCAATCTGTTCGTCGAGCAGTACGGCACGGCGGAGCAAGGGGGCGGACAGCCGAGCGGCTCGGTCATCACCGCCGCCATGCAAGGCAGCCGCGTACTGCTCGTGGAGGTGCAGGCGCTGACGGCCAGCAGCGTGATCGGCGCGGCCAAGCGCAAGGTGAGCGGCGTGAGCGCCGACCGCGTCGGGATGATCATTGCGGTGCTGGAGAAGCGCGCGGAAATGCGGCTGGCCGCCGATGATGTTTTCGTCAACGTGGCCGGCGGCGTAAAAGTGCAGGAGCCGGCAATCGATCTTGCCGTCGCACTGGCAATTGCCTCGGCGCACCTGAATCGCCCGTTGGCGCCGGGAACCTTCGCGGTGGGGGAACTGGGGTTGGGCGGCGAGATCCGCAGCGTTCCCCAACTGGAGACGCGCCTGCGGGAGGCGTCGCGATTGGGTCTCGGTCACGCAATCGTTCCGCACATGGGACCACACATTCCCAGGCTCGGCGGAATGGCGCTGCACGAAGTTCGACGTCTGCACCAGGCGATGGCGGACCTGTAGCAGAGGATCGAACCACGGGAGACACCGGTAGCGCGGAGGCAACCGCGAGAAAGTCGGCTCCGTGCTCTGCCTGCCCGCATCGGTCTTGCCACCTTTCTCCACGCCCTTACAATCTGCCCCAATGTCCACTCCGACGTTCGTTGCGCTTCTCCTCGTGCTGCTGGTGACGCGCGCCGCAGTCGCACAACAGCAGCAGCACCAGCAAAGCGAGCCGACCACCCGGCGCACATGGGACCTGGCCGGCGGCCAGTGGCGCGAGAACCAGGCGCCAACGACGCAGCGCGCCCCCGACGCCGTCCTCGACCGCGTCGAGCAACTGATCGACCGCCGCGCATACAAGGCGGCGTGGAACCTGGCCCTGGACTGGGTGCTGGCGAACAAAACCTCACCAAACCGGGACAGGGGGCTTTACCTCATCGCCCAGTCGCTCTATGGGCATGGCGATCGGATCAAGGCTTTTTATTACTGCGACGAGCTTCTGGACACCTATCCGGAGAGCGATCTGTTCCCCGCGGCGCTGGAGCTGCAATACCGCATCGCCGACGAGTACCTCGACGGGTACAAGCGGCGCTGGTTCGGCGTGCCGATGTTCTATGCCAAAGAGGAGGCCGTCGAGATGCTGTACCGCATCCGCAATCGCGCACCCGGTTCGCCGCTGGCGGAACGAGCGCTGCTGCGGACTGCCGACCACTACCGCTTCGAGGGGCAGTTTGACTTCGCCGCCGACGCCTACGCGTTTTACGCCCAGCAGTACCCGCGCAGCCCCATGACGCCCCGCGCACGCTTGTGGGGAGCCTATTGCTCACTGGCACAGTTCCGGGGCGTGCAGTTCGACCCCACGCCGGTCATCGACGCCCGCGAGCAGCTCCGCTCGATCGCCGCGGCCTACCCGGCGCTGGCAAAGGAGGAAGGAATTGAGGCGATCCTCAAGCGGATTGATGACGTGTTCGCCAAAAAGCTGTACACGACCGCGACCTACTACCGGCGCACAAAAGACCCCCGCGCGGCGGCCTACACGTACAAGTACCTCATCAAGGCCTACCCGACCGCACCGGAGACCGAGCGGGCGCGGATGTGGATGAACGAGCTCCCGCAATGGGCCCAGAACCTGCCGGGACCGACCGTCGTGGGCGAAGAGGGAGAAGCGACCGTGCAGCAGCCACTGATCAGGTAGGCGAAGCGAAGCACGAACTTTGTAAAAGAAGCACGAAACAAATCCCAATGACAGAAGAGGAAAATCTCAAGGCTCCCGTCTGGTGTTTTCTCCGTCGTGCCTGGGATCTATTTCGTGCTTCGTGTCCAGAACTTCATGCTTTGGCCTTCATCGTCCTCACGCTGTCCGGCTGCGGATATAGGCCAGGTGGCGACTCAGAGGGCTATCAGTGGCAGTCCCTATACCGCCAGGACGTCCGCACGGTAGCGGTGCCCATCTTCACCACGCGCAGCTTCGATCGCGGGGTTGAGTTTGGATTGTCTGAAGCGGTTGTGAAGCAGCTCGAAGCCACAACGCCCTACAAGGTCGTCCCGCGGGAGCGGGCGGATACGGTACTCGAGGGGCAGGTCGTGGACGTGTCGGTCAGCACCCTGAGCACCGACCCCGACAGCGCGATCCCGCAGGAACAGATGCTCGGCCTCACCATAGACTTTATCTGGAAGGACCTGCGCAGCGGCCGGATCCTGGTCGAGCGCCGGGGATTCGAGCATACGGCGACGTACTACCCCACCCTCGGCGAGGGCCGCTTCGTTGGCCGACAGCTCGCGATCGAGCGGCTGGCGCTGGCGATCGTGCAGGAGCTGCAGGCGGATTGGTAGGAGCATTGGTGCGTTAGACCGGTGGCTCCCGCCGGCGGCTAAAAGCTGTCGCACCGCCAAGGGCCATCCGTCGTCCGGCAGGTTATAGCCGCCGGCGGGAGCCGCCGGTCCCCCAACGCTTTTCGAGCCACCGATTCGGCGGTTGTAGAGGCGCACAGCGCCCATTTTTCCTTTCCGGACGCGTCTGCGCCCGTGGAAATAGCTGCCGGCCCAACCTTATGATGCTTCGCGACGTAAGATTGCTAACGAGTGGCCCGCCCCCTGCCGCCATTCCCTTAAGCTGAAGGACACGAGAAATGTCAGAACAACGTCCGGAGCGTCCCGCACCTGGCCGGAAGAACGGCCGGCCGAACCCGGCCGGCAACGGGATGAAATTCGGCCGCGGGCTGCTCGGCTGGGTGCTGTTCATCGCGCTGGCCGTTATGCTGTTCGTCCTGCTCAACCAGGGAAACCGCAATCAGCCGATGATCGCCTACAGCGAGTTCGAGAGCCGGCTTGAGGCCGACAAGGTTGCCAAAGCCGAGATCGAGGGCGACAAGGTCGTCGGCGAGTTCATCGGCCAGGGGGAAGTGATCGACGGCAATCCGACCCCCGTCACGAAATTCTCCACCGAGCTTCCCGCCGGCGCCGTCGCCAGCGGCATCTACGACCGCATCCTCGACAAGCGCAAAAACGCCAAAATCGGCTTCCGCAACAACCAGAACCTGCTGCTGAACATCCTCGTGCCGCTGATCCCGTGGCTGCTGATCTTTGGGTTCATCTGGTTCTTCGTGTTCCGCCAGCTGCGCAATAGCGCCGGCGCGGGCGGCATGCTCGGCAACTTCGGCCGCAGCCGCCACAAGATCACCTCAAAGGAACACACGAACGTCACATTCGAAGACGTGGCCGGGGTTGAGGAGGCCAAGGACGAGGTGATGGAAATCGTCGAATTCCTCAAGAACCCCAAGAAGTTCCAGCGTCTGGGCGGGCGGATCCCGCGCGGGGTGCTGCTTGTCGGGGAACCGGGCACGGGCAAGACGCTGCTTGCCAAGGCCATCGCTGGCGAGGCGGACGTGCCGTTCTTCTCGATCTCCGGCTCCGACTTCGTCGAGATGTTCGTCGGCGTCGGCGCCAGCCGCGTCCGCGACCTGTTCAAGCAGGCGAAGGACAACTCGCCGTGCATCATCTTCCTCGACGAGATCGACGCCGTCGGCCGTCGCCGCGGCAGCGGGTTCTCCTCCGGTGGCCATGACGAGCGCGAGCAGACGCTCAACGCCATCCTCGTCGAGATGGATGGCTTCGATACCAACGACCAGGTGATCGTGGTCGCGAGCACGAACCGGGTGGACGTGCTCGACCCTGCGCTCACGCGTCCGGGCCGCTTCGATCGGCAGGTGTACGTGCCGCTGCCTGACGTGAAGGGCCGAATGGAGATCCTCAAGGTCCACAGCCGCAAGGTGAAGCTCGGCCCCAACGCCGACATGGCGCGTCTGGCGCGCGCCACCCCCGGCTTCAGCGGCGCCGATCTGGCCGCCATCATCAACGAGTCGGCCCTGGGCGCGACGCTGGCGGGCAAGGAGTTCATCGAGCAGGACGACCTGGAAGAAGCGCGTGACAAGGTGCGCTTCGGCCGCGCCAACAAGAGCCGCGTGATGGACGAGAAGGAAAAGGCGACGACGGCGTACCACGAGGCCGGGCACGCCGTGGTGCAGCACCTGCTGCGCCCCGATGCCGACCCCGTGCACAAGGTGACGGTCATTCCGCGCGGGCGGGCGCTGGGGGCGACGATGACGCTCCCGGAGAAGGACCGATTCAACTATTCCAAGCGCTGGTGCATCGCGTTCATCAAGATGACCTTCGGCGGGCGCATCGCGCAGGAGATGTTCACCGGCGACACCGACAGCGGCGTCGTGGGTGACATCCGCCAGGCGACCGGCATTGCGCGCAAGATGATCACCGAGTGGGGCATGAACGACCGGCTCGGGTTCGTCTTCTACGGCGAGGACGATAACCGCATGAACTTCCTCGGCGTCGGCGAAGGCCGCGAATACTCCGAGGAGACCGCCAAGGTCATCGACGAAGAAGTGAAGAAGCTGATCGATCGGCTCTATGAGGAGACGCGCCAGCTCCTGGAGGGCAACCGGGACAAGGTTGACGCGGTGGCTAAGGCGCTGATTCGCTACGAGACGCTCGACGCTAACGAGCTCGATCGCATCATGCGCGGCGAGCAGCTCACGAAGCCGACGGTGAGCGACCTGCTGGAAAGGGAATCCCGGCGCGACAAGCCCGGTATGATCATCGGCCCCGGCGCCACCGATGCCGAGCCGGACGTTCGGTTGGGTGGCGGGCCCCTCCCGTCGCCAGGCTGAACCGTGCCTTTACAGGCTGAACCGGCGCGCTTATTTGCACCGACTGCTCTGGAAGCTCCCCTGATCAGCAGGGGAGCTCTCATTCTGGAGCAGTTGTCTTTGTCTTCCCGATTCGGGAACGCTTCTCTTTCTTCCCCCCCGAAGTACAATCGCTCCACACCCATGCAGGAGCAGGAGCAGACATGAGCAATGGACAACTGTCTCGCCGTTCGGTCTTGAAGACCGCCATCGCCGCCGCCGCGGGAGCCCCGCTCATCATGACATCGAAAACGAAAGCCGAATCCAGGGGCCGCATCTACGGCAAGGATGCGCACACGTATGAGGTGATCGACAACTGGGCTCAGCGCCCGGGCGACAAGCCGTGGGGCAACACCCACATGGTGCAGGAGGTGGCCGACGGCCGGATCTTCATCCACCACACGGGGCCGCAGTCCGTCCACGTCTATGATCCCGACGGCAAGTTCATCGAAGCCTGGGGTGATCACGGCGGCCATGCGCACGGCATGGACCTGCGCAAGGAGGGCAACGAGGAATTCCTCTACTTCGCCCCCACCGGGCAGTCGCGCATCGTCAAGACGAACCTCAAGGGCGAAGTTGCCTTCGAGTGCGGCGTCCCCACCGAGGCGAAGAACGCCAGGGGCGAACCCTGTTACGGCGAGGGCAAGGGCAAATACATCCCCACGTTCATCGCCTTCGCGCCCGGCGATGACGGCGACTTCTACGTCGCCGACGGCTATGGCAGCAGCTACATTCACCGCTACAACGTCAAAGGCGAATACCAGCAGACGTTCGGCGGCAAGGGCAAGGCCGATGGGCAGCTCGACTGCCCGCACGGTATCTATTGCGACACGCGTGATCCGGCCGATCCCACCATCCTCGTCGCCGACCGCTCCAACCACCGCCTCCAGTGGTTCACCCTCGATGGCAAGCACCTCAAGACCGTCACGGAGGAGCTGCGCGACCCCTGCCACTTTGATCAGCAGGGCACGGACATCCTCATCCCCGATCTCAACGGCCGGGTGACGATCTTCGACAAGGACAACAAGCTGATCACCCACCTGGGAGATAACCCCGACCCCGCCAAGCGCCGCAACCATGGTGTGAAGAAGGAAGATCTCACGCCCGGCGATTTCTGCACCCCCCACGGGGCAATCTGGGACCGCGCGGGCAACATTTACGTCGCTGAGTGGCTCCCGTACGGCCGCGCGACGAAGCTGCGGCGCGTTTCGTAGATGCTGACGCCATGCCGCATCGCGCTGGCGGCCGCGGTGCTGGTGGTGGTTGCGGTGGCGCCGATTGCCCGCGCGCATCCGGAGGGATTCAGCGGATTACGGGTGCACGTCGAACCGGATCGCGTGCGCGCGGAGTTGAGCATCCACACCCGCGACACGGGCAGGTGGTTTCCCCCGGGGAAGTACCCCGATTACGTTCCGCAGGTGACGCGCGTCCTGGCTGCGACGGCGGGCGAACTGCTGGAGATCTCGTTCGACGAGCAGCCCGTGCGGCACACCAGCGCGCGAGCGTTCGCGGCGGAGCCCGGCCTGCTCGAGGTTGACATCGAGTACCCACCCCCGCCGCCCGGCACGCGCACGATGCAGATCTGGTCCAAGCACCTGCCCCAGCTTCCGCGCGGGCACCAGCAGTTGCTGTTCGTTTTCGATGAGAACGGGCAGATACTGCTGGAGGAGACGCTGTCGACCGATCAGGACGCCGCCATCTGCGACCTCCCCGCGCAAACCGCCACGACCACTTCCGCCACCGCTCCGTCAACGACTCCACCACCACGGCGCTCCCGGTCGCGCATTTCCTTCTTCCTCCTGGGCGTCGAGCACATCGTCACCGGCTATGACCACCTGCTGTTCCTCGCCGCCCTGCTGCTCGTGTGCAAGACCTTTCGCGAGGCCGCTGCGGTGATCACCTTCTTCACCGTCGCACACTCGATTACGCTCGCGCTGGCGGCGCTCAATCTTGTTCGACTGTCCGGATGGATCGCGGAGCCGGCCATCGCCGCGTCCATCATTTATGTCGGACTGGAGAACCTTTTTGGTCAGCATCGCCTTGCGTGGCGGGCGCTGGTGACGTTTGGCTTCGGCCTGGTGCACGGCCTGGGCTTCGCGTCGGTGCTGCGCGAGGTCGGGCTGGGCTCGACGCAGGTGGGGCTTACGATGCCGCTGCTGAAGTTCAGCGCGGGACTGGAATCAGGGCAACTATTCATCGCAGCGGTCACGCTGTGCGTCCTGCTGACGTTGCGGAAGCGCACCAGCTTTGAGCGGCGCTGGGTACCGGCGCTGTCGGTGCTCATCTCCCTCGCGGGGGCGTTTTGGCTGGTTGAGCGGCTGGTCTCCGGCTAGATTGACGCAACATCTCCAAGGGAAGGAACCTCAATGCCACTACGGCGCGTTGTAGTCGTCGTCCTCGTCGGCTTCACTCTTTCATTCGGGAGCCGGGTGGCGCCCGCGGTCGCCGCGGAGCAGGACCCGGGCGTATCGCTGCGCGTGCGCTTTGGCATGAAGGACAAGGAGGGGACCGATTGGAGCGGCAAGCTCACGACCTCTGCCGGAACGGTGCAATCCTTCCGCGGCTGGCGCTGGATGCCGGGCGACAACGCGGAGGGGGACAGTTGGACCATCGCCACGCGCCGCCTCCCCGCCCAATCCGCCGCCGACCGGCAGCGCGTCGCGAGGGGCGGGCAGATGCCCATCGGCGACAACGGCTTCATCGTCACGCTCAACGGCACGAAGCCGCAGAGCGAAATCACCTTCGATGCCAAGCCGGGGACGACACGGTTCAAGCTCTCGGACGTCCCCTACGGCCAGCCGCTCGTCGCGCTGGACGGGAACCTGCAGATCGAGCGCGTGCCTGCAGCTGCCGAACTGGCCGACACGCATGCCGACGAGGACTATCCAGCCGTCGCGCGCGGCAAGGACGGCACGCTGTATGTCGCCTACGTGGCGTTCACGCACGGCAAGGACTTCTACGGGCCCCGGGAGCGCCCCACCACGCCAGAGTCCGGGCCCGTCGTGGGTCCCAACGCCACCGGACCCGTGCGCCGGATTGAAAAGCCACAGGACCTGGACTACCTCGCGCAACCGGCGGGTGGCGACGAGATCTTCCTGCGCGTGCGCCGTCCCGACGGCAACTGGGGCGATCCCATTGCTGTCACGGACGGGAAGCACGAGCTGTACCGCCCCGCCGTCGCCACCGACGGCAGCGGACGCGTCTGGGTCTTCTACTCCGCCCACCTCGACGCCGACGAAAACCTTGACCACGGCAATTGGGAACTGATGGCGCGCAGCTTCAGCGCCGACGGGCAGGATGGTGGCGAGGTCGTGAACGTCAGCCGGGCCAGGGGCACTGACTTCATGCCCGCCGCCACGACCGATTCCAGCGGGAAGGTGTGCGTCACGTGGGTGGGCGGGCGCGAGCGGAACTTCAACGTATTCGTCGCGACCCAGACCGACAGCAGCGCCTTTGGCGCGGCGCAGCGGGTGTCGTCGGCGCCGGGCAACGAATGGGAACCGGCCGTCGCCGCCGATGCCAACGGCAACGTCGCCGTCGCGTGGGACACCTACGCCAAGGGTGACTACGACGTATACCTCGCGCGCCGCGGCGGCGACGGAAAGTTCGCGCAGCCGCAGCCGGTCGCGGCGACCCTGGCGTTCGAAGTCCGGCCGTCACTCGCATACGACGCGCAGGGCAAGTTGTGGATCGCGTGGGAGGAGAGCGGCGACCACTGGGGCAAGGACTTCGGCGCGCTCAAGAAGGAGGGCATCCCGCTGTATCTGACCGGGCGATCGCTGGCGATGAAGGTGCTGGGCGAGGATGGACAGCAATGGCATTCGGCGCCGGACGTGATGGAGGCGATGCCGGAGCGATCCGGCCCACAGCGCCGGGCTCGCGCCGCCGCAGCGACCGGTCCGGCCGGTGCGCGCGGCGCCATCGCGCCCTGTTTCCCGCGGCTGGCGACGGATCCTGCGGGCAACGTCTGGCTGGCATTCCGGGGCAAGCCGGGAATGAACTGGCGCGTCCCGGTGGGTTCGGTCTGGTTCGAGTACGTCACGCGACTGGAGGGCGACGCCTGGACGGACGCGGTCTACGTGCCGCGATCGAACAATATCCTGGACAACCGTCCTGCCGTGATCGGCGAAACGGTTGCCGGTAGCGGCGGCCGGCTGACGCTCGTGTACAGCGGCGATGGCCGTGCCGAGCGCAACGCGCCGAAGCTGGGTGACCCGCACCTGCGCGGCGTCGCCGAGGGC
>DASYWJ010000087.1:0-32392 GCA_035936155.1 Tepidisphaeraceae bacterium | reverse complement strand
CGCCCGCACCGCCGAAGCGCTGGGCGAGGCGATCACCGCCGCGTTCGCGACCGTCACCGTCAACGACCTGCGAAACTGGTTTCAACACTGCGGATACGCTGCCGCTTGAGCATGCTACATTCAACAGTCAAACGCTCTAGCCGGCCCGAGACGCGTGGGCCAAAGCAGAACCCCCGTGCAAAGCGCGGGGGTTCTGCTGGTGTCCCGAATGGCAGCTGCACCAGACTACTTGATGAACAGCATCTCCCGATAGGTCGGCAGCGGCCAGAGGTCGTCGGCGACGAGGGTTTCCAGCTTGTCGGCGGCCGTGCGGAGATTGTTCAGCGCGGGGAACACGTCGTTGCGCATGTGCTTCGCGTGCTCGTACGGCGAACCCTCCGGGTGGTGCGAGTGCGCCTTCTCCAACGCCGCGATGCCCTTTGTCAGATCGTTGATGGCGGCGCTGAGCTGCGTGAGCGTCTCGTTGCTGCCGTTCACGCCGGCGGACTTCAGGGCCGCCGCGTTCTGCGCCAGCTCGGTCTGGTAGCGAACGGCCGCGGGAAGGATCTGGCTCCGCGCCATCATCAATGCCGTGTTGGCCTCGATGTTGAGGGTCTTGACGTAGGCCTCGGAGAGGATGTTGAACCGGCTTTCCAGCTCCTTGGCGCTGTACACCTTGTACTTGGCGAACAGCTCGATGGTGTCCTTGCGCGTGACCACCGGCAGGACCTCGACCGTGTTCTTCAGGTTCGGCAATCCGCGCGTCTCGGCCTCCCTGTGCCATTCTTCGGAATAGTTGTTGCCGTTGAAGACGACCTTCCTGCTCTCCTTCACGATTCCGGGGAGCAGTTCCTGGATCGACTTGTTCAGGTCCTTGCCCGCCTTGACGTCGGCTTCCAGGCGCGTGGCGATGAAGTCGAGGCTTTCGGCGACGATCGTGTTCAACACGGTGTTAGGCCCGGCGATGTTGGCGCTGGAGCCGACGGCGCGGAACTCGAACTTGTTGCCGGTGAAGGCGAACGGGGAGGTGCGGTTGCGGTCGCCGGCCTCCTTGGGCAGCGGCGGGAGCACGCTCACGCCGGTCTCGAAGACTCCGCCTTGGCGGCTGGACTTGGGGCCGCCTTTCTCGATCTGCTCGAACACGTCGTTGAGCTGATCCCCAAGGAAGACGGAGATGATGGCCGGCGGGGCCTCGTTGGCGCCTAAGCGGTGGTCGTTGTGGGCCGACGCGATCGAGAGGCGCAGGATCTCGGAATACTTGGCGACGGCCCGGAGGACGGCGGTGGTGAAAACGAGGAACTGCGCGTTGTCGTGCGGGTTGTCCCCCGGGTTGAGCAGGTTCTCACCGTTGTCGGTCGACATCGACCAGTTGTTGTGCTTTCCGCTGCCGTTGATGCCCGCGAACGGCTTCTCGTGCAGCAGGCAGACCAGCCCGTAATTTCCGGCGACCTTCCGAAGCACTTCCATCACCAGGTTCTGGTGATCGGTCGCCAGGTTGCTGTTCTCGAAGATCGGCGCGATCTCGTACTGGCTCGGCGCGACCTCGTTGTGGCGCGTGCGCACCGGCACGCCGAGCTTGAACAGCTCCGCCTCGACCTCGCCCATGCACGCGAGGACGCGCTCGGGGATCGAGCCGAAGTACTGGTCTTCCAGCTCCTGGCCCTTGGGCGGGGGGGCGCCGAACAGCGTCCGCCCGCAGGTGATCAGGTCGGGGCGGCTGTAGTAGAAGGTCTTGTCGATCAGGAAGTACTCCTGCTCGGCGCCGACGGTGGTGAAGACCTGGATGGCGGTGTTGTTCCCGAACAGCCGGAGGATGCGCAGCGCCTGGGCGCTGAGGGCTTCCATCGAGCGGAGCAGGGGGGTCTTCTTGTCCAGCGCTTCGCCCGTCCAGCTGAGGAACGCGGTCGGGATGACCAGTGTCGAGCCGTTGGGGTTCTCCATGACGTAGGCGGGGCTGGTCGGGTCCCATGCGGTGTAGCCGCGGGCCTCGAAGGTCGCGCGGAGTCCGCCGGAGGGAAAGGAGGACGCATCCGGCTCGCCCTTGATCAGCTCCTTGCCGCTGAACTCGGCCATCGCGCCGCCGTCGCCATTAGGGGCGATGAAGCTGTCATGCTTCTCGGCGGTGATGCCGGTCATCGGCTGGAACAGGTGGGTGAAGTGGGTCGCGCCCTTCTCGATTGCCCAATCTTTCATCGCGCTGGCGATGGCGTCGGCGGCGGTGGGGTCCAGCTTCTCGCCGAACTTCACCGTGCGCTGCAGCGCCTTGAAGATGGGCTTGGGCAGCCGCGCCTTTTGCACTTCTTCGTTGAAGACATTGACGCCGAACAGGTCTTTGACGTGGGTTTTGCGGAAGTCGACCCGGTTCAGCTGATGCTTGGCACACGCGATCGTGCGGATCGCCTCCTGGCGAACGGTGGACATTTTCGGCTCCTGAAAAAAGCGGGACACGGGGCGGACCACCGCCCGGGTGGCGCACGCGAGGCAGGGAACAGTCCTGAATGATTCCGACTCGGCTCGTGCCCGTCAAGAATTTGCGCGGATCGCGCCCTCTCGTCTCGCCGAGGGGAGCCATAGCAAACCCCGTGCAAGGCGCCGAAAGCGCGGATTTAGCGCATTGCGTGCGCAGAGGCTGTGCAACCCGACTGCGGAGCTTCGGATGGCGCTTAGCAGTTAGGCAGGTGTTGCGAACAGCCCGTGCAGGAGATCGTTGATATCGTACAGCGCCTGATCGTCTCCCTCCCCTCCGTGAAGAATGTCGTAGGCAGAATCCTTTGCATAGAGGATGTCGTTGCCGGCATCGCCGTAGAGGCGGTCGTTACCGGCGTTGCCGACGAGCACGTCGTGCCCGTCTCCGCCGGTGAGGTGATCGTGACCGGAGCCGCCTTCGAGGTAGTCGTTGCCGCTGAGCCCGCTGAGTCGGTCGTCCCCGCCGCCGCCGTTGAGCCGATCGTGCCCGCTGCCGCCGATGAAAAAGTCCCGCTGATCCCCGCCGACGATCGTGTCGTTCCCGCCCCCGCCCAGGACGTAGGCGGGGATCGAGCGCAGGTTCACGCTGATCCAGTCGTTTTCGTCAAGCCCGTATACGGACACCGCAGTGATGCTCGAGAGGCTGAAGTTCCGCGTCTGCCCGTTTACGATCGTGCGCAGCTGGTACGGGTTGGGCACCCACGCCTGGATCGAGTCCCGCCCGATCCCGCCGGTGATGATCAGCGTGCCACGCTCGTCCAGCCGGAACCGCTCCATCGGCACACTGAGAACGAACGGTTGCTCGCTAACAACATTCCCATCGCTGACCCGTAGCGTGATTAAATGCGACGACGCCAGCGAGTCAACCGGAATGCCAGAGAGCGTCGCCCCCCCGTCGCCGTGGTCGGCGAGCTTGAGCCAGGACGGCAGCCCGGTGGCGGTGATGGATAGTGGGTCGCCGTCAGGGTCGGTGGTGCTCAGCGTATACGTGTAGTGCGCGTCGAAGTACGCCGTGGGCGGCGGGGCGACCGACGCGAACACCGGCGCGTGGTTGATCGGTGTCACCGGGATGACGACCCTCTGATCGACGTTGCTCGTCCCGTCGCTCAGGCGCAGGACCACGCTATGGTCACCGGCGTTCGCGTTCGTCGGCATGCCGATGAGCCGCCACGCGCCGTAGCCGTACTCCTCGAGGGTCAGCCACGCCGGTAACGAGACGGCCGTCATCGTCAGCGGGTCGAAGTCTGGATCGCTCGCGTAGACGTCGTAGGCGTAATCCTGCTCCGCCGTCGCGCCAGGGAGGAACGTCGTGGTGAACGCCGGGGCGCGGTTCACCTGGATGGGGACGAACTGCTCGGTCGTCCAACTGCCGTCGGAGACCTGCACGTAGACGGCGGTGGCCCACTCGGCTTCGGGGGGCGTCCCGGTGAGCGTGGCGGTCCCGTCGCCATTGTCGACCAGCGTGAGCCAGCCGGGAAGGTCGTGGGCCACGGAGAACGCCAGCGCGTCGCCATTCACGTCCGTGGCTTCGATCATGTAGCTAAACGAGTCGCCGGGGCTGAGGCGGCCGGCGGGCGGCGTCGTCGCGAAGACCGGCGTCGTGGGCGTTGGGAGCAGGTGGATCGTCGCAATCATCGGCTCCGACCAATTCGTGTACCCGCGGACGCGGTAGGTAAACGTGTCGGTGCCCGTGCCGTCCCCGGTGTGCTGGTAGTACGGCCGACTGCCGTCGGACACCACCGTGAGGTACCCGCGCGTGGGAGGCGTAACAATCTCATACTCGAGCAAATCGCCAGTCCCCTCGGGATTGAAGCCGTGAAGCGTGAGGGTGTCGCTCTGCCAGCCGCGGAAGAAGAAGCGCACGGGTGCGTCCGACGAGAGGCGGCGCACGCCGCTGGCCAAGTACAGCGCGATGCCGGTGTTGACGTCGGCGAGGTTAGCCGCGGAGGTCATATCCGTCGCCTCGGCCCGGTCGTCGAAGTTCCACCACGCGAGGAGGTGCGGGTCGCGCGGGGTTGCCAAGTGCATGCCGAAGGGGTCGCGTGACACGTTCCAGATGCGCACGTCGTCCATCCCGCCGATGAACTGCCGCTCGGTCCACGCGCCGCCGAGCGTGACGAACGGGTCGTACAAGTCGTAGCCGATCGTGCCGCTGCTCTGGGCCGCGCCGCGCCCGATCAGCCGCCCGTCGGCGTAGACCTCCGCCACGCTACCATCGAAGGTGGCGTGGAGCGCGACCCACCTGTTCTGCACCAGCGCCAGTGCCAGGGGCGCCACCACGTTGGCGATCGTGGCGCCGGCGGCGTCGGCGAGGCGAAAGTTCACGGCGCCGATGGCCGCATCGTACTCCAGCGTGATCGTCTGATTCGACTGGGTCGGCCCGCTGCTGAGGATCACGTTTCGGGTGGACTGCCCGGTGACATTGACGCGCGCCTCGATGGTGATGGCGCGCTCGGGCATCCCCAGCCGGAGGCGGGCGAAGAGCTCGCCGACGCCGCCCGGCTCGAGCCATAGCGCCTTACCGTACCCGGCCGTCGTGTCGCCTTGGAGTTCGACGGCGCCGGGGTCGGGCGCGCCGACGCGCGGTGCGCCACGCGCGTCCAGCGTCGTCAGGCCGGTGACGCCGAGGTCGCGAACCTCGGCCGTCGGGATGCGCGTCCACACGTGACCGCCCGTGTGGCGGGGCGCGTCAAGCGAGACCATCTTGGGCGACGCCGCCGTTCCGACGTGGTCGGCCGCGACGGTCCCCGCCAAGCCTTCGGCGCCGACGCCGATGTAGTTCCCGCCGTGGCTGTGGATCGCGTAGTAGCTGATCAGGTCCTCGCGCGTCATCGAGAGGTGGTGCCCGTCCGAGTTTATCCGGGTGATCAGGTTGTTGGCGATGAGGTTGTTGGTGAACCAGATCGAGTCGCTCTCGGAGAACACGCCCGCGCCGCGCCCATTAAAGCCGGTGGGCTCCTGCTGGTAGCGCAGCTGGTTCGAGACGATCGTGCAGTGGGCGATGTGACCAGTCACCCCGGAGGCGATGGCGATCGCGGCGCCGAAGCCGGAGCCGGACCAGGACGGCGTGACGGTGTGCGCCCCGCCGATCGCGTAATTGAATGAGAACGTGTTGTTCAGGAAATTGATGTCGGAGGCACCGGCCACGGCGACCGCGCCGCCATAGGCGCTGGGCGCCGGGACGCTGCTCGTTGAACTCCTGTTGCCTTCTGCCCGATTGTCTCCCAGCGCCGAGTCCTGGAGCGTCACCTGCGCCGAGCTGACGGCAATCGCGCCGCCCCACACGTTGGGGTAGTTGCCGGCGACGGTGTTGTTGGTGAACGTGCAGTAGCGGATCCACAGGTTGCCGGTCTCCTGATAGATCGCGCCGCCGCCGGTCGTGCCGCGGTTGCTGGCGAACGTCACGCGGTTCATCGTGAGTTGCCCAGCGCTGCGCAGGATGCCGCCCTGCTTACCGCTTTGGCCGTTGGCGAAGCGGACGTCGTTGATCGTTACGGGCGCGAGGGAACCGATGTCCATCGCGTGGATGCCCGCCCTGGCCGTGATCGTCAGGTGGTTCTCGCCCGGGCCTTGGAACGTGAGCTTCTTAGCAACGATCAGCGGGTCCTGCAACGAGATGGTTCCGGTAACTTGCAGGCTGACCGTATCGCCGCTGCCCGCATCCGCGATCGCCTGACGGAGCGAGCCGGGGCCGGCGTCGTTGTTGTTGATCACCTGGACCACCGCCATCAGCAGGCGCGATTCCAGCGGCTCGATCGTTCGGCTGGCGGTGCGGGATTTCATTTTGGAACGGTTCCCCGGTTGGCGCGGCCGACCATCAGCCGCCCGGAGAGAACATCGGATTTCCGCCGGGTGCGGACGAGGCGCGGCCTCCGTCGACGTACCCCGCGACAAAGGTACTCTTTCCGGTTGTAATGGCTGTCACACGCAGGGGGATCGCCATGCCCCGTTTTGCCCCAATTGCCCTTATCTAGCTCGGTCTCGCCTCATCGCTGGCCGCCCAGGACAAGCCCGCCCAACTCCCGCCGGGGGAGAAAGATGCTAAGGCGGCGATTGAGAAGTCGCCGCGGCATGGGGAGTACGTCGAGATCCAGGTCCAGGACCGCGAGAAGCCTGTGCAGGCGTACGTCGTGTACCCCCAGGTGAAGGACAAGGCGCCGGTGGTGATCGTCATCCATGAGATCTTCGGGCTCTCCGACTGGATCAAAGCGGTGACCGACCAACTGGCGGCGGATGGATTCATCGCGATCGCGCCGGACCTGCTCAGCGGCAAGGGGCCTGGCGGCGGGGGGACCGAAGCGTTCTCGGGACGCGATGAGGTCACCAAGGCCGTGCGGTCGATCACGCCCGAGGAAGCGACCAAGGCGCTCGACGCCGTTCGCGTGTACGGCACCAAGCTGCCGGCATCAAACGGCAAGACGGCGACAATCGGCTTCTGCTGGGGCGGGGCACGCAGTTTTGAGTACGCGACGAAGCAGCCGGAGCTGAGCGCCGCCGTCGTCTACTACGGCACAAGCCCGAGCGAGGAGGCGCTGAAAAACCTCAGCGCCCCCGTGCTGGGGCTGTACGGCTCGAACGATGCCCGCGTGAACAAGACCATCGAACCCGCGCAGGCGGCGATCAAGCCGGCGGGAAAAACGTACATCGTGCACATCTACGAAGGCGCCGGCCACGGGTTTCTGCGCCAGCAGGACGGTCAGGACGGCGCCAACCGCAAAGCCTCGGAGCAGGCGTGGCGCGAGACGATCAGGTTCCTACGGGAGCACACGAAATAGTGCCGCAAATAGTCCCGCGAGTGCGATGTAACCTCAGCCCGCACAAGTGTGTGAGCCATATCGCCCCCGGGCCCGGCTTCGCGCCCCAGCCATTGTGGTTTTTGCGTTTTTGCCCGCCAAACGCTACCTTTAGACCCACTCATGCGCTGCCCGTTCTGTGACGCCGACAAAGAGAGCCTCAAAGTGATCGATTCCCGCACCTGCGAGGGCGGGCGGTCGATCCGGCGGCGGCGGGAGTGCATGCACTGCGACAAGCGCTTCACCACCTATGAGCGTATCGAAGACACCGTCAAGCTGATCGTGGTGAAAAAGGATGGCCGGCGGGTCCCCTGGGACCGCTCCAGGATCCTCACCGGCCTCGAGCGGGCATGCTTCAAACGCCCCGTGCCGGCCAGTGAGCTGCTGCGGATCACTGACGAGGTTGAAGAGGAGATATTCAAGACGCACGACCGGGAAGTGCCCTCGACGATGGTCGGGGCGCTGGTGACTGATCGTTTGCGGCGGGTCGATCAGGTCGCGTACGTTCGCTTCGCCAGCGTATATAAGCAGTTCAAGACACTGGAAGAGCTGGTGGACGAAGCGAAGCTCGTGCTCGACGCCCGGCGGTTCGAAGACCCTGAGCAGGGGAAGCTGTTCATCGAGCCCCCCAACGGCAACGGCGTCGCCCGGCCCGCCGAGGGAGGCGATAAGCCAGCGCGCAAGCCCGGACGCGCCAAGCGAAGGGCAGAAGTTCCCGCTGCTTCTCCTGACGCGTCGGCAGAAGTGTGAGAGCCACCCTGCAAGATGTCGTTTATCTTCACGCGAACCATGCCGAGCGTCCGATAACCACTGGAGGCATCCGACATGCACCACTGCGCTACACCCCGCCGCCATTTCGGCAGTCCCCGCCTCCCGATCACACTTGCCTGCTGCGCGCTGGGGTTTGGCCTCGCGCTGGCGCCGGGCTGCAGCCGCAAGGTGCAGTATAAAGCGCCGGTCTCGCGCTATGACACGCTCCCGGAAAAGGAGGTCGCACCCTTCCTCCAGGGAACGATCCACGAGCGCACGATGCTGGGAAACATCCAGCCGTATCTCGTGTCCGGCTATGGGCTGGTCGCCAACCTGGACAACACCGGCGGAAGCGAAGCGCCCATCGCCGTCCGCGAATACATGATCAAGCAGATGCAGCAGCACAAGTTCGGCAGCGCGCTGCAGCCGGGGTTCAAGGACGTTTCGCCGTCGCGCGTGCTGGCGGACCGGCGCTTCGCGATCGTGCGCGTGGACGGATACATGCCCCCGGGCATCCGCGAGGGCGATTACTTTGACGTGAACGTCTCAGCCCTGCCCGAGAGCAGCACCACGAGCCTGGCGCGCGGCGACCTGTACCGCACCGACCTCCGCGAGCCCCGGGGCGTGACGTCATCGAACCCCTCAGGCTCGATCAACGTGTGGGCGCGCACGCAGGGCCCGGTCTTCGTCAACCCCGGCTTCGCGATTGACAAGGACCGCGACAAGGCCATTGCCCGGCGCAGCCTCCGCCACGGCATCATCATGGACGGGGGGCACGCGCTGACGAGCCGGCCGCTGGTCCTGCGCCTGCTCCAGCCGCAGCGCAGCATGGCGCGGCGCATCGAGTGGCGCATCGACGAGTACTTCCAGGATCCCTCCGTCGCCGCCGCGCAGGACGAGGGCGTGGTGTACCTCTACGTCCCGGCGAAATACCGCGGGGACTGGGAGCACTTCGCCGGCGTGGTGACTCACCTGTTCCTGCGCGACTCCGAAGGCTACAACGCAACCAAGGCCAAGGAGCTGGCTGCCGAGGCGGTCAAGCCGGGCGCGCCGCTGGCGCAGATCAGCTATTGCTGGGAAGCGCTGGGGCATTTCGGGCTGCCCTTCTACAAGGACTTGATGGGCCACGCCGACCCCGCCGTCGCGTACTATGCGACCCGCGCCGCGGCCTTCGTCGGCGACCCCGTCGCGCCGCAGGCGCTGTCGCGCATTGCCCACACGCGCGGCCAGTTCCAGCTCCAGGCCATCCGCACGCTCGGGGCGCTGCCCAACTCACCCGCCATCAACCAGATGCTCCGCCCGCTGCTCGACAGCGAGCAAACGCTCGTCCGCATCGAGGCGTACAAGGTGCTGGCGGCGCATAAGGACCCGGCGATCTTCACCAACGTGATTGCCCCCATGGGCCGGCCGGAGGAAGAGAAGTTCGTTCTGGACATCGTCAAGAGCCAGGGGCCGCCGGTGATCCACGCGACGCGCACGGGGATCCCGCGGATCGCGATCATCGGGGACCGCGCGCAGCTGAACCTGCCGGTGACATTCGCGGCGCTGGACGGCCGGCTGACGATTTCCTCGTCGACGGAGAACCCGTCGCTGGTGACGATCTTTTACCGTCCCGCCGGCGCGCCCAGCCCGGATGCCCCCGTGCGGGCGCCGTCGAAAGTGCTCTCGCGGCCCGACCTGGCGGAGATCATCGCGCGCCTGGGCGGCGAAGGCGCGGGGGGGCTGAACTTTAATTATGGCGACGTCGTGAGTATCCTCAGCGCGCTGACGGACAACAAAAAGCTGTCGGCCTACGCAGCGGGGCAGCGCGTCCCGGCGTCGTTCGTGCTCCAGGACCTGCCCAGTGTCCAGGATCACATCCTCGGCGCCCCGGCCATCCCCGATGCGCGACCGCAGGCCGACGAACCGGGCACGGTGGGGATGGCGAAGTGATGGCAGTTGCCAGTTGCGATTGCCGATTTGCGATTGAAATGCGGGTGCAGACCATGGACGGTCTTCCAGTGTCAAACCGCAAATCCATAATCGACAATGACATGGGTCATGGAGGACCGCGGGCATGCGTCTAAAGAAACTCATCCTTCAGGGATTCAAATCGTTCGCCGATCGTACGGAGTTTCTGTTTGACTCCCCCATAACCGGCATCGTCGGACCCAACGGCTGCGGCAAGAGCAACGTTGTCGACGGCTTCAAGTGGGTGCTGGGCGAGCAATCGGCCAAGAGCCTGCGCGGCGACGCGATGCTCGACGTGATCTTCAACGGCTCCGGCGGGCGCAAACCCGCTGGACTGGCCGAGGTCACTCTCGTTTTTGAAAACCCCCAGCGCGAGGACGGCACGCGGCTGCTCAACCTCGACACCGATGAAGTCTCCGTCGGCCGGCGCTTGTTCCGCGACGGCACGAGCGAGTACCAGGTCAACAACCAGACCTCACGCTTGAAGGACATCCGCGAGCTGTTCCTCGATACGGGCGTGGGCGTGGACGCCTACAGCGTGATCGAGCAGGGTCGCGTCGCCGCGCTGCTGGAGGCCAACCCCGCCGAGCGCCGCCAGATCTTCGAGGAGGCGGCGGGCATCTCCAAGTTCAAGGTCAAGAAGAAAGAAACCATCCGCAAGCTCGAGCGCGTGGACCAGAACCTTGCCCGGGTGAACGACATCGTCGAGGAGGTCGAGAAGCGCCTCCGCAGCGTCAAGATCCAGGCCGGGCGGGCGCGGGTGTTCCAGGAGCATAACACCCGGCTGACCGAGCTGCGGCTGACGTACGCGATCCAGGAGTATCACCTCCTGTTCAGCCAGTCGTCTGACCTGACGGCGAAGCTGGAAGATGCGCAGTTCCGCCTCGATGACCTGGCGGGCGATCTGCAACATCAGCAGAACGCGCTGGCGGAGAAGCGGCAGGAGTTCGAGGGGCTGGCGCAGCAGCGACAGCGCACCGAATACGAGCTCGTGCAGGCGCGCGCTGCCATGCAATCGGCGCAGCAGCGGCAGCAGTACGCCCATCAGCAGCTCGAGCAGATCGCCGAGCAGCTGGCGGCATTCGAGCAGGACCGCGCCGGCGCCGAAAATCGCCTCGCCGACGTGACAGAATCGCTGGCGACAGGGAGCGATTCGCTCCGCCGGCTAACCGAAGACCTCGAATCGCACCGCCGGCAGATCGAACAGCGCCAGCAGTCGTTCCGCGACGGGCAGTTGCAGCTCAATCAGCTCAGCCGGGAAGTCGAGCAGCACAAGTCGGCGATCCTCGACCTGATGCGCAAGCTCGCGAGCGTCAACAGCCGCATCGGCTCGATGGAGATCGAGCACAAGAACATCAACGCCCAGCAGGCGCGGCTCGGCGAGCGCCGCCGCGTGGTGATTGAGGAGATCGAAGCCCTGCAGGCGCAGCGCGACGCATCGCAGCAGAAGCTCGACGCGGTGCTCGCCCAGATCGAGAGCCATCAGCTGCGCGTGGATACCAAGCGCGACGCCGCCACGGCGCTGGGCAGGCAGATCTCCTCGATCAGCGAATCGCTCGGCGCCGCCAAGGAGCACCGCTCCGGCCTGATGTCGCGGCAGAAGCTGCTGGGCGACCTCGAAGCCAAGCGCGAGGGGGTGAGCGAGGGCGTCAAGAGCGTCCTCCGCCAGCGCGATCAGAAATTCGCCTTCATCCGCGGCCTCGTGGCCGACCTGCTCCGCGTGGACATCGAGCACGCCCACGCGATCGAAGCCGCCCTCGACGGCCGCGACCAGTGGCTCATCGCCGACGATCTGCACGCCGCTGCTATGGCGCACGAGAACCTTGGCGAGCTGGAAGGCCGCGTCAACGTCATCGGCGCCCGCGATCTGACGGAGGTCTTCGCCAGCGGCGACCTCCCTCCGTACGACTGGAACATGCATCCGCAGCGGCTGCGCCTGGCGATTGACCTCGTGCGCTTCGAGCCGGAAGACCGCCCGATCGCCAGCCATCTGCTGGGCACGACCGTCGTCGTCGACGACCTGCCCGCGGCCGAGGAGCTGCACCGCACCGGCCCGGCGGGCTGGCGTTACGTGACGCTCGCGGGCGAAGTCGTCGAAGCCGACGGCACGCTCCGCGCCGGCCCGCTGACGGCGGCCATGGGCATCCTCTCGCGCCGCTCTGAGCTCGAAGCGCTCTCGCAACAGATCGCCGACGTCGATCGCCGCATCGACGTGCTCACCCGCGAACTCACCGATGGCAATGCCCAGGCCAGGAGCATTGAAGAAGAGCTCAACGGACTGCGCACGACCATCTACGGCCTCAACACGCAGAAGGTCGAGCTGACCAGCCAGATCGCCCAGACGAATGACCGCCAGGCATCGCTCGATCGCGAACGGCCCGTGCTGGATAAGGAGTTGGCCGGGCTGCTCGACCAGATCGGCAAGCTGAAGCTCGAGGAAGATTCGCTGGCACAGAAGCGCACCGAGCTCGAGGCCGATCAGGCGTCGCGCCAGCAGCAGGTCGAGGAGATGACGGCCCGGCAGGCGCAGGTCGCCGAGGACCTCAAGGCCTGGGGCGAAGAGCTGACGGCCGCGCGGGTGCAACTCGGCCAGATCCAGGAGAAGCAGCTGGCCACGCGCCAGCACGTCGAGCGTCAGACCGCCGCCAAGGCCGAACTTCAGCAGCAGATCGAGCGCATCACGCGCTCCGCCGATGCGGTGGTATCGCGCCGCGCCGGTGTCGAAGACGAGCTGCAGCTGGCGACCAGCGCCGAAGCGACGCTCGTCGAGCAGCAGCAGACGCTGGCGACGCAGGTCGAAGCGCTCGCCGGGCAAGTGTCGCGGGCCGGCGACATTGTCAAAACGCTCACGTCAAAGGTCGACTCCCTCCGCGGCGAGCATGGCGAGGTCGAACAGCTCTTCCACAAGCTCCAGCTTCAGGTCGGCGAAGTGAAGGTCCGCCTGGAAACGCTCGTTCAGCGCACATCCGATGAGCTGTCGCTCGACGTTCCCGCGAAGTACGCCGCCTACTCCGAGCCTCTCGAAGACGGCACCCCCGGCCCCGGCTACGTCCCCGCAGACATCGACTGGGACGGTGTCGCCGCCGAGATCAAGGAGCTGCGCGAGAAGATCCAGCGCCTCGGCAACGTCAACCTCGATTCTCTCAGCGAGCAGGATGAACTGGAGCAGCGCTACCAGTTCCTCCAGAACCAGATCGCCGACCTGACCAATTCCAAGCAGCAGCTCGAAGAGCTGATCAACACGATCAACACCGAGAGCAGCCTGCGCTTCGAGCAGACGTTCAACGCCGTCCGCGAGCACTTCCAGGGCATGTTCCGCAAGGTCTTCGGCGGCGGAAAGGCAGACATCCAGCTTCAACTGGAAGTCGACGACCGCGACAACGATCAGCAGCCGATCATCGGCCCCGACGGCCAGGCTGTGCTCCCGATCATGAAAAGGACGGTCGACCCGCTCGAGGCCGGCATCGAGATCATCGCCCACCCTCCGGGGAAGAAGCCGGTCAGCATCAGCCAGCTCTCCGGCGGCGAGAAGGCCATGACCTGCATCGCGCTGCTGATGAGCATCTTCAAGAGCAAGCCCAGCCCCTTCTGCATCCTCGACGAAGTCGACGCCCCGCTGGACGAGGCCAACAACCAGCGCTTCGGGCTCATCGTGCAGGAGTTCCTCGAAACCAGCCAGTTCATCATCATCACTCACCACAAGCGCACGATGCAGATCGCGGATGTGCTCTACGGCGTGACGATGCAGGAGCAGGGCGTGAGCAAGCGCGTGGCGGTGAAGTTCGACCAGGTCGACAGCCACGGCCGCATCGCCGAACACGCCGCGGCGTGAGCGTGCGGCGCTTGGGGCTGCTACAATTGGAGCGCCATGCCGACGAGCGACGCACCATTTCAGCGCAGCGTCGACCAGCAGATCGCGGTGAACCGCGCGCGAACGCCGACCCAGCGGTTCGAGGCGCTGTGCGAGCTGCTCGACTTCGCCCGCGCCATGGCGCCGTCCGACGCCGCCGCCCGTGAGCGTCGCCGCAAGGCGCTGGCGGCCCGACAACACGAGCGGGAGCAATGGCGTGAACAATGCAGACGACTCGCTGCCGCCGACCGGGCCGGCCATGCGGCAGGCGTTTGAGGCGCTCTTCCGGCAGACGATCTGCGCGCCGTGACGCGATGCAGCGGTCAGACCTCCGCGGCCGTCCCGACATCCATTCGTTGGTCGCCGCGCCAAGGGCGGATGACGATCAGCACGGCGAGCATGAAGCACAGCGGCAGAAGCAGAACCCACTCCAGGACGAAATGGAAGAGGAATGCCATCGGAGAACCCATTCCGTCGGGCGGCTCCATTCCGATGGTGATCCAGTAGTGCGCTCTCCGGACAACCTGATATCCCAATAGCAACCCCAGTGTCGACACCCACACCGCGGCGGTCGCGTAAGCGGCCTTCCTGCGGAGTAGGTGAAGCACGAGAGTCGTCGCCCAGACCACGACCGCACACTGAAGCAGGATCGCCACCGGCGAGCTGCTGCCGAAGGACCGCAGGCTGACGAGTATCACCAGTGCTCCGTGCGGGTAGAACGCCAGCCAGAAGAGGATCCTTGCCACGTGTCGGATAACGTGCAGTGGCGTAGTTGCGCTCGCTTGCTGTCGCATGATGGGGCGATTCGCTGGCGCCCGCCTGACGCGGCGCTTCACCCCCGCCCATGCACATTAAACCACTGCCCGCAGAAGGCGCACTTCGTGTCGCCCATGGGAGAGACCTCGGCCTTCTCCGCCAGCGCGGCGCCGCAGTGGGGGCACACGTAGCCGGCGGGAGTGCCTGCGGTCGTGGGCGCTCGGCCCGACTGGGCGTCGCGGTTTGCTTGCCCCATCAGTTTACCGTGCCGCGCCAGCAGCCCGCCGCCGAAGATCGATGACGCCGCCAGCGTTCCGCCCATCGCCACGAACGCCAGCGCGATGAAGCTGGCGATGAGCTTGAAGAACAGCGGCGGCGAACCGAAGCCGTCGCTGGCGAACCACATCACGCCGATCACCGTCAGCCCGATGCCGAAGAACACCAGGCCGAACACGGCGCCGATGAATCGCCCGGCGGCGAGGGCCGCAGGGGGGGAGGCGGGGGCGGCGGGACGGAGCGGGTGTTGCTGCATGGACCTCCGTGTGGCGCGCGTGCGCGCCACTGTCCCGCACGGCCGGCGGGTTCGCAAGTAGAACTCCCGGCGAATCGTGGAATCGCTCCGCCCCGTCGAACGCGTCGCCAGCCTAACGTGGTATGATGAACAGATGGCGCAGGGTGCAGCCATGCTCTTAACCGTTGGCTGCTGCCTGGCGGGCGCATGGATGCTGATTGCGGTCTGGCGTAAGAGACCGGTGATAGGCATCCCATCAGACCAGCAGCACATGACCGCGGGCGTTCACGTCTTGGCTGCACTCCTTTTCTTCGGAATGCCGGTGAAGATGTACTGCCGCTGGCTACCTTGGCAAGCGGTCGCGGCGTACGTGCTTATGGGCGCTGCCGCCATCGTCTACTTTTGCATTGTTGACGTGCGCGAGCGTCGTCGTCGGCGTGCGGGCTAACTAACCACTGACCATCCGTAAGCGGGGCGGGGGACGGTGTTGCGGGGAGGGGTACTCGCCACAGGGGGCGGGGGCAAGAGGTACGCAGATGTTGGCGCGGGCGGCGGCATCATCGGGATCGGCCTGGCCCGAGCACCGGCGTCGTGAACGTGACGAACGATCCCGGCAGGCGTGACAGTACCGCCGGCCATACCGATCGGACACGCGAGACGCGATCTGCTTCATCCGCGAGCGCGACGCGGACGAGTACCAGCCCAGGGCAGGCGATGTTGTGGGCGAAGGCCAGTTCGCCGTGGCGGGACGGGTAGAACTCCCGGCGAATCGTGGAATCGGCCCGCGGTCCGTCAGTTGGTTCCAAACACCCGGTTTAACTGTTTGATCATGTCGTCGAGTTCTGCTTTTTTATTGCGGATCTTGAACCGGTGCGTCAGGTCTCCCAGGTCCTCGAACGCCAGGTTATCGTCCCAGCCCTTGGCGATGGGCTGGCCCTTGCGCAGCCAGAAGACGCAGTTCGCGCCGCCCCACACGAGGATCGTGCCGTCATCGTTGACGGCGATCACGTTCATCTTGTCGGGGATGATGTACCCTTCCGCCGCGAAGCGCCCGTTCACCTCGGCCAATCGGGCCGGGTCGAAGACCATCTCGACGATCCTGCACTTGTACCCCAGGATCGGATTGTCGACGTCGATCGGGACCATCTCCCGCATCTTCATCAGGTGCAGACAATCGCCCGCCAACGAACGCTGCAGCATGGACGGCAGCAACTTGGATTCCGAGGGTGTGAGCATGATGATGATTCCCATTTTCGAAAGCGCCTGACCCGTTGCACACTTCTTGATCTGAACCCCGGCCCACTTCCGGAGGCACAAGTGCCGCAACGTTATACACGCGGCGCGGGCCGGCGGTGAAGTGCGACGCGGACGGGACCAAGCGGATGCTGCTGCATGGACCTGCCGTATGGCGGGCCACTCTCCCGCACGGCCGGATGGTTCGCAAGTAGAGGTCCCGGCGAATCGTGGAATCGGCAAGTTACGCGACCCGCGCGGGCTCGTCGCGTTTCTGCCGCTCGTAGCTGCCGGCCAGAACCCAGCCCGAAAGACCGTACGACGAACCGATCGTAAATGCTCGAACCGACTGCGACCGCAGCGTCTTGATGAGCAAGGCCAAGTCTCCACCGTATTCGATCGGCGGCCAGCCCCAGCGCCACGACTTCTCGAAGACCGCTGCGTTCCCCTGGATGAGGGATTCGACGTCATCCTCTTCCACGTCGAACAGAATGTTCGCACGCAGCACGTGCTCGAATGAGTGGGCGACGACGTCGCTGAAGATTACATCGGTGAACTCCTGCGGCTGAAGGTCTCGATACTCGGTGTGAAGCGTGACCCGGCGGCCTTCGCAGTTGACCGTGTATGCGTATACGAAGTTGTCGTGAACTGATGGCTCGGGTCGCATCATGGCTGATCATCCTGACCGGCGCAGCAACACGAGCGATGCCGGCCGCTCCGCGGAGGGTATTGCGGTAAGCGGGGCGGCGGCAAGGCGGTTCGCGCCGCGGGGCAAGGCGTCGAGCGTTCGGCTTGGGCCGTCGACGGGCCGGGGCAGAGCGTCGACCATTTCGTCCGGAGCGTCGACTGTCCGAGGCAGCTCGTCGACCGGCTCGTTCAGAGTGTCCACGGTCCAAGGGATAACGTCGACCGTTTGCCCGAAAGCGTCGACCGTTTGCTCCGAAGCGTCGACGTTCCGATCCAAACCGTCGACGGTTTGAGGCGGAGCGTCGACTGTTCTGCAAGGGAAAGCGCATTTTTCGCCCGCGGCGAGGGGGTGGCGGGTCTGGAGGTCGCCGATAACGCGGAAATCGGCCCATCGAACGGTTTGTGCGTCGGCCGGGTTCAGTCGGGGGGCGAATCGTTCGATCAATCGACCGATGGCACACAGCTTCTTCACCGGCACCGATATCGAACTGTACACCGGCTCGGCGGCATTCTCGGCCAAGATCAGTCTGACGCCGCAGGCGTTCGGTTTGCTCGAGAGCCAAGCCGCGGAGTACGCGTCGCTGAACGCCATCTATGCGGATTGCTATCTGGCGGTAATGAATCCCGAGAAGCGGACAACGCCCAGAGTGGTCGGAAAAAACGATGTCCGGGCGCGCCTGCGGGTGATGGCTTCGGACCTGGCGAAGATCATCGACGGAACGGCAACGGTGACGGACGCGCAGAAGGTCGAGCTGGGGCTGAACGTGCGGGCGCTGCCGTCGCCGCTGCCCCCGCCGGGCACGCCGGAGGGCTTTCGCGTCACGTTGTTGGGTGATGGCTCGATCGAGCTGAAGTGGACGTGCAAGAACCCGCCGGGCAGCCGGGGCACGATCTACCAGATATGGCGGCGCGTCGGCGGCGAAACCGAGTTCACCTACCTCGGCGGATCCGGCGCGAAGCGCTACGTCGAGCGCGCCATCCCGGCGGGCGTGACGTCGCTCACGTATCAGGTCCAAGCTGTCCGCTCGAAGTCGGCGGGGCCGCGGGCGCAGTACACCGTCAACTTCGGCGCTGGTGCCGGGGCGACGATGACGGCGGCGGCCACGGCGGCGCAGGCGCCGAAGATCGCGGCGTGAGCGGGGGAAGAGCGTTGCTCGTTCGCCTTGTCATCCCCTCATTCCCTCCCACGGGTGAGCCTGCTTGGCAATTTTTTGCTTGAACCTCCCACGCGCCGGACGTACGGTTTCCCCTTCAACTCGTTTCCGGTCCCAGACAGGAGGTCTGCATGAAACTTCAATCGTACCTGGATGAAATGGGAATCAACTACCGCACGTCCAAGCATGAAGAGGCATACACGGCGCAGGACCTGGCCGCCGCGGAGCATATTCCCGGGCGGAAGGTGATCAAGCCGGTGGTGGTGCGCGCTGACGGTGAGTTCGTGATGTGCGCGCTGCCGGCGTCGTACAAGGTCGACTTAAGCGAGCTGCGCCAGCAACTGCAGTGCGAGGAAGTGCAGCTGGCGGATGAGAACGCGTTGCAGCAGATTTTTCGCGACTGCGAGCTGGGGGCCGAGCCCCCGATCGGGCGGTTGTATGGGCTACCCACGCTGATGGACGAGTCGCTGTTCGCCGACGATCGGGTGACGTTCCAGGCCGGCACGCACAGTGAAGCGGTGACGATGAGCCTCGCGGACTACCGCCGCGTGGCTCAGCCGGAAGTGGCGTACTTCGGCCGACACATCTGATGCACGTCGAGCGGCACGGCGCCGAGTGGGTCCCGAAATGGTATCGGGAGCCGTCGTCTGACTTCGCCATAACCCCCTCCTAGTGAAATTTGTCACAACCCCGGCTACCATCCGCGACCTATGCCCAAGATCACCGTCGACGGCAAGACGATCGATGCCAAAGACCGGCAGATGATCCTGCAGGCGTGCATCGATAGTGGCATTGCTGTGCCGCATTATTGTTACCACCCCGGGTTGTCGATCCCGGCTTCGTGCCGGATCTGCCTGGTCGAAGTCGAGGGGCTTCCCAGGCTCGTGCCCAGCTGCCAGACCCCCGTGCGCGACGGGATGGTCGTGCACTCGACCTCGCCCAAGGCCATCGCCAACCAGAAGCAGGTGATGGAATACCTGCTGATCAACCACCCGCTCGACTGCCCCGTGTGCGATCAGGCCGGCGAGTGCTACCTCCAGGATTACTCCTACGAGTACGGCCGCAGCCAGAGCCGGTTTGAGGAAGACAAGGTCAAGAATCCGAAGAAGGACGTGGGCGAGAACGTCCTGCTCTACGCCGACCGGTGCATCATGTGCACGCGCTGCGTGCGCTTCACGCGCGAGGTGTCGGGAACGAGCGAGCTGTTCGTCGAGGGCCGGGGGCACAAGGAAGAGATCGCCATCTTCCCGGGCAAGCCGCTGGACAACAAGCTGTCCGGCAACGTGGTGGACCTGTGCCCGGTTGGCGCGCTGCTCGACAAGGATTTCCTCTTCAAGCAGCGCGTCTGGCTGCTGAAGGAGGCTCCCTCCATCTCGCCGGTGGACAGCGGTGGTGAGAACATCTACCTGCACTACAACCAGGCGGTCATCTACCGCGTGAAACCGCGCTACAACCCTGAGGTGAACCACTGGTGGATCAGCGACGACACGCGCTACAGCTACAAGGCCGTGCACGATGAGAACCGCTTGCGCGGCACCAAGCGCATGCAGTACGGGTCGCAGATCGACACGAGCGACACGAGAGCGATCGAGGAAGCCGACGAGGGGCTCAAGCAGGTCGTGAAGGAAAGCGGCCCCGGGAGCCTGTATGCGATGCTCTCGCCGATGATGGCCAACGAAGAAGCGTGGCTGCTCGGCACGTACCTCCGCTCGATCGACCCGCAGGCGGTGCTGATCCTCGGGCCGGTCCCGACGACGGGCCACGACGAGGTCTTCAAGAGCCCCCAGACGGGGAAGACGACGTTCACCATCAAAGCTGAAAAGGTTCCCAACGCCGCCGGCATCCGTCGCGTGATGGGGATGCTCGGTGGACCGAACGCTGACTTCGAGGGCATGGTCGCTTCAGCGACCGATGAGCTGAAAAAGCTCAAGGGCGGGTGGATCGTCGGCGGCTACCTGTCCGCCTGGCTGCCCAAGGAGCAGCCCGCGCTGTTCAAGAAGGGGTTCCGCGTCGTGCAGGACATCTTCCCCAGCGCGCTGAGCGCCGCCGCGGATGTGCTGCTCCCGGCCGCCGCGTGGGCGGAGAAGGACGGCAGCTGGGAGAACTTCGCGGGCAAGATTCAACCCTTTGCGGCAGCGGTCCCTCCCCCGGAAGGCGCCCGCCGCGAGGGCGACGTGTATTACAGGCTGCTGGGCCGCAAGGGCCAGTACGTCGCCGAGGACGTGCGCCACGAAATGGGCGACGTGTTCGCGACGGTGACGTTGCCGGATATGAGCAAGCCGGAGCCGGCGTTTGAGTTCGTGGAGCTGTAGAGATGTCCGATGCAGCGCCCGCAACGCATGACCCATCGTCCTTGCCGGGTACATATCGCAATCGCGTGTTCGTCGGCGGGAGCTTTCAGCCGGTTAGCCGGGAAGTGCTGGGCGTGATCGAGCAGGCCATCCGTGATACCGGGTTCGAACCCGTCCTTGCGGATCGATTCGCCCTCTTGCAGCCCGATCACGACATTCACGATGTGACGCTTGGCCTTCTGCACGGTTGCCGGCTGGCGGTGTTCGACTTGACCGGACTCTCAGGAGCGCTCATGGAGTTGGAGCGATGTCGCGACTACGGCCTTTTCCGGGTTCTGTTGCTGTATCATCACCCGTTCGGGAGGACGTGGCCCGACGATCCAGGTTCGTGGTCGACCAGCGCGATGGTGAAGTCGCTGGTGCGGGAGGATGCGGGGCGATTTCACGTCAGGCCGTTCGTGCGGCCCGCCGGAGCGGCAACGGAAACGCGCCGCTTCCTCCGAGCCGTAAGGAGTTCGAGCTATGGCAAGTTACACAGTCTTTGATCACGGGGCCACGCGGCAAGGCGACGCCCGCATCATCCTCGAACAGTTTCGCCAGCAGGCGGCTGCGAACGCACCGGAGTTCGCATCGATGAGCGTCGAGCAGTACGCGGACGCCCTGATTGAGGATGCCCCGTACTTCGTCGAGCGGGAACTTTTTAGCGCGCTGGAGGCGCAACCCTTTGAAACCAAGTACGACCGGGCCCTGACCTATCTCGCACAGATGCCGTCGAGCGGCATCCGCATCCTGACTGTGCGGGCGGCGTAGCGTAACGGGGAGTTGGCGAGCCGTTCGCGTCGTCGCCCGGCCCGACACGAGCAAGCCGGAGTCGGCGTTTGAATTGTTGAGCTGTGAGGTGCTGCAATGCGACGAGGCGCAGGGCTGGCGCTGTTCCTTTCGCTGCTCATTCTTGGGTGTGAAACCGGAACGGTGTCGCCGAGCGTGACCAGAGCGCGAATGAACCGGTGGGGAACGCCTCACCTGATCATGGACGTATCGGGCGATACCGGGCGAGTCTATCTCCCGCGCCAGTGGGACGCTCCGACGTGGAGAGACTGCGAGCAGGCGTTCTACTACCTCGACAGTCAGACGAGCTTAGTTTTTGAGCCGGGCCGGCCGCCGAAAAAGGTAACCCTGAGCACCGAAAGGGTTGATAAATTGCGTGCCACTCGCGGCGATTCGCTGAAGGCGGTTGGGGATTAAATCATGGTCGATCTCATCCAACGCATCCCTCCGTGGGTTTACATCGCGATCATCGCTCACGGTGTCGTGCTCGGAACGGTCGCGTATCTCATCCTGCTCGAGCGCAAGATCGCCTCGTGGGTGCAGGATCGCATCGGCCCCAATCGCGTGGGGCTTGGCTTCGGCCTGATCCCGTGGCTGAAGGACAAGCACATGTTCGGCCTTGGCCAGCCGCTGGCGGACGGGCTGAAGTTCATCCTGAAGGAAGACTATCGACCGAAGAACACGGACCGCGTCCTGTTCACCATGGCGCCGGGAATGATGATCATCGTGATCATCATCAGCATTGCAGTGATCCCGTGGGGCGGGTGGAAGGGCGATCGGGCTACCATCACCGTGCCTGCCGGCATGACACCCGCTGCGGCAATCGAATCGGCATTGCCCCCGCATCACGAGCTGATCTCGGTGGACAACGCGGCCGCCGTTCCACAACTGCTGGATCCCCACGTTGCAGTGCCGACGGCGCGCAACGTGGCATACGTGCACGGCTGGGCATTCCAGATCGCCAACCTCAACGTCGGCGTGCTGTTCATCCTCGCCGTACTGTCGCTGGCGGTGTACGGCATCGTCATCGGTGCGTGGGCGAGCAACAACAAGTACTCGTTCCTGGGCGGGCTCCGCGCCACCGCCAACATGATCAGCTATGAGATTCCCCTGGGTCTGGCGGTGCTCGTCGTGGTCGCGATGTTCGGCACGCTCGACCTGGCGGTGATCGTCGAGAAGCAGGTGCACTACTGGGGCGGGTTCTGGCCGGCCTGGAACGTGTTCGCCCAGCCGCTGGCGTTCCTCATGTTTCTGATCTGCATTCACGCCGAAGCCAACCGCGCCCCGTTCGACACCGCCGAGGCCGAGCAGGAGCTCGTCGGCGGGTACCACACCGAATACAGCTCGATGCGCTTCGCCCTGTTTTTCCTGGCCGAGTACGCGGGGATGATCACGACCAGCGCCGTGTGCGTGTGTTTGTTCTTCGGCGGCTACCACCTGCCGTGGATCGATCTGATCCCGGCCGTCGCCAGCCTCCAGCCCGACCCGGCCAACCCGTCGGTCACAACCTCGCTGCTGTGGTGCCTGATCCGCGCTTTCGTCCTGTTCGGCAAGACGCTGCTGATCATCGGCGTGTTCATGTGGGTCCGCTGGAGCCTCCCGCGCTTCCGCTTCGATCAGATCATGGACCTGGCCTGGCGGGCGCTGATCCCGATCGCGCTGGGGCAGTTCTTCATGACGGCGGTGGTGCTGTGGCTTTTCATGGGCACGGAACGGGCCTTTATGCGTCTTCCCGGTCGAATCGCGCTGGCTTTGCTGGTTGGAAATGTCGTGCTGCTGGCGGTGACGATGCTCGTCAGCACCCTGATCCCCGCCGGCCCCGACACGAACCGGAAGATCAAGATCGCCAACAGCCGCTTCGCGCGGACGCCGCTCCCGGCGGGGGCGGCGTAAGCATTCCGAGGATATAATCAAGTCCGGGTGAGCTATGACGACAACGACTCAGACCGAGTACACCTTCGATGACCTGCTGGCCAAGTCCGGGGACAAGCTCTATGAGCTGATCGAAGGGCAATTGGTGGAGAAGCAAGTGGGCGCAATCGCGCTTTGGGCGGCGACGCAGATCGCTCGGCTTATCGGAAATCATGTCGAACCAACCGGGCGCGGCTTCGTCTTCACGGAACTTCCGATCAACTGCTTCGGCTGGCTCCGCAACCACGGGCGGCGCCCTGACGTGGTGTACATGCACCGGGAGCGTTTTCGCGGCGGGCGGCTGAGCGACGATCCCGTTACAGCGGCGCCGAATCTGGTCGCCGAAGTGCTCTCGCCGAACGATGACGCCATCAAGGTGGACGTCAAGGTCGAAGAGTACCTCCGCGCGGGGGTCGAACTGGTGTGGGTCGTGAATCCGGAAACCCGCACCGTTCGCGTCCATCGCGCCGACGGCAGCGTGCATGTGTTTCACGAGGCCGACACCATCACCGGCGAATCGGTGCTGCCCGAGTTCAAGGCGGTCGTCGGCGAATTCTTTCCCGCGTTACACGTTCAATCGCCGCAACCGTAACTGTGAGCTTGCAAGCAATGACCGCCGCGAAACAGATTCCCTTGGTGTCAGTCAGCGACTACCTCGCCGGCGAACGCGTCTCGAAGAAGAAGCACGAGTACACAGGCGGGTACGTCTACGAGATGGCGGGGGGGCGGATTGTTCACAACATCATCGCGACTGGATTTCTCGGCCTCATGCACGCCGGGCTGCGCGGCCGGCCCTGCCAACCCTTTAACTCCGACACGAAGGTGCGGATTCGGATGCCGACCCACTCGCGGTTTTACTATCCCGACGGGATGGTCGTGTGCGAGCCGAACCCGCCCAACGACGAATTTCAAGACCGTCCGACCGTCATCGCCGAAGTAACCTCCATCTCGACGCGCCGCACCGACGAAGGTGAGAAGCGCGAAGCGTACCTGACGATTCCAACGCTCAGCGCCTACCTGCTGATCGAAACCGAGCGCCCGCGGGTGGCCGTGCACCAACGCACGCCCGAGGGGTTCGTCGCGCAGGTATACGAGGGCATGGAGGCGACGGTTCCCCTCGAGGCGATCGACACGGATTTGCCGCTGGCGGAACTTTACGAACGTGTAGATTTCGCCGCCGCAGCGCGCGAGGCGGACGAAGAAGCAGATGAATGGGGCTTTCCCCGTCCATCCGAACATTGATCACAACACCATGAAAGACTCCGACGTCCTCATCCTCGACGAACCCAGGCTCTCGCTCGGCGATCAGTTTTACATGCCGCAGGTCATGCACGGGCTGGGCACGACCATGAAGCACATGTTCCGCGTGCTTGGCGGGCGCGACCGCGTCATCCAGTACCCCGAAGAGCGCCGCGAAGACATCCCGGTCGAGGACGGCGGCATGTTCAGGCAGACCTACCGCGGCGTCCACCGGCTCAACAAGGACGAAGAAGGCCGCGTGAAGTGCGTCGCATGTTTCATGTGCTCCACCGCCTGCCCCGCGCGCTGCATCCACATCGAGGCCGATGAGTCTCCCTGGGCCGACCGCGAAAAATATCCCGCCAAGTTCGACATCGACGAGCTGCGCTGCATCTACTGCGGCATGTGCGAAGAAGCCTGCCCCGTCGACGCCATCGAGCTGACGAGCATCTACGACGTCGTCGGCCTCACCCGCCAGGAAATGATCTTCGACAAATCCAAGCTCCTGCGCGTCTACGATGAGACGGTGAAGGCCGAGCCGATGTAACGGACGTCGCACAACGCGAAAAGGAACTGGGCGTCTGGTCGCCGGCGCCCGCTTATTTTCGGAACGGCCGCCGGGGGAACGGCGTCCTTTGTCGCAGCGCCGGCTACGGTACACCAGCCATACAACTCACCGAGGAAGGTTCCTTCATGCAGACGCCACGCGTTGAAGAATTGGAAGTGCGCCGGCTCTTCGTCACCGGGACCGACGGCGATGACGTGATCGACATCCAGAGCGTCGGCGGGGATTCGCGCAACTTCTACATCCCCGTCATCAACGGCGTCGCCGGCGACGCGGTGATGTTGAGCGGCCAGCGCGAGATCGGCATCAATGGCCTGGGCGGGAACGACCTGATTACGATCGATACCGCGTTATTCGCCTTCGCCGACGTGAGCGGCGGCGACGGCGACGACACCATCGTCGGCGGGTCGCAGGGCGACACGCTCCTCGGCGAAGCCGGCAACGACCTGATTCTCGGGAAGACCGGCCGCGACACGATCATCGGCGGCGCGGGCAACGACACCCTCCGCGGCGGCGGCGGAGTCGACGAGCTGCGCGGCGACGAGCATCCCTTCCTCGGATCGCCCGTCAGCGCCCCCGGCGACGACATGCTCTTCGGCGAGGCCGACAACGACGCGCTCTATGCCTCCGACGGCAACGACCTGCTCAACGGCGGCGACGGCCACGACGCTCTCCGCGGCGAAGCGGGCGATGACGCGATGTACGGCGCCGACGGCGACGATTTCCTGCACGGCGGCGCCGGCGACGACGCCATGTACGGCGGCGCCGGGAGCGAAACGGTCGTGTTCAACCGCCTCGATGCGCCGCTCGCATTCGACGAGAGCGGCAACGACACGATCGACGGCGGGGCCGGCAACGACCGCCTCGAGTTCGCCGCCGAGACGAAGCCGATCTACATCTCGCTCGACGGCGTCGCCAACGACGGCAACCGCGGCGAAACTGTGAACATCGTCGGATTCGAAGAGCTGCACGGCGCCATCCAGGTCACCGACGGCAGCGTCATCGACGCCTCCAAGTCGCCCGTCGGCGTGCGCCTCACGCAGCAGCGCGTCACCGATCCCAACGTGTCGTTCAACTTCTACACCACCTGGATCGGCTCGGAGTTCGCCGACTTCATCCACACACCCACCTTCCGGCCTGTCGAACTGGACGGCCGCGGCGGTGACGACACAATCCAGGGCGGCGACGCGAACGACAAGATCTGGGGCGGCGCGGGCAACGACACGCTCGCCGGCTGGTTCGGCAAGGACATCATCCTCGGCCAGGACGGCAACGACCTATTGCTCGGCGAGTATGGAAATGACTTGCTCGATGGCAACGCGGGCAATGACAGGATCGGGGGCGGCCCTGGCGACGACATGATCCTCGGCGGAGACGGTGATGACGCGATCGACGGCAACGCCGGCAAGGACCGCATCTCCGGCGGCCTCGGGAGCGACGTCATCAACGGCGACGCGCTCGGCATGAGCGCCGACTGGGGCGCCGACACCATCGAGGGCAACGCCGGCGACGACATCCTGATCGGCGGCGGGCACAACGATGTCATCCAGGGCCAGGACGGCAGCGACACCATCATCGGCGGCGGCAGCAACGACCGCATGTACGGGGGCCCCGGCATCGACAAGATCATCGGCGGCCCCGGGACCGACAGCGCCGAGGCGAGCGATCAGGACGTCTTCGAATCGGTCGAAGTCATCCTATAAGTCCGCTCGACGCCTGAGTCAGCCTTGTTCGATCGCGGCCGGGGAGTTCTGCCGCGCGCGGCGTCCCGCCGTGCCGTGCCTACGCTCGTCATCCAATTCACCGGAGAGGTTGGTCCCATGCAGATGCCACACGTCGAACGATTGGAGATTCGCCGCCTCTTCGCTACGGCGGGCGACGACGTCATCCAGATCCAGAGCCTCAACGCCGATTCGCGAAACTTCTACCGCGTGGTCGTTAACGGCGTCGCGGGCGACGTCGTCTCGTTGGCCGGCGCGCGCAGCATTGGCGTCAGCGGCCTGGGCGGAAACGATCTGATCAGGATCGACACGAGTTTGCGCGTTTACGTCACCGTAAGGGGCGGCGACGGCGACGACACGATCATCGGGGGGTCGCAAAGCGACACGCTGTTGGGCGAGGGCGGCAACGACCTGATCTTCGGGAAGACCGGTGACGACTTGATAGTCGGCGGCGAGGGGAACGATACGCTCCGCGGCGGGGGCGGAAACGACGAACTCCGGGGCGACGAATCCGGCGCTACCGGAGCGACCGTCAGCGCGACCGGCGACGACATGCTCTTCGGCGAGGCCCAGGGCGACACGCTGTTCGGCTCCGGCGGCAACGACCTGCTCAACGGCGGCGACGGCAACGACGCCCTCCGCGGCCAGGCCGGCGACGACCAGATGTACGGCGCCGACGGCGCAGACACGGCCCACTTCCCTCGCCTCGACAACCCCCCGTTCTGGTTGGACGAGGCGGGCAACGACACGATCGACGGCGGCGGCAGCACCGACACCCTCGAGTTCGCCGCCGACACCAACCCGATCTACATCTCGCTCGACGGGGTCGCCAACGACGGCAACCGCGGCGAAACCGCGAACATCGTCGGCTTCGAGCGCCTGCATGGCGGCTTCCAAGTCGCCGACGGCAGCGTCATCGACGCGTCGAACTCGCCCGTCGGCGTGCACTTCACGCAGCAGCAGTACGGCAGCAGCCAACCGTTCAACTTTTACACGACGTGGATTGGTTCGGAGTTTGGCGACTTCATCGACGCGCCCACCTTCCGCCCGGTCAGAATCGAAGGCCGGGGCGGCGACGACACGATTGAAAGTGGCGACGGCAACGACATCCTCTTCGGCGGCGCGGGCAACGACAAACTCTCCGGCTACGTCGGCAAGGACATAATCCTCGGCGAGGACGGCAACGACTCCATCGACGGCAGCTTCGGCAGCGACCGCATCTCCGGCGGCCCGGGGAACGACGTCATACACGGCGACGTGATGCACCTGAACGGCGGCTGGGGCGCCGACACGATCGAGGGCAACGCCGGCGACGACATCCTGATCGGCGGCGGGCACAACGACGTCATCGAGGGCCACGGCGGCCGCGACACCATCATCGGCGGCGGGAGCAACGACCGCATGTACGGCGGCCCCGGCATCGACAAGATCATCGGCGGGCCCGGCGACGACAGTGCCGAGGCGAGCGACGAGGACATCTTCATCGAGGTCGAGACCTTCCTGTAGCGTGCTCCGCCAGCGTCAACACAGCGGTCGGGGCGCCCGTTCGACAGGCTCAAGGGCAGGCTTGGCGAGCGGTTCGAAGTTGTCGCCGCAGTAGACGGTTGAGAAAACTGGGCGGGTGTCGAGCAGGGATGAGGTCTTCCGCCGCCGGCGCCGGGGACGGGGCCGGTCGGAGCGGGCGGGGTGCGGCGGGCTCCCTTCGCCATGGCCGCACAATACCTAACAGCTCATTTCCGACAAACACCGCGCCCCGGCGCGCCAGCATCTCGCTCGAGCCATTCGTGTTCATTCGTGTACACGGCTTGCGTCTCGGAACGGCCGATGGATGAGCGGCGTCCTTACCGCGGGGCCGGTTGCGGGTATGCTGCCAGGCAAACTATCGAGGAGGTTCATTCATGCAGACGCCGGGCGTTGAAGAATTGGAAGTGCGCCGGCTCTTCGTCACCGGGACCGACGGCGACGACGTCATCGAGATCCAGAGCCTCAACGGCGATTCGCGGAACTTCTACGTCGCCGTCGTCAACGGCGTCGCGGGCGACGCGGTGATGTTGAGCGGCCTGCGCAAGATCTCCGTCGATGGCTTGGGCGGGCACGACCTGATCACGATCGACACGAGCTTGTTCGCGTTCGCGACGGTGAGGGGCGGCGACGGCGACGACACGATCGTCGGCGGCTCGCAGGACGATACGCTCCTCGGCAACGCCGGCAACGACCTCATTCTCGGCAAGACCGGCTGGGACGTCATCGTCGGGGGCGAGGGCAACGATACGCTCCGCGGCGGCGCCGGAAACGATGATCTCCGGGGCGATGAGCATCCCTTCCTCGGAACGACCGTCACCGCCACCGGCGACGACATGCTCTTCGGCGAAGCCGATACCGACAGCCTGTTCGGCTCCGACGGCAACGACCTGCTCAACGGCGGCGAGGGCAACGACCACCTCCACGGCGAGGCCGGCGACGATCAGATGTATGGCGCCGACGGCGAGGACTTAGTGCGGTTCCAGCGCCTCGACACCCTTCCGGTTTTCGCCGAGACCGGCAACGACACGATTGACGGCGGCGCCGACGTCGACCGCCTCGACTTCGCCGCCGAGACGGACCCGATCTACATCTCCCTCGACGGCATCGCCAACGACGGCAACCGCGGCGAAGCCGTAAACATCGTCGGGTTCGAGGACCTGAGGGGCGCGATTCAAGTCACCGACGGCAGCGTCATCGACGCCTCAAAGTCCCCCGTCGGCGTCAGCCTCACGCAGCGGCACGTCACGGTCCCCAACGTGTCGTTCAACTTCTACACAACCTGGATCGGCTCGGAGTTCGCCGACTTCATCCACACGCCCACGTTCCGGCCCGTCGAACTGGACGGCCGCGGCGGCGACGACACGATCCAGGGCGGCGACGCGAACGACAAGATCTGGGGCGGCGCGGGAAACGACAAACTCGCCGGCTGGTTCGGCAAGGACATGATTCACGGCGAGGACGGCGACGACTTCATCGACGGGAACGGCGGCAACGACCGCATCTCCGGCGGGCTGGGGAACGACGTCATCAACGGCGACGTGCTCGGCGCGCTCGCCGGCTGGGGCTCCGACACCATCGAGGGCAACGCCGGCGACGACATCCTGATCGGCGGCGGAAACAACGACGTCATCGAGGGCCAGGGCGGCCGCGACACCATCATCGGCGGCGGGAGCAACGACCGCATGTACGGCGGCCCGGGCATCGACAAGATCATTGGCGGCCCGGGCACTGACAGTGCCGAGGCGAGCGATCAGGACATCTTCATCGAGGTCGAGATCATCCTATAAGTCCGCTCGACGAGCGCGTGAGCGTTGTTCGATGGCGCCCGCGACCCGCGCGCCTCGAGTTTGCGGGAAGGCGAAAGGGAACCCCGGACGCCGGCATGGTTTTCGGAACGGGTGCCGGGGGATTGGCGTCCTTGTCGGCAGGCCCCGCTTACGCTTGCCCCACAACTCATCGGGGAGGTTGCTTCATGCAGATGCCACACGTCGAGGGATTGGAAGTTCGTCGGCTCTTCGTCACCGGGACCGACGGCGACGACGTCATCGAGATCCAGAGCGTCGGCGGGGATTCGCGCGACTCCTACATCGCCGTCGTCAACGGTGTCGCGGGCGACGTGGTGATGTTGACAGGCGAGCGCACCTTCGAGCGCCTCATCAGCGTCGACGGCTTGGGCGGGAACGACCTGGTCACGATCGACCCGCGCTTGCACGCGTACCCCAGCGTAAGCGGCGGCGAGGGTAACGACACGATCGTAGGTGGGTCGCGGCCCGACACGCTCCTGGGCGACGCCGGCAACGACCTGATTCTCGGAAAGATCGGTACGGACTTTATCCACGGCGGCGAGGGCAATGACACACTCCGCGGCGGGCGCGGCCAGGACCGGCTTTGGGGTGACAGCGGCGACGATATGCTCTTCGGCGAGGAGGACGACGACCTTCTGTTGGGCGTCGGCGGCAACGACCTGCTCAACGGAGGCGCCGGCAGCGACCAACTGCGCGGCGGCCCGGGCGACGATCAGATTTTCGGCGCCGACGGCGCCGACTTCGCCATCTTCCATCGCCTCGACACCGCCCAATTCGGCATCGACGAGACCGGGATCGACACGGTTGACGGCGGCGCCGGCATCGACCGCCTCGACTTCGCCGCCGAGACGAACCCGATCTACATCTCCCTCGACGGCATCGCCAACGACGGCAACCGCGGCGAAACCGCGAACATTGTAGGGTTCGAGGAGCTGCACGGCGGCGTCCAGGTGACCGACGGCAGCGTCATCGACGCCTCGAAGTCCCCCGTCGGCGTGCGCCTCACGCAGCAGAACGTCATCGACCCCAACGTGTCGTTCAACTTCTACACCACCTGGATCGGCTCGGAGTTCGCCGACTTCATCCACACGCCCACCTTCAGGCCCGTCGAACTCGACGGCCGCGGCGGCGACGACACGATCCGGGGCGGCGACGCGAACGACAAGATCTGGGGCGGCGCAGGCAACGACACGCTCTCCGGCTGGTTTGGCAAGGACATCATCCTCGGCCAGGACGGCAACGACCTGATGCTCGGCGAGGATGGAAATGACCTGCTCGACGGCAACGCGGGCAATGACAGGATCGGGGGCGGCCCTGGCGACGACATGATCCTCGGCGGGGACGGTGATGACGCGATTGATGGCAACGCCCACAAGGACCGCATCTCCGGCGGCCTCGGGAACGACGTCATCAACGGCGACGCGCTCGGCATGAGCGCCGACTGGGGCGCCGACACCATCGAGGGCAACGCCGGCGACGACATCCTGATCGGCGGCGGGCACAACGATGTCATCCAGGGCCAGGACGGCCGCGACACGATCATCGGCGGCGGGAGCAACGACCGCATGTACGGCGGCCCGGGTATCGACAAGATCATCGGCGGCCCCGGCACCGACAGCGCCGAGGCGAGCGATCAGGACATCTTCATCGAGGTTGAGGTCATCTGGTAATGGTCCGTCACCGCGACATCGCCGTCTGGACGATCGCCTGTGCCGCCGTTGTGGCGGCGGGGGTGGTGGTCTGGACGATGGTCGGCATTCGGTCCGGCGCCGATCAACTGCTCAACCGGGGCCCCAGCGTGCCCGCTCCCTCGGCGGCCGACGCGGCGGCGACACCGCTCGACCCCGCCGGCGTGCGCTTGACCATCAAGCAGCGCGGCAACGGTTGGCTGCCCGGCGGAAAGCTCAAGCTGCACCTCGATGACATCACGGGACAGCAGGTGATCGTCAGCGTCACCGACCACGCCGGACGCGTCATCCTCGCACCTCAATCGGTGAAGAAGGGGGACCGCTTTACCGTCTCGGGCATGGAAATTTCCTTGGTTCGTCTGGAGAACATGCTCGTCGGCAGCGCCGACTTCGGCGAGTTCGAGGTGAAGCCGCAGTCCGCTGCGCGGGAAGCACGAAATTAGGAGCACGAAGCATGAAACAAATTCCAAGCACGACGAAGAAAGCGTCAAATGGGAAGTCTTCCTTCGTGAGCTGCTCCTTTTAATGTGAGATTTGTTTGGTGCTTCGTGCTTAAGAGCTCCTAACAAAACCTGTCATGCAAGCAGTTCAGACAGATCAATGCACAGGCCAAGGCGACGAACGCCTCGTGGATGTCGTCACGCCGGTCGTAGCGGAGCTTGAGGTGCCGATTCTGGTGCACCCAGCTCTC
>DASYWJ010000086.1:0-11940 GCA_035936155.1 Tepidisphaeraceae bacterium | reverse complement strand
CGTCGCCGGCACGATGCCTTGAAACGTTCGTCCCCGCCGTCTCATCCTCGACCACAATCGCGCTGCCCACGAACCCCGCGACGTCGATCGCCCGATCAAACGTCAACGTCACCCAGGGCCCACCGAGGTCCAACTCCGCCGACACGAGCACCAGCGCCGCCGGCGGCGCGGGCGGCTTGTGCGCGGGAAGCGTGGTCTTCGCCCGCGGCTTACGATATTTCGGATCGGGAATCACCAGCATGATGCACCCTTCGTGGTCGTTGTCATGTCGTGGTTGGCGACGATGGAAGGCGCAGTTTGCAATCACCGATTTGCGACGCATACACAATCGCAAATCGGCAATCGCATTCAGCACGAGCGGGGGGTCGCGTTACGCCGCCATCATTCCGCCGAACTGAATCAGCGCGCTGATCGGCGTCGCGGGGGGCCCGGACTGGAGCTTGGCGTTCACCCAAAATGCGGTGGCCCACACCTTGGTGCCCGGCGCGAGGGTTTCGGGGAACACGATGTCGAAGACCGTCTTCGTCGTGTTGGCCTCGAACTTCCACAACGCCGTGTTTTCCGGCGGCTGGTCGCCGACGTACGAGAACACAGCCGCTCCCATCACGCCTGCGGGTTTGCGTCGACCTTCGATGGTCGAGTCGTGCAGCCGCACTTTCATGGCGCGCCCAATCATCGAGAGCAGGTCGATGTCGGGAGCCGTGGCGGGGCGTGGCCGAGGAGTGGGTTCGGTGTCTCGTACATGGACCCCAAGCTCGATCTTCTTGTTGTCCGGAACAGTGCGCGAAGCCTGCACGATCTGGTACAGCTCGCGCCCATACTTCAACAATGCAAGTTTCTGAATGTTCTTATCGGACACCAGAGACCTGCTGCGGATGCCGGGATTGCTCGTCTGGTCGTACAGTACCATAAACGAGTCGTGAAGCGTCGCATATTGGGCTGCCTGAGCAGCCGTGAGGGAGTAATCCCCCCGGCTGGGCAGTCATGCGCGCGCTGGCGTTGGTCGACCAGGCGGCGAGCAGCGCGTCTTTCTTCGGAATGCTCATCGGAGCTTCTCCATGAAGATGTTTGTGCGGACACCGGATGAATTCATTCATCCACGCGCCGCCGTTGCATGGTTCATCGACGGACCGATGAGGCGACATAATCAGATTGTGCGGAATATGCCGGACGGAACGACGCCCGGCTGATAACCATCCGCCCCTTTCTGCTCAGCCCCTGCCTGATCACGAAAAGCGACGCCACCGGAGCGTGGCGCAACCCGCCGACGATGAGTGTCTCCGTCAACTCGATGAATTTCTGCGCCGACTCTGGAAAAAGTCGCGCAGACTCAAGAGTTCTCGCCGCCGACTCTGGAACAAGTCGCGCGGCCCCCAGAGTTCTCGCCGACCACTCTAGAAAAGAACGGATCGACTCTAGAGTGCCTGGCGTCAACTCAAGAACATACGGCATCGACTCCAGAGTTTTCGCCGCCGACTCCAGGAAAACTGGCACTGACGCAAGAGTTTGTGCCACCGAGTCTAGAAAACCTCGCGTCAACTGATGAGTTTGCGCCGCCGATTCTAGAAGAGATGGCATCGACTCTCGAAAGTCTCGAGCTGATTCGTGCGCAATTCCCCCGCCCTGTGCGACGACTGCGGACCGCGCCGCCTCATCGCCGCCAGGTCTTGCCGAAGTCCTTTCTGCTCGACCACGACGGGCGCGCTCGCCGTCTCACCCGCTGCGGCGGTAAGCATCAGCGCGCCGCCGCCGCCTGCATCGGCCAAAACCTCCACCTGGACGCGCAAGGCGGCCAACTGCGTCGCCGCAGGGAGCGAGCCAGTCGATTGAAGCGTGAAGCTGCCACGCCCGGTGGAATCCAACGTGAGGTACGCCAGCGTGGCGCCGGAGCTCTCCGCCCGCTATGTTTGAAGCTCTGGATCGATTGATGCAAAGCGAAGAGGATGGACCGCGGCCAGCCTCGATATGATATTCTGGATCGCCTTCTTGTTCTGCGGCCAGACGGGGGGGGTATCTTCAAGCGCGTCCCACTTCTCCCACCACGCATCGAAGGTTGGGTCGTCCTCGTCGGGGCCGATGCTTCGGTCCGTCCGCACGGTCCGGTGCAGGCGCGCCTCTTCCCACGGCGCCTCCATGCGGCGCTGCTCCCGGTCACCCACCGTTTCCCCCGGCGCGTTGCGATCGAGCAGCAAGCTCACCGAGAGTCCGCCATCTGCCCGCTGAAGAACAACGCAACTGCAAAGGAGAGACGACGCGGGCGAAAAGGCGAAATCCATCATGGCGGCGTAGAAGACCGCGCCGTCGTTCGATTGGAACCGCTCCATCTTACCAGCCGCGCACTGCGCCGCCCACGCGTCGACGTCAACCTTTGGAGCCGCCTCCGCGGAACTCCATTCATCGCATAGCACCCGCCAATTATCGCTGACGGAGTCCGCGAGCGCTTGAAGAACCGACGCCACTGCTGTGGTAAAGTCCGTCTCGTAATCAATTTTGGCCTTCAGACTGTCGGACATACCCACCCTCTCTCAGAAGCGATTTACGGTAATTCCGCCGACGCTGTCGATCACGCGTTGGACTGCGTCAGGGATCGACTGGGCTTGCTCAATACAAAGCACCGGCTCGATGCCGCGAGCAGTGGCGAATGTCTTCATAGTCTGGAGTTGGCGGTGGAGGTCCACGAGTTCTTCTGGACCGAGATTATTTAGATTGCCGGATTTGACCTCAATCGCCTTTGCGCTCGTTACGACGTCAACGTCGCCCTTCACCTTATTGAGTGGTGCGCCGCTGGACCAGTTGAGCGATGCACAGTCGCCGGTATCGGACGAGATTTGACTGCGCCCGCGCCGCCAGAACAGATGCGATTCGAGAGGAGAGTGACTCGGGCTCTTCGTCGACGGAGTCGTAATCGCACAACATTGCAATGACAGGGGAACTGATATTCGTAAAATCTTGCCAAGCGATCGCATATAGATTGCGATCGTCCAGATTAGATGCCGAAGCGGCCGCAGCAATCGCATCCCGTTCCTCAGCGTCGCCAGCAAATGTGATGGGATCACCATACCACGAAAGGCCGCCCGAAAAGTAGTCGACGCCGCGGTTGCATGCCAGACGCGCAACGGCTAATGCGTGATAGCCCTTGAGAAATGCGCTGGCGTAGTCTTTATCGCCAAAAGCCACCGGATCAAGATACTGCCGCTTTGCGGGATTAACGATGAAGAATACCTCTCCCATGTCCTGGACCTCTTCTTAGTTGAACGGTTCGATGGCGATCTGACGTTCATCCAGCAACTTGCGGAGAATACAAAGGGGACACCCGCACACTCCTGAATAAGCTTGCCCGCGGCCGCGGCGGGTGGGTAGCTGAAATCCATGCCACACATCCCGCGCATCGCACGCGTCGCGCCGGGCGGGATCGTGGACCACGTGCTCAGCCGGGGAACAACCGCCAGACGATCTCTCGCACGGACGCCGACGCCGCGGCCTTTCTGGACCTGCTCGCCGAGACCGAGACGAAGCGGCGCGTCGCGCGGAGCGCCTGCTTGGGTGCTGGGCGGGTGCGGATGGCGTTGCGCCTGATCGACAAGGCGGCTAGGCGCGGCTCTGGTAGGCGCCGCCGCTGGTGCTGACGCGGACGATTTCGCCTTGTTCGATGAACGGGGGGACGCGGGTCTTGAGGCCGGTCTCGAGCACGGCGTCCTTCATCTGGTTGGTGGCGGTGGCGCCCTTGATGCCGGGGGCGGTGTCGGTCACCTGCAGGTCGACGGTGGCGGGCAGTTGGTAGCTGACGACCCTGCCTTCGTGGAACTGGGCCGACAGCTGGGTGTTGGGCTTGAGGTAGAGGATGTCGTCGCCGAAGACTTCCTTGGGGATGGTGTCCTGCTCGAAGGTTTCCAGGTCCATGACGATGTGGCCGTCGTTGTCGGAGTAGAGGTACTCGACCTGGCGGGTGTCGAGGTTGGTGGTTTCGATGTCGTCGGTGGCGCCGACGCGCTTGTCCTGGATGGTGCCCTTGGCGACGTCGCGCAGCTTGAACTGCACCTTGGCCCGGAGGTTGCCGGGGGTGTTGTGGTCGGCGTTGGTGACGACCATGAGCTTGCCGTCGATGATGACGGCCTGACCTTTACGGATATCGCTGGCTCGCATCGAATCGTCCTTCGGCTGCTGCTTGCATTGCGGAAAAAAGCGGGAGAAACGTCACAGCCCAGACAGAAGCAATACGACCGAATCTGCCGGGCGGGTCGAGCAATCTATGCGAGAAGCGGCTGAGCGTCAAACGGACGAGCAGTCGATGAAGGGCTGAGCGAAAGTCTCGAGCATCGGAACGAATGAGGGAACGCACGTTCATCATTGCGCGGCGGTCGTGGTATAGTGCAGTGCGGGTTAAGGAAGCTGGAGAACGGTCAGTTCCGGGCAGTCCATTTCAGGGAGGAATGGCAATGGATCCGCTCCAAGTCGGGGGTATGCCCCTGGACGCGCTGCTCGAACGCGAGTGGCTCATCACCAATGGGATCGGGGGCTACGCCTGCTCGACGGCAGTCGGGATGAACACGCGCAAGTATCACGGCGTGCTCGTGGCGGCGATGACGCCGCCTGTGGGGCGGATGGTGCTCCTGTCCCGGCTGGAAGAGACGCTGCACCTGAAGGGGTGGCCGCACGCGCTGGCGTGTAATGAGTATCCCGGCACGATTTATCCGGAAGGGCACCGGCTGCTCAAGGCGTTCTGCGCGGGTCCTTACCCGCGGTGGGCGTATCAGGGGGATGGGTGGACGCTGGAGAAGTCTGTCCGCCTGGTGCGGGGGGAAAACACGGTCGTGGTCAGCTATACGCTGCTGGGGGCCGATTGCCCGGCGGAGCTGGACGTGCGCCCGCTGCTGGCGCTGCGTTCGATGCACGACCTGATGTACCAGTGGAACGGGCGATTGGCCGCGGAGAACAAGTCAAAGCGCCACCACCGCATCCCGCCCACCCTGCGGACACCGGAAGTATTCTTTGCGCACGATGGGACCTTCAGCGCCACGCCCGCGTGCTGGTACCTCAACACAATCTACCGCCGAGAGGAGCAGCGGGGGTACAGCGGGCTTGAGGACCTGTGGAACCCCGGCGTGGTCCGCTGGCGATTGTCGCCGGGGCAGACGGTGCATTTCGTGTGCTCGGCTGACCCCATTCAGATGGAAAGAACGCTCCAGAAGCTGGGCGCACAAGACGCGCGGCCGGCGAGCGTGTCGGAGATCGTGTCCCAGCCCGACGCGACGCAGGAGCTGCTCGTCGCCTCGGCCCGCGCGTACGCGTGTGATACGTTGGAGACGGACCAGGCGTCGATGCCGCTGCTGACGGGGTTTCCGTGGTCGTCACCGTCGGTGCGCGACGCGCTGACCGCATTTGTCGGCATGTTCCTCGTCACGAAGAACTTCGCCGGGGCCAAGGCGCTGCTCCAGTCGCTCGCGTCCAAGCTCAATCGCGGGCTGCTGCCCAGCGCGCTGCCGGAGAACGGCTCGGAAGCCGTTTACGGCGGCGCGGACGTCTCGCTGTGGTTCATCAACAGCCTGTGGCAGTACCTCCGTTACACCGGAGACGAGCAGACCGTATCGCGGCTGCTGGACGCGGTGCAGGAGATCGTGACCGAGTACCGCCGCGGCACGCTGCTGGGCGTTCAAACCGATGCGGACGGACTGCTCAAAACCCACGCCGCCGGCATGGGCACGACGTGGATGGATGCGAAGATCGGCGACTGGGTGGTCACGCCCCGCGCGGGCCGGCCGGTCGAGCTGAACGCGCTGTGGTACAACGCGCTGCGCATCGCCGCCGAGCTGTTCGAGCGCTTTGGCCGCACGACACAGGCGAGCGACCTGGGCGAGCTGGGGTCGAAGACGGCGGCGTCGTTCAACCGGAGGTTCTGGAATCCCGAGCGCGGCTGCTGCTATGACGCGGTTGACGACCACGGCACCGATCCCTCCGTGCGCCCCAACCAACTGCTCGCCATCAGCCTGCCGTTCCCGGTGCTCGCAAGCGAGCGTCACCCGGCGGTGCTGGAAAAGGTCCACCGCTCGCTGCTGACCCCCTTCGGCCTGCGCACGCTCTCGCCGGAAGAATTAGCCTACCACGGCCGCTACACGGGCGACGTCGTCTCCCGCGACCGGGCGCTCCACCAGGGCTGCGTCTTCCCGTGGCTGCTCGGGCATTGGGTGTCGGCCTACCTGCGCGTCCTTGGCCGCGCCGCCACGACCCGCCGCGAGGCGCTGCGCTTTCTCCAACCCTGCATCGAGCACATGCAGGGGCCGGGCCTGGGACATCTGTGCGAATTGTTCGATGGGGACGCACCGCATCGCCCCGGCGGCGCGATTGCGTCAGCGGCATCGGTGGGGGAGCTGCTTCGTGCATACGTCGAGGACATCCTCGACCAGGCGCCCGCCGCATTGCCAACGCCGGCAAAAATCCCACAATCTGCCCCGTCGGACAGTGCCATCACGGCAAGTTAGGGTTTTGAACCGCAGATGAACGCGGATAAACGCGGATAAGACGGAGATGATGGAGATCTCCTTCTTTCCATCTGCGTTTATCTGCGTTCATCTGCGGTTCAATATCGCGAAAAGAACGTTAACGGGAGCGATATGGGTCAGGCGTTCGGGATCATCGGGCTGGAAGTCATGGGGCGGAACATCGCGCTGAACATCGAGCGCAACGGCTTCCCCATCGCCGTCTACAACCGCACGTGGGCGAAGACGGAACATTTCCTCAAAGAGCTGGCGAAGGGCAAGAACGCCAAGGGCGGCAAGACCATTGCCGAGTTCGTGCAGATGCTCGACCGCCCGCGGCGGATTCTCATCATGGTCAAGGCTGGCGCCCCGGTGGACGCGGTGCTGGCGGAGCTTAAGCCGCACCTTCAGGAAGGCGACATCGTCATCGACGGCGGGAACTCACTGTTCACGGACACACAGCGTCGCAGCAAAGAGCTGGAAGGGACCGGCATCAAGTTCTTCGGCATGGGTGTGTCCGGCGGCGAAGAGGGCGCTTTGTGGGGCCCGTCGATCATGCCCGGCGGCGATCCCGAGGCGTACCAGCACCTCAAGCCGATCCTCACAAAGATCGCCGCCAAGGCGCCCGACGACGGCTACCCCTGCGCGGACTACATGGGCCGGGGCGGTGCCGGCCATTTCGTCAAGATGGTCCACAACGGCATCGAGTACGGTGACATGCAGCTGATCGCCGAGGCGTACAGCCTGCTTAAGTCAGTCGGCGGGCTCGATAACGCGCAGCTCAAAGAGGTGTTCGACACCTGGAACGGCGGCGACGACCTTCGCAGCTTCCTGATCGAGATCACGGCCAAGGTCATCAATTACCAGGACCTCTCGACGAACGGAAAGCCGCTGGTCGAGCTCATTCTCGACAAGGCCGGCGCGAAGGGCACGGGCAAGTGGACGAGCCAGACGGCATTGGATCTGGGCGTCGCGATCCCGACGATCACCGCCGCCGTCGACGCGCGCTCGATTTCCAGTCTTAAGGACCAGCGTGTCCGCGCGGCGAAGGAACTGTCCGGTCCTTCCCCCTCCAACATCGAAGAACAAACCTCCAACCTGGTGGAGGATGTTCGCTCCGCCCTGTACTGCTCGAAGATATGCTCGTATGCACAAGGCTTCGCCATGCTCGCCGCGGCCGACAAGGAGTACGGCTTCGGGCTGAAGATGGGCGAGATCGCCCGCGTGTGGAAGGCGGGATGCATTATCCGGGCAGTGTTCCTCAACGATATCACGCAGAGCTTCAACGAGCAGCCCGACCTGCCGAACCTGTTGCTGGCCCCGCGATTCCGCGACGCCGTCAGCCAGCGTCAGGCGGCCTGGCGGCGCATTGTGTCGCTCGGGGTGGCGCAGGGCATCCCGCTGCCGGCGTTCAGCGCCAGCCTCGCCTATTTCGACAGCTACCGCAGCGAGCGCCTCCCCGCCAACCTGATCCAGGCGCAGCGCGACTTCTTCGGCGCCCATACCTACGAGCGCACCGACAAGCCCGGCTCCTTCCACACCGAGTGGACCGCCGCCCAGCCCGGGCACCAACCCCCGGGGCATGAGCCGGTCGAGCCGGGGAATGTCGTTTGAATCAGCCCCCTCTGGTCCCTTCTTTCGGGGTGCCGGAGAGGGGGCAAGACAATGACCGTCCTTGCTATCGACATCGGCTCGTCCTCGGTCAAAGCAGGGGTCCTGCGCGGTGATCAGCTCGTCGGAAACGTGGCCCGCCGCAGTTTCGACACGCTATATGACGGCGTGCGCGCGGAAGTGAAGCCGGACGACATTGTCGGCGCGATCCGCCGGGCGGTGGGTGATCTGGGCGCTGCCGCGAAACGCGCGGACGTGATTGCGCTGTCGGTGATGTCGCCGGCGTGGGTGGCGATGGACAGGTCGGGGAAAGCGATCACGCCGATTGTCACGCACCAGGACCGCCGGAGCGTCGAGATCGCCCGGGAGATCGAGAAACGGGTGGGCGGGGAACGTCACCTCCTCCTCGCCGGCAACCGACCGTTCCCCGGCAGCATTGGTTCGACGACTTGGGGCTGGTACCTGCGGCACGAGCGCGCGCGGATGCGCCGCGCGGACCTCGTCGGGCTGCTGAACACGTTCATCCACCGCCGGCTGACCGGCGCGCGGGTGATCGATCCGTCGAATGCTTCATTTACCGGCGTGTACGAAACGACAACGCTCGGCGGCTGGAGCGACGCCCTCTGCGATGGCGTTGAAATTCCGCAGAACGTGCTGCCGACGATCCTCGACGCCAACCAGGTCGCCGGCACGGTGACGGCCGCGGGCGCGCGGCGCTTCGGGGTGACGCAGGGCACCCCCGTTCTTACCGGTCTGATCGACGGCAGCGCGGCCATGCTGCTGGCGGGCGTGCGGCGGGGACAGCTCGTCAATACCGTCGGCTCCACCGACGTGCTGGCGCTGTGCACCGACAGGCCAAAGCCGCACGAACAGCTGCTCACTCGGGCGCTGGGCGTGGGGCGGTGGTGGATGTCTGTCGGGACGGTCGCGGCGTCGGGGTCGGCGCTGAACTGGTGTCGCCAGACGTTCTTCGCCGATTGCAGCGAGGCCGACTTCTGGCAGCGCGTTGCTGCAGCATCTGCGAAACGGGAACAGACAGACCTGCGTTTCGAGCCGTATCTCGCCGGCGAGCGCACGAGCATACAGCAGCGCCGCGGCGCCCTGCTCGGCCTGACGCTGGCGACCAGCCGTGACGACATCCTCCGCGGCGTCGTCGATGCTCTCGCTCGCGCCAGCGCGGCACGCCTCCCTCTGCTGCGCAGCCGCGGCGTCCCCCTGCGGCGCGAGGTCGTTGTTTCCGGCGGGGTTCAAAAGGGTCTGGACAAGGTCCTCCACCGCGACTGGCCCGGCAGGTGGAACTTCCGAGTGGAACAACAGGCGACGCTGCGCGGCCTTGGAACGCTCACGCCGGTGGAGCGGTAGCGCGTCTCGTCAGGCTCCGGAAGCTCGCGCCAGACGCGAAAGCCATGAATGGTGCGGGCTCACCGGATGAACCGCATGTCCCCGAAGTTGGGCGTGATGGCGGGCATCGGCGCGGAATCGACCGGCTTATATCCTGCCGGCCAGTAGACGAAAAATGCCTTGCCCAGCATGAACCGGTCGGGCACGCGCCCGGACGCGACGCGGAGGTCGGCCAGTTCGATGTCCTGGTTCCACATCCGCGCATCCAGGCTCATCAGCGAGTTATCGCCCAGCACGAAATATTCCTTGGGACCCAGGTGGATCACGTTCTCCGGAAAGTCGGTGGGGCTGGCCCACATGCGGGTGTCCTGGTTGCGTTCGCGGTTGAGGTAGTACACATCACGCCAGAGGCTCACGTGCGAGAGGGCACAACTCTGCCGCTCTGCGGTGATGGCGGCGGTGGGCAGCGGCGGATTCGTCCTGTCCCTGAATTGCTCGAGCAGCGCCCGCTTGTCCGGCTGGTACTGCTGCGGCGTTGTCTGGAGCAGCACCTCGTCGTTTACCCGCAGCGTGACCTGGTGATCAACGTTCTGGAATTCGATGCGTATTGCACGGCCGCTGAAGGCAACACTGACGGCGGCCAGTTCCGTCTCGCCGCTGTCACCGCTCGTGCGGAGGAGCTTGGCGCCGGTGGGGGTGATCTCAGCAATGAACGTGTCGTCGCCCTTGCTCAGCCGCAGGCGCAGCGGCCCCTCGCCTGCTGCGCGGGTGTAGTCCAACTGGAGCTTGAGGTCGCCAACAATCGCAGGCACCCATCCCTGCCTCTGCTCGTCCTCGACGTCGTACGCGAGCCAGTCGGAGAGGGGGTTATTCGCGGGATTCGCTTCGCGATCGAAGACGATCGTGCCGCCGGAGGTGGAATTCTCGAACGTGAAGATGCGATCCGCCGCCCCGAGGTTGGCCTCCGCGTCAAGCTGCCAGCCGCTGCCTTGGCGGACCGTCCACGGCTGCCGCCAAGCGCCGGTGCGGCGGGTGAGACCGCGCGGGTGGTGGTCGTTGTCATACACGACCCGCCACAGCGCGTCCTGCACGTGCTTCGGCTTCGTCTGGATCTGAAACTCGTCCAGCGATGTCGCCCCCGCCGGCGCGACATAGACGTCGCCGTCAAGCAGCACGACCGACTCGTTCGGCCGTCCAACCAGGCGCTTGATGTAGTTTTGCTGGTACTTGGGGCTGTCGAAGGGGCTCTTGAACACCGCGACATCCCACCGCTGGGGGTCCTCGAACAGGTAGAGGTACTTGAGGACGAGAATCCGATCCCCGTAATGCACGGGAACGTCCTGCGCCTCCGTGCGCGGGACATCAAATCCGCAATTGGGGCACTTCACCTCGTGCGTGTTCGGGACCAAAGCCGGCGCGCCGCGGCTGTTGCGGCCGGGGACAGGCCCCGTGTAGTTCGGGATCAGGGGGTTCCCGTCATCGTCATACTTGTGCGGGCTGTAGTTGGTGACGTAGCGGTAGCCGCAATCAGCGCAGTCCCAGCGGAGATGAGCGCCCAGGAGTGTCGGGGCCATGGACCCGGTGGGGATGACGAACGCCTCGACGATGAACGCGCGGAAGATGAAAGCGAGGATGAAGGCGACAAGGATCGATTCGATCGTCTCCTTGATGTTGTTGTCATTCCGCTGGGATTGACTGGGGTCAGCCGTCGCGCGCGCGAATGCTGCCGTGGTGGCGGCGCCGGGGGCTGTGCTGGTGGCGGCGGAGCCCGGCCCCGCCTGCTCGCCGGCAGGCGTGGAACTGCGTTCATCCATGCCCATCATGGTAAGGGAAGCGGCAGGCCTGTAGAAGCAGGCCGGCCTGTGATCAGCCAGCGCTGGTTCCGCATTCTGAGCCTTCCCCTTCGCCGCCGACTCTGATAGGGTGGCGAGCTGATCTGAATCCCTCCCAAAAGCCTCGTGCACGGTGGTGAACAAATGAATCAAGGTCTTATCTGGACGATCGTTGGCGTTCTGCTGATCGTGGCGCTGATTATCTGGATCATGCAGCGGACATGACCCCCGGCGCGGCGCCGCTCTGGACGAGCAAGCAGCCTACCCGACGGCACGACCGTGCCGCTGGTGGCATACGCCAGCAGCGTCGCCGAGCGCACTTCGGACGCAAATCGCCCCCGCCGCGAGAGCTCATCGTCAAAGAAGTAGCTGCGCGCCCGCAGCGCCACCGTCGCCACGCACCGCCCCAACCAAAGCGCTGCCCCGAAGTTGAACAGAAAACGCTTCGCCGCCCCGCGCCCCCTCACCCCGCGCCCCCTCACCCCGCGCCGCCGCTCGCCCCGCGCCGCCGCTCGCCCCGTATTGTCCGGGGCGGTGGCGTGGTCTAGAGCATTTCGTCGTTCCGTGTAGCATTCTCAACTGGTTTTAATCAGGAGGTCAGGCATGGAGGCCTGTTCATTGGATCTGAGGGAGCGGATCGTTCGCGCGGTGGACGAGGGGCAGTCGCGGCTGGCCGTCGCGGC
>DASYWJ010000085.1:0-55718 GCA_035936155.1 Tepidisphaeraceae bacterium | reverse complement strand
CGTGATGATTCGTGCTCATTCGTGGCCGACGTCAAGCCCCTCCGCCAGCTCCCCTCCGCGGCGTAAGTCTTTCCGCTGTTACAATGCGCTGATGCCCAGGCGACTCGCCAACGGTCTGACGCTGCTGTCGGCGGTGGTGTGTGTGGGGTCGGCGATGTGGGTGGGGCGGTCGTGGTTTTATGTGGACACGGTGTCAGTTCCGATGGGGCACCACGGTTTATGTTGGGCGAGTACCATTGACAGGCAGTTGATACTCTGCCGCGTGCGCGCGAGGTTCATTTCTGAGGGTCGATCTTTCCATTACTCAAGTCATCACATTGCGAGAGCACTTCCTGACGTCGACATGTTCTGGGGAGGCATGCGGGGTAGCCGCTGGCTTGGCATCGGATGGGGCGGTGTTTCAGAGCAGAAGCTCCTCATCCTCCCCCTCTGGCTCCTCCCGCTGCTGACGGCGATCGCGCCGGTGCGGTGGTTGCTGAAGCGCCGGCGCGAGCGGGGGCGGGGGTTTGCGGTCGAGGGGGCGGGGGCGGGGGCGTAGGTCTGGCGCGCTCAGGCGAGGGCGGGGGATGGTTCGGGATTTTGCTTGCCGTCTGCGTCGGTTCGGTCGGTGGGGTGTCGGATGGGCCAGTTCCTGCCGAACAGGGGGAAGACGTACCACAGCACGATCCCGCCGATGATCAGGCCGATGCTGACGACCATGCTGAAGCTCAGCCCCCACCCGCCAACGTGCAGGACGGGCGGCTCGACGCGGAGCATTTCCAGGAGGAAGCGCGTGATGCCCTTGAGGATGAACATCAGCGCGAAGACGCGGCCGGGCACGTGGGGGATTGTGTAGAACGCGACGAGGACGCCGGCGAGGAGCAGGGCGTTGAAGCTGCTGTAGAGCTGGGCGGGGTGAACGGGGAGGGAGCGCTCGGCCGCGGCCTGGGCGCGCAGGCTCGGCTCGCGCGCCGCGAGGTGCGGGTCGAGCAGCGTGCGGTGGCCGTGCTCGTCGGTCTGCACGAGGTCCGGCGGGGCCGCGATCTTGCCGTCGCGCCACTGGTCGACGTATGCGTTGGCGTGATACGGGTAGGTGACGGCCCACGGCGCCTCGCACTCGGCGCCGTAGCAGCAGCCGTTGAGAAAGCAGCCGATGCGTCCGAACGCGAGGCCGACCATCACGCAGGGGGCGATGATGTCCATCCCCACGCGCAGCGGGACGCGCTTGCAGATTCCGTAGAGGAGGCAGATGGGCGTCGCCAGCAGCAGCCCGCCGTAGAACGTGAGCCCGCCGCTGCGGATGTTTGCCATGTGCTTGAGGTTTTCCCAGGCGCTGGGGCTGGCGGTGAAGTCCGACCAATTCTCCAGCACGTGCGAAAGTCGCGCCCCAACCACCCCGGCGGCGAGGGCGATGAGGCCGGCGTTGACGAAGATGTCGGGGTCGAACCCGCTCCGGCGTGCGAGGAACTTGGCCAGCTCCAAGGCGAGCAGGAAGCCGATGACCATCATCAGGCCGTAGCCGAAGACGGGGATGTCGAAATACGGGATGCGGAAGAGTTCCTGCAGCATGCGGCGTAGCCTTAGATCGTGGAATGAGAAGGCAATGTCATATCGTAGGTTCGATCGTGAGCCTCAGGCGGCGCCAGGTTCGACGACCATATTGTCGATCAGTCGGGTCTGCCCGACCCGTGCCGCGATGGCGAGCACCGTCGGGCCGGTGACGGTTTCCACGTTCTTCAGCGTCACCGGATCGACCGCGGCGACGTAATCGATGGACACGGGGACGCGGCCGAGCGTGCCAACGTCGAGCATCACATTCTGCATCGTCGCCAGCAGCCGGTTCGTTTGTTTCACGCCGTTCTTTACCTCGCCGGCGGCGAGCATCAGCGCCCGGCTGATTGACAGGGCCCGCTGGCGCTCGTCGGGCGAGAGGTACTGGTTGCGGCTGCTCATCGCCAGCCCATCTTTTTCGCGCAGCGTGGGGCAGGCGACCAGCTCGATCGGGAAATCCAGCGCCAGGGCCATCGCCGCCAGCACGCGGAACTGCTGGAAGTCTTTCTGTCCGAAGCACGCCAGGTTCGGCTGGATGATGTTGAACAGTTTTGCGACAACCTGGCACACGCCCTTGAAGTGCCCGGGCCGGTGCTTGCCTTCGAGCACGTTGGTCAGCTGCGGGAGGTCGATCGTGATCTCCGGCGCGGCCGGTTTGTACATTTCCTCCGTGGCGGGGTTAAACACCAGATTCACGCCGGCGGATTGGCACTTCTCGAGGTCGGCCATGATCGGGCGGGGATACCTGTTGAAATCATCGCGCGGCCCGAACTGGGTGGGGTTGACAAAGATGCTGACGACGACGGACTGGGCCAGTTCCTTCGCCCGCGCGATCAGCGACAGGTGACCGACATGCAGCGCGCCCATCGTGGGCACAAAAGCCACCTTCCCGGGCAGCCTGGCCCGCCCGGCGCGACACTCGGCGATCGTGTGGACGACGTTCATATTCGGAAGGGGTGAAGGTACGGGAATGGGGGACGGATCGCCAGATCGGTGCGGGCGCCGCCGCATCAGGCACGTCGACGCGCGAACCGGATCCTGTTCGCGCACGACCGCGCGTTTTCCCGGGATCCGCGCGCAAACAATTTCGGATTGTCGTAAGTCCTTTTTTGCGCGATCGCCGCTCACGGCGGCGGTTCGCCGAGGCGTTCGACATCGCGGTCGACGTCGTCGGAGGTGCGCGGGATCGGATCGCGGTAGATCGGCGCGGGGCGTCGCGGCGGGAGGCGCATGGCCCGCTCGCGCTGCGTGCACCGCCAGGCGACGATCACGCTCTTGAGGATGCCCCAGCCGACGAGCGCGGGCAGGACGCCCACGATGGCCGGCAGCGTGAACGATGCGCTGGTGCCGACGAAGGTCCCGAAGACCCCCATTAGCACGAAGGCCGCCGCGATGATCGCGGCGAGGACGCCGCAGACCTTGTCGAACCTCGAAAGCCGATCGGACGCCCCCAGCGCGACGGGCCGCGCGCCGCGGGCGTTGCGGTCGTAAGCAAACCCGCACTCGGGGCAGCGGTGCACCAGCGGCAGGCCCTGAAGGTCGTATTCGCACACGGGGCAGGGCACCGCCACGCCGGCGGAAGTCGGGAACGTCATGAGAGGCGAAGTGTCGTTTGCTTGGAGCCTGCGCTCAAGTTTTTTGTGGCATGCGTCTTCCAGCCGTGCTTTAAAAAACGAGTGCACGGGTTGAAAACCCCTGCTACGAACGGGGCCGCATCGCCAGGTGGCGGATGGGCACGTGCAGCAGGGGGTGAACGACGTCCGGCGCGATCTCGGCTAGCGGCGCGAGGACGAAGTCGCGCTCGTGCATCAGGGGGTGAGGGACGGTGAGGTTGTTCGTTTGAATGACTTCGTCACCGTACAGCAGCAGGTCGAGGTCGATCGTCCGCGGGGCCCAGCGCTGGCGGCGCTCGCGGCCGAGGCTGCGCTCGATGTCGAGCAGCCGGGCGAGCAGGGCGTGCGGGTTCAGCGTGGTGCTGAGCTCGGCGGCCCCATTGAGGAACGGCGGAGACTCCGCGGGGCCTCCGACGGCGGGGTTTTCGATCAGGGTGGAGACGCGGACGACATCGACGCCATCAGAGCGATCGAGGGTTTCCAGCGCGCTGCGGATCGTGGCGGCGCGGTCGCCGAGGTTGGCGCCGATGGCGATGAACGCACGCGCCGGCGTCTGCTGGGATGGCTCGTCGGCAGATCGCATCAGCGGCTGGAAGGCGGTTCGCAGAGGACTTCGTGCTCGATGCGCTCCCCTGTGTCGTGAAACCGCGTGCGCAGGCGCAGCGTTTGGCTTGCGCGGCAGACCAGATCGGGCAGCGGCCCTGCGCCTCGGTGATCGAAGTACAACTCGTTGCCCTCGAAAACACGGTTGTCCAGGTCGGCGAAATAGATGCGCACGTCCGGCGACGTCTGCCACTTCAACTGGCCTTTGTTGTAGCGCAGCCGCGCCTTGGAGCCGATCTTGTCCTCTCGAAACTCGCGCACATCGCCGTAGCGACGGCCGATGCGGTGCGACTCCACGAGCAGATCCGCCAGCACGGTCTGTCGCTCGATCATGGTGGCCTCGGGCGTTGCCGTGAGTTGACTGGCGAACTCCTCGAACCGGGCCTGAAAGCCGTCGATGTTCGGCGAGAATGAATCGGTAAACGCCGCCTGGGGATGGACGCCGGCATGGATGCGCTTGAGCATGTCGATCAGCCGCGGGCGGTATGGCACAGTGCCGTTGGCGCCGTGGATGAGGAAGTGGGTCATGGCCCACGCCTGGTTGTAGTGAGTGGCGCCGCGTTCTGCGTCGGTTGTGAGGATTTTCTCCCACTGCTCGTGGGTCGTCGCCAGCATCGTGGTGAAGGGCACGATTTGCCGCTGCCGCATGTCGTGCTGAAGCTGCCGCAACCGCCGCGGGGGGACCTGGCCGAATGTGAACTGCGTGCCCGTCCAGATGCCTTCCTCGAAATATTGGGCCATCCCCTCGTTCAGCCAGGTTGGCAGGTGCGGTCCGATGGCCGTAAAGGCGAACTGGTGAAACGCCTCATGCTGAATCGCGCGGCGAAGGCCGTCGCGGCCTTGCCCTTCAAGATAAGCCGCCAGCACGTTGCGCTGCGACATGAAGATGCCGCCCGTGTTCGGATAGCGGTTCTGCGTCAGCCGCATGTAGTCGGCCCGCCTGGCGAAGAGGTAGACCTCGAACTTTTCGCTCGCCCGCGCATGACTGCCGCCGCCGCCAAGCGCGCCCAGGCGACGCGCGTACTCGTCATGCATCGCGTCGAGTCGCGTGGCGAGATCTTCGGCAAGCGACGGCTCCAGATCGGTGTGGACGAGGTAATGCGCGCTGCGCAGCGTCCGCAGCTCGCCAGCGGATACCGCTTGTTGCGCGGTCAACAGACAGATGGCGGCGAAGAGGACGGGACTGAGATGAACCACAGATGAACGCAGATGAGCGCGGATAAAAGCAAAGCGATCCGGCTTGGCCGTCTGCTGTTCATTCCATCTGCGTTGATCTGCTTTCATCTGCGGCTCATTCCCCTGGGTTGGCTCGCAATTTCCACGGCGCCAACTATCATCGTCAAACTTTCGACTCCCACAATATGGAAGAAGCATCGGCCAATACTTACGAGCAGGAACGTCGCCAAAAGTTGCAGAAGCTGCGCGACCTGGGCGTCGACCCCTTCGGGCAGCGCACCGAGGGCATCCAGCCGCTGGCCGACGTCAAGGCGCAACACAACCCGGAAATGGGCCAGGACGGCGGACCGGTCGTGACCGTCGCCGGGCGGGTGATGTTCGCCAAGCGCTTCGGGAAGCTCGCGTTTCTTACCTTGCGCGACGAGACGGGGGACCTTCAGGTTGCGCTGGACAAAAAACGGCTGTACGAAACCGGTTGGGCGGCGGGGGAGCTGATCGATCTGGGCGACCAGATTGTCGCCACGGGCAAGCTCGGCGCGACCAAGACCGGTGAGGTGACGGTCTGGGCGACCTCGGTCACATTCGCCGCCAAGGCGCTGTTGCCGCCGCCGGGGAAGTGGCACGGGCTGGAAGACGTCGAGCTGCGCTATCGCCAGCGCTACGTCGATTTGTGGGCCAACCCCGACGTGATGCGCATCATGAAGCTGCGCACCCGCGTCGTCGCGGAGATGCGGAACTATCTGAACGGCCTCGGCTACACCGAGGTCGAGACGCCAATGATGCAGGTCCTGCACGGCGGGGCCAGCGCGCGGCCGTTCGTCACGCACCACAACGCGCTGGACATCGACCTGTACATGCGCATCGCCCCCGAACTGTTCCTCAAGCGCCTCCTCGTGGGCGGCTTCCGCAAGGTCTACGAGATCAACCGCAACTTCCGCAACGAAGGCATCAGCCCCCGCCACAATCCTGAGTTCACGATGCTTGAGGCGTACGAAGCCTTTGGATCATGGGAGACCATGGCCGACATGGTGGAGGGGCTGATCACGCACGTTGCGCAGACCGTGTTCGGGACGCTAGATATTCCGCGCCACAATGCGAAGGAAGGTGAGCCAAGAATCATCAGCTTACGACGACCTTGGAATCGTGCGCGAATGACGGAACTGGTGAAGGAGTATTTCAATTGGGATTTCGACAAGCGTCCACTTCAGGAGGCGAACCCCGGACTTTGGAACGTCCTGCACCAAGCTGAGTCGACGCAGTTTTTTAGAGATGTTAAGTCGATTCTGGGCTGGTCAGAACCCCGAAATGAGGACGAGACGAACCGGTTGGAGTACATACGGCGAAAGTTGCAGGCGGCAGCGGCGTTGAGGCTTGATCGCATGACGCCTGCAGAGCAGTTAGTGGAGGTCTACGAGAAGTTTATTGAACCGACGTTAATCCAGCCCACCTTCGTGACGCACGTCCCGTCGGTGATCATCCCGCTCGCCCGGCCGAATAAGGACGACCCGTTCTTCGCCGACGTGTACGAGCTGGCGATCAACGGCCAGGAGATTTCCCCCGGCTACACCGAGCTGAACGACCCCGACGTGCAGACGCAGCAGTTCGCCCGCCAGGTCGGCGACGCCGAAGAGCGGCAGAAGGTGGATGAGGACTTCCTCAGCGCGCTACGATACGGCATGCCCCCGGCGGGGGGGATGGGGTTGGGTGTGGATCGATTGCTGATGATGCTGACGGGGGCGGAGAGCATTCGGGATGTGATTCTGTTTCCGCTGATGAAGCCGCAAGGCTGAACGTGGAAGAGATCATCTTTCTGTGGAGTTGGCGGAATGTCGAACACATCGGCAAGCACGGCGTCGAGCCTGATGAAGCCGAGTACGTGGTCAAAGATGCGAAGCGTCCCTACCCTGAGGCAACTGGCGACGAGAAATGGGCGGTATGGGGCGCCACGGCAGCAGGTCGGCTTCTTCAAGTGATTTTTGTGCGCGTGCGAATTGAAGGTGTTGAGGCCGATGAGTTTCAACAGTTGGAGTGGCATGAGCGAGCCGCTCTTGAAGATGGTGAGGCCGCGGTGCGTATCATTCATGCTCGCGACTTGACAGATTCGGAGAAGCGGCGGCTTCGCCGTCGAAAGCGAAGATCATGAAAAAGGTAAACGCTGCGAGAAAGTCTTTGGGCGCAATGACGCCCGCTGAACTCGCCGACGCGACAAAGGAGTTCGACAGTCCGCTGCCCGCGTCGCGATACAGGCCGCTGACCAACGCCGAGCGCGCTGAATGGGAGCGGATCAAACGCGCCGGAACACGCGGCCGCGAGATCATGAAATCGCTCCACATCGACCCCAAGTTGCTGTCCGAAGCCAAGGCCTACGCCAAGCGTATGAAGATCAGCGTCAACGAGGTCATCGAGATCGGCCTGCGAAAGGTGATCCGCGCCAAGCGGTCGTGAGTAAATGTACAAACTCCACCTCATCCTCAAATACCTCCGCAAGCGCCGCATCGCGTGGGTTTCGCTCATCGCGGTGATGCTGTGCACCGCCATGGTGCTCGTCGTCATTTCCGTGATGGGCGGGTGGCTGCGGATGTTCCGCGAGTCATTCCACGGGCTCTCGGGCGACGTGATCGTCAAGGGGAGGTCGCTGACGGGATTCCCGCACTATGAAGAGGTGCTGGCGGGGATTCGGCAGCTGCCGGAGGTCGAGGCGGCGGTGCCGACGATCCGGACGTATGGGTTGATTCACATCGCCGTCGACGGGGATCCGAAGAACGCAATCCGCGACGGGGTGCAGGTGCTCGGCATTCCCATCAACGAGATGGGAAAGGTCAATGACTTCCCCAAGTCGACCTATCGCCAATACCAGAAGCACATTGAACAGGGCCGCGCCCCGCCGACGACGGCGCCGTCTTTCGACCTGCTCGACGATGTGCCGTACGAAGCCATCGCCGGGGAGAACGCGCGCGACTGGCCGGGCATGATCGTCGGCGTCGGCGTCGTAGGGCTGAAGAAGGAGAGAGACGGCACGATGGAGCGCCCGCCGCAGCTGTACACGTCCTGGGCGAGCCTGACCACCATGGGCGTCGCGGCCGACAGCCCCACCGTCGAAGCGGGCGCGAAGACCGTCAAACGCTACTGGATCGTCGACGACAGCCGCACGCAGATCTGGCAGTACGATTCCAACACGGTTTATGTTGACTTCAACGTACTCCAGAAGGACCTGGGGATGGAGCCCTACGAGGGTGAGCCTGCCCGCGCCAGCGACATTCAAATCAAGGTCAAGCCCGGCGCGGACCTTGCGGCGGTGAAGGAAAAGGTGCAGGGAATCGTCGACAGCGTCACGATGCGGCCGGACTACCCCGTCGGCCACCCCGTAATCGTCGAGACATGGCTGGAGGCGAACAAGCAGTGGCTCGGCGCGGTCGAAAAGGAGACCGCCCTGGTCACGTTCCTGTTCGGGATGATCAGCATCGTGGCGATCTTCCTGATCTTCTGCATCTTCTACATGATCGTCGTGGAGAAGACCAAGGACATCGGCATCATCAAGTCTGTCGGCGCGACGAGCACGGGCGTGGCAGGGATCTTCCTCGGTTACGGTATGGCCATTGGCGTCGTCGGGGGGCTGATGGGGCTGCTCGTCTCGTACTTCATCGTAAAGTACATCAACGAGATCCACACGGGGATGGGCGAGATGCTCGGGCTGACCATCTGGGATCCCGAGGTATACGCGTTTGACACCATCCCGAACACGATGGACACGGAGACGGTGATCTGGATCGTGGGAGTGGCCATCGTGTCCTCCATCCTCGGGGCGCTCGTGCCCGCCATCCGGGCGGCGCGGATGAATCCCGTGGAAGCGCTGAGGTGGGAGTAATGTCACAGATCGCCTCTCCACCACCGCCCGTCGCCCAGCGTGCCGACCGCACGATCCTCAAGGCCACCGCCGTGCGCAAGACCTTCCGCATGGGCGACAGCACCGTGCAGGTGCTTAAGCATGCTGACGTGACGATCCGCGCGGGCGAGTTCCTCGCCATCGAGGGCCGCTCCGGATCGGGCAAGAGCACGCTGCTGCACATCCTCGGCGCCCTCGACGCCGCCGATGACGGACGCATCGAGTACGAGGGCCAGGACATCGCCCGCATGAGCGGGACCGAGCGCAGCCGGCTTCGCAACACGCAGTTCGGCTTCGTCTTTCAGTTCTACCACCTGCTCCCCGAGCTCAACGTGCTGGAGAACGCGGCGCTGGCCTCGATGATCGAGCATTCCTGGCTTCGGTTCCTCTCGCACAAGCGCGAAATCCACCAGCGCGCAGTCGACATCCTCAAGCAGCTGGGCATGGACCACCGCCTCAAGCACCGCCCCAACCAGCTGTCCGGCGGAGAGCGGCAGCGCGTCGCCATCGCCCGGGCGCTGATGAATCAGCCCAAGGTGCTCTTCGCCGACGAGCCCACCGGCAACCTTGACGCGGAAACGGGCAAGCAGATCATGGCCGTGCTCGAAACGCTGCACCGCGAGCGCGGTCAGACCATCGTCATGGTCACCCACGACCGCACGGTCGCTAAAAAGGCCGACCGGGTGCTGGTGCTCAAGGACGGGAAGCTGGAGAAGCCGCAGGAGTAGAGCAACGCCCAAGCTCCAAATCACAAACTCCAAATCCCGAACAAGCTCCAAAGCATGGAAAGGGAAGCAACGGCCCCGATTTTGACTTTCGCCGGTTTCTTCGTTGCCGTTTGTTTGGGATTTGCAGTTTGCCGATTCGGAGATTTCCCAGGAGTATCGATGTCCCTCAAGATCTGGCTCGACGGCAGGCTCGTCGACAAACAGGACGCAAAGATCAGCGTCTACGACCACGGCCTGCTCTACGGCGACGGCGTGTTCGAGGGCATTCGCGTCTATGCGGGGAAGCTGTTCAAGGCCCCCGAGCACCTCCGCCGTCTGTACGACTCGGCCAAGGCGATCCGCCTCACGATTCCCGTCTCTCCCGAGGCCTTCCTTGCCGCCATCGAGGAAACGGTGCGCGCAAACGAGCTCGATAATTGCTACATCCGCGCTGTGGTGACGCGCGGCGTCGGATTCCTGGGCATCGACCCGAACAAGTGCTCCAACCCGTCGGTCATCATCATCGCCGACCAGATCCACGTGTACCCGAAGGAACTGTACGAAAAAGGCATTGCCGTCATCACGGCCGCCACCATCCGCACCCACCCCGCGGCCCTGTCCCCGCGCGTGAAGAGCCTCAACTATCTGAACAACATCCTCGCCCGCATCGAGGCCAACGACGCCGGCGTGCCCGAGGCGATCATGCTCAACCACGCCGGCAACGTCGCCGAGGGCACGGTGCAGAACATCTTCATCGTTCGCGACGGCCGGGTCCTCACGCCGACGGCGGTCGATGGCATCCTCGAAGGCGTCACCCGGCAGACCATGCTGGACCTCTGCGCCCAGATGAAAATCCCCCACGAGCAACGCACGCTCCAGAAACATGACCTGTACGTCGCCGACGAGTGCTTCCTGACCGGGACGGGCGCCGAGGTGATGCCCGTGACCAGGATCGACGGCCGCATCGTCGGCGCTGGCGCGGTCGGACCCATCACCAAGGGACTGATCGACGCCTTCCATAAGTGCGTTCGCCAAGCCTAGCTAGTTGGCACGCTTCGCTGGCGTCCAGCGCGTTCCTTATCTACCTCGACCCGCAGCACGGGGCCAACTCGATCCGGACGCTGGTCGCATCCCAGTTGCTCGCGGGGGGATCGGGTTTTCCGGCAACGCGCTGTTCGTTCCGGGCCACCCGTACCTGGCAGCCGGATGTGCGATGGTCGCAACGATCTCACTGATGATCGCGCTCGATGTGGGCCATCCGACGGCCGTCGCACCGTCCCTCGCTTTCGCCTACAACCGCGGCGAGGGAAGCAACCTTCCGCTGTTCGGGCTGGCGGTGTTGTTCACGGCGCTGCTGGTGATCGCGCAGCGCTGGGCGATATGGGTTCTGGCGCGTTCCATGTGGGGACGAAGTAGCGGCAGCGCAGAGGCTCCGACCACGCCGATACTCGCGCAAGATGCGTCAATGCTTGCGGATCGCCTTCACCAGCTCGCCCTTGTCCATTTTGCTGCGCCCCTCGATGCCCTTGTCCTTGGCGATGTTGTACAGCTCGTTCTTCGATCGCTCTTCCAGCCCCTCGCGCGGGTTGCCGGTGCCCTGCGTGGTCTTGTTGGGGGTGCGGCCCTCCTCGCGGCGGTGCTTGTTGACCGTGCGGGCGGCAATCTCCTCCGCCCGGTCCTCGCTTTTACCGCGATGCTTGCTGCTCTCTTTGATGTGCTCGTACATCCGCTCGTCCTTCTTGGTCCATGATGGCATGACGCACCTCGCTCTTGTCAAGGATCGTCCTTGGTATCGTCCCGTCCCTGACGTGAGGCCCATCCTTGTTGTCGATCTGAGAAATGTGCAAAAGCCGTTCCCCAAGGACTTCATTGGAACGTGCTCATTGACGGAGGGATTCGCATCTTGCAGGGGTGCTTATCGCTTCACAGCCCCTCGCGCTGCCCGAACCAGTGATAGCCGTATGGCGGCAATTCGATGCTGAACTGCCCATCTCTGGGCGGCTGCGGCGGCTTGCCCCCTTTGGTGGCAATCCCGAACAGGTGCCGCCAGCTCGGTCCCTTGCGCGCGCTTGTTGGGAGCCGGACGCGCAGCCGCGCGGGCACGCCGGCGAAATTGTGCACCCCCATGGCGCTGCGGCCATCCCAGGTGACGAGGTGCGCAAATGTCGAGCGGCTCCGCGTGGGCAGGACGCGCCATTCGCCCCATCCAAACTCCGGCCACTCCCTGCGCGTGCGGATCGCCCGCTCCATCCAGTTGAGCAGTGAGATCGCATCCTCACGCTGTGCCATGACGTTTACCTTTGGATAGCCGAAGGGTCCTTTGCGGAGCGGCTTGCGCGGCAGGCGCGCCTCGTCGGCTGTCGTGAACCCGCCGCAGTCATTGCTCGACCACTGCATCGGCAGGCGCACCGCCTCCCGGTCCGGCGCCCGCTGATCGTCGCCCAGCCCGATCTCCTCGCCATAGAACAGCACGGGCGTGCCCGGAAGGCTGAACAGCAGGCTGTACATCAGTTCCATTCGCCGGCGGTCGCCGTTGACCATGGACGGAAAGCGGCGGCGAATGCCACGGTCGTACAGCCGCATCGACTCCTTCGGCGCGAAGGCAGCGAAGACCTCCTGACGCTCCTGCTCCGTCAGCTTGTCGAGCGTGGCCTCATCGTGGTTCTTCACGAAGTTCGCCCATTGCGCCGTTGGCGGGATCTTGGGGAGTGAACCCAGCGTCTCGATCACCGGCGTCGCGTCGCCGCGCACCAGCGCGAGGTACAAGGCCTGGTTGAGCAGGAAGTTGAACAGCATGTGCATCTGATTGGCATGCTCGCCGAAGAACTTCGCCAGCCCCTCGGCCGGCTCATTTGCCTCGGCCAGCAGCATCGCGTCACCGCGGCGGCGGGTCATGAACGAGCGCAGGTCCCGCAGGTACCCGTGCGGATCGGTGACGGCTGGATTTTGCGGCCCCACCTGCTCGATCAGGTACGGGACGGCATCAACGCGAAACCCCGACAGCCCCAGTTCCAGCCAGAACCCCATCACCTTGTGGATCTCGTTGCGGACCAGCGCGTTGTTGATGTTCAGATCCGGCTCGTGAGGATAAAAGCGATGCATGTACCAGCGCTTGGCCACGCGATCGTACGACCACGTCGAGTGCTGCTTGCCGGGAAAGATCAGCCCTTCGTCAGCGTTCTCCGGCTTCTCGTCCGCCCAGACATAGAAGTCATGATAGATGCTGCTGCGGTCCCGGCGGGCGGCTTGAAACCACGGGTGGTCGATGGATGTGTGATTGACGACGAGATCGGCGATGACCCGGATCCCCCGATCGCGCGCCGCCCGCACGAGTTCGACGACATCTCCCAGCGTGCCGTACTTGGTTGCGATGTTGTAGTAGTCCGCGACGTCGTAGCCGAAATCGCGCTCCGGCGACGGGTAGATCGGCATGAGCCACAAGCACGTGACGCCGAGGCCGGCGAGGTAATCGATGCGCTGCGTCAGCCCGTCCAGGTCGCCGACGCCGTCGCCGTTGGTGTCCTGAAACGACTGGGTGTCAACGCAGTAGACGATCGCGTTCTTCCACCACAGATCACTGGTGGCTTCGGTGCTCATGCGGGTGCGGATCCTCGAGGCGAGCCGGTCGGGGCAACTGTAACGGGGACGTAGACGCGGTCGGAAGGCTAAAACCGTCGATACCAGAACGCATTGGCTCGCGAAGCCGCAAACGGCCCTACTCGTCCGTCACACACCCCTCGCTGGCGCTTTTGACGTTCTTGATGTACTTGTGCAGCGTCCCGCGCGTGACCTTGTACGGGGGCTTCTTCCATTCGGCGCGGCGCGTGGCCAGCGCGTTTTCGGACACCAGCAGATCGAGCGTGTTCTTCTCGGCGTCGATGGCGACGCGGTCGCCGGTTCTGGCCAATGCGATGGGACCGCCCTCAATCGCTTCGGGCGTGACGTGGCCGATGATGAACCCGTGGCTCCCGCCGCTGAAGCGGCCGTCGGTGATCAGGGCGACGTCGTTGAGCAACCCGTAGCCCGCCAGCGCGCTGGTCGGCGTGAGCATCTCCGGCATGCCGGGTCCGCCCCTGGGGCCTTCGTAGCAGATGATGATGACATCGCCCTTGTTGATCTGCTTCTGCTCCAATCCCGCAAGCATGTCTTCTTCCGAATCGAACACCTTCGCGGTGCCTTCGAAGCGGGTGCCTTCCTTGCCGGTGATCTTCGCGACGGCGCCGTCCGGCGCGAGGTTGCCCCGGAGGATTCGGATGTGGCCATCCTTCTTGATGGGATTGGCGAACGAGTGAACGATCTGCTGGCCCTCTTTGAGGCCGGGCAAGTCCTTCACGTTCTCCGCCAGCGTGTTGCCCGTGACGGTCATCTGCGAACCGTCGATCAGCCCTTTCTCGATCAAGAGCTTGATGACAGCCGGCACACCGCCGACGGCGTGAAGGTCTTCCATGACGTATTTTCCGCTGGGGCGGAAATCGCTCAGCAGCGGCGTCTGGTCGCTCACCTGCTGCCAGTCGTCGATCGTCAAGTCGATGTCGAAAGCACGGGCCATGGCAATCGAGTGCAGCACCGCGTTGGTCGAGCCACCGAGGACGATCGTCAGGCGCATCGCATTGATGAAGGACTGACGAGTGGCGATGTCGCGGGGCTTGAGGTCGAGCTCGAGCAGCGTGCGCATGGCGGCGCCGGCGCGGAAGCATTCGTCGATCTTCTCCGGCGCATCGGCCGGGGCGCACGAGGAGTAGGGGAGCGAGAGCCCGAGGCACTCGATAAAGGATGACATCGTATTGGCGGTGTACATTCCGCCGCACGCGCCCTGGCCGGGGCAGCTCTTGGCGAGGATCTCCTTGCGCTCATCGTCGTTAATCCGTCCGGCAAGGCTCTGGCCGTAGGCCTGAAAAGCACTGACGACGTCAAGCTTCTCTTCCGTGCCGCGGATATTGGCACAGCCCGCGCGGATCGTCCCGCCGTACACCATGATCGAGGGGCGGTTCAGCCGCCCCATGGCCATGACGGTGCCGGGCATGTTCTTATCGCACCCGGGCAGCGCCACAAGGGCGTCATACCACTGCGCGGCCATGATCGTCTCGATGGAGTCGGCGATCAGGTCACGGGACTGGAGGGAGTAGCTCATTCCGTCGGTGCCCATCGAGATGCCATCGGACACGCCGATGGTGTTGAAGCGCATCGCCACCATGTTCGCCTGCTCGACGCCGCGCTTCACATGATTGCCGAGGTCCGCCAGGTGCATGTTGCACGGGTTGCCGTCGTACCAGACTGCCCCGATACCGACCTGCGGCTTGTTCAGGTCTTCCCACGACAGCCCCGTCGCGATCAGCATCGCCTGGGATGCGCCCTGGCTGGCGGGCTGGGTGATGCGCGAGGAATGCTTGTTCAGCGTCTGGCCGGTTGGAGCCGTGAGGGTTCGGTTGAAAGCGGCGGTGGTCATATTGCTCTTGCGGTGTTATCGAAGGTGGTAGACTCGGGACAACTCCCCGTGCGCAGGGGCAAAGTGTAACATCAAGGTGGTTTCATCGCATCCGCACCCACTCCGCTGCTTTTTTGCAGCTCGGAAAGCGGGCTTTAACCCTTTTGGCAGTGCTTTCTGGCATTCGTTATGCGTACACGCCTACCAAACAACGAGGTGCCATGTGAAGGTGATTGTCTACTCCGATTACGTCTGCCCGTTCTGTTTCCTGGAGCTGCCCGCGCTCGAGCGGCTTCAGCGGGAGGAAGGCGTCGAGCTGGATTACCGCGCGTTTGAGCTGCGGCCCGACCCGGTGCCGACGCTCGATCCGACGGGAGATTATCTCACGACGACCTGGTCCCGCAGCGTGTATCCGATGGCCGAGCGGATGGGCGTGCCGATCAAGCTGCCGCCCGTGCAGCCGCGTTCGAGGATGGCATTTGAGGGCGCGGAGTTCGCGCGCGACGCGGGGAAGCTCGATGCCTACACCCGGGCCGTGCACGAAGCTTTCTTTCAGCAGGGGCGGGACATCGGGCGAGAAGACGTCCTCGTGGATATCGCGCGGCAACTGCAACTGGACGGTGACAACCTCCGCAAGTCGCTGCGCGACCACCGGTACCTGCCGCGCGTGCTCGAGCAGGAGCGCGAGGCGCAGGAATTGGGCATCAACTCCGTTCCGAGCATGGTGATTGGCAACTGCCTCGTCCCCGGCGCCGTGCCTTACGAAACGCTGAAGAAGCTGGTCGATCAGGTGCGGCAGTCGGTGCCTGCAACCTCGGCATGAGAGCATCAGTACCGGAACCGGCTTCCTTCGCGGTTGGGGAGAGGTGAATGGGCATGCACCTTCGACTGTTTGACGGGGCGTGCTTCGGGGCGTTCGCTTGGGGGTACTGCGACCTCTACTCCGGCAAAGCCGCCGCGGGCGCCGGGGCGGTCGCTTTTTCCCCAGCCGCGCCTCTTGCACGGTAGCTGTGCAGCGACGAGATAGAGAAGATCGCCAGCCCCAACCAGATGCACGTAAAGCAGATCGCGTCCGTGCGGGTGAACGGCTCGCCGTAGAGAAAGACGGCAAGGAGGAATTGGCCCGTTGGCGCAACGTACTGAAGGAACCCGATCGTCGCCAGCGGCAATCGCCGCGCCGCGGCGGCGAAGGTGAGCAGCGGGACCGTTGTGACCACGCCGGAGAAGGCGAGCAGCGCGTACGTCGTCTCGTCCGCTCCGCCGCTTGCGGCTTGGTGGACTCCATACCACGCGGCAATCCCCAGCGCAGCCGGGAGCAGCAGCAGCGTTTCCACCGTCAACCCCACCAGCGGCGACACCGGCGCAACCTTCCGCAACAGCCCGTACAACGCGAACGAGCTTGCCATTCCCAGCGCCAGCCACGGCACCTGCCCGCCCAGAACGATCATGTACAGCACGCCCGCCGCCGCGATCACGATGGCGATCACCTGCGCCGCGCGCAGCCGTTCCTTGAGCAGCACGACGGCCATCGCGACGAACAGCAGAGGGTTGATGAAGTACGCCAGGCTCGACTGCAGCAGCTGGTTCATTGAAATCGCGTAGATGAACAGCAGCCAGTTTATCGACACCATCGCCGTGGAGCCCATGAGGGTCAGCAGCATTCGCCGATCGCGGGAGATGGCCGCGATGTCGCGCCACTTGCGCTGCAGCGCGGTGATCACCACGAGAAAAACGACCGACCAGACGACGCGATGCGCCAGCACCGCCAGTGGCGGTACGTGCGCAACCGCCTTGAAGTAAATGGGCACAAGCCCCCACCACCCGTACGCGATCAGGCCATAGGCAAGCCCCGCGCGGGCCTGGGAAGAATGATGGTGCGCCTGCGACAAGGTCGCAGACGGTAGCGGCGTGATGGCGTGGAGCAAGGGCCTTGGAAGATGCACTCAACTCTGCGGCGCCAGCTCACCAGTTGCCGACGCCAGTGAACGAGTTGGGCCGCCCGCCAGACCAGCGCCGTGCACTGCGGGCACAGATCGAAAATCGACATACGCGCTGGCGGCGATGGCCGGTAAAATGGGGGTGTCATGAGCTCGCAAATGCCCAGGTTGAACCAGATCGGGGTGCCGCCGCCCGGACGGTCGATTCATAAGCGGCGAGCCCAGCTCGACGTCGCGACCGCCGCCGGGGGCGAGGAACCGGCGGCCGACTTGAGCAAGCAGCTTGTCCTGTCGATTGTTGTTTTTGGAGGCGTCCTCCTCGCCGGCGTGATGCTGGCATGGTTGGTGCTTTACGTACTATAAGCAGCCGCCCGCCGGCGCGGATCGGGTCGCGCGGGTGTGAATGGAGCGCCGCACAAATGAGAAATCAGATCGGCTTCCCACCTATCGATCGAGAGGTAGACACGGGCTCGTCGCTCCCGGCCGGTTCGACCGCGCCCAAGGTTCCGCACCACCGGCAGCAGGAGGAGATCTCGCCGGACGTCGCCGAAGGCGCGCGACACGCTGACACCCCGTACGTGGGCGGGTTCGACAGGCCGGTTACCGAGCGCGATACGAACGTCAGCCTGTACGTTGGCCTCACGATCGGTGCGATCGCGCTGATCATCTTGTTGATGGTCTTCAGCGCGTTTTTCTAACCTTGGTCCCCTTCATCCATTGCTGGTTGAATTCCCGGCACGGCGCGAAGGGTCTTGCGTCCTGCGCGGTCCTGCCGATACTTTCCGCCCTCCAAGGGTGCGGGCGCGGTACAGCGTGACAGCCCGCAGGGAAGTCGAGGTGGTCGGGCCACCACCTCCGGTGGTGAGGGTGCGCCGTCGGATGCGGCGCGCGTGGTCCGCGCATGCCGCCCGTTCTGCTGCTCAGTCTCGCGATCTTCGCTCCGGCCGTGGTGGGCGCGGCCACGCTTGCCCTGCCGCGCCGCGCGATGTCGCTCCGGGTGCTGCTGTGCGTGCTTGCGCCCGTTGCGTCGCTCGTGCTGCTCGCGCTGTTGGTCAGGACCGCTGGCGTCGGAGCCGAAATCGCATCCGTTGAGTGGATGCCGGCGTTCCGGCTCAACCTGGATCTTCACGCCGATGCGCTGTCGCTGTTCTTCGCGCTGCTGGTCGCGGCCGTTGGCGTGCCGATCGCCGTTTACGCCCGCGCGTACTTTGGCCCCGATCCGGACGACCTTTACCGCTTCTATCCCAGCCTGCACCTGTTCATGACGGCCATGCTCGGGCTGGTGCTGTCGGACAACTTTCTCCTGCTGCTGCTGTTCTGGGAGCTGACGAGCATCAGCTCCTTCCTGCTGATCGGCTGGGAGCGCGACGACCAGATCGCGGTGAAGAACGCACTGCAGGCGTTCGTGATCACCAACGCCGGCGGACTGGCGCTAATGGCGGCGTTCGTGCTGCTGGGGATCGGCACGGGGGCGTGGAGCTTCTCGGAGCTGCGCGCGTCGATCGAGGCCGGGCGGTTTGCCGCAAACGGCTTCGTCGTCAGCGGGTTCGTGCTCGTGTTCGTCGGCGCTGCGGCGAAGAGCGCGCAGTGGCCGGTGCACTTCTGGCTCCCCGGTGCAATGGCGGCCCCGACACCCGTCAGCGCCTACCTGCACTCGGCCACGATGGTCAAAGCCGGCGTGTACCTCATCGGCCGCTGCTGGCCGCTGCTGGCGGCGCTGTCGGTGTGGCCACGGCTGATCATCCCCATCGGCGCGCTCACCATGGTGCTGGGGGCGTATGTTGCCCTGCGCAAGAGTGACCTGAAGCAGATCTTCGCCTACAGCACGGTGTCGCAGCTCGGGCTGCTGATGACGATGTACGGACTTGGCGGGCTGACCTACCAAGGCGAGCCGAACCTGCTGTGGGACGTGACGCAGATCCTCAACCACGCGCTGTACAAGGCGCCGCTGTTCATCTTGGCCGGCGCCATCGGCCACGCTATCCACACGCGCGAGCTGCCAATGATGCGCGGCCTGGTTCGACGCGGCGGGCAACAGGGGATCATGGCGGCGCTGCTGATCGCCGCCGCCTACGCGCTGGCGGCGCTGCCGTTCACGCTCAGCTTCACGGCCAAGGAATTCTTTTTCTACCAGATCTATCACGCTTTCGGCGCGATGCCCGACACGGTCGTGTACCTGCTGATGGCCGCGGGCGTCGCAACGGGCATGTTCAACGTCGCGATCTTCGTCCGCCTGGCGCGCGTGCTGCTCGACAGGCCGGAAGAATCGCCGCACGAGCGGAGCATTCCTCCCGCGCTGGAGCATCCGGCGCAATTCGTGGCGCATCATGATGGGGTGGTCGACGAATCCCCGTCGAGTGAAGACGTCGATGTCGATGTGCATGAGCGCGGCTTCTGGCGATCGATGCTCTGGGCGCCCGCTGCGCTGCTGGTTGCGTTTCAGTTCATCAGCGGCATCGTTCCCGGCGCCCACGCGCGCCTGTTCGGCTGGCTGGAGCGGCCGGCGAGCCTCAATTACACGTTTGACGCAGTGTCGACGTTCCCGATGACCTGGGACGTCTTCGCACATCCCGGCGTGCCGCTGTACATGAGCGGCGTCGCGATCGTGCTCGGCCTGCTGCTGGGATTCGCACCCGTGTTCCGCAGCGTCATCGGCGACCTGCATGAGCGGCTGTTCCCCGCGTTCTATCGGCTGGCTGTCGATGGCGGTGCGGCGGTATTCGCAGTGTTTCAGACCGGCTATTTCCGCACGTATGCGCTTGCTTACGCACTGGCAATGGTCTTGGTGGTCGCCGCCGCGATGTGGCGGGTGCCGGGGTATTTGCAACTCGGCGAGCACCCGCTCGGCGCTGGCGACACATTCGCGGGGCTGCTGCTGGCGGGGCTTATGTGCGCCGCGGCTCTCCTGTTGGCGCTCGTGCGGAATCGCGCGGGGCGCGTGCTGGTGCTGGGCGTCGCGGGCGTGGCGGCGACAGGGCTCTTCTACATGTACCGTGCTCCGGACCTGGCGCTGACGCAGATCAGCATCGAAGTCGTCTCGCTCATCCTCTTCCTGCTGGTGCTCGCGCTGCTGCCGGATGTGAACCTGCGCATGCATTCGCTGGTCGCGCCGCGGGTGGTTGTGGCGCTGCTGGTGGGCGTGACGATGGCGCTGCTGACGCTGACCGCGACAACGGGCCATCGCCCCCCGCGAGTGCTGGGCGGTGCGGACGGAACGCCTTTCGTCACGCTCGGGAATTATTTCCTCCGTAACAGCTACGTCGGCCGAGACACGATCGACGTCCGTCCCTCGCTCCTCGAGCAAGACGGGCTGGTTGATCGCGGGCCCAGCCATCCCGATAGCTTCGGCACGCATCCGCGCAACTATCTCTCCCACACATCGTCGGCCGTGATTGCGGCGCACGAGGGCGTGCAAGTGCACAAAGGCGGTGGCGGGGCGAACGTGGTGAACGTGATTTTGGTCGACTTCCGCGGCTTCGACACCCTCGGCGAGATCACGGTGCTCTCGATCGCCGCGCTGGGCGTATGGACGCTGCTGCGCCGCCACCGCGGCGCAGCGCACGCCGTCGATGCCGAAGCCGCCGGCCAGGGAGCGGAACTTGACGTGCATCCCGTCGTGGATGCCAGTTTTCCCATGGCCACGACGATCCTGCTCCAGGCGGCGAAGCTGCTCGTGCCGCTGGCGCTGCTTGTGAGTACGTACATCTTTTTCAAGGGCCACCAGACGCCCGGCGGGGGGTTCGTGGGCGGGCTGGTTGCCGCCGTCGCGCTGATCCTCTACCGCATGTGCGCCGGCGGCGAAGCACTGCGGAGGTTGCTGCCGGTCCGCGAGCGCACTTTAATCGCCGCGGGCCTGTTCTTGGCCGCCGGCACGGGCACCTTGGCGCTGCTGCTCGGGCTGCCGTTCCTGACGAGCAACAACGGCTATCTCCCGCTCCCCGGCGGCGAGCGGTTTCACTGGGCCAGCGTCGCGGTCTTCGATGCCGGCGTGTTCCTCGTCGTGGTCGGCGTCACCGTCGGGATGATTGATGCGTTGTCGCGCGAGATCGAGCTGGAAAGGACGCCACGAGCATGAGCCTGCTCCTCGCCATCACAGTCGGCGTGGCGTTCGCCATCTCCATGTACCTGCTCACCGGGCGCGAATTGAAGGGGATCGCGATGGGCGTGTTCCTGCTCGGGCACGGGGCAAACCTCGCGATCATCGCGGTCAGCCGCTCACCCGTCGGACGAACGCCGCCCATCCTCGGACCGCATGGACTGATCCGCGGGACTGAGGCCGATCCACTCCCGCAGGCGCTGATCCTTACGGCCATCGTCATCGGCTTTGCCGTGCAAGCCTTCCTGCTCAGCCTCCTCGTGCTGACGTGGCGGCGCACGCGCTCGCTGCAGATCGACACGCTTCGCGACGCCGTTCAGGACGAATACGACCAGACCTCGCACGAGCGGTCGCTGGTGGAGTGCACGCCGATCCACCCCGATCAGCGGGAGGATCTGGCGTGATCGGGCCGCACGTGATCATCCTCTTCACGCTGATCCCGCTTCTGGCGGGAACGCTGAACGTGGCGCTGCATCGCTGGCGCGGCGCACAGCGCGTGGTCGGCACGGCGGCGCTGGCGGCCAATCTTGCGTTGGCGATGGCGGCGCTATTCACGGTCTACCGCGGCGCCGACGAGGCCGGCGGGGTGCTCGTCTCCCAGATGGGCAATTGGCCGGCGCCCTACGGCATCACCGTCGCCGTGGATGCGCTCTCCGCCGTCATGCTCGCCGTTACGGCAGCGGTGAGCTTCGGGGTGTATCTCTATGCGCTGTCGCAGCTGTCCGACCGGTTCGAGGGCGGGTATTTCCACGCGACTTATCTTTTCCTCGTGCTCGGTGTGAACTGGGCCTTCGTCACGGGCGACCTGTTCAACCTCTTCGTCGCCTTCGAGATCATGCTGATGTCGTCGTACGTGCTCATGAGCGCCGGCACGACCGCCTTGCAGATGCGGCAGACTTATAAATACGTGCTGCTCAACCTCTTCTCGAGCATGCTGCTTGTCACCGCCTGCGGGCTGCTCTACGGGCACCTGGGCACACTCAACATGGCGGAGATCACCCACCTCAGCATGAGCGGGCAGATCCCTGCCCGCGCGTTGCCGGCGATTGCGCTGCTGCTGATCGTGTTCGGGTCGAAGACGGCGGCGTTTCCGCTGTGGTACTGGCTGCCGGATACCTACCCGACGATGCCGCCGGCGATTGGCGGGCTGTTCGCCGGGCTGCTGACGAAAGTCGGCGTGTACACGATGATGCGGACGTTCATCATGATGTTCGGCGCCGACGCGGCCGTGCGCGAGCTCGTGCAGCCGATCATTCTCGTCAGCGCGGGCGGAACGATGTTCCTGGGCGTGCTCGGGGCGGTGTCCAGCCACAACGTCCGCCGAATCCTCGCGATCCACGTGATCAGCCAGGTCGGGTACATGGTGCTGGGCGTGGGGCTGGCGACCGAGCTGGCGCTGGCGGCGACGGTGCTGTACATGGTCCAGCACATGATCGTGAAGAGTACGCTCTTCCTCTGCTGTGGCCTGATCGAGCGTTACGCGGGGACGGACGAGCTGGAGCGCCTCGGGGGGCTGCTGAAGCGCGATGCCTGGCTCGCGGCGCTGTTCTTCATCGCGGCGCTGAGCCTGGCGGGGCTGCCGCCGCTTTCGGGGTTCTTTGGGAAGTTGCTGCTGCTCGTCGAGTCGTTGCGCATGCGCGGGGTCATCGGCTACACGCTGGCGACGCTGGCGGTAGTTACGAGTTTGCTGACGCTGCTGTCGATGCTGAAGATCTGGAGCTTTGCATTCTGGTCGCCGGCGCCGGCGGGGGTGGAACGCTCGCCCCGGCCGCTTCGGCGTGGGGTGGGATTGATCGTCATCGGCGCCATGGTGCTGCTGGCGCTGTCGGTGGGATTGGGGGCGGACTACTACATGAAGGTTGCGCGCGTCGCGGCACGCGGCGTACTCGATCCGCGATCATACGTATCGGCAGTCCTGGGTCCGGTCGTGACCGCGCCCGCGCCCGAGGCGCTCGCCGACGCCGGCGGGGAGGCGCAGCCATGACCCAGTTCCTCCTCCACCTCACGCTGGCGCTGCTCTGGATGCTGCTGTGGGGGTCGTTCGACCTGTACACGCTGCTCGCGGGGATCGTCGTGGGATTCCTGCTCCTGGCGCTGTTCGCGCGTGTAACCGGCGGCGCTGGTGTCGATGGTGGGAGCGGGAGGTTCCTTGAGCCCGTCCGGCAGGTGGCGACGCTGGGTTACCCGACGCGCCTGTGGCGGCTGATCTGCTTCGCGGCGTATTTCGTTAAGATCCTGGTGGTCGCAAATTGGCAGGTCGCCAAGCTGGTGCTTGCGCCGTCGATGCCCATCCACCCGCGCATCATTCGCTACGACGTGAGCGGCCTCACGCCCGCGCAGCTGACGACGCTTGCCAGCGCCATCACCCTCACGCCCGGCACACTTTCCGCCGACCTCTCCAGCGGCGATCGGCTCCTGTACATCCACTGCATCAATGCCCCTGACGCCGAGCAGGCCGTCCGCGAGATTGACCAGCTGAAGGATCGGCTGCTCAAGGGGGTATTCACGTGACGGGCGTCCTGGTCGCATACACGATCCACCTTGGTCTCGTCGTCATCTTCGCCGGCATGGCGTTGTGCCTTGCGCGGCTGCTGCGCGGGCCGCACCTGGCCGACCGCGCGCTCGCGGCGGACGCGCTGATCACGCATCTGATGGGGCTCGTCCTGCTGCTTACGATCCGCATGGAGACACTGCTGCTGTTCGATGGCGTGCTCGTGCTGGCGCTGTTGGGGTTCGTCACCACCGTCGCCGCGGCGCAGTACATCATGCGACCGCACCTGCGACGGTTGCGCGAGCAGGAGCGCGAGATCGCCGAACGTGGCGAGGAGGTGCGGCCGTGATCGTCTTCGTGCTCGACATTTTCACCGTCGCGGCTCTGTTGTTCGGGCTGTTCTTCATGTTCGCCGGAGCGTTGGGGGTGTGGCGTCTGCCGGATTTCTTCAACCGCACACACGCCGCCAGCAAGTGCGTGACGCTGGGCATCAGCGGGTTGCTGCTTGCCGCGGTGCTGCACTTCGCGGTGCGGTTCGTGGGGCCAGAGCAGGGCGGCCTGGCGTGGGAGGGGCTGATCGGCGCCGCCACGAAGGCGGTGCTCGTCACCGTGTTTTTGTACACCGCCGCGCCGGTCGGCTCGCACATGCTCGCCCGCGCCGCCCACCGCGACGGCGCGAAGAAGGACAAGGGCACACTCGGCGACGACCTCGAAGCCGACCGAAACCGGCCAAATGGCCCTGCACCAGAATCTCCTGTGTAAGCAGCCGTACAAAGAGGGGGGGAGGGGCAGAGCCCAATATGCTTATTACCAGAAAATTTCTTGGTAATTCGTGGTAGTTAGCGGGTATCTTACGGCGCGACCGCCGGCTTGAAACCGCTGCCGCGGCGCGGGTGGCGGCACGGGAGAGATGGGCACCATGACTGGAATTTGGAACGCGGCTCGGGCCGCGAGTGATCTGCTCCCGAAGCACTGGATGGAAGCGCTGGAATCGCGCCGGCTGCTGTCGGCGATGGGAGGCGAGGACGCCGCCGTTCTCAGCTTCGCCGCCGCCGGGGGTGCGGCGCGCGTGGTGGAGAATCTGGACCGCGGGGTCGTGGCGGTGCGGTCGTCGAACACACAGGCGTTTGTCAGCTGGCGGCTGCTCGGGCTGGATCCGTCGGGCATCGCGTTCAACGTGTACCGCTCGGCCAACGGCGCGGCGCCGGTGAAGCTGAACGGCTCCCCGCTCGCCGCCGGCACGCACTACGTCGACGCGACGGCGAACTTCACGCTCACCAACACGTACCACGTCCGCCCGGTGATCGACGGCATCGAGGGCGCGCCCAGCGTCGCCTCGACCATCGCGGCGAATGCGCCGGTGCGCCAGTACCTCCGAGTGCCGCTGCAAATCCCCGCCGGCGGCACCACCCCCGACGGCGTCAACTACACCTACTCCGCCAACGACACCAGCGTCGGTGATCTCGACGGCGACGGCGATTACGAGTTCATCGTCAAGTGGGACCCGTCCAACGCCAAGGACAACTCGCAGTCCGGCTACACGGGCAACGTCTACATCGATGCCTACACGATGGAAGGCACGCGGCTGTGGCGCATCGACCTGGGCAGGAACATACGCGCCGGCGCGCACTATACGCAGTTCATCGTCTATGACCTCGACAGCGATGGTCGCGCCGAGGTGGCGATGAAGACCGCCGACGGCACGTTCGACGGCGCGGGCGTGGTTATTGGCAACGCCGCCGCCGACTGGCGCAACTCGTCGGGTTACATCCTCAGCGGCCTTGAGTACCTCACCGTCTTCAACGGGTTGACGGGCACCGCCATGGCGACGGTCAGCTATGTTCCGCCACGGGGCAACGTGTCGTCGTGGGGCGACAGCTACGGTAATCGGGTGGATCGTTTCCTCGCCGGCGTCGCCTATCTCGACGGGGAAAAGCCGAGCCTCGTCATGGCACGCGGCTACTACACCCGCTCGGTCATCGTCGCCTGGGACTTTAGCCAGGGGCAGCTCACCCGCCGCTGGACGTTTGACAGTGACGACGGCACGCCGGGCAATACCGCCTACCGCGGGCAGGGCGCGCACAGCCTGAGCATCAGCGATGTCGACGCCGACGGCCGGGATGAAGTCGTCTACGGCGCCGCCACGATCGACGACAACGGAAGCGGCCTGCACTCCAGCCGCCTCGGGCACGGCGATGCGCTGCACGTCTCGGATATGGACCCCTCCCGTCCGGGCCAGGAAGTGTTCATGCCCCACGAGGGCACGGGCGGCAACGGGCACGTCGGCGCCAGCCTGCGCGACGGGGCCAGGGGCGAAGTGCTCGTGAGCTTGCCCGTGATGCAGAACTCGGACGGGAGCTGGCCGGACGTGGGCCGAGGTCTGGCGATGGACATCGACCCCCGCTCGCCCGGCTACGAATTGTGGACCAGCTATCACCCCAGCACTTACGGTGTGAAGGGCAACGTCGTCGCCAGCAACAAGCCATCGAGCACCAACTTCGGCGTCTGGTGGGACGGTGACCCGCTGCGCGAGCTGCTTAACGGCACGAGCATCGACAAGTGGAATCCAGCCACGAACTCCACCGGTCGCGTGCTCACCGCCTATCAGGCCGCGCCCATCTCCTCCAACAACGGCACGAAGAGCACGCCAAGCCTCAGCGCGGACCTCTTCGGCGACTGGCGAGAGGAAGTGGTGTGGCGCGCCTCGGATAACGCGTCGCTGTACATCTTTACCACCACCATCCCCACGACGATAAAACTGCACACGCTGATGCACGACACGCAGTATCGCACGGCCATCGCGTGGCAGAACGTGGGTTACAACCAGCCCCCGCACCCCAGCTTCTTCCTCGGCGACGGGATGGCGACGCCGCCCGCGCCGAACATCCGCTACGCCGGCGCCGACACACAGACCCCGCCTCCGTCATCCGGCCCCGTCTATCCCGCCGAGCATGCGCTGTGGGGCGGCGGCACGACGATCGACAGCAACAACGCCGGCTTCAACGGCAGCGGCTTCGCGAACTTTTCCGTGAGCGGGGGCTTCCTGGAATTCTCAGGCGTCAACGGGGGCGTCACCGGCGGGGCCACCACGCTCTCGTTCCGCTACGCCAACGGCGCCGCCGGCGCACGCACCGGCACGCTCACGATCAATGGGGTGACGCAGGCGATCACCTTCTCTCCCACCGGCGCGTGGACCAACTGGCAGCTCTACACGCTTATCGCCGACCTCAACCCCGGCGCAACCAACACGATCCGCCTCGCCTCCACCGGCCAGGACCTGGCGAACATCGACGAGCTGATCGTTGAGTTCATGCCGCCCGCAGTGACCAGCGTGTTCGTCGCCGGCAGCGCGTGGACGCAGCCGTTCCGCGACTTCCTCGAATCGAGTGGGCAGGGCGATGAAACGTACGGCTACCGGCTCAGCGCCGCCCAGCACGCCGATGAGCTGCCGTGGATCAACCTCAACCAGCTCAGCGTGCGCTTTAGGGAGCCCGTCACCCTCGCACCGGGAGCATTGCGCATCTTCGGTGTGAAGACGCCGCAGTATGCAGGCGCGGTCACGTATGAACCCGCCACCTTCACCGCCACGTTCACACTGGCGGGTGGCGCTTCCTTTGCGAATGAGAAGCTCCTCGTCCACCTGCTCGCCAGCGGCATCACCAACGCGGATGGTCAGACGCTGGACGGCGAGTGGGCGAACCCCGCGGAGACAATGCCCGTCACCGCCGGCGGCGCCGATAGCTACCCGAGCGGCAACGGCACGGCCGGAGGGGACTTTTCGATGCGGCTCAATGTCCTGTCCGGCGACGTCACACGCGACGGGGAGGTGGTGGGCAATGATGTCACCAGCGTGCGCTCAAACCAAGGCTACCTGCCGGGTCAGAGCGGCTACACCATCTTCCGCGACGTCACCGGCGACGGGGAAATCATCGGCAACGATGTGACGGCGGTGCGTTCCCGACAGGGCATGGTGCTTCCCTCCGGCACGCCAGTCGTGCCCGAACCAGAACCGTCGACCACCTTCACGACCGCCCGGCTTAGCACGACGACGTCGAACAAATCCCCCTTCCCGGCCGCCCCCACCCCTGGCAGCGCCATTCGCGCACTTGCCCAGCGTTTCGACCTGCTCGGCGAGGAGATCGACGAGCCGCTGGTGAGTTAGCGGCCTGTCGAAACATTCCACGCATGGCGCGGTCAGTCGTCCGCCATGGTATGCTCCGCCCTTCAAATCTCACGGAGACAGAGGGCGGTGATCATGGGGCGCGTTCAAACTCAAGCGGTTCCGAGCGATTGCTCCTGCAAACCGGTCGTCGAGCCGCTCGAGGCCCGCCGGTTACTCGCGGCGACGGTGCTCACGGACGTTGCCCCGCCAAGGCCTTTTCCGCACGACTATTCGTATCTCAATACCCACACGCCGCATCGCGTGACCGCAGCCGGTCACCTGAACCTATTCAGCGCTCATGACGGGCGGCACGGGTATGAGCTATGGCGGACCGACGGGACGGCCGCGGGGACACACATGGTGGCGGACCTCGTGCGCGGGCCGAGGGGGTCCGACCCGAAGGAATTCGTCGCACTGGGCGATCATGCCTACTTCTTTGCCGATGATGCGCTGTGGCGGACTGACGGCACCGCGGGCGGAACGTCCAGGCTCCAGCTCGACCCAGATGCGCGATATTTCGCCAATCCGCGCGGGCTGACAGTCTTCAAGAACGCGCTCTACTTCTCTGACACCGATGCGCGCGGCGCGGGACGCCTGTGGCGCAGCGACGGGACCGCCGGCGGCTACACCCGGCTCGTCCAGCAAAGCGGGCAAGCGCCCGAGTCGAAGGCGGGCCCGGTCGGATCCCTGCACGCAGTGGGCGACGTGCTGATCTTCGCGCAGAAGGACACCGCCGGCGAGCAGTGGTTGTGGCGGACGGACGGCACCCCCGGCGGAACGTTCGGGCTGCACGGCGGGCTGTACGTCTTCGACCACCGGTTCGTCGGGTTCGGTGAGGAGCTGTACTTCTTCGGGAATTCGGAGCGCGGCCACCGCGGGACGGCGCTGTGGCGCACGGACGGCACGCGCGTGGGGACGGAAATCGTGAAGCGCTTCTCGATGAGCGAGCGCTTGTTGGTGGCCGTCGGGTCGGCCAGCGCCGGGACGCTCTACCTTCGCGGGCACGATCCGGAGCATGGGGCTGAATTGTGGAAAAGCGATGGGACCGAAGCCGGCACCGTGCTGGTGAAGGACCTGTGGACGGGCAGGGGCTCGGATGCGCCGAGCATCTTCGTGCCGGAGTACGAGCCGCCGCCCCTTCCCGGCGCCGGCTCCTGGCTCGGTGTGATTGATGTAAGTCCTGCTACGCCTCCGCCAAATAGCTCAAATCCCCGCCATCTCGCCAGCACGACCCGCGGCGCATTGTTCACCGCGAGCGACGCGGAGGGGCTGTGGGTCTACCACACGGACGGAACCCCCGACGGCACGGTGCGCCTCCCCCTGTCCGGGCCGAGACAGCGCGTGACCGGCGTGCAGCGGATCGGCGACGCGGTCTTCATCGCCGTCCAGAGCGAGACGTACGACAACGGCGCAATTTTTGTGACCGACGGGACAGTCGCTGGCACACGGGTCGTCTGGAACGCCTCACAGCGCGGGACGATCCACGTGCATGCGGTGCAAGTCACCGGCCTGTCTGAGGTAAACGGCTCGCTGTACTTCGCCGGCTACACGCACGCGACGGGCATGGAGTTGATGCGCCTCGACGACACCGGCGGCATCACCGGCTACGCGTACGACGACGCCAACGGCAACGGTGTGCGCGACCTCAGCGAGCTGCCGCTCATTGGCTGGCGCGTGTTCCTCGACCGCAACGGCGACGGCATGTTCAACCGCGGGGAGAAGTCCACCTTCCCCGATGAAATTGGTGCCTACGGATTCCCAGCATTGTCCGCGGGCGAGTATACGGTGCGCGTCGTCCCCGGCGAAGCTGGCTGGACTTCCGCCGCCGTCGCCGCGCCCGTGCAGCGCGGCCGCACGACGTGGCGCGATGTCTCCGCCGCACGCGCCACGCCGGTGTACGGCTCCGTGTTTGGCAACGTATTCAAGGACCCTGATTTCAACGGCGCATTCGACACCGACAAGGGCGATCGTTCGATGGGTGGCGTGCGCGTTTACCTCGACCTGAATCGCAATGGTTACTACACGCGCGGGGAGCCGCAGGCGTTCACCGACGCGTCCGGCAACTACCGCTTCGAGCAAGTCCTGCCCGGCTATTACCGTCTGGCCGTCGTCGACCTGGGCCCCGGCCACGAGTACACGCGCGGCATGGAGCGGATGCTCCTCGTGCGGGCAAACCGATCGCACGACGTGGACTTCGGAATCGGGTACGACGGCAACGGCATGATCCACGGCGTCGTCTTTCACGACCGCGATGGAGACGGCAAACAGGACAGCAATGAGCCCGGGCTCGCGGGCGTGACGGTTCACCTTGGCTTGGACATCTATGAATCATTTGATTCCAAAGGGATGACAACCCTCACCGATTCGATGGGCTACTACCAGTTTTCGGGGCTGAGGCGCGGCACCCACGGCGTTAGTGTTATGAGCTTGTGGGGTGATTGGTATTCCGCCCCGTTCAACGGGATCAGAACCCTGGAGCCAAGCGGAACGGCGTTGGTGTCTTCCGGGTGGCAGCAGCGTGGGACGGCATCGATCTCCGGTAAGGTGTTCAGCGATGAAAATGGAGACGGCGCGTGGCAGACTGGAGTCGAACCCGGCGCTGGCGGTTGGTGGATCTATGCCGACGTTGACCGTGACGGGAAACACGATTCGGACGAGCCCGGCACTTGGTCCAACACGAGCACCGGCGCATACACGCTGAACAACCTGCTCAGTGGTGCCTATCTCGTCCGCTTCATACCGCCCGACGACACCTGGACGTTCACCCACGGCGCTGAGTCAGTCGAAGTGAACGTCGTACCGTGGCAGAGACGCCGCCTCAACGCCGGCGCGACGCGGCCAAGGTCCATCACCGGCACGATCTTTTACGACCGCGACGGCGATCGAATCCTCACCGGCGACCCCGGTAAGTCGGGCGTTACCGTTTACCTCGATCTAAACCACAACGGATTGCATGATCCGACTGTCGATACGACGACCGTCACGGATTCGCAGGGGCGCTACCGCTTCGATAACACCCCCGTCGGCACATTTTACGTCGTGCCCATAGCACCGACGGGGTGGACGATCACGTCCGGCATCTACAACGGTGCAACGGCCGGCGGCGGGACGACGGAGTTCAGGCCGATGAGCGTCTCTGACCGGCTGACGCTGCGGGCGCAGTTGTTCCACGACCGAGATGGCGATGGCGCGTATTCACGCACCGAATCCCTCAGTGGTTACACAGTGTTCGTCGACTTCGATAAGGACGGCCAGCTTGATGCGTCAGAGCCACAGGTGCAGACGAACAAGTGGGGCACGCTCATCCTGCGAGGCTTGCCCCTCGGCGAGCACGTCGTTCGCTTTATCCCGCGCCTTGACGATACCGGGAACAGCGTTGTCGCTGGCGCAATCACTGTGACACTCCCGCACCCAAGCGTGCGCCCCGGGCGCGTCGTGCTGGTGCCCTTCGCTGCTGTGTCAAACTGAAGTCGTTGCCGCACTTGGTTTCACCCCATTGCATAGTTTTTATCAGTGCCGATAATTGGGGCGCATCACCGGTCTTCCAACAACCACTCCAGAGGGCAGCCTCCCATGCACGCACGCGCTGAACGGTTCGCAAATGCGACCCCCGCCGTCGTCCGGTTTGAATCGCTCGAGCCGCGGGTCGTCTTCCGCGTCGAGGGCGTCGATGTCTCCGTCTTCCAGGGCGCGATCAACTGGCAGCAGCTGCGCGACAACAACAAGCAGTTCGCGTTCGTTCGCTCCAGCCGGACAAACCTCGATCTCGACCCGAACTTCAATGCGAATATGGCCGGCGCCAAGGCGGCAGGGGTGATCACCGGGCCGTATCAGCGCGTGCTCCCGTTGGGGGAGGCCGACGGCGGCACGTACACCGATCCGATCACCGATGCGCGGCGCTTCTTCGCGGCGGCGGGGGAGTACATGACAGAGGGGCACCTGCGGCCGGTGATGGACGTGGAGGACGGGCACACGCTTGGGCGGGAGGTGCTGTCGCAATGGGTGATGGATTTCTCGATGGAGCTCGAGCGGCTCAGCGGGATTGAGCCGATCATCTACGCCAATGGCAACTACGCTCGCAACTTCCTGACCGAAGCGGTCGCGCAGCGGCACGATCTGTGGCTGGCGCGGTGGAACAATGGAAACAACCCTAGCACGTTCGACCCGCAGACGGCGCAGCCGCAGGTGCCGGCGGGGTGGGAAAACGTGTACGGGGTGTGGAACCAGCCGGTCGGTGGTCCGCCTTCGCACAACGTCTGGGACTTCTGGCAGTACACGAGCAACGGCGACGGGCTGGCGCTGGGAGTCAGCAGCGCGCGGCTCGACCTGGACGTGTTCAACGGTGATCTGGAGACGATGAAGCGGCTGTTCGTCATCGGACATCAGTGGAGCTACCACAACACCCCGTTCGCCGTCGGCCCGGGGATCGTCACGACAATTCAGGCCGAGGACTACGACATGGGCGGGCAGAACTACGCATTCAACGACACCACGCCCAACTGGAACACGGGCGGCGCATACCGCAACGGGTCGGTTCACGGCGGGGTGGACGTGCGGCGGATCGCAAACACGACCGACCAGTATCGCCTCGACGACGCCCGCGCGGGCGAGTGGGTGGAGTACACCATCGACGTGCAGCAGGATGGGTACTACAAGGTCGACTTCCGGCTCGCGCAGGCGGACCCCGGCGCGCGGATGACGCTGGCGGTGGATGGGGTGCGCACGTCGGTCGTGGACGTGCCCGACACCGACAGCTTCGACGTCTTCACCACGCGCACCCGGACGGTCGGCCTGTCGGCCGGTAAGCACGTGCTTCGGCTGGAGTTCAACCGCCCGGCGGGCAACGCTCAGGTGGCGGCGGTGGACTGGCTGAGACTGTCGCTGGGCGCTGCCACCACGAACATCGCCGCCGCCGCCGGCAGCTACGTCCGTAACGGCTCCTTCGCCGACCAGAACTTCGGCAACGACACCGCGGTGCTGGCCAAGCGCTCGGCCAACGTCGGCAATACGCGCGAGGCTTACCTCCAGTTCGACCTCAGCAGCGTGAGCAGCGTCAACGCCGGTTGGCTCCGGCTGTCAGGAAGCCTCAGCCGCACGTCCGACCCGAGCGTGGTGACGAACCTTCTCTCCGCCGCTGACCAGGGCTGGAACGAGGCAGCGCTGACGTGGAACACCAAGCCCGCCGCGGGATCGGCGCCCTTGGGCTCGTTCACGGTGAGCGGCACGAACCAGTGGCGGTACGAGATCGACCTGTCGAGCTTCCTGCAGTCGGAACTCACCGCCGGCCGGCGGGTCGTGACGGTGGTGCTGAGCAACCCCATCGTGAGCGATGCGTGGACCATCTTCGGCTCCGATGAATCCATCACGCCGCCGACGCTCGTGGTGACGTGAGATGGCTCTTATGCCTTGGTCAACCTGCGATACTTGATCCGATGCGGCTGGTCGGCATCCATCCCCAGCCGCTTTTTCCGATCCGCCTCGTAGCTCTGGTAGTTGCCCTCGTGGAACACCACCTGGCTGTTGCCCTCGAAGGCGAGGATGTGAGTCGCCACGCGGTCGAGGAACCAGCGGTCGTGGCTGATGACCACGGCGCAGCCGGCGAAGTTCTCCATCGCTTCTTCCAGCGCGCGCATCACGTTCACGTCCAGGTCGTTGGTCGGCTCATCCAGCAGCAGGACGTTTCCGCCGCTCTTGAGCATGCGGGCGAGGTGGACGCGGTTGCGCTCCCCGCCGGAGAGCGTGCCGACGGCGCGGGACTGATCGGTGCCGACGAAGCCGAAGCGGGTGACGTACGCCCGCGCATTCACCTTCGCGTTGCCGAGCTGGATGAACTCCTGCCCATCGGAGATCGCTTCGAAGACCGACTGCTCCGTGCCCAGTGAGTCGCGCGACTGCTCGACGTACGCGAGCTTGACGCTCTCGCCGACTTTGATGCTTCCGGCATCGGGCTTTTCGCTGCCGATGATCATGCGGAACAGTGTCGTCTTGCCCGAGCCGTTGGGGCCGATGATGCCGATGATCGCGTTGGGCGGGAGCGTGAAGCTCATGTTCTCCATGAGCAGCCTGTCGCCGTATGCTTTCGTGACGTTCTCGGCCTGAATGACGAGCTGCCCGAGGCGCGGGCCGGGCGGGATGTAAATTTCGATCTCCGCGAGCTTCTTCGCCGCGTCCTGCGAGGCCATGGCCTCGTAGGCATTGAGGCGCGCCTTGCTCTTGGCCTGACGGGCGCGGGGGGATTGCCGAACCCACTCCAGCTCGCGCGCCAGCGCCTTCTGCCGCGCCGTCTCGGTCTTTTCTTCAACCGCCAGCCGCGCCTGCTTCTGCTCCAGCCAGCTCGAATAGTTCCCCTTCCACGGGATGCCCTGCCCACGGTCCAGTTCCAGAATCCAGCCGGCGACGTTGTCGAGGAAATAGCGATCGTGCGTGACTGCGATAACCGTGCCCTCGTAGCGCTTGAGGTGCTGCTCGAGCCACGCCACACTCTCGGCATCGAGGTGATTCGTCGGCTCATCCAGCAGCAAAATATCCGGCTTCTGCAAGAGGAGCCGGCACAGCGCCACGCGCCGCTTCTCCCCGCCGGAGAGCACGCTGACCACCGTCTCCGGCGGCGGGCAGCGCAGCGCATCCATCGCCATCTCCAGCTGCGCATCTAGGTCCCACGCGCCCAGATGATCGATTTTCTCCTGCAACATCCCCTGCTTCTCCAGCAGCGCGTTCATCTCTCCGTCGTCCACGGGCTCGGCCAGCTTGTCGCTGATCGCGTTGAACTCGTTTACTAGATCAACCGCAGCCTGCATCCCCTCCTCGACGCACTGGCGGACCGTCTTGCTCTCATCGAGGTGCGGCTCCTGCTCGAGGAACCCGACGGTGTACCCCGGCGCTTTGGAGATCTGCCCATCGTACTGCTTGTCCACGCCCGCCAGGATGCGCAGCAGGGAGCTTTTCCCCGAGCCGTTCAGTCCCAGCACGCCGATCTTCGCGCCGTAGAAGTAGGACAGGTAAATGTCCTTGAGGATGACCTTCTTGTCGTGCGCCTTGGAGACGCCGATCATCGAGTAAATGATTTTGTTCGGTTCGTTGCTCATCTCGGCTGGACCATAACGAAAGGGCGCGGCGAGGGTAAGTGGCCGCGTGCATACGATCGGGCACGGTAAAACGGCGATTGACGGGAACGTCCGGCAAATTGATACGAAAAAATCCTCGCCGGCGGGATTTTGCTGCAACTGCTTTTGCGCGATCATGAACAGGACATGAACACGATTGCGCACAGGTTGCGATTGATGTCGCAGAGAGAAGGGTTGATGAAACACGCGGGTTTTGCGAGTCGGTCGATGCGGATGCAGTGGGCGGCGATCCTTTTCGCCGCGACGCTCGCGTTCTCGCTGCCGTCGGTGGTCGCGCGGGGGCAGGACGATCCGCTGCTCGATTACGCGGAGTGGAAGAAATATCGCACCACCGTCTCCCACCCCACGCTGGCCATCAAGCCCGCCGACCTGCATCGCGCGAGGGAGAATGCTCGGCGCTACCCGTGGGCGAAGAATTACGTCGCGCGCGTGGTGCGGACGGGCGAGGGGCTGCTGAAGCGGATCGAGGGTGATCGGAAGTTCGTCGAATCGATGATCCCCACGACTACGCCGGGCGAGCCGCGGTTCACGCCATGTCCCGCGTGCCGGGATCAGGCGAGACCGGCCCATCCGCATGGGCAGTGGAAATGGTCGGTGGAGAAGCCGGATGAGCTGAAGTGCCAACTCTGCGACACGGTCTTCCCGAATGAGAAATACCCGGAGACGGTGAAGCTGGAAGCGAAGTGGGGGCGGGAGAAAGTCCCGCAGACGTTCACATTTCACGGCGGCGAGCCGTTCGTCGTCTTCAGTTACACGAAGGGCCGGCCGAGCACATCGGGGGCGATCCGGGCGCGCAAGGTCGCGGCCATGACTTCTTACGCGCGGCAGTTGGCCGAGGCATATGCGCTGAGCGGCCGGATTGAATTCGCGCGGGCGACGCGCTTGATCCTGCTGCGCCTGGCGGAGGTTTATCCGAACTATCTCGTGCACGTGGGATACGGGGAATACGCCGATGTGGATCCGCGCGTGGCGTCGTTCCGCATCGACCAGCTGCCCGAGGGCGCGGAGCTGTGCTACCCGCCGAACAGGCCGGACGGCAAGCTGCACACCGGCTACTGGTCGGCCGGTCGCGCCAGCGCGGTCGGTGGAGAGGGCCGGCACCTCCAGCGATGGGTCGAGGCGTACGATTTTACCTGCAACGCGCGGGACGAGCGCGGCCGGCCGGTTTATTCCGGCGGCGAACGGATGAAGATTGAGCGCGACCTGCTGCTCGAAGCGACGGTCCTGCTCGTCGCCGACAAGGGGATCAATAACAAGTCCGTTCAGAACCGCTCGGCAGTCGCGATGGTGGGGATGTGCCTCGGTCACCCCCGGCTTGTGCGATTTGGGCTCGAGGGACTGCGCAAGGCCGTGAACGATTGGTTCCTCCCCGACGGGCACACGCCTGAATCGCCCGCATACGCGCACATGACGCTCAATGGCGTGAAGGACGTGGCCCAGGTCTTTCGCGGCTACACCGATCCGCCCGGCTACCGCGACGCATTGGGGGGCCGCATTGAGCGCTACGACCCCTATCACGACCCCGCGTTCAACTACGCCGCCGTCTGGCGGGCGAATTACCAGACAATGCAGGGCGATCTTACGTATCCGCCGTTCGCCGATTCATATGTCCACACCAAGATGCCCGCGGCGTTCGCGGAATTGATGGTCGCGAATTATCCCGAGCACCCGGAATACCTTTCGCTGCTCGCCGAGATAGCCGGCCCCACGCTCGACAAAGACCTTCAGCCGTCGGTCGCGATCTACTACCGCGAGCCGGGCCTCGAAGAGCGCGTGGCCGATGCGCCGAAGCTCACGCTGCCCGATCTCTGTTCGCCGGACCTGAAGATCGGCTTCATGCGCACGGGCGAGACCGGCCGCGAGAGTCTGTTGACGCTCTCGGCCAGCGACTGGGGCGCGCACCATCACGCCGACAGCCTCAACCTGTACTACTGGAAGAGCGGCCACGAGCTGCTGAGCGACCTGGGATACCTGTGGGATCACCCCGACAAGAAGTACCTCGCGCGCACCTTCGCGCACAACACGGCGCTGATCGACGAAACCAACCAGGAAACGACGAAGCGCGGTGGCACCGTCGAGTTCTTCGCCACCGAGCCCCACATCAAGGCCATGCGCGCGTCGTCGAGCGCATATCCGAGTGCATCGCTCTACCAGCGCACCAGCGCCCTCATCGATCATGGCGACGGCCAATCGTACGTCGTGGACTTCTTCTTCGTCGCCGGCGGGAAGACGCAGGACTACGTCTACCACGGTCCAAACAACCGCATGGACATCGACCTGATCGAGCTGAGCCCATCGGGCAAGCCGCTCTACGATCTGAAGGCCATTCGCGCGAATACGGCCGACCCGGGGCACGTGTGGTCCGGCACGTGGAAGCTCGCCGATGCGCTGCACTTCACCGCGTGGAACCTGCCGCAGGCGGGCGAGACCGTTGCGATCGGCACTGGATGGGGGCAGCGCGATCACAAGAACACCGACCGCGGCGCGACGCTGCCGTACGTGGTTCGGCGCACGAGCGGCGAGGGGGTGAAGGCATTCACATCGATCTTCGAAGGCTGGGTTGCGGACGACCGCCGCATCGTGCGCAGCGTTGGGCGATTGCCGATCCCGGCGGATCGTCGCGACGACGTCGCCGCGCTGTGGGTGGGGACACCGTGGGGACACGATGTGATCGTGTGCAGCCGATCGGGTGAACCGATAGAGATTCAGACGCCCGCCGGCGCGCTTCGCACGGCCGCGCGCCTGTCGGTTACTTCGACAGGTGGGCGCGGTGGTGAATGGACATTCCGCAAGGAGTAGGCCCGGTCGAGGGGGCGACAGGTTGGAGCGGCTTGCTTCAGATCATAGCGCGCGCCCATGTTTTTCCAACACCGAACACCGGCGAGTCGTCCGTGCCACGTTAAAATTTCACCGGCTCTGAGGTAATCCGAAGGATCTCCAGCGTCCAAACTTTGAGATTCTTCGGAGTACCTCATAGCCTCTCACGATGCCATGCGTGAGAGACGCGAGAATGTGGTGCAAACCGCTCTAACCCTGGCGTGTCACGGCCGCGTCCTGGGGAGTAGCGCCGGTTCCCACAGTACGCGCGAGGCGCCCAAAACCGTTCCCGTCGCGAACGCGATGTCGACCTGGGCGATCTGGTACTCTGTGACGGCGGAGATCTCTGACAGCCGGGCGTTGGCCAGGCGGGTTTGCGCTTCGAGGACTTCTGTGCTGGTGCGCAGGCCCTGTTCGAACTGGCGGATCTCGGCTTCGAGCACGCGAGACTCGGCGATGACGCGCTGTCGCGCGGCGAGGATGCGCTGCCAGGTCGCCTCGAGCTGGTCGATGGCGTTGAGCACCTCCTGGCGGATGGCCAGCTCGCGCTGCTCGACGGTGGCGAGCGTCTGCATGCGCGCGAGCATCGACTGCCGCAGCCGGCTGCGGGCGGCGGCGTTGCCGATGGGGACATCCACCGACACGCCCAGCCGGTGATCGACAAAATCGCTGTCGCGCAGCTCATCAAACGCGTCGCCCATGCTCCCGCCCAGGCCGTTGATGTTGTAGGTGTATTGCAGCGACACGAGCGGCAGCAGGTCGTTGCGCGCGACGTGAATCTCGCTTGTGTCGCGCGCCAGCTCCAGCTCGAGATCGAGCAGGTCCATCCGGCCGATCATGGCGCGCTCGATCATCAGGTCGGGATCGACCCGGTAATAGATCGGACGCGGGTCGGTGGCGATGACCAGCGTGGTCGGACCGCCGATGTCCAGCCCGGGGGCATTGAGGATGCGCTTGAGCTCGCGCTGCCGGTCGCGGACGAAATTCTCGGCGATGATGACCTGCTCGACAGCGTCGGCGACGCCTGCTTGCGCCCGCAGGATCTCCACCTCCGGGAGCGCCCCCCCGCGCACCAGCGCCTGCGCGCGCTCGAGCTGCGCGACGGCCAGGTCGTACTCCGCCACGCGCACCTTCAGCGCTTCCCTGGCGGCGTACAGGCGCCAGTAGACGCGATCGACATCGGTCAGGACCGCGATGACCGACAGCTTCGTGCGCGCTTGCGCCTGCTGGTAGGCGTAGAACGCGACGCGGATGCCTTGCGTGTTGACGTACGTGCCGGCGCCGCGCAGCAGCGGCTGTGTGAGCGTCACCGCCAGGTCCGAGGTGTACGCGGGGTTGAGCAGCGCCGAGGGACTGTCGGACTCGAACCGGGAGATCGGCACGCCCACGTCGATCGCCCCGCCCGTGCGCAGCGGAACGCGCACGCCCGGGCGCACCCCCAAGCGCTCGCTCTGGCTTCCCTCCAGTTGCTCGGTGATCTGGTTGGCCGAGGGGGAATCGCTCTTGCCGTAGTCGATCGTCCCGGTGAACAGGGACTCGAACCGCGCCTCTTCCTGATTGATGTTTTCGCGGACGATCGACGGGTTGAACAGATCGACGCGCAGGTCGAGGTTGTTCTGCAGCGCGATCTGCCGCGCCTCGTAGATCGACAGCGGCAGTTCCTCTGCAGCGTCTCTGTGCGGGCGCGTCGTGGGCAGCGTCGAGGGCACGGTGGCCGGCTGCGCTATCGCGAACTGCTCGGGCACGATCGGTTCGACCTCACGGAGCACGGCCCGCGCGACGACAAGCTCACCAGTCCCGCCGCGCCCGGCGTCGCGCTGGCAACCGGGGAATAGCATCGTGATTATGAGGATGGCTACGGCGTGAAGACGGTTATTCATGCCGCAGCGCCTCGATGGGATCCAAGCGGGCCGCCTTAATGGCAGGGAACATGCCAAAGACGAGCCCCACGACGGCGGAGAAGGTGAACGCCAGCGCGACGGCGCTGGCGGGGAGGATCATGGGCGCGCCCTGCATCTCCTCGGGGAGGAAGCGGGCGACGAGAGTAGTCAGCGCCTGCCCGACGGCCAGCCCAATGGCGCCGCCGAGGAGGCACAGCACGACCGCTTCAACCAGGAACTGAAGCAGGATCGCGCTGGGCCGCGCGCCCACGGCTTTGCGCAGGCCGATCTCGCGCGTGCGCTCCGAGACGCTCACGAGCATGATGTTCATGATCCCCACGCCGCCCACGAGCAGCGAAATGCCGACGATGCCCGTGGCGATCATCGTGACCATCGCCGCCACGCGCGAAAACTGCTCGACGGTCCGCTGGGCGGTCTCTACCTCGAAGGTATCGGGCTGACCGGGTTTCACGCCGCGGCGCTGGCGCAGGAAGAACTCGACCTCGGCCTTGGCGTCTTCCGAGACCTCCGGCGAGCGGCTGGCGGCCACCACGACGTACCACGGCCAGCGGTCACGCCCCACCGAGTAAGTGAACGGCACGATCACCTCACGCCGCTCCTGCTGGTTGCCCATCTGCGTCGGCGGGGGCTCGAGGAGGCCGACGACCAGCATTCGGTTGCCGTCCACGTTGAGGTATTCCCCGGTCGGGTCGCGGCCCATCTGAAGCTTGTCGCGGACGACCGTGTTGATCAGGCACACCGGGCGGCGCTGCTGAACGTCCAGCAGAGAGAGCGGCCGGCCTGCGGTCACGTATCGGTTCTCGATCTCGTGCCACTCCGGGTCGACGCCCATGATGTCTGCCTCACGGTCATCGGTGTTGGAGCCGAAGATCAGCGGGCCATCCTCCTGGTGCACCTTGGTAAACCGCGCGATGCTGGGGCAGTGCTCGAGCATGTCGTCGAAGTCGCTCAGCCGGAACATGATCTGCCGCCACGACACCTGCCCGATCTGGGGTCGCTGGGGCGAGATGAACACCTTATTCGTTCCCAGCGCCTCAAATTCACTGAGGACGCGCTGCTTCATCCCGGTGATCAGCGTGATGACCGCCGACACTGCCGCCACGCCGATCAGGATGCCCAGCGTCGTGAGGATGCCGCGGACCTTGTTCGCCCAGATCTGCGAGAGCGCAAGCACGACGCTCTGATAGAACAGCAGCAGCAGGGCGAAGGGCAGGCGGAGAAGGTCTTGCATGGGTCAGAGCCAGAAGCCAGAAGTCAGGAGCCAGAATCCAGTAGAAGAAGGCGGGCGTCGACGGCGTGTCGTCGTTTTCATTCTGGCTCCTGGCTTCTGGCTCCTGGCTCGTTCCAGCATCACACGTGCTCGCCTTGACTTACGGCGTCCTTCTCTACCGGCAAATCGCTCAGAACCTTTCCGTCTTTCATGCGGACGATGCGCTTCGCGTGGCGCGCCACGTCCGGCTCGTGCGTCACCATGATGATCGTCTGGCCGCGGCGGTGCAGGTCCTCGAAGAGGCCGAGGATTTCCGTCGTCGTCGCGCTGTCGAGGTTCCCCGTCGGTTCGTCGGCCAGCAGGATCGCGGGGCGGTTCACCAGCGCCCGCGCGATGGCCACGCGCTGCTTCTGTCCGCCGGAGAGCTGATTGGGGCGGTGGGTCATGCGGTCCTGGAGGCCCACCGTCGTGAGCGCTTCCTTGGCGCGGGCGCGGCGCGACCACCAGCCATCGCGGGAGTAGATCATCGGCAGCTCGACATTCCGCAGCGCCGTCTGCCGCGGGAGCAGCTCGAAGCTCTGGAAGACGAACCCGATCCGCTCGTTGCGCACGCCCGAGAGCCGTCCGCCGCTCATGTTCGACACGAGCCGGCCGTCCAGCTCGTATGTACCGCTGGTGGGGCGATCGAGGCAGCCGAGAATGTTCATGAGCGTAGACTTGCCGGACCCTGAAGTGCCCATGATGGCGACGTATTCGTTGAGGGCGATATCGATATCAACCCCATCGAGCGCGCGGATCTGCTCCGGCCCGACGGTGTAATGCTTTCGAAGTTCGCGAATCTTGATGAGCATTGGGGAGACGCCAGGAAATCCTAAGCACGACGCACGAAAAAAATCAGAAGTCCTGACAAAAACGCTGACTCATCGCAGAGGCGCAGAGATGGCGGAGGAAAAAGTGCGGGAAAGCAATCTCTTTCTGAGCTCTGCGTCTTTTGCGTCCCTGCGGGAAATCCATTTGGTAGAGGCTCTCAGCCTTCGGATTTCGTGCCTATGAATCCACGTCCGCCGGCTGGGTCGCTGCGTCCTGGGTGCCGTGCGGCTTCGACGGCTGGGTCGTGGCTTGTTGTTCCTTTACCGCCTGCCCGTCCTTCAAGTCCGGCAGGACCTTGTACGGGCCGGTGATAATGCGCTCGCCGTCGCTCAGGCCCGAGGTAATCACCGTGTGCGTCATGTCGCCGGCTGAGATGGTGACGGGGGTCATGGCGGCCTTGCCATTGTCGAAGCGGAAAACGACGGTGATGAGCGTCTTGTTGGGGTCGACCTCCGGCCGATTCCGCACAGACGCCGGGAGGTCGTCGAGCGGGCGGCCCATGACCGCCTGCGTGGGGACCTTGATCACGTTGCGGTGCATCTGGGTTTCGATGTCGACGTCGGCGCTGAGCCCTGCGGGGATGCGCCTGCCCTTCGTGTCCAGCACGACTCGGGCCCGATACCACTTGCCCTGCATCTGGCTGCCGCCCATCGACTGGTTGCTGCGCTGCTGCTCGGCGGTGTCCAGGCCGACGAGATTGACGACGCCATCGAAGATTTCGTCCGGGTATGCCGCGATCCGCACCTTCGCCCGCTGGCCATCCTTGATAGCGGCGATGTTCGTCTCATCGACCTGCGCGTCCACCTGCATCTCGGAAAGATCGGAGACTTCCATGATGACGGTGCCCGCGTTGTTCATCGTGCCGGTCACGACGAGCTCCCCGACCTTGGCGTTGAGCCGCGTGACAATGCCGTCGATCGGGGAGGTGATGGTGGTGTAGGCGAGGTTGTCGGTGGCGCGCAAGATCTCCGCCTCGGCCGCCTCGATGTTGTGCTTGAGGACGACGAGGTTGAGCTTGTTGGCTTCGAGCTGGCGGATCGAACTTTCCAGCTGCTGTTTCGCCTGATCGGCCTTGGCCTGGGCGGCGTCGACGATGGCCTGGCTGACGAACTGCTTGATCTCCAGCTGGCGCTTGTAGTCGCGTTCGGCGTCGAGCAACATGATGCGCGACGCCTCGATCTGCGCTTCCTGCGCCTTGACGCGCGCGGCGGCCTCCTGCAACTGCGCCTTTTGCGCTGCGGCGCGGGCCTGGGTGGCGCGGAGCTGGGCTTCAAGCTCAGTCGAATCGAGCCGAACGAGCACGTCGCCGGCCTTCACCTGAGCCCCCTCATCGAATGGCAGTTCAAGGATGCGGGCGGCAACGCGGGCGCTGATCTGGACCTTGGTCTTGGGTTGCACCTGTCCCGGCGCGCTGACAAGCTCGACGAGGTTTCCGCGCGTAACCGGCTCGACGCGCACGCTGGTGGGCTCGTCCGTCCTCGACGCCCCGAATTTCATGACCCCGACGGTGATGCCGGCGCCGACAATGCCAACCGCCATGATGGCGGCGATGAGGAGTTTCACCGTATACCGCTCTACTTTCCGCGAGGAAACGCACGATCGTGGAGCCCAAAGCCCCCGGGGAACATTGTACGCACGCCACGGCGACGTGACAGCACCCCCGGCGGATTCGCGTTATCGGGACGAACCGCTGGAATCGATGCTTCATGCGCCAGTCAACGGCAAGATCATCGTGACGACCGGCAACAGTTCCGGCGGCGCCGTGCCGGTGGCGAAGACGTCGATTGGGACGGTGTCGTGAGTTGAGCTCGTCGAGGCGATCCTCCACGATGCTTTCGTTGGGATCGGAAAGCCCGAGCGCTAAAGGGAGTCGGCTCGGACGTCTGGCCTGGCCCGTTGAGGGACGAGCACCGGATGATCTGCGTGGTCGCGCGGGAGCAACTGAAGCATCCTGCAATCACGCGACCACTATTGATCACGTTACTTCAGCGCCGCCATCTCGCGCTTGGCGGTTTCGGCGTAGGTGGTCCCGGGGAACTGGTCGATAATTTCCTGGTACTTCTTGCGGGCCAGCTCGTTCTTGTGCGCGCTGGCGAAGCTCTGGGCGAGACCGAGCATCCCCTTGGCCTTGCCCCCGGCGGCGGCCTCGTTGGCGCGCTTTACGAAGGCGGGATCTTTCTCGTACGTGGCCACCGCCTCAGCGGCGGTCGACGCGGCGGGGGATTTGGGGTACTGCCTCGTGATGGCCTTGAACTTTACGTACGCCTGCTCGTCCTTCTTCTCCGCCTGGAGCTGCTGGGCGGCGGTGAGCTCAGAGTCGGCCTTCTTTGCCTCTTCCAGCGCCGCCAGCTCAGCTTTGACGGCGGGGTCTTTCCTCAACGCTTCAAGCTTGGCCGTCGCCTTCTTCCCCGCAGGGCTGTTCGTCATCGCGCTGGCGACGGCCTGCACCTTGGCGAGCCCCTGGGCATAGTCCTTCTCCTTCAGCATCGCCTCGGCGTCGGATAGCGCCTCCTCCGCGTGTGGCTCGAGCGTCTTCTGTACCTCGGCGGCACGCGTGCGCACGGCGCCGTCCTTGTAGGCGTCGGCGGGGATGGTCGCCATGGCGAGCATCGCGGCCGCGGGGTCCTCCGCGGCTGACGCCGCGGCGCCGTCCAGTGCTTCGATCGCCGCCACCACCACCACCGGATCGACCAGCTTCGGTGGGTTCTCCTTCATCGCCCTTTCAATCGGACGGTCCATGTTCGCCGGGTGACCCGTCCACAGCACCTTCCCCTCGGGACTGATGAGGAACGTTCGCGGGATGCTGTTCACACCCCACTCGACCGCCATCTCCGTCTTCCACACCTTTCCATCGAAGTATTGCGGCCAGTCGAACTTCAGGTTCTTGGCCGTCGCGTCAAGCTTCGTGCGACTTTGATCGAGGCTTACACCCACGATCTGCAACCCCTGATCCTTGTACTTGTTGTGCACCTCGACCATGTGCCCCGCCTCAGCCATGCACGGCCCGCACCACACCGCCCAGAAGTCGATCAGAACGAGCTTCCCCTTGAGCGTCTCATTGCTGACGGTTTCGCCGTTCGTGGCTTTGAATGAGTAGGTTGGCGTATCCCCGACATTGACGGCGGCGAAGGACCAAGAGGTGAGCAGGAGGGCGATCGCGGTGGCGACGGTGAGCGAGCGTTCCATGTAAAACCCCATGCAGGAGGAAGTGGCGCAACCGCATCAGCATGCGATGGGAGTGCGAAAACGTCAAGAAAAACTCTCGCACGCAGACGCGTGGGTCTAGGAAAGCGTCGCCATCTCCGCAAAGCGGTCTTTCAGGTCGCCGTAGAGGTTCTGGTAGACGCGGTAATGACGCTCGTACACGGCCGCGGCCTTTTTATTCGGCGACACCTTCTGGGTCTGCTTGATCGAGGACTTGCACGCTTCCTCGACCGATTTCCAGACGCCCGTGCCGACCCCGGCGAGCAGCGCGACGCCGTAAGCGGGGCCTTCGGTGGCGTTGGTAAGGACGATCGGCTGCTGGTAGATGTCCGCCTGGAGCTGACGCCAGAACGGAGAGCGCGCACCGCCGCCGCTGGCGCGGACTTGACGAATGGCGACATTCCTCTGCTTCATGATCTCCAGTGCGTCGCGCATGCCGTAGGTGACGCCTTCGAGGACGGAGCGGATGAGCATGTCGCGCGTGGTGCGGGCGGTGAGGCCGATCCAGCCGCCGCGGGCATTGGGGTCGGGATGCGGACAACGTTCACCCGTCAGGTAAGGGAGGAAGAACAAACCCTCACAGCCTCCCGGGGCTCGTTGAGCCCCGGCTATCAGGAGCTCGTAGGGATCGATCTTTTTCTTTTTCGCGAGCGAAACTTCTTCCTGTCCGAGCTGGTTTCGGAGCCACTGGAACGATCCGCCCGCCGAGAGCATGCAGCCGAAGACGCACCACTTGCCGGGGACGGCGTGGCACATGGTGTGGACGCGGCCCTGGGGGTCGCGCGTGGGCTGGTCGGCGTGGGCGAAGACGACGCCGCTTGTGCCCAAGGTGGCGCTGACGATGCCGGAGGTGACGATCCCGTTGCCGACCGCGCCGGCAGCCTGATCACCCGCACCCCCGACGACTGGAGTGCCCGTGCGCAGACCCAGGGAGCGAGCCGCCTGGGCGCTGATCGTTCCCGTCACCTCGTACGACTCGTGCAGGCGCGGAAGCAGCGATTTCTCGATTTCGAGCAACGACAGCAGCTTGTCGGACCACGTGCGATTGACAACGTCAAGCAGGAGCATGCCGCTGGCGTCGCTGACTTCCGTGGCGTACTCGCCGGTCATGCGGAAGCGGATGTAGTCCTTGGGCAGGAGGATGTGCCTGGTTTTGACGTATACCCTGGGCTCATGCTCGCGGACCCAAAGGATCTTGGGCGCGGTGAAGCCGGTGAGGGCGGGGTTGGCGACGAGCTCGATCAGCGCCGCGCGCCCCCCGGCTTTTTGCTCGATCTCGGCGCATTGCCTGCCCGTGCGCTGATCGTTCCACAGCAGGGCGGGGCGGAGGGCTCGGTCGCCGTCGCCGAGGAACACGCTGCCGTGCATCTGGCCGGACAGCCCGATGCCACTGATGTCGTCTGCTTTCAGCTTCGCCTTTTTCAGCACCGCCTTGGTTGCGGCGATGGTGGAATCCCACCAGTCCGCGGGGTTCTGCTCGGACCAGCCCGGTTTGGGCGTGGAGATCGGGTGCTCGGCCAGCGCCGTCGCCAGCACTTTCCCGTCCTCGTCGCAGATGAGCGTCTTGGTGCCGCTGGTGCCGATGTCGATGCCGAGCAGGTGGGGCATGTCGCGTGTTCCTCCGATGGGGCGGTGAGTATATTCGCGGCGGGCCAAATGTCTTGCACCACGATCCAGACGACCCGCGGCGCCGTGATCGTCCGCCCGACGACGGCCGACGACGGCCGACGACGCGCGAACGCTGCGCGCGCTGCGGCTGGAGGCGCTGGCAAGCAGCCCCGTATCGTTCGGCTCGTCCGTTGAAGACATCGACGGTCACGATTGGACGAAGCTGGCGACGGGGGATTCAAGCAACGCCGTCTTCGTCGCCGAGCACGCGGGGGAGATCGTGGGCATGACCGGCATCTATCGCGGGACGCGGCGGAAGGATTCGCACCACGCCGATGTGTGGGGCGTGTACGTCCGGCCCGCGTACCGGTAGCTCGGGATTGGACAGGCACTGGTGAACGCTGCCGTGCAATGGGCGCGGACCAGCGGGGTCGCGATCGTGAAGCTCACGGTCGTGCCGGAGAGCGGCGCCCGCGCGTGCTACGAGCGCTGCGGCTTCCGGGTCACCGGCATCGATCCGGCGGCGCTGCGGTGGGAGGGGAAATACTACGACGAGCTGCTGATGCACCGGTGGCTCGAACCCCAGCCGCAGCGCAGCTCAACAGATGTTGATGCAGAGCTGTGAGGGTCGCATCGCTTCTCCATCGCGCCCCCTGCGGGCGCGGCACGGGCATCAGGGGACGGGCGGTTGGGGTTGCGGTTGTGATGCCCCGTGCTCGGTAATTTGCCGGTACTCTTTGAGAATGGCGTCGAGCACGCCATTGATGAAGGCGGGGGATTGCTCAGTGGAGAATTCCTTCGCCAGCTCGATGGCCTCGTCGATGACGACCTTTGGGGGGGTCTGGGTGCCGCCGGTGAGCTCCCATACGGCCAATCGGAGGATGCTGCGGTCGACGCCCGGCTGACGGCGCGTCGGCCACTGCGGCGCGAGGCGCACAACCCATCGGTCGGCGATCTCGCGTCCGTTCCACGCCGCCGCCGCCATCTTCAGCGCGTCGCGGCGGACCGGGTCGTCGGTCGTGCCATCGTTCACGACCTGGGCGGCGAGCAGGTCACTGTTGTCGCCGTTAATGTCCCAGAGGAACAACACCTGCATCGCCAGTTCGCGCGCCTTGCGCTTCTTCGACATCACGCCGCTGAGTATAGGAGCAGCGGGGGGGAAGGGAAGGTGAGGGCGGGGATGAGGGGGTGACAAGGTGACAAGGTGACGAGTGGACGAGATGAATCAGGGGGTCACCTTCACCCCTTCATCTTTGTCACCCCCTCATCCCTCACCCCCTCATCCTCAGGCGCTTGTACACGTAGACGCCGGCCAGGCCGATCAGTCCGGAGAACAGCGCGGGTGGGAGCGGGGCGGCAATGATGGGCGGCGCTTTCGACGGCGGCGCGTGGATGCGGGCAAAGTGCTCGCCGCCTCCCGCAGCGCCGGCCGTCGGCGAAGCATCGTTGCTCACGCCCAGGTCGCTCCACACGAATGTCCAAGTCGGGCGCTTCGCCGCGTCGGCGTGCAGCGAAATAGTGGATGAGCGATCCTCATCGCGCACGTCGATCAGCGTGCTGGCTGCATCCGCACCAAACGGAGCAGTATCCTCGCGGAACGGTGCAGCGCTTTGGCCGCGCACCGAGCCGGAAACGACCAGAAGCGCCAGGGCGATGAGGGGGAGCGGGCACAACCAACAACAACGACGTGACATAAATCGACACTGCTTTCCGCAAGTCAGGAGACATGCCACAGCGAGGGGCGTTAGGTCCTGTGCGGAAATCTATCACCGCCGCGCAAGAGTGGTTGCCGATTCGGTCGGGTTGGCTCCCCGCTGAGGCGCAGAACTGGCGGTTTGGGAAACTTGGACGTTCTTTGCGAGGCGGACTGAGCGGCCGCAGCAGGTGCGAAGGGGAAGCGATCGCGACCGCGTACCAAGTGGCTTCGTACCAAGTGGCTTCGCTTTGGCAGTTCTCACGATGTGCAGGATCAGTCTCATCCGCCGCGGGCGACGTGGATCGCTTCGCGCAGGTCCAGCGTCCCCTCGTAGAGGGAGCGACCAACGATTGCGCCCCAGGCGGGGATGGTCGTGAGTTCTCGGACGTGCTCGATCTTGCCGACGCCGCCGCTGGCGATGACGGGGACTTCGCCCGCTTCGGCCAGCCGGCGCGTGTGCTCGAGGTTGGGGCCCTGGAGCATGCCGTCTTTCGCGACATCGGTGTAAAGGATCGCGCCCACAGGCCAAGCCGAGATCTGCCGCGCAATTTCCACCGCCGTGCGGCCGGATGCTTCGGTCCAGCCACGGGTGACGACGATGCCGTCTTTGGCGTCCAGCGCGAGCACGAGCTTGTGCGCGAAGCTTGCATCGCGCGCCAGTGACTCAAACCACGGCCAGTCCTCGATCGCCTTCGTTCCCACGACAACGCGCGCCGCGCCGACATCGAGCAGTCGCTGCACGTGGTCGGTTGCACGAACCCCGCCGCCCACCTGCACGCGCATTCCGCTGGCGGCGATGATCTTCGCGATCAGGTCGCTTTGTGCGGGGCGGCCGTCTTTGGCGCCATCAAGGTCGACGATGTGCAGCCAGGTGCCCCCCGCGTCGGCATACGAGCGGGCGACCTCGAGCGGGTCGACGTCGTAATTGATCTGCCGGCCGTAGTCGCCCTGCTTGAGCCGGACCACGCGTCCGCCGCGCAAGTCGATGCTGGGAACGATCTCGAGTGCCATCAGAAGGGCGAGACGTTACGGTCCGGCGTCGTGGGCGGCAAGGCGGCCGCGGATCACCAGGACGACCACCGCGCCGGCGAAGCCGATCCACGCGAGGGTCGACACGAGCATGCCAATCGTCACCGACAGCGGCGCGTATGCCAGCAGGATCCGGTGCTTGCCGGCTCGGAGCGGGATCGCGCGCAGCGCGTGGTTCGCCGGCAGCACATCGTATCGCTGCTGGCCAAGCGGCGTCACCGGTGAGGCGACCCAGCCGGCGCTGTAGGCGTCGGTGATCAGCAGGATGGCGGGGCGATGGAGCTGCGCCCCGATCTCGATTTCGCCGGGCTCGGACCGCGTCACCTCCACCGTGCCCGGCGGAGTCGACCCCGGCACTGGAGCGGGCGACGGTCTGGTTTCGAGCACAACGCGAGCCCGCGGGTCGAAATGCGGCTCGCGCACCGCCGCGAGCGATGCCGCCGGACCGTCCACGACGGTTGCTTCATCGACCAGCAGCGCGCGCGGCAGCGGCGGCGCATGGAGCTTCACGCCGGCCGGGACAAACTCGTTCACGCGGAGCATCGCCCACAGCGGCGACGGCTCGACGTGCGCTGCGCGAAAGTCCCCGGCGCGCGCGTCGGCGCCAAGGAGCGGCCCCACCAGGTCCGCCCACCGCGCGGGCATCGCAGGGTCGTAGCCCCACGCGTGCTCGTAGCCGAATTGCGTCGCGTCGTTCGAGCGGGTGCCCAGCGGGATGAGCGAGCGCTGGTCCGGCCAGCGCGGCGCCGGCGGCGCGTGGCCGGGAGCATAGCTCGCGTACGCCGGCTGGTACGGCTGGAACCGCTCGACGGCGCGCGCGGCGGAGATCGCGACGTCTGCGACGACCAGCACGGCCATCGCATAGGCCAGCCACGGCACGCGGCGCGCGAGCAGCAGCACCACGCCTACCTGCGCCAGCACGCCTGCCGTCCGCAGCAGTTGCCGCGAACCGTGAGCCGCCGAGCGCGCCAGGAGCAACGTGTCTTCCAGGACCAATCCCCACGCCTGCGGCCGCGCGATCAGCAGCAGCGCCAGCGCCGCCACCCATCCCGCGCCAACCAGCGCGGCGACCGCAAGGCGGCTGGTCCCCCTGCGGCGCCGGCGGCGCATCAGGTCGAATCCGTGGGCTGCCAGGACCGCCAGCATCAGCACCGCGATCGCGCCGAATCGCGCGGGCACCCGGAACCGGTCGATGCCCGGCAGCGCGTGATAGAGCACCTTGAACACCGGCATGTTAGCGCCCAGCGCCAGGACAATCCCGAGGATTGCCACGACCAGCGCCGCCCGGTCGGACCGCCTCTTCGACCGCATCGCCCCCAGCGCCGCAAGCACCAGCGCCGCCGGGCCGATGTACAGCGAGGTCTCCCACATTACCCACTCGCCGGCATACGGCACGGAGAAATCGTCGCCGAACGGATAGGGCGCAACCAGCGTGAGCAGGTTCACAACCGGCAGCGAATAGCTCGCGGCGGTGGAGTAGGGCAGCGGCTGGGCGCGCACACTCTCCCGCGCCGCGTCCAAAGCCGGCAGGAGCTGTGGCGCCGCGAGGAGCGCGCCCAGGACGTACATCGCGCCGATGGCCGCGAAGACGCGCACCCAGACCCGCGCCGGCGCGCGAAGCAGCCGCGCGATGACGTAGACGATCAGCGTGATGCCCGTGTAGTACGCCGGCTGCGGATATCCCCCGAGCACCTGCATCGCGATCGCGAAAGCACCCAGCAGCCATGCGAAACGGGTCGCGCTGCCGGCGACGATCCGGTCGGCGGCGAGGAATATCAGCGGCGTCCACGCGACCACGCATAGGTACGTGAGGTGCCCGGCATACAAGTGCAGGATGTATGGTCCGCCCAGCGCGAACATCGTCCCGCCCAGCGCCGCCGCGATGGCGCTGGAGCGCCGCTCCCTGCACCACGCCGCCGCGAGCACGCCGGCGAGGAAAATGTGCAGCGCAGCGACCACGTTGATCGCCCGGCCTGTCGAGAGGATCAGGTGCAGCCAGTTCGGCGGGTACAGCAGCGCGTACTGGAAGTTCCCCAGCGCCGGCAGGCCGCCGAAGCTGTACGGGTTCCACAGCGGCAGCCGCCCCTGTCGCAGCTCGCCGAACGCAAACGAGCGCCAGGCGAAGAACTGCTGATCCACGTCCATCTCGACCGCCGAGACCACGGAGCGCGACGACGTGAGCAGGTCGCCGAAGAGGGCGGCGGTGAGCAGTGCGAAGTAGAGGACGATCGCTGCGTTAGTCAGCCAGCGTCGCCCGAGCCGCGCGGGCGGGTGGTGTTTGCCCTCATTCTCATCCTGAGACTGAGGTACTCCGAAGGATCTCACGCGCTGCGACTCGAGAGATCCTTCGGAGTACCTCAGGATGACATCGTCGCCATTCATCAAGTTCATCACCCTGCCGCCAGCACCTCGCGAGCGAGGCGGCTAAAGTGGGAGGCGCGAAAATATTACGTCATCAGCGCATCCCGCAGCAGCTTGAACGCGCCGTCCTGCGAGTCGGTTGGGAAGTCGTGCGGGCCCGGGTAGATGCGCCAGCGCAGCTGCTCGCCCGCGCCGGAGAGGTTCCAGATCGGCTTGAGCATCTCCATCACGCGCGGGAGGTTTTCGGTATTCGGGAAAATCGCATCGCTCAGGCCGGCCGAGACGAACAGTGGCCGCGGGGCGATCAGCGCGAGCCACACGTGAAAGTCGATCGGCGTCTGCTCGATGTTCCCCTGGTAGTAGCTCAGCCGCGGCATGAGCGCCGTCATGCGCCACCAGCGCTGCGGCGTCGGATCGGTGCGGAGGGTCGTAAAGCCGCAGCTGATTGCACCCGCCTTGAGACGCTGGTCACCGATCATGGCGAACAGCGTCCCGTACGCCCCGTGGCTGTGGCCGACAATGCCGATGCGGTCTCCGTCCACGTCCTTGATCGTCTGAAGCACGTCTACCGCGCGGGAGACGTCGTAGATCATCTTGCCCATGACCGAGCCGTCGGGATGAGCGCCGAAGAAATGGTCGGCAGACTTGTAGAACGCGTTGCTGTGCTCGGCCGCGCGCTCGCCGAAGGCGATGGCGTCGGGGGCAAGCACCGTGAATCCCAGCCGCGCGACCTTCAGGCCGTAGTCCATCCCCGATGGGTAGCCTGGCTGGCCCTCCAGGCCGACCGGCTCGTTCTTCCCCTGCATGACCGTCTGGTGCAGCGCGATCACCGCAGGACGCTGCTTCAGATCATCCTTCGGGGTGAGCAGCCAGGCGTAGCCCCACTCCTGGTCGGTCAGCGGGTAGCGCAGCCGTCGCATGATGACCGCCTTGTCGCCCCCGCGGTCCAGCGGATCGGTGAGATATTCATGCCGCATCGTCGCCGGCGGCTTGTCATTCAGCGTGCCGAGGAGCTTGTCGCTGATATTCTTCCACCGGCTGCGCTGCGCGTCCCACTGCTCGCGCGTGATCTCGGGATCAATCGGCAGCAGCTCCCTGTGATCGGATTGCTCACTGCGAATGGGTTCCCACGGGTGGTTCTTCTTCCATCGATCGACATCCCACCCGCCGTGCGGCCAATACCAGAGAAAAGACATGCGCGACATCATGCGCGCGGCAGGGGGGGTGACAAGGTGCGGGGGCAATGGGATCGTCGAGGCTGGACGCTGGGGTGCTGGGGTGAGTGGGTGAAAAAAGCTCCACTTCACCCCCTCACCCCCGCACCCCAGCACCTTGTCATTCCTCACGCCGGCATCGGTTCCGGCCCCGCGCCTGCCGGGAGTGTCGGGCGGGACATGCCCAGCCGCGGCGCCAGGGTCATGGCCACGAGGAACAGCCCCAGCGCCATTCCGGTCAGCAGGATGCCCTGGAGCTGTGGGCGCACCGCTGCGATCAGCGTGATGGTCATGATCAGCGCCGCCGGCAGCACCGCGCCCGCCAGGCCGAGGCGCACGCCCATGATCGAGAGCGTTCGTGCCGCGATCACGAACAGTACCGTCCCCGCCGATGCTAGCATCGCGGCGGTCAGTCCCATGAACTCCTGCGCGAAGTACATCAGCGGGAACGCGCCGGTAAACGTGCCGATCACCATCAGCAGCATCCAGCGGTCAATCCGCGCCACGTCATACGCCCGGGCGACCAAGCCAAGGATCAGGCCAAAGATGATGACGCTCAGCGGGCCGAGCCAGCTGAGCTCACCCAGCCGGTCGATCGGCGCGATGCCCAGCACGTCGAGCACGATCGGCCGGCCGAACATCAGCCGCGGGTAGTCCCACGTGTAGGTGGTTGCGTTCGACTGGCGCGACACGACCGTCGGCTGCATCGACAGGTGCAGAATGCGTACGTCCGAGCCGTTGGCCGTCAGGTTCAACTGGAACCGGTCGAGGATCTTTGATGGCGGGGTCTGCAGCGCGTAAAGGCCGCGGCCGACGGCGGTGTACTCGATGCTCATTGGGACAGGCGAGCCCTCGGGCAGCGGCCCATGCCAGACGAGGTGGTCGCCGTCCAGCGCAACCGATTCGCTGGGCTCGCCATTGACGGTGACGGCGAGGTCGCCCAGGGAGATGATCTGCGGCGGGATGGGCAGGCGCAGCTCGCAGTCGCCGGGGTTTGCGCTCGACGCATCGCGCGAGGCGGAGAGCGTCGCGGCGAACTTCACCTCGTAAATCGACTCAGGCTCGATGGTGCCCACCGACAAACGCGGCGTGAGTGTGACATCGGCGGCAAACGACTGCACCCGGGCCAGAGGGCGCCGGGGCGGCGGGGCGATGACGTGAGGTTCGGGCGCTGGCGATGCCGGGCCAGCGCCAGGGGCGGCAAGATCGACCTGAGAGTTCGCCGTCTCACGGGCCTCGGAAGCGTACTTCGCGCTGATCGCCTGCCGGCGAGCCCTGCTCAGCGTCGGCAGCAGCACGGCGACAATCACCGCCATGATGATGATCACCACCAGCAACTCGATGAGCGTAAAACCGAGACCGCGGGGACGACTCCGACGTGCGCCAGCGAACATGCGGGACCTCCGTGGATTGGAACAAGCCGCCAATGAGTGTTGACGTGCTTCCACTACAGAAGTTTCCGCAATGTCCAGCGAGGGGACGTGTATACGGATGTGTGAAAGGATTCACGCGCATGGGCGCGAGAATCCAATTCCTCTCGGGCAGCCTTCGGACTTCGTGGTTGCGAGTAGCAATTGCTCCATTTTCCGCCAACAATTGAGGATTCAGGACGTACGACTGTTCCCGCTCACAGGACGTCATGGACGATCGCCTCGCCCGACTCAACGAGAAAGCCAAAGCCTTGCCCAAGGCGCCTGGCGTCTACCTCATGAAGGACGATAAAGGCCGCGTCATTTACGTGGGCAAGTCGGCCTCGCTGCGCGACCGGGTTGGGAGCTATTTTCAGCCCGCCACGAAGCTCGACTTCAAAAAAGCCCCGCTGCGCGATCACGTCGTCGATTTCGACGTCATACAAACTGAATCGGAAGTCGAAGCACTGCTGACGGAGAACCGGCTGATCAAAGACATCCAGCCGCGGTTCAACGCGCGGCTGCTGGACGACAAGACATTCCCTTACCTGATGGTGACGACCGGCGAGGAGTTCCCCGGCGTCTACGTCACGCGCGAGCCGCAGACCAGGGGCGTGAAACTCTACGGGCCGTTCACCAGCGTCTACCAGCTGAAAGAAGCGGTCACGCACCTTCAGAAGGCGTTTAAGTTCCGCACGTGTCACCTGGAGATCAGCGAGGCCGACGACAGCCGGCGGTTCTTCCGGCCCTGCCTGCTCTACGCGATCAACCAGTGCACCGCCCCCTGCGCGGCCAAGATCCCGAAGGAGCCGTACCGCGACGACATCACCCGGCTGCTGCGGTTCATGGACGGCGACAAGAAATCGGTCCTGCGCGATCTCGAGAAGGAGATGATCCAGGCCAGTAAGGACATGAATTTCGAGCGGGCGGCCAAGCTGCGTGATGAGATCAAGGCGCTGAACGGGCTGGGGGCGCGGGCGAAGAAAGGGGATCAGCAATACTGGCAGCCCGAATCGTTTGTCACCAATCCCAAGGAAGGCGTCGCAGCGCTCCAGGACGTGCTGGGGCTGAACGAACCGCCGCGGATCATCGAGTGCATCGACATCGCGCACCACCAGGGCGGGGAGATGGTCGGGAGCAAAGTGTGCTTCATCGACGGCGTGCCGTTCAAGGACGCATATCGGCGGTACAAGATCAAGCATGGACAGGGGAACAACGACTACCTCTCGATCCAGGAAGTCGTCAGCCGACGCTACCGCGAGGCGGGCAGCAACAACGAGCTATACCCCGACGTGATCGTCATCGATGGCGGGCTCGGCCAGCTTCACGCGGCGATGGACGTGTTCAAGACCATGGACGTCAAGCCGCCGATGGTGATTTCGCTGGCCAAGAAGGAGGAGCTGGTTTACACGCAAGCCCGGAGCGAGCCGCTGAAGCTCCCGCGGAACAACGTGGGGCTCAAGATGCTCCAGTACCTGCGCGACGAGGCCCACCGGTTCGCGCAGCACTACCACCACATCCTGCGGCGAAAAAGTCAGCTCGAGGAGGACGTGGCATCAGGACGCCGTCCCCCCGCGCGAAAGAACGGCGCGAAAAAGGACCCCGCGTCCATCGCAAAGGAAACTCACCAGCGGCGGGGGGGGGGGGGGGGG
>DASYWJ010000084.1:0-21699 GCA_035936155.1 Tepidisphaeraceae bacterium | reverse complement strand
CCTGTCGCTGGAGGGGCGAACAACCGTGACGGGCTAAGCGCGGCGCCTCGACCACGACGAAGCGCCCGCCGTTATTCCAATGACAATGCCGGTGGCAGTGGCGGTAATGACGAGAAGCTACAGCTGACGGCGCAGGAAGCGAAGCTACAGCGGGATCAACGTAGAGGTTGCGGAAAAAGCGCGCTTTGGCTGCCGGTCGGCTGTGACCAGACCGCAGTCCTTGGGGTCCTAATGGTCCGCAGCGTTTATGGGAGACGGCTGCCATCGGTTCAGAAATCTTTGCTCCAGCCTGTAGTACAACGGACGATGAACCGTGCTGCGGGTGGCTGAGGTGCGGCTATGAAACTGTCCAGCGTTCGTGGTCGTATGAGACCACAGATCGTGAACTCGGCTCGCTCACCATCAACGCCGTCTGGGGCATGGGTGAATGCCTTCACTTCGCGTGCAGTGTAGACAGCGGGTAGCGAAGGACGATCAAAGCCTGTTTGTCGCTTGAGCACCTGCATGACCTCTGCCAGGACTTCACCAGCCGGCGTGAGCTTGCCCCCATTATCACCACTTCTCGCACGGCGCTGTGCCCCCATTGACTGGCTCCCGTAGCAGCGGCAGGCGGAAAGGCACAGGCAGATTCTGGCAGAAAAGCGGCGCGGGGGAGGCAGAGAAGCGGGGAGAGAAGCCGGACCGGTGCCCGCTGTGGTGACGGCGGAAATGCCGTCTACCGTCGCGGGGAATCGGCGGGGCATTCAATTCCCTTGAGCGTGGCCGCCGCGGATAGCGTCTGCGCCACCTGTTTCGCCCTCGCGAGCTGCCGGTCGCGCTCGGGCCGCGCCTGCTGTCGGAAGAACGCGCCCATGTTGCCCTCAAGGCGCTCGGGGTCACCGCCGACCTTCGCCAGCGCGTCCACCAGCTCGGCGTCCGTGAACGTGGTGCGGTATTTTTTCCGACCGCGCATGCCTGCAGCCTCAAGAGGCGAGATGTTCACCCGACGCAACTATCGGGGTCAGCGCCGGCGCGTACATCATCTCCGGAGACTTCGGGAAATTCCAGGGCGTGCGTGGATTCGGATTTGGACACGCACTCCGACCTCTACCCGCTCATCGGGCGCTGGATCATCTGGACCGGACCGGGGCGAGCGGGCACGAGCTGTATCGGGTGACCGCGGCGAAGCGGAGCACTCGCTGCGGGTGCATGCCATGTACGGGAAGCACGAGGCGGGCAAAAGAAGCTCGCCGTACCGAGGCTGGACGCCGGCAAGGTGTGAGGCGTGACAATGAGCGGGTGGCTTCACCGGAGGTCAGGATGACCCGGCCGCTCGTCACGGATGATTTATGGGAGATCATCGAACCGCTGCTCCCACCGCCCCGGCCGCGTCGCCGCGATCGGCACGTGCTGGCGGGGATCGTCTTTCGTGCTCAAGACGGGGATTCCGTGGGAGCACTTGCCGCTGGAGATGAACTGCGGCTGCGGGATGACCTGCTGGCGGCGCCTGCGCGCCTGGAACGAGGCGGGCGTGTGGCGCGAGTTGCACCGGGTGCTGCTGGACAAGCTCAACGCCGCCGACAAGATCGACTGGTCGCGCGCCGTAGTGGACTCAGCTTCAATCCGCGCGATGCACGGACGCGGCGGCGACCAAACGGCCAGCATGAAAGCGTAGGACACGAAGATGACCCACCCAAGATGAAGTAGGTTAGGAACATCATGGGAGGGCCCATCCCACCGGGATCCATTCCAACGGTGATCCAGGAGTAAATCCCGGCAAGCGACCTGAAATGTCAGGGGCAGCCCGTGCATCAACACGCAGGATCGCGGCGGTCTCATAGGAGGCGGGCGTGATCGCCCAACCGCGAGAGCGACTGCAGCAGAATTTCAACCGGCGCGACTTGCCAAAGGACCGCAAGTCAGCAGCAGGACGAGCGAGACAGTCCGCAAAACGGCCCAGAAGAGCACCGCGGCCACTTTCCGGAGGGGCTCAAGTTCCGTGCCGTGGTGTGTTGCGTTTCGTAATGCCGTTCAGCGGCCCGCGGCGGCGCACGTGCGACGCTTGGCCACAGGTGAGCTATACCGCCGCCTGAGCCTAACACCCAACTTCCTCACGCGCGTCAGAGCGTCATCGTGCGTTTGTGCCCGCGCAGCCTCTTCCACAGCAGGACCAGGGCTGACAGCACAACCACCAATGCGACCTCGATCAGCCAGCGAAACGCCCCCTGCGCCGCGAGATCGAACCGCGCCCACGCCAGCGACATCCCGATGATCGTCGCTGCGGGAACCAGCGCCAGCGCGATCATCACGCCCGTCGTCAACACCGTCCGGTGCGCCGCCACCAGGACCGCACCCGCAGCGGCAGCGGTGGCGCTGACCAAGTACGACTGCAACGTCGGCTGCGTCCAGTATCCGATCAGCGTTTCCGGCTGGAAGTACGAGCTGTCGCCTCCCGGCGATGTCTCGCCTGCTGCGCGCAGCACCAGCCCCGCGATCGCCGCGCCGAGGATCATCGCCGCATATCCGCGGGCGGTGTCGACGAGCCCGCGCCACAGCGCGCCCCCGCTGCCCGCGACCATCCCCAGCGCCATGCGCGTGAGCGGCCCAAACCCCGGCGCGATCACCATCGCCCCGATCACCAGGTGCAATCCGTTGCTGTTGATCCCCATCGCCGCGATGAAACCAGCCAGCAGCATGATGAGCAGCCCGTTCAGCGTCATGTTGGTTTCACGGGCCAGCGCCACCTCCATCTCCTCCCAGGTCGCTTCGCTGTCATCGCGGACGATCAGTTCGACGTGAGACGAGGAGATGATGCCCGCCGGCTGGGTGAGACGAATCGAGACACCGGGGCTGCTCGTCAGCTGTCGCGCATCCAGCCGCCGCATCAGCTCCATGATTCCGTTGCTCGTCGCTTCCACCGCCAGCACGTCCCCCGGCGGCTGAAGGGAGATGTTCCGCTGCACGCGCAGCGAGATCAGCCCCGGCAGGTCCTGCACCTCCCGCTGCAGCTGATCCGTCACCTCCGTCGCAGCGGTGATCTCAATCGTGCGGGCCAAGCAAGCTCCTTTCACCCGCGGCCCCCCCCGCGGGCTACCGAACTAGAGAACTCCATGAAGACAGCCAGCATCCGCAGGAGCCGGGCGCAAGCTACAACCGACCCGCCCGTGCGCGAACATCCAAACCACGGCCGCCGCGTCGCGTTTGTCGCGCTTCACGAACCCTCTACGGCGGCGACTCACGGCGACCCGGCGTCACTACTCGGCTACCGCACCGGCGGGAACATTCGGCACCTCAAACGCCCGGCCCTCCCCATGAGGCGGCCGATGAAGACGGCTGCCCTGGCGACATCGCTGGGGCTGGCGCTGAAGGTCGCCAACTGCTGCCACGAGGCATGGAAGTGGCGGAAGGTCAAGCGCAAGACGGACGAGGACGATGCGCTGAAGCTGGCGACGATGGCGCTGAACGACGAGGCCAGGGGCGACGAGCAGGTGAAGCTGCTCCAGACCGTGCCGGGCGTGGGTACGCGTCTGGCCGAGACGGTGGTCAACTGCCTGGACGACCCGCACCGCTTCGCCAGCGCTGCCGAGGTCTCGAGCTACGCCGGACTGGTGCCCAAGCAGCGGAGAGCGAAACGATGAAGCGCATCGGCCGCATCACCCGCCGCGGCTCGACGCTCCTGCGCGGTCCTCGTCGTCGGCACGTGGGCGGGGAAGACGAGTACGGTAAGGCCGATCGGGCGATTGTGCCCCCGATCCCCTCGCGGACGTAGTCGAGGACGACGTCACCTGTATGCTCGAGGACGTGTCGCTGCGCTCACGGCTGAAAGCCATTAACGTCCAGTTCAGCTTTCATCCCCCGCCAACAGCGCATTTTGCGAACTCTGCTTGCCCGCCGTCATTAGCGCCAAGACGTTATCCACGGAAAAGCGTCACCCAACAGCGCGCACTACTGGCCGAGGCGCTTGATGACGGTCACCTTCTCCGTTCGCGTCTTCAGGGAGTCAGGTTCGCCGCCGATCAGCCACCACGTGTTCGGGTCGATGCGGACGAGCGGGGCACACGTTGACCTGAGCGTCAATCGCTCGACGCCCTGCACGCGCATGTCGCTCAAATTCACGTGCCAAACATCGTCGTGGATCGCGCCGTCCGCACGCCCGGCAAGGACCACGCTCTCATCGTCTATTGCGCTGGCGGCCCAGCAGTATCCTCTGGTGGGAAGGTCCGGCAGTCGCTCCCAGACGTCGGCTTTGAGGTCATAGCGGTACACGTCCTTGAAGACCTCCATGCCGGACTGAGCGGGCTCCTCCGTCGGCCGCATGCCGCCGAAGAGGTAGAGGAATTTTCCACAGATGGCGACGGCCGGATACATGCGCGGCGGGCCCGGCAGCGGGGCGCAGTCGCGCCACGTCGCGTCGCCGCTCGTGATGTCCAAGGCCCACGTCCGATTCGTTGGCACGTCATTGGTCGATCCGCAGGTGACGATAAATCGCCCGTCGATGATCCCCGCCGCGCCTGCGGTGCGGGTCACCGGCAGCCTCGCGAGCGTCTGCCACCCTAGTTGGCCCCCAACGTTACTTAACCGATAGACGGCATCGTTCGTCTCGGCTGCACCCCGGCGGCCGCCAGCGATGTAGACGCCGGAATTGTCCGACGCGAACATCGGCTCGGACACTGCGTGCGGGAGCGGCGGGCCCGGCGACCACTTGCCGTCGCTGAAGACGAGGGAATCCTTCAGCCAGTGCTTCGTCTTGCGATCAGCGCTCCAAGCGGTGCCGCCCACGACGACAGGCCAGCCACCCACAACGCCCCCCGCGTGGTTGCAGCGCCCCGCCGGCAGCGCGGGCCCTTCAGACACCCTCAACCTTTTCTCACCGCCCCTTGCGTGTTCGATTGCTCGCACGTCACTCCCGCGGAAACCGAAGATACAACTGACCACCATTACGAGGCACAACATCCTGGTCAACATGCCATGCTCCCGTTTACGCAGCCGCGGCATCGCCCGCCCGGCGCGAATCACTCTGTCGACATCTCATCCAGCGCAATCGTTGGGCAGGATGAATTGCACAGCATCCGGTCGACCGAAGGCACGTCCTTAAACCCGGTGCCCGTCACGATGCAGCAAACGATCGCATCACGAGCGACTTCGCCGGCGCCGATCGCCATCAGTGCAGCGGCGACCGATACGGCGCCCGCGGGCTCGCAGAAGATCCCTTCCTCGCGCGCGAGCCGTGCCTGCACGTCCCAGACGTCCTCGTCGCGCACGAGGTGGCCCGTCCCGCCAGATGCCCGGCACGCGGCGATCACGTCGTCACCGTCCAGCACGCTTGGCACCTGCAATCCGCTGATCTTCGTCGTGCATTCGACCTCGCCGGCACGGTCAATGCCTTCACGCAGCGGACCGGCGATCGTAGCGTTACCCGCCGGCTGGACGCATTGGATCCGCGGCATGGTCTTCCCCTGGCACCCGCGCGCCACTGCGAGCGTCAGCCCTCCGCCACCGGCGGGCACGAAGAGGTGGTCGATCGGCCCCTCCACCTGTTCGGCCAATTCGTAGCTGATCGTCTGCACGCCGGCCATCCCGATTGGGCTGCACGCGAAGGCGCTGATCTGCAGTGCCGCGCCGGGACGGCTGCCGCGCTCGCGAATGCGGGCGAAGACGTCGGCCGTGATCTGCGCGTCGGTGCCGAATCCGCGCACTTTGTGAATTCGCGCGCCGTACGCCATCATCTGCTTTAGCTTCTCCGGCGGCGCGGTTTCGACGACGGCGATCTCGCAACCGATGCCCGCCGCCGCGCAGTATGCCGCCAGTGCCGACCCCGTATTCCCGCTCGATGTCGCGATGCAGCGGCGATGCCCGCGCGCCAGCATGTCGGACACCGCCGCCGCGGCGAAGCGGTCCTTGTACGAACCGGTCGGGTTCGCCGATTCCAGCTTGAAATACAGTCGCTCCGCGCCCACGGACGGCCCCAGCCGCCGAGAGCGCACGAGCGGCGTGTTGCCTTCGCCGAGCGTCACGCGCGATCCGGCGGGCGTGGTGCTGAACCGATCTGCAAAACGCCAGATGCTCATGGGAACTGGTCCGGTCGGATGGCGCGTTTGAGCTCGTAGGGGTACGACTGGTGACTCCACCCGCCGTCGATCACGATCGATTCGCCCGTGATGTACGATGCATCATCCCCCGCGAGCATGACGATTGCGCGTGCGATCTCCGCCGGGGCGCCCCAGCGACGAAGGGAGATCATCTGGCCAGTCCACTTGCGCGTCTGCGCCGCCACAGGAGAAGCCGCGGGGGTGACGGTGAGGTCCGTATCGATCGCGCCAGGGTTGATCGACAGGACGCGGATGCCCGATGGGCCGTAGAGCGCCGCGAGGTCGCGCGTTAGCCCATCGAGCCCGGCCTTGGCGACCACATATGCAGTTGCCATGCCCCACGACTGATTGGCCATGATGCTCGACACGTTGATGATGACCCCCCGCCGCCGCGGCTCCATGTGGGCCGCGGCCCAGCGAGCGAGGAACGCGGGGGCGGTGAGGCAGATGCGAATCGTTTTGTCCCACGACGGCGGCGTCATTTCCCGCATGGTCAGCAGCTCGCGCCATGCGGCATTGTTCACGAGAACATCGACGCGGCTCAGCGCTGCGACCGCCTCATTTACGAACCGTTCGGCGAACGCCAGATCCGCGAGGTCACCGGACATCATGAAGAGGCGCGCACCGAGCTTCTCAGCCTGTGCGGAAACCTCATCCAGTCGCTCGAGATCCGTCAGGCCGAGGTTATACCCACGGCGGGCGAATTCCAACGCCGTCGCGCTGCCAATGCCGCCCGCAGCGCCCGTGATCAGTGCGACCGGTCTCTCGCTCATCGTGCTCCCGCTTCTGCCTGCCGCAGTTCCACCACCGTGCCCAGCGAGTCGCCCTTGTTCACCGCGCGAAAGGTGCGCAGCACCGCCACGATCCCCGAATGTGACGCCGCCACCGACACCGGCATCTCACCCAACGGGTCGACCAGTTCGCCCAATGGCTGCCCGCTCTCAATCATCTGCCCCAGCGTCACGGCGGGCTCGAAGAATCCGGACGCGGGCGCAGGATGGTTGATCTGCAGGTGACCGCTTTGCTCGCGATTGTCTTCGACCACGTGACGCACGTGCGAGATTGAGGGCGTGTGCCGGCGGAGCATCCCGAGCTCCGCCATCACGTTCCTGCATCCAGCGACCAGGTCCTCGATCTTCGCCGGGTCGCACCCCGCGCCGCCGCCGTGCTCGACGTAGATTGCCGGCACGTCAGCGTCACGGGCGACCGAAAGCGAGCGGCCCTGGAGCGTCGGCGTGGTGCCCCAGACAAGCGGCAGGTTGAACGCCCTGGCCATCCGCCGGTGCGCGTCGAGCACGCGCTGCTCGCGATGAAGCGTGTAACCCGCCAGCGGGACGATCTCGAGCAGCGTTCCGCCCGTGTGCAGGTCGATGTAGTAGTTGGCACTGCGGATGAACTGAGTCAGCGCGTCGGCGACTCGTTCGGTTGCCGAGCCGTCGGGCCGGCCGGGGCAGGTGCGCGCCAGATCCAGGCCATCCTCCGCTGTGCGGGCGCCGCGCCGGAAGGCAGGCTCGTTCACCACCGGCACGAGCGTGACGCGACCGCTCAGGTGCTGCGCATCGAGGGTATGGATCAGCCGGCGCACCGCCGCCATCGGCTCAAACTCATCACCGTGCACTCCGGCGGTGATCAACAGGTGCGGGCCATCACCGGCCCGGCCGGTAATCGTCTTGTGCGCGAGCTGAACGGCGTCAGGCACCATTTCCGCCTTTCACGTGGCACGGGCGACTCGCCCGCGTTTGGTGTTGAATGATGAGCGGGTCGCCCATGCCACAAAGAGATTCAGAGCACCCCGTACTTCTCGTATGCCGCCACCGCTTTCATGCCCGCCTTGATCGCATCGCGGGTGATGTTCTCGGCATGGACTTTCTCCCAAGCGCGGCGGACGGCTTGGGCTTCGATCTCGCGCGGGCAGACGACGACGCCGTCCACGTCGGCAATCACCAAGTCCCCGGGCGCGAAGCACACGCCGCCGATCTCGATCGTCACGTCCGCGTCGACGACGCGCTGGCGATTGAGGCTGTCGTACACGCACGTCCCGCGGGCGAAGACGGGGAAGCGCATAATCCGCATCTTCTCCACGTCGCGCACGGCCCCGTCCACAACTGCGCCGACGCACCCGCTGTTCCGCGCTGCCGTCGAGAGCAGTTCGCCCCAGATTCCCGATCGCATCGATGCCCCTGCCGCCGCGATCAGCACATCGTCCGGCTTACACGCATCGACGGCCTTCAGCTCCAGGTCGTACGGCCTGGGGTCGGCGTGGGCCATTTCGACCCAAAGCGTCGTCTTGCAGCGCCCCAAGATCTTTTGGACGCCCGTGAGCGGGGGCAATTGCAGCCGCGGCGACTGGTTCGGATAGCCCAGCGCGTCCAGCGCGTCCGCCAGCACGGCGCTGTACAGCTCCGCACGCATCATTTCCAGAGTGATAATCTGTGGCGCGTCTTTCATGTCGCTCATGCGATTGCCCGCTCGCCTTTATCGAGTTGTTTGCTGATGGCCTGAGCCGCGCTGCGAAGCGATTTGATCCAGGCCGGCTCGGACCCCTCCGCCCGCGCCGAAGGCGCGCTGATGCTGATCGCCGCCACGACCGTGCCGCCGCGGAAGATCGGTGCGCCCAGGCACGTGACGCCCAGGTCCGTCTGGTCGCGCTCGACGACGTAGCCGTCGCGTTTGGCGGCCATGAGGATCGCACGCAGCTTCTGCGGGTCGGTCACGGTGTGCGGCGTGCGTTCCGGGATTGCCGTCGACTGCATCAGCCGCTCGATCGACTCGCGCGGGAGCTGCGACGCAATGGCCCGGCCGAGGGCGGTGGTGAACACCGGATCGCCCTCACTGACCGCGCCGGGAACGCGGCGCAGAGCATGATTGCTCTCGATCACCGTGAGGTACATGATGCTGTGCTGCCGAAGGACGCCGAGGTTCACCGTCTCACCCGTGGCGTCGCGTAGCCGCTGGAGGACGGGCTGCGCGACGGCCGCCAGGTCGCGGTCGGCGCTGCCCAGCGCAAGCTGGCGGAGTTTGCTCGTCAGCCGGTATTTGCCCTCCGCCGACTGCTCGACATAGCCCATCGCCATCAGCGAGCGCAGGACACGGTGCGTCGTCGGCTTTGCCTGCGCCGTCGCAATGGCGATTTCCCCCAGCGTGGCGCTGCCGCCGCTGGCCAGCAACTCGATCAGCGAAAAGGCTTTGACCAGCACCGTCGATTCCATTATGCTGAACCTATCGTTTTGGATGTTGGAATGCAACAGATCCCTCAGTCCCACCTGCCGTTCTCGCCGTTCGTCCGGGCGGGCGGTTTCGTGTTTATCTCCGGGCAGGCATCGGTCGACGCCGGCGGCAACATCGTCGATGACGCGTTCGAGGGCGAGATGCGGCGGTCGATGGAGAACGTCCGGGCGGTGCTCGCGGGCGCGGGCCTCACGCTCCGCGACGTCTGTCAGGTCCGCAGCTACGTCGGCCGGCAGGAAGACCTTCCCGAGTACAATCGCATCTACCGCGAGTACTTCACCGAGCCGTTTCCCGCGCGCACGACGCTGATCGGCTGTCTGGGCAACTTGCTCAAGTTCGAGATCGACGTGACGGCTTACGCCGCGGGCGGCGGGTGAGCGATGCGCGTCGGACTCATTGCCCTCCAGCACGAATCGAACACGTTCATCCCCACGCCGACGACGCTCGATGATTTCCGCCGCGGCGTGCTTGCGACTGGCCAAGACCTGCTCCGCCAATACGAGTCGGCCCACCACGAGGTCGGCGGATTCATCGAAGGGCTGCGGACGGCCAAGATCGAAGCGGTGCCCATCTTCGCCGCCTGGGCCACCCCCAGCGGCACGGTGGTGTCGGAGGCGTACCGCGAGCTGCTTCAGATGATCCTGCGCGGCTTGGACGAAGCGGGGCGAGTCGATGGGCTGCTCGTCGCGCCGCACGGGGCGGGCGTCTGTGAATCCGAGCCGGACATGGACGGCCACTGGCTTGCGACGCTCCGCCAACGCATCGGCGCCGAGAAGCCGATGATCGGCACGCTCGATCTGCACGCCAACATCTCGCGGCGCATGATCGACTCGTGCGACGGGATGATCGCGTACCGGACCAATCCCCATCTCGATCAACGCGCCCGCGGCCTGGAGGCCGCCGCTTTGATGGCGCGTACGCTCCGCGGCGAAGTCCGCCCGACGCAGGCCGTGTCCTTTCCAAACGTCGCGATCAACATCGCCACGCAGGAGACGGACGCCCCGCCGTGCAGCATGCTGGTCGCGCAGGCGGATGCAGAACGGGCTAAGCCGGGTGTGCTCTCCATCAGCACTGTGCTTGGGTTCCCCTATGCGGACGTGCCGGAGATGGGCAGCAGCTTCATCGCCGTCACCGATGGCGATCGCGCGCTGGCGCAGCGTGCTGCCGATGCGCTGGCGGATTGGCTGGTGGCGCATCGGCATGACTATGTCGGTCAACTTCCCGGCATCGAGGATGCCGTCAACCAGGCGTTGCGCCTTGACGGTCCCGTGTGTCTGCTCGATGTAGGCGACAACGTCGGCGGCGGCTCGCCCGCGGACGGAACGCTGATCGCGCACGCCCTGCACGCGCGGCGGACGCGGTCGTTCGTCTGCCTCTATGACCCCCTTGCCGCGACCCGCGCCGTGGCCGCCGGTCCGGGCGCAATGCTCGAGCTGGAGATGGGGGGTAAAACCGACGACCTGCATGGCAAGCCCCTGCGCGCGAAGGTGACAGTCGTGAGCCTGCACAACGGCTCGTTCACCGAGACGCAGCCGCGACATGGTGGGAAGACCAGCTACGACATGGGCCGGACTGCAATCGTCGAGACCGACGGTGGCATCACCCTCCAGCTCACCTCCCGCCGCACGCCGCCGTTCAGCCTGAATCAGCTTCTCTCCTGCGGCGTTGAGCCCCAGCGGTTCCACGTGCTCGTGGCCAAGGGCGTGAACGCCCCCATCGCCGCCTACCGCCCCGTGTGCCGCCACATCCTCCGCGTCAATACCTCCGGCGTGACGACGGCCGACATGACCCTGCTCCCCTTCCGTCACCGCCGACGGCCAATGTTCCCGTTTGAGGAGATCTGATCGCGCCCGTGTGGAGGCAAGATGCATCGTTTCCGAAAGGCGTGTCCGCCGCTCCGCGTCGGTCGATGTACATCACCGTGGGGAATGACGAGAGCAGCACGGCGCCGTCGGCCGTGAGAAGGTAATCCTGCTCGACGCGCACGCCCCCGCGCAGTTCGTCGCCGTACAGCCCCGGCTCGATCGTGAACACGTCACCTTCTTGCAGGATGTCGTCCCACCGGGGATTGAGCCGCGGCGCCTCGTGTGCCGAGAGGCCACTCCCATGCCCCAGGTGATGCGGGAAGCGCCAGCCGCGGTGGCCGTCGATGGCGGCGGCGATCTCCGCGTGCAGCGCACGGCAGCTGGTGCCCGGCTTGAGCTTGCGTTCGACGCGCTCGATGGCGTCAACGACGACGCAATGGGCTTCCCGTTGTGCAGCCGACGGCTCGCCGCCAACCGCGAAGGTGCGGCACAGGTCCGATGAATACCCGCGTACGACGACGGAGAGGTCCAGCGGCACCAGTTCGCCAGCTTCGATCGCCCGCCGCCGCGGTGGACCGCCGGGTGTACCGGACTGAAAGTCGTTGCCGAACTCCCCGATCGGCTCTCCGACCGCGCGCACAGCCGTACGGTGCAGTTCCGCGTACACGTCGGTCTCCGTCACGCCCGGACGCACGAAGGCGGGGGCCGCGGCGTACGCGACCTCGCACCCGCGGATGCCGCGGCGGATCAGCTCGATCTCGTCAGCATCCTTCCGCCGCCGCATCGCCAGCAGACCCGCGCCGACGTCATGCATCGCGTCAAACGATCCCGGCGGCGGCTGGCAGTCGTATCCAATCGCCCGCGCCTTGCCCAGCCGGTGTGCGCGCAGCGCCGCGATGGCAGTTAATAGCTGGTCGTCGACGAGGGTCCCGTGGCGCACGCCGTCGGTCACGAGCACAACCTCGGCTCCCGGCGAAGCTTCCACGGCATACGGCACGACGAGGACGGATGCACTCTCCGCCGGCACGAGCAAAATCGGTTTGAACACCGCCCGTCCCCAGTGTCCCGTGAAGTAGTGCACGTGCCGCGGGTCTAACAGCAAGACGGCATCCAGCTGCATGGCCCGCGCAAGTTCGCGCAGCCGTGCCTGCCGTGCACGGCAGCCCTCAGCGGTCAGTCCCGCCGTGGTATCCACCTTCACCACTTCCTCCGCGCTAATGTGTGACGCGCTGCGCCGGCTCAATGTCGCGTCGGACGCGGACGCCTTCGTTGGTGCCCCGCCGTCCTGGCAACTCACCACGCGGTCCAGCCACCATCGATGACGAGGTTTTGTCCAGTGGCATAGCTTGAAGCGTCGCTGGCGAGAAAGACTACCGCGCCCTTCAGTTCCTCGGGCCGCCCGATTCGCCCCATTGGGGATTTGCCGGACAATCGCTCAAGCAAGGCCGGCGGGACGCTTCTCGCGTCGGGAAAGGGACCGGGGCTTAGGCAGTTGACGCGGACGCCGTCCTTTGCCCAGTAAACGGCGAGGTGGCGCGTCAGTTGGACGAGGCCGCCCTTCAACGTGTGATACGCAACGGGACTCGCGGGCATGATGCCCTCGTACGCGTCGGGATACGAGCCGACCAAACCGTACATCGATCCGACAATCACGATGCTGCCGCGGGCGGCAGGGCCGCGGGCGACCGTGTGGTCGCGGAGCAGGCGAGATAAGAGGAAGTAGCCTGTGGCGTTCTTCAAATGCCTGTTGAACTCGTCGGCGCTGACTTCTCGCCAGTCGCTGCCGGACGCCTCGTGGCCGTTGTTGATTAGCACGTCTATGCGCCCGCCCGCCAGCGCGAGGGCGTGGGCAAAGCCGCTCTGGATCGATTGCTCGTCCATGTGGTCGATCTGAACGCCGTGATGCGATGTCTCGACGTCGACCCGCGGCAGGCGCTGCGCGGCAGCATCGGCATCAGCCAGGCGACGACTGCTGACGATCACCCGCGCCCCGGCCTCCGCCAGCGCAGCGGCCATCGCAGCGCCGAGGTATCCCGTTGCCCCGGTAATCAGTGCGCACTTGCCTGTGAGGCTGAATAACTCCTGAACGTTGCGCTCGCCGCCGCCGCCGCTCATGGTGCACCTGCGCAAGTCGTGCTCTGCCAACATCCGCCACGCGCGCTCGCGAGGATCGCCAAGTTGACGCGGAGCGTGGCCGCGCCTTCGTCCAGCGTGCAAAGCGGCGCGGCGCGTCCTTCGACGGCATTAAGAAAGGCGTGCGCTTGTCGAACGAACATCGTGTCCGAATCCGCGGTCCCTCCGACGTAGTTTGTCCATTCTCCGCCTGGGCTTGTCATGGAGCGCCAGCGATTGGCGTGGTACTCGAACCGCAGGGTGCCGCGGTCGCAGACGACGGTAATCGTGATCTCGTCCGGCGCCTGGTGCTGGTTCAGGTTGTAGCTTGCGGGAAGACCGCCGGCGTGGCGAGCCAGCACGTGTGCGGTGTCCTCCACCTCGACGCCCTCCAGCACCTGCTGGGCAGTGTCGGCCACCACGCGTTCGATCTCCCCAACGAGCCACTCGCCCGCATTGACGATGTGCGTTAGCGCGTCCTGGACGGCGCCGCCGCCCGTATCGTGCCGGGCGAAATATGTTTGGCGGAACGCGGGGCGGTAGTGCGGGAAGTGCTGTCCACAGACCGCCACCAGCTCCACCGGGCGGCCGTACGCGCCCGAAGCCAGGGCCTCCCGGAGCTCATTCAGCACCGGGTGCGCGCGATACACGTAACCTACTGCCGCCACGACTCCGCTCCGCCGCACCGCCGCTTGCAACTCGTCGACGCCTTCCAGCGACACGCCCAGGGGCTTCTCGATGAGCAGGTGAATTCCACGCGACGCCAATCGCGTAGCTTGTGCGACGTGCAAGGGAGCGGGCGTGGCAATGACAGCTGCATCCGGCCGTCCGTCGGCCAACGCAATCTCTAGTGATTCATGGATGGCCACACCGGCATACTGGCGCGCAATTGCTACGCGCAGGTCCGCGTTTACCTCAACGACCGAGACGCGTGCGCGGCCCGTTGCCAGCAGGCAACGAATGTGGCGGTTTCCGATCGAACCTGCACCAATGACCTGAACATGATGCTGTCGCTGTTCCATGTTGTGGGCGAGAGAATTATTAAACGCGCGCAAGGTCCAGTCACACCCCACGCGCGCGTTGCGCGGGACCCGGGTTGTGGCAGCTGAATGTGCCTGTCTCCCTTCACAAGAAGCGCGCGCGGCGGCGCATCAGCATGATCGACAGAGCCCCGATCACGCTCACGGCGGACGAGGGCTCGGGGACGGCAGTGTGGAACGTGAGCAGCAGGTCGTCCAGATCGGTATACGGCTGATCGTTCCCTCCGACGGCAGGATTTGCGGACCGACTGAGGAGCCAACCAAAGTACAGCGGCGATCCATCCTCTGAAAAATCAGGATGCTGCGACGGGTCGAGCACGAACCCATCGCCTTGCGCTTTCTCAAGGAGGAAGTCTTCGGCCTTCAGTGACGTCCCCGCAATGATCTGCGAGAGCACTGTGTCATCATTCTCGATGGAGTATCGCTCATCGAGCGAATAGACCTTGCCATCCTGCATCAGCATCAGGCTAACCAGCGAGGTCGGTCGCGAGCCACTCGTCTTGGAGAGGTAGAAGCTGTAGTCAAGGCTCTCCAGTGCGCCTTCGACGGACGGGTAGTACATCGCCTGATCGAAGGCAAACCCGGCTACACGGTCGTAGGACGTGACGTTCGAGGACGCCTGACCCATGAAGTACACTCCGCCGAGAGGCTGACCGAAGCCATTGTTGGCACGGTCGTTGATGGTGTAAGTCAGGGTGGGTCCGCTTCCATCCTCATACACTTGGCGAAGCATGCTCGGGTCAGGTTCCCGGCGCGACTCAACCGGGCCGGCGCCTGGCGCCGACGTACCGAAGACGCCGAGTTGCATGTCCGTGATGCGGATGCCGCTGAACGATCCGGTGTTGTGAACGGTAATCGTGTTATCGCCGCGCAGCAGTGCCCGCAGGTCGTCCACCGCCACCTGGAAGTACGCCGTCGGCGTGTCGCTCGCCGCGGGCAGCGAGACGGGGAAGTACTTCGCCCCCATCTGCCCCGAGTGCAGCTGCCGGCCGTTGATCGCGAGAGTGACCGGGCGGTCGGAGGACGTCCCGGTGAGGCCCAGCCGCAGGACCACGTCGTCGGGCCGCTCCCGGATCATCCGGTTGACGTCGTCGCCCATGATCAGGTTGAAGCTCTTGCTCCCTTGCGCGCCGACGGTATGTGGCACTTGCTTGGCATACTCGAACGTGTCCTCATTATCAGTGAAATAGGAGGGGGTAACGGCGAAGACGCGATCTTTGCCGAGTGTGGGTTCATCGCTCCCCAGCGCTTCGGCGGTCTGATACCAGTTCGCCGGCCAATCGACCCCCCAGTTGTACATCTGGACACCGTCCGTGCCGAGGTGACGATAGTTGCTCGCGGCGCCGCGAGCCAACTCCGTGCTGGCAACGCGGAAGTTCTGCGGTCCGGTGTACCCGCCGCTGGCCATCGGCCGCGGCTTCAGGTCGACGCCGGCGTTCGTGCGTGGGTAGATGGCGGGTGCGACCTGCACCCCGGAGCCGGACGACCGCGCGATGTCGATGAACTGCCGGACGGGCACGTCGTGCGACATCGTCTGCAGCACGGACGGTATCACGACGTCGACCGTCCGCTCGCTGATCCACTTCTCGACCTCCAACCCCGCCCACTGGTTGTTGTGCAGCGCGGGCGGCGTGCGGACGAACAGGTACTGCGGCCGACCCGTCCTCGCCGCCACCTGATCCAGTTTCGCCCGGACCTGCTGAACCATCTCCGTAATCAGGTGTTTGTGAGTACCGGCCTCGCCGGGCGAAAAGAAGATCTGCACCCGATTGAAGTCCAGCCCGTACCCATCCATTACGTTCGCGTACCGGTCGATAGACTCATTGATCACCGCCATCCGGTGGTTCCGCACCGCTTGGTGCTCGTAGTTCAGCAGGTTGCTGTAGTCGTAACCCTGCATGGGCGACGTGCCGATCGTCTTATCCTGGTTGTCGAGCCAGAATTTTCCGGTCAACGGGTAGTTCTGCGGATCGACTACAAAGTGGTCGTCGTTCATGCGGTACGACGGAATGAAGTACTTGCCCATCGACTTGACATGTTCGGCGACTACCTGAATGGGGTCGTAATTCTGCTGCACGTAGCTGCGACCGTAGTTGATCCGCTTCGTCCACGCCGGGTCGTCATCATACGGCGTCGTTCGCCAGCCCCACGTGCTGCCCACCTGGCTCGGGTAATGCAGGACGTCCGTTCCGATGCACCACATGTACGTCTGAATCGGCGTGTCTTTCAGCCCATCGAGACGGCTACGGAGGAAATGCGAATTCGTCGACGTGTTCTCGTAAGCAAACATGATGTCGCCGTCGTTGTTATACATCAGCCCGAAATCGGGCAGCGGTGGACGGCTCTGCCCGCGCGCGGACTGCACGGCGACAAGGCCCAAGCAGAACGAAGCTGCGATGACGATGATGTAGCGAGACATGAACCCTCTCTTCGTCTACGGCTGGATCCGGATCGTGTGAGTCACGGGCACAACGGCTTGGGACGCTGCGGCCGCGAGGGCAGCGTCCTTTTTCATCGCGACTGACAGGAGCTGCTCGTACGGGGTCCGCTCCTCCGGGAGCAGTTCGCGAACGCCATTAACCAAGTTACGGATCATCGGCGTCTCAAAGTCCTGCTGGCGACGAACGGCTTGCTCCACCCGCTTGAGCGGTTCGCTGAACGGGTTGTCTAGGAACTCGGCCGCCAGATTAATTCCCGCTTGCAGCTCCGCCTTGGAAAACGCCTTACTGCCGCCGCCCCACGTTACTGTCGCAAAATCGGACGACAAGCCGGTCACGACGAGGCGAAACCGGTTGAGGTCCTCGTTGAATGGGAGGAAGTCGAGAATGCCCTTCGTTGAGTACGGCGAGGTCGGCTCGTTGGGGCCAGCGGGGTCGCCGTAGAAGCAGAACGGATAGCGACTGCTCTTCAGCATGATGATGCCGGACTGCGCCGATACGATCTCGTGGCCGCCGGTCGCGGTCGCCTTACCCGAGACGGCGTCGAGAGTGATCGTGCCGAGGTCGCCGTCGCAGCCGAGGGCCTTGAGCAGCGCGTAGGCGATCACGAGGTGCCCGTTGGCGACAGGATGAAAGCCGTCGGGGCCCGCGAGCGGGTACTCGGGGCCGTATCGCGCCTTGGCCTTGGCCTGCACGTCGAACATGGCGCCATAGACGTCGGCGAAGGGACACTGCTCCACCGCCGCGACATCGCGCGCGATGTCGCGCAGCGTGGCGAGCGCCTTGTTGTAGACGACGTGGTGGCCGGGCGTGTAGCGCTTGTCAAAGTAGTGCGTATCGACGCAGCCGGGGGACGCGACAATGACGCGAACGCCGGCCTCCTGGAACTTCCGCACGACCGCGCTCATCGCGTCGCGGAACTGCTTTTCGCGCTCCGGCGTCAGCGCCGCGTAGCCGCCGTCGTTCATGCCGTAGTGGATTGTTGCCACCGTCGGCTCGAACGGCAGAACGTCGTGCTCGATGCGCGGCAGAAATTGCCAAGATGTTTCCCCGCCCCACCCGAACTGCACCGCCGTGACGTTCGCCGCCGGCTTACACGCGAGCAGGTACGTCTCGAGCATGACGCTGTAGACGCGCTGCTCGGTGATGGAGTCGCCGCAGATTGCGAGCCGGTCGCCGGGACGGAGCACCGGCTCCGCCGCGGAGGCGATCGAGCCGCACAGCGTCGCGATGATGAGAAGAATCCAGGTGCGCATCACTTGTAAAGCAGGTCCAGGTATTGGCGGTCGTAGATCACGCCGAGATGCACCTCGGCCAGTTTCACCTCGGCTTCGCTGCCGCCGTGCAGGGTGACGGTGATCTCGTTGACGCCCTGCTTCACGATTGAGTGATCGTCGAGGCGAAGCTGCGCGAAGACGATCGGACTGCCCGTCGGCGTCGCTCCTTTGGCCTGGATGGTGGAATCGCGCCCGAACGGCCCGACTGGTGCGCGGCCGTTTAGCATCACTTCCACCTTGGCATCCTCCGGCACCGTGTTGAACCCCAGCCGCAGCGCCACGTAGGGCGGGACGTCCTTCGCCAGCGGCGACGAGAGGTCCTCGCCCACCATCAACGTCAGCTTCACCGGCTGACCGCTCTTGAGTGCGACCGGGACCTGTTTGCGGTACTGGTAGGTGTCCTCGTGATCGAGGTAGTACGCCGGGGTGATCGCGAACACTTTGTCGGCGATCGTCAACGCCTTCGGGCCATCAAGGTCCCGGAGGATGCGATAGAGCCGGTCCGAGAACGGCCGGACGGCCATGTCCTCGTGGTGGAAGTTAAACAGGCCGAACCCGTCCGCGGCCTGGTGCCAGTAGTTCTGCGCCGCGCCGCGGACGAGGATCGGCGTGACCTCGCGCTGCGCCCGACCCGCATAAGCCTCGGCCGTTGGCTCCCGCGTGAAGTCCCAGTGGTAGCTCGTGCGCGGGTACAGGTACGGGTACACCTTGCACCCGACGGGTTTGGCGAGTTTCACGAACTCGTCTACCGGCATGTCGTGCGCCAGCGTCATGAGCTGCGACGGACATACTGCATCCACCAGCCGCTGCTCGATCCACTTCTCCACCTCCATGCCCGCCCAGTGACAGTTCTTCAGCGTCGGCGGAACGCGCACGACCAGGTAATAGTCGCGGCCGTTTTTCTTCCCCGCCTCGTCGAGGTACCGCCGAACCTCCGCAACCATCGCCGTGAGCAGGTGAGCGCGCTCGCCGGCCTTTCCGCGCGGGAAGAAGATCTGCGTGCGGTTGAAGTCCAGCTCGATCCCCTCGCTGATGTCGTGGTAGCGGTCGATCACTTCCCGGACGACTGCCAGTCGATGTTCGCGCACCTTCGCATGCGAGAAGTCGAGCAAGTTGCCGTACATCTTCTGGCTGAGGATTGGCGAGCGCTCGAGGCCGATGATCAGGTCCTGATTGTTGTCCCAGAACTCGCCGGTGAGGGGGTACTCGTGGGGGTCGAACACGAAGTGGTCATCGTTCATTCGGAACGAAGGGAAGAAGCGCAACCCCATCTCGCGTGCGTACTCCCCGGAGACGCGGATGAGATCGTGACCCTTCTCGATCGCCCCGCGCTCCTTCACGATGCGGGGGTGCCACATCTCCTCTTCGTTCTTGGGGTTCTCGAACTTCTTCGTCCACTTGGTTTCGCGCCAGCCGTAGATGCTGGCCACCTTCGTGTCGTAGTGGAGGATATCGGAGCCGGCGCCGACAGAGAGCATAAACGTCTTGATGGGCGTCCCGCGCATCGCGTCCATGCTCGCCTTCGTGGCGCGGATGGATGCTTCGGGGTTGTTGTGGAGAAAGAGCAGATCGCCGTCGTCGTTCAGCATGACGCCGAGATTCGGAACGTCGCGGGCGACGGCGACGCTGCTGAGGACGCAGATCAGGATTGCAGGGATGACCTTCATGGGGCAATCGCTCCCTCCTTCAGGCGCTCGCCGGGGCGGCGACACCGGGGATGCGCTTGAACTTGTATTTCTGCGTCCACGGCTCAAGGTGACGCACGTCACCCGAAACGTACACCGATGTCATTGCGCGGCGGCTGTAATCCGAGCGATTGGGGTAGCTGCGGTGAATCAGGCCGCTGTCCATGATCAGCGCCGACCCCGGCGCCAGCTCGATCGGGATCTGACGAGTGGCGTCGAACTGATCATCATAGAGCATCTTCCCCTGAACGGGGTCGGTACGGTGCGGCAGGTCCAGGCGGTGGCTCTCGGGGACGATGTGCAGGCAGCCGTTCTCGATCGTCGCGGGGTCGATCGCCATCCAGAACAGGATCGCGTTGGGCGAGAGCTTCGGCCAAAACGCCGTGTCCTGGTGCGGCGCGGCCTCGATGCCGTGTCGCGGAGGCTTCATGAAGACGGTGTCGCTGAAGATCTGCACGCCGCCGCCGCCGTACAACTCACTCATCACGTCGGCGATGGCGGGCCGGCAGGCGAATTCCCAGAACCAGGAGTGGTGGTAGCACATCCAGCTCATCAGCCGCACGCGCAGCCGGCGCGGCAGGTCGTGCCGCTCCTTCATCCCGGGCTCCCAAAACGTGTAGAAGTCCGCGGGAAGCTGACCGTCGTAGGCGAGGTCCGGCTTCAGCTCGCCGTCGAGCAGCCGGTCGGACATCCCGCTCAGTTCCGCGAGTTCCGCGGCGCTCATCAGATTGTGAACGACGACGTAGCCCTGCTCGTCAAACGGCCGCCCGAGTCGACTCATGATGTACCTCGGCGAGTGGCGCGCGCCGGTGGTGCACGCTTGAGCTCGATGTCGACGGCGCCGATCCACCATGCCGCGTCGTTCGTCCACGGCTGGGGGGGCGTGCAGTCGAAGAAAGCGATGAACTTCCCGGGGCCGATCGCGAACAGACCCGTATAGCCCGTCGTCAGGAAGGGGCCGAAGATGATCTCGTCCGTCCACGTTCGGCCGTCGTCGAGGCTGAACGCGATGCAGTTCCCCCACCGTGGGGTGCCCAGCCCGCCGTACGTCAGCGCCAGGATGCCGTCGCTGCTGACTGCCGTCCGCGGGAAACACCCGCGCGCCTGCGCCATGACGGCCGGCGCGGACCAGGTCTTCCCGTTGTCATTGGAGCGCATGACGATCAGCGGCGCGTTCGGCGGGCCCAGCGTGTAGTACTTGTCCGCCGGGAGCGTTGTCATGCTCTTGTGAATGCCATCGCCCGTGATCGTGTTGTTCAAATCGTGGTACGTCTCACTCGGCGAGCTGTACTGCGTCTCGGGGATCTTTGACTCGTCATTGGCCGTTCGCGTGATGCAAATCAGCCGGCCGTCCCCCAGATCGGCCAACGTCGGCTCGACGGATCCGTAAGCGACGAATCCCGTCCGCTCGAGCCGCGCACGGATCGGGGCGATGCCGCGCTCGTCGGCGATCATCGAGACATAGTTCCACGTCTCGCCCGCGTCGGTGGAGCGAACAAGAAATGTCCGCCACTGCTGCCTGGCGTCGACAAGGTATTCGCCCTGCATTACCGTGACGACGCTCTTGTCGGCCAGCTGCACGAGGTTCCCGTGAAACCAGTAGACACGGCTCGGATCGAACCGGTCCGCCGGCAGCTTCAGACTGGCCGGCGACCGCGACTCGTCGAGCGTGCGGCCCTGGTCTTTCGATGTCCAGCGCTTCGTCGTGTATTCGCCGGCCCTGCCCGCGACGGGCTTCGGGGCGAAGTCGATGACGAGCAGCCGGCCGTCGTCGAGCTCGAGCGTGTTGAGGTGCGCGACCTGCGTCTGCTGCGGCCGCCAGGAGAAGCCGTTGTCCTCCGAGCGAATCATCTGCGAGCCGAGCTTCGACCCGCCGCTGAGCAGGATCGTGCCGTCGTCAAAGCGGACGGGCAGCGGCGAACGGGCGGCGCGCATTATAGTCCGAATCGGGCCGACGCGAATGATGAGATCGCCACGCTTCTCCTCGCGCGGCTGCCAAGACGCGTGCACCGGCTGGAGGTCGCGCGGCGGAGCCGCATCGGCCGC
>DASYWJ010000083.1:0-2309 GCA_035936155.1 Tepidisphaeraceae bacterium | reverse complement strand
AGCAACCGTGCCGCTTCCTCCAACCGTTGGTCGTCGGGTGACTCGCCCGCGGACGAGCGGATCGGCCATCCGAACTTTGCCGGATTACCTCTCCCGTGAGCGAATAGTCGGTCGGCTTCGTCCATCGCGGTGCCTAGCGACATAACGTGAGGCCGATCAGCGGCCGGAGCCGCGCTCCAGCAGCGTTTGGACGACAGAAACTATACCCGCGGCTCCGGTCCGCTGCATTGGCGGGATTATGCGGACATGGGCGGCAGGGCTCGCGGCGTGCGAACAGGGTTAGACCATCCGCCTCGCCAGCGGCGGCAGGGTAAGCAGCACGATAAGGACCGGCAGCCACAGGCCACCTAAAAAGCCCAGGGCGTTGCTCGTCGCCGTCGCCGGGGTCGACCAATAGGACGCGTAGGTTGCGTTCTGGCGCATGGCCATCGCAAGGCCGACGACCGCCAAGGCGATCGTGAACCCGGCGCTGGCACGAAGGACGATGACGGACGAACGCGAGCGGTTCAGCAGCAACACCCCGCCGCACAGTAGCGCGGTATTCGTCATCGCCGCCACGACCATTTGGAGCAGATCCCATCGGCCGTCGAAACTCCACGACATGTTTGGCGGAGTGGCGACCCACCCCTTGGCGAGCGCGACGTGCAGGGCCGAGCCGAGCAGCGCCTTGCCGCCGTACGCGATTCCCGACCAGCCGACGATGTGTCGCAGCAGCCGGTCGGCCGGCTGCTCCAGGGCGTCCGAGGCATATTCGATCGGCATGGGCTCAGACATGAAGTGGTTTCAGTGAGCGATTCAGGACGAGGTGCCGCATAACGTAAGGCGAATCAGTGGCCGGGCCGGCGCCCCGCCGGCCCTCGAAGAACAAGAAGCTTACCCGCCGGCTCGGTCCACTGCATCGGCGGGTTATCTGCCTTCCGCGCCGCCGAGATTGTAAGATGCGGCGATGGAGTTGCGGGAGCCCGGCAATCGTGCCGAACAAATCCAACGGATCCGCGAGGATCGTGACTTTCTCGCCGCCTCCGTTGATGAGCTGGGCGGCTGGATGCCCGAGGCTCGTATAAAGCGAATCGCAGAGTTGGACGCAGTACTCGCGAAGCTTGCTAACGAAACGCCCGCTGACCCAGCCCCACCTCAGGATGACCAAGGCAGATAACGTAAGGCCGATCAGCGGCCGGAGCCGCGCTCCATCAGCTTCGGAACGCGAGTAACTATACCCGCGGGTCCGGCTGTACTGGCGCCGCCGCGGGATATGCCTCGACCGCCTTTTGCACCGCGTCCTCGAACGGTCCGACGAAGTCAGGAAGGTGGGGTTCTTCCTCCCAATCAGTGGGACGAATCTGAAAGAGGGCCTCCGCATCCCGCTTCGCTGTAGCTACGGAGTTGTGCGAATCACGACCGATCGGAATCAACTGGCCTTCGTTTTTCTTGAGTGTGAAGGTATGTGCCCCGCCCTCGGGATCAGGGGTGACGACGACAGCGTCAACGTGTTTGAGACGCCGGCGGACTTTTGCGTGCCAATGGGGCATAGGCAGCTAACGTAAGGCCGTTGAGCGGCCGCGGCGGCGCACGCGCGACGCTCGACCACAAGAGAAGTACACCGCCGCCGCGGTCCGCTCCAGCGGCTGGTTATTCACCACCGCCCTCGGCCGCGGGGGGCCCTTCCAAACGCACATCGAGCGAAGGAGGCTTCGGGTCGCCGGGACGAGGAACGGGCGAGCCGGCCAAACCGTCTTCAGCATCGCCACCAGAGGCGCGGCGATTCTCACGTTTGATCGCCTCCCAAACCTCTAACCGGTGGACTGAGGTCTCCTTGGATGCGTTGATGCCCAGACGCGCTTTCTCCGCGCGCACGTCGACGAGCGTGACCTCGGCGGTCGAGCCAACTTTGACTGTCGCCTCTCGCACCAGCGTCGCGGTCCACGACTCGAGCTTACCGGCAGCGGGACTGTGGCTGACAAGAAGTGACACCTCTGCACCGCGGACTTGGAGAAGGGTCAGCAGGCAACCGCCCTCCGGTCCGTCGACCATGATCGAGTTGCCACGTTCTTGGGACAGCACAAGCATGGCGAGTCCGCCCATGGTGTATAACGTAAGGCCGATCAGCGGCCGCCACGGCGGCCGCGCCTGTTCATTCTACTGCGCCGCTTGACGCCGCGGCGGTCCGCTGCACAGGATTGCGCGCCAACGCCGCGGAAACTCGCGCTAACACATGAAATAGTCCATGCTTACTCCACTTGTCGCCAAACAAGAAAGGAGTCGAGCATGGACCGTGAACTTTGGACGCAGGTTTTCGTTGCCGTTCGGCG
>DASYWJ010000082.1:0-122589 GCA_035936155.1 Tepidisphaeraceae bacterium | reverse complement strand
GAGAGCTGGGTGCACCAGAATCGGCACCTCAAGCTCCGCTACGACCGGCGTGACGACATCCACGAGGCGTTCGTCGCCTTGGCCTGTGCATTGATCTGTCTGAACTGCTTGCATGACAGGTTTTGTTAGGAGCTCTAAATCAAATTGACAACCCCACTTGCACGCGAGAACCTATCTGATCCCCGCCGCCGCTAACCGGTGCAGCGGGTCGGTTTATTCAGAGGTTATCCCCCCGTGGCGACTCGCATCGGCAAAGTTCTTGTGCTGGCCTCGACCGCTGCCCTCGTCGGCACGATCTGCGCCTGGGCCTTCGCCAGCCAAGTGGATTGTCGCTCTCAGCAGATCAGCCTCGGCCCCGGACTTTACGCGAGTATCCGGGGATTTCCGGTCGGCGGCGAACCGGCGGCGGGATAACCCGCCAACTATGAATCCCGCCTGGGGTCAAGGGGCGGTTGGGGGGGGCGGTTGGGGCGCGGGGGTTCCTGATGCCGCTGTGCGGTGGCCGCCTGGCGTGTGGGTCGCTTCGTCGGCGTCGGGGGCCGGTGCGCTTCAAACAACTATCCGATGGTCAGCCAGCGCTGTTGCGCCGGGAGCCGTCATTCACCCAGACGAATACGGGGCCCGTCGCCTCATTCACTGCATCACGGGTCGTTACAACTGCCCGCAGTTGGTTAGTCGAGGTCGCACGAGCCCGCACGCACTCGGTTGGTGCGTACCCCCATCGTCGCGCTGGCCAAAAAGCTGCTGATTCTGCTGTGGGGCATGCTCAAGAGCAACCGCCCGTTCCGCGCGCCGGCTCCACGAGCAGCGCTGGCGACGGCATGACAACGCTCGCCCCAAGATGACTGTGGCCGACGATGATACGTGGCTGCTTCAACGTCCAAAGTGGACCGGGGCCGCGACAGTCCTTGTGACTCGAACACTGGTCGTCGGCCCCGGCCAGTGAATGTCGGTCCATCCGTTATCTGCCGTCGCCGCTGGTCAGGCGGTGGGCCGGGGGACGTTTTTGCGGAAGCGGTCGGCGAGCGTGGCGCCGCCGAAGTTGCCCTTCTGGTTGATCTTGCCGGCGACCCGGTTGGCGCGATCGCCGAGGCCCGGGTGTGTGCTCATGAGGTCCCCGCCGGAGCTGCTGGCGGTGGCCATCCGCTGGATGAAGTTGTGATAGCCTCGGGGGTCGTAGCCGGCGGCGATCAGGTAATCGACGGCGAGCAGGTCGGAGCGGGTTTCCTGGTCCTGGCTGTACTGGCCGTTGACGAGCTTCTCGACGAGGTTGTCGGTGGCGTTGACCCATTTGGCGATGTCGGCGTTGGTCCGCAACGCCTGCATGCCGGCATCCGTGAGCCCAGCGACCTTCATCATGTTCAGCCCGTGCTGGTCCACGACGTGCGCGATCTCGTGGGCCAGGACGCCGGCGAGTTCGGATTCGTCCTGCATGCGCATGAGCGCGCCGCGGGCGATCATGATGTAGCCGTTGGGGCCGGCGTAGGCGTTGACCTCGTCGGTGTTCAGCACGCCGAAATGGAACTCGACATCGCCGCGCGGGGAGGCGGCGGCGACGGTCTTGCCGACGAGCGAGACGTATTTGTTCAGCGCCTCGTTCGGATCGAGCCCGAAGCGGTTGGTGATGGCGACGGCGACGCTCTGGCCCATGGCGTCTTCCTGGGTCTCGCTGAGTGCCAGCGCCGTCACACCCTTGCCGGTTGCCTGAATGAGCTGGCCCTGTTTGCCGCCGACGGCATTGCCGACCGCGTCGCCGATGGTGCTGGCCGAGCATCCGCCCATGTTCAGGGGGGCCAGCGCGAGCATGAGCAGCGCCGCCGTGATCGTGCCGGCGACCACGAGGCGCCGACGATTCGTTTTCATTTCGTGTTTCATCTGAAGACCTCCGCGCGATGTTCAGTACGACTATTTCTTCCCCTCCGGGCCGACCTTCCCCGCCTTCTGGAACGCGGTCCACTCATCGAAGGTGATGGCGCGGTTGCGCTCCATCATCTGCTCGACCACCTTGGGGTCGAGGTTCTTGGCGTCGGCGTATTTCATGGCCTCCTCGCGCAGCCCCCGGCCGGCGAGGCTCGTGTCCATGCCTGAGGTGTCGGACCCGCCGGCGAGCATGTCGCCGGCGCCCGCTCCGCTGCCGATCTTCTTCGGGGACACCGCCGTCTCCATGACATAGCCTTGTTTGTCCTCGTACTGAACCTTCATCCACTTGTCCTCGCGGGCCATGATGGTGAGCTTCTCACCCTTCTTCGCCGTGGCAACCAGACCGACGGGGCCCTTGCCCTGCCAGATCTTCGCCTGCGAGCTCTTCACCCAGACCTCTTCCGCCGCCTGCGCCAGCGCAATGCCCCCGATGCCGACGACACCGGCGGTGAACAGAGCGCGCAGCACTGCTCGACCTCTTGATTGCTTCATATGAACTTCTCCGAAAAGTGCCCGGGCATTCTACCCGTACCGTTCCGCAAATTAAACAAGAACATCAACCTGCAGGGAGGCGTTAATTTCCATCACTTCTCTTTGGCCTCGTACACTCCATCCCAATCCGAAGGCGGCGGATGCTGGCGAAACCTGGCAATCCGCGCGAGCAGCACGTCGCTGGGCGCGTCATCCCCCACCGAGGACTTCAGCGCGTTCAGTTCGCGCTCCGCGTCATCCCACCGCATCGCCCGGTAGTGCGCCAGGGCCGCCTCGTAATTTTGGATGCGCAGCCGATCTTGTTCGTCGGGCGCACCCTCATTGAGCAGCTCATACACCGCCATCGGCTGCTGCTTCCCCTTCACGCGCAGCAGATCAATCTGCCGCATGGCAAAGCCGCCGCTCAACCGGTTGGCGGTCGTTTCGGCCATGAGGATCTGGGTGCCGTAGAACTTGTTGGCCCCCTCGAGCCGGCTGGCGAGGTTGACCGAGTCGCCCAGCACCGTGTAATTGAACTTCCGCGATGAGCCCATGTTTCCCACGGCCATCGGCCCGCTGTTGAGGCCGAGGCGGGTGAGCATTCCGGTTGCGCCGAGCTTCGCCAGCTGCGGGCGGATCATCTCCTCCCGACGCTTCATTCCGAGCGCCGCCCGCGCGGCGCGCACGGCGTGGTCCGCCTGGTCCACCGGCGCGTTCCAGAAGCTCATGATCGCGTCACCGATGTACTTGTCGAGCGTGCCGTCGTTGTCGAGCACGACCGACGACATCTCATCCAAGTAGAAGTTGAGCATGTTGCCGAGCGATTCGACGTCCATCGTCTCGGTGAGGTTTGTGAACCCCTGGATGTCGGTGAAGAGCACCGTCATCTCGCGCCGCTCGCCGCCGAGGGCAAGGCGGCTCGGATCTTTCGCGATCTGTTCCGCGACGGCGGGCGAGACGTACTGCGACAGCGCCTTGAGCACCACCCGCCGCGCCCGGTCCTCCGTCACGTAACTCCACGCCAGCGCCCCGCCCGTGGCGAGCAGCACCGCCAGCAGCGGGACAGCCAGCGGCAGCCACGTGATCGTGTCGCCGCGGAACAGGGCCGCCGCCACGCACATGAGGATCACGATCGTGCTGATCGCGCCGATGAGCTTGAGGCTGACTCGCGACGGCACGAGCACGCCGATGGCGGCGACCAGCGACGCCAGCAGCGCCACCCCGGCCGTCTGCGCCACGCTGAGCGGATGCACGCGCTGCCCCGCGAGCAGGTTCTCAATCGCCGTCGCCTGCGCCTCCACACCCGGATACTGCGCCGACAACGGCGAAGATTTCAGATCGAAAGTGGCAGCCGCGATCGCCCCGATAAGCACGATCTTGTCCCGGAACAGAGACGGGTCTATTCCCATCCGCGCCGGGTCTTCGCCGAAGGTAGCGGTGGCGACGACGTTGCCCGCCGAGATGTAGCGGAACGTGTAGCGACCATCGCTACGGTGCGGCCCGTAGTAATGCAGGAGAAATGGCTTTGTGATGACAGGCTTCGGCGCGCCTGCCGCCATCAGCGCCTGCACCGCCACGCCTGGTTTGCCATGGACAATCGGCGTGTACGTCCGGACCACATCCTCGGCAGTCATGTTGACGGCTCCGAAGCGTGGCGACTCGATCTTCGGTCCGAACTTTCCCGTCGACCCGTCCGGCTTGATGACCGCCCCGATCACCACCGGCACCTTCGCCTCGTTCACCGCCGCGCCGAACGCGGCATCGTCATCGGCCACGTCGGCATAGACGCTCCGCTCCGGGAAGATCAGGTCAAAGACGACCGCCTTCGCGCCGGCCTGCTCGAAATACTTGACCATGTCCCCCCAGAACGTGCGCGGCCACGGCCAACCGTAACCCTCCCCGTCATGGAGCGCGCTGGACCAATCAAGACTTCGCTGATCCACCGCCACGATCACCACCGGCCCATCCGTCCGGTCGGTCACCGGCCGCAGCCGATACATCGTGTCGTAAAAGACGTGGTCCGCCTTCTGCACCGCAATCGACAGCCCCGGCAGATACCGCCCCGCCAGCGCCAACGCCGCGGCAACCACCGCCACCACCACGCCCGCCGCCACCTTCCGCGCCGGATGCTGCCTATGAATCCGCGTCGGCAACCGCATCGCCGCCCACTATACCGCCCCCTATCCCCCCGAAAAATTCACCCGTCTATGGCCTAGCGGGAGATGGGCGCGGGACTCGACGCGGGCGCCGATGCCGGACGGGGCGCCGCAGACGGTCCAGTTCGTGGTGGGATGTTCATTCCGCTCCCGGCGCCGCTCGGTCCGCCGGGACGGCTGGCCGTCGGGACAGTTCCACCCAGCACCGGGCGCTGGGCGCCGGGCGCCTTGTGGTCGGGCTGGAGCACCAGCGTCATCCGCCGGCCTTCCATCTTCGCGTCGCGCTCTACCTTGCTGACGGGCCAGAGCTCTTCCTTGATCTTGCGGAAGATGTCCCGCCCGAGGTCCTGGTGGGCCATTTCGCGGCCACGGAACTGGAGGGTGAACTGGACCTTGTTGCCTTCCTTGAGGAACTCACGGGCATGCTCGATCTTGATCTTCAGGTCGTGATCACCGATTTTCACGGTGCGCATCTTCAGCTCTTTGAGCTGCCCGGCGCGCGAGCTGGCGCGGGACTTATCTTCCTTCTTCTGCTGCTGATAGCGCCACTTGCCGTAGTCCATGATCCGGCAGACGGGCGGGCGCGCGGTCGGTGCGACCTCGACCAGGTCGAGCCCGGCTTCCCGCGCCATGCGCAGGGCCTCGGCGGTGGACGTGCTGCCGATCTTCTCGTCTTTGTCGTTGATCAGAAAAATCGGCGAGATGCGGATCTGCTCGTTGTGGCGGAAGTTCGTAGAAATGGCGTTGATCTCCTCGAAGCGTCTTTCTCGCGCCCGCCCCACCGGCACTCACCGACAGGTATCACAGGTGCGAAGGGCCCAGTCTAAACGATTGAGCCACAAATGAAGACCGTCAACTGGCCCCAAGAGTTCCCTCTCTCATACCAGTGTCGATCGGATTTTCATCTGTGGCTACAGGTTTTCCCTACAATCAACCTGCGACATGGCAGTGGCCATGCCGCGCTGGCCAGCGATCCAATAATGGCGATCAACGCGATTTTTTGCAAGGTTAGTTCGCGGAAAGCGCCATTTTTGCGATCAATCTCGCGCTTGTCGCCCAAGGGCCTTGCCGCGGTAGCGCTGTCTCGCGCGATGACATGCCAGATTCGTTCGACGTCGCGATCGGCTCGGCGCGAGATCCGGACTCTCATGCTGCCCCGGCGTCCGGATTTGCACGGCGGGCACGACGGGCATGAAACGCCGCATCTACATCCAATGTCCCTTCACGCTCGATACTGTCCTCCCCCTCCCTCAGAAGCGCTTCCATTTCGCCGGGTTCAAATTCGTCTGGACCACGTGAGAGAAGGGTCTGCAGGGCAGCCAGGATCACGGATTCCGCGTCTGCATAACGCCGCGTCCGCAGCTGGTCTTCGATGATACGTTGAGCGTCAGGACCGAGATCGAGCTTCATAATAGCACCGCCCGAATTATATCACGACAAGATAGTCAGTGCGTTGCAGCGCGGATCGCCGTCGCGTGGGCGACGCCCTTGGTGGCGATCTCCTGGCTGGCGCGCTGGAGGAACTCTTCCAGCAGCATCTGCCCTTGGTCGGGCTGCTCCGCGTTGCGGGGGGTGCGCACAGAGACCTTCCCCGCCTGCGCTTCCTGCTCCCCAACGATCAGGAGGTACGGGATCTTCGACATCGAGGCGTCGCGGATCTTCGCCCCGACCTTCTCCGGCCCCAATGACGGCTCGGCGCGCAGGCCCCCCGTCTTCAGGGCGTCGAGAACCTTTTGTGCGTACTCGAGGTATTTTTCGCTGATCGACAGGACTGCCGCCTGCACGGGCGCCAGCCACAGCGGGAACGCGCCGGCGAAATGTTCCGTTAACACCCCGATGAACCGCTCCATGCTGCCGAACGGAGCGCGGTGGATCATCACCGGGCGGTGCGGTTTGTTGTCCGGCCCGACGTACGACAAATCGAACCGCTGCGGGAGCTGATAATCCACCTGCACCGTGCCCAGCTGCCACTCCCGGCCGATCACGTCCTTCACGACGAAGTCGATCTTCGGCCCATAGAACGCCGCCTCGCCCGGCTCGCGGGTAAAGGTAACGCCGAGCGATTCAGCGGCGTTGAGGCAAGCGGCCTCGGCACGGTCCCACTGGTGGGCGTCGCCGACGTACTTGTTGCTGTCAGGATCGCGCAGGCCCACTCGAACACGGTAGCTGTCCATGCCGAGCGTGCCGAGCACGATCTTGACCAGCTCTAAACAGCCCTGCACCTCGGCCGGCACCTGCTCCTCGGCGCAGAACAGGTGCGCGTCGTCTTGGGTAAATCCGCGCACGCGCGTCATCCCGCCGAGCTCACCGGACTTCTCCCAGCGGTACACCGTGCCGAACTCCGCCAGCCGCACGGGCATCTGCCGATAGCTGCGCTGCTCGCTGGAGAAGATCTTGATGTGCATCGGGCAGTTCATCGGCTTCAGCAGATATCCATCAATCTCGCCCGCCTCCATGAGGTTCGACAGCTCGGCGCAGCCGCACTTTTCCTGTGCGAGCTTGTCGATCATCTCGCGATCCACCAGCGGCGGGAATTGGCTCTCGCGGTAGTAGGGGTAGTGGCCGCTGGTCTTGTAGAGACCGAGCCGCCCGATGTGCGGTGTGAACACCTGCTGATAGCCCTGCCTGCGGAGGTGTTCACCGATAAAGTTCTGCAGCTCCTGCCGGACGATCGCGCCGTTCGGCTTCCAAAGCACCAGCCCCTGCCCCACCGCGTCGTCAATGGTGAACAGGCCGAGCTGTGGACCGAGCACGCGGTGATCGCGCTTTTTCGCTTCTTCGAGAACCTTCAGGTGCTCTTCGAGCTGCTTTCTGTCGAAGAACGCGGTGCCGTAGACGCGCTGAAACCGATCGCTGTTCACGTCGCCATGCCAGTTGGAGGCCGCGACGCTCATGATCTTGAATCCCTTGATCTTCCCGGTCGACGGGACGTGCGGGCCCATGCACAGGTCTTCCCAGTTCTGGTCCTTCCTGCCCGTCACGTACCAGCTCAGCGAGCGCGCCCCGCTCTCGATCGCGCGCCGCGCGTTGTCGAGCTTGTACTTGTTGCCTTCTGCGTTCAGCCGCTCCATCCCCTCATTCGGCTGGAGGTCGTACCGAGTAAACGGGCGGTTCTCTGCGATGATTTTCTCCATCTCCTTTTCGATTCGGGCAAAGTCGTTGCTGGAGATCGGCTGATCGAGTGCGATGTCGTAGTAGAAGCCGGTATCCAGCGCCGGCCCATACGCGAGCAGCGCCTGCGGCCAGATCCGCTGGATCGCCTCGGCCATCACGTGCGCGGTGCTGTGGCGAAGCACGAGCAGCGCTTCAGGGTCGCGATCCGTGAGAATTGAGACGGCGTGCGAACCCGCGAGCGGATAGGAGAGGTCAACGACCTTCCCGTCGACCTTCGCCGCAACGGCGGCCTTGGCCAAGCCGCGCCCGATCGACTCGGCGAGTTGCATGACGGTGCTGCCGTCGGGAATCTCGCGTACGCTGCCGTCCGGTAGTGTTGCCGCCGCCATGGGAGTCCTTTGTAGCACGGGCTTCCAGCCCGTGTCTTACATTGACAGAATCACGGGCTGGAAGCCCGTGCCACATCCAAACAAAAACGCCCGGTTTCGCAACCGGGCGGTTTCGTGTCAGTTGAAGACGAACGATCACCGCGCCCGGCAGCTCCGGGTCGTCGTGGTCGTCGTCGTGTTGTTCCACTGCGCGTGATGCATCGCGTGACGATGTTATATCGCCACAAAAACAGCGTCAACTTCAGCGGAGAACACTTGATTCCGGCTCGATTCCGGCTCGGGCTCCCCGAAGCCCAGCCCTATCGACAACGCGGTGAAGCCGAAGAGGAGTCCAGTGAGGCAGAGGAACAACTGCGGCATGCCGGTGTAGCCGGCGGGATCGTCGTAGTGGTTCGCCCGCCAGACCATCCTCGCCACGAGGGCGGCGAAGAACTACATCCAGCCGAAGGAACGCTCGACGGCGCGCAGCCACGTCGCGTGAAGTTGCTCGCGGCGTTGCGCTGAGAACTGGGGCTGCCAGGTCCGGTCGACGATCCAGTTGTCGCGCAGTTCGTCAACCTCCTTCCAGAACCCGACCGCCAGTCCTGCGGCGTACGCGGCGCCCAGCGCGGTGGTCTCGCTGACGCGTGGCCGAACGACCGGGATGCCGAGCACGTCGGCCTGAAACTGCATCAGCAAGCCGTTCGCCGCCATGCCTCCGTCAACTTTCAGGGATGCCAAGTCCACGCCAGAGTCGCTGCGCATCGCCGCGAGCACGTCGGCGGTCTGAAACGCCGCGGCCTCGAGCGCGGCCCGCGCGAGGTGCGCGCGCGTGCTGAAGGCGGTGAGGCCCACAATTGTCCCGCGCGCGTCCGGTCGCCAGTGCGGTGCAAACAACCCGCTGAACGCCGGCACGATGTAGACACCGCCGTTATCTGGGACGCTCGCCGCCAGCGCTTCGATCTCGCCCGACGATCGGATGATGCCGAGGTTGTCGCGCAGCCACTGGACCAGCGCGCCGGTGACGGCGATTGATCCTTCCAGCGCGTATCGCGCCGGCTGCCCGGCCCGCTGGTACGCGAGCGTCGTCACCAGCCCGGCCTTGCTCTGCACGACCTGCTCGCCGGTGTTGAGCAGCATGAAGCAGCCGGTGCCGTAGGTGTTCTTCGCTTCGCCGGGATCAAAGCACGCCTGGCCGACGAGCGCCGCCTGCTGATCGCCGAGGACGCCGCAGACCTGGATCTCGCCGCCGAACGGGCCGTCTCGCTTGGTGCGCCCGAACGCATCCGGGTGGGACGACGCGGCGATTTGAGGCAGCATCGACCGCGGCACGTCGAACGCGCGCAGCATCGCCTCATCCCACTGCAGCGTCCGCAGGTCCATCAGCATTGTGCGGCTGGCGTTGGTGACGTCGGTGACGTGTCCGCCGGTGAGGTTCCACAGCAGCCATGCGTCGACCGTTCCGAACAGCGCCCGCCCGGCGGCCGCTTCCTCGCGCAGGCCCGTGACGTGGTCGAGCATCCAGCGCAGCTTGGTGGCGGAGAAGTACGTCGCCAGCGGCAGGCCTACGCACTCGCGGAACCGATCGACGCCGCCCTCGCGCGCAAGCGCGTCGCAGATGCCCTGCGTGCGCGTGTCCTGCCAGACGATCGCGTTGTGGTACGGCCTTCCGGTTTCGCGGTCCCACGCGAGGGTCGTCTCGCGCTGGTTGGTGATGCCGACGGCGGCGATGTCTGGCGCTGTCGCCCCGGCCCGCTGCATCGCCTCGACGACGACCTCCTGCGTGCGCTGCCAGATCTCCACCGGATCGTGCTCGACCCACCCCGGCCTGGGGAAGATCTGCCGGTGCTCCTTCTGCGCGATGGCGACGGGCTTCTGGTGGTCAAACAGGATGCACCGCGTGCTCGTGGTGCCTTGATCGATGGCGGCGATGTATTTGGCCATGGTGTGCGCAATGATACCGGGGCGGGCGCCGCCATCGCGCGCCCGCCCCGCTCAAAGGAGAGCTGAAATGTAAAAGGTCGGCAGCCATGTGGCTGTGCCGTTGCGCGTCACGTGGATAAAGGCTATACGTGGATACACGCTATACCGTTACCGGCACTCGCCGCGAACCTTTGCCCGCGATCTTCGGCGCCATGACGGTCAGCGTCCCGTTCTCGTACCGCGCTTCGACCTTCTCGGCATCCACATAGTCCGGCAGCGGCAGCGATCGCAGGAAGCTGCCGGAGCGGCGCTCGCGGCGAATGATGCCGCGCTTCTTGTTCTCATCACTCCACTCATCCTGCCGGGAGCCGCGGATGCTCAGCACGTTCCCGGACACCTCCAGCTCGACGTCCTTCGGGTCGATGCCCGGCACGTCGACGCGGACGGTGTAGCTGTTCTCATCCTCGGCGGTGTCGATTGCAGGCCAGCCGGAGAACTCGCTCAGCGCCGACGGCGCCAGCAAGGGCTCCCGGCCGAAGCGGTCGAAGTCGCGCCAAGCGCGCTCGAACAGTCGATCAATCTCATCGCGGAACCGAGTCAGGCCGAAATCCCTGGCCGTGCTCGCGCTTCGCCAGCCCGCGGTCGGATTTCTGCCCGTTGCCCCGCTTGTCATGCCTCCATCGTTTCAACAGTTTCATAATCTCCTCCTTTCGCTCACATCCACTTTTGAGTCGTGCCTCCTTCCCGGGAGAAGTCCCGCCAACGCATCGCGGGTGCCCGGCGGGCAAATGACCGACCCGGCACCCGCGCGCTTCCGATAGCTTCGATTCTATGAAGTCTTGATCTCGATCTTGCGCGTCTTTGCGCTCTCGTGCTTCTGGAACGCTCAGCGTCAGCTCGCCGTTCTTCAGCTCAGCCCGGATCCCGTCAACGTTGACGGGGGTGCCGATAGTGAACGACCGGTAGAAGTGCCCCACGCCGTACTCGCGCCACAGGTAGTTGGCGTTCTCCGGCCGGCGCGGCTGCACCTTACCGCTGATCGTCAGGGCGCCGTTCTCGAAGCTGATGTCCACGTCACCCGGCTTCACGCCCGGAAGGTCGGCGTGGAAAATGAACGCATCATTGGTCTCGACGATGTCCACGAGCGGCGTGTAATACGTCTGTTGCTCCATCCGCTCGGGCACGTTCACGATGCTGCTGTCATCATTGCGTCGCTTTTCAAGTGCGGTGTTGGCCATGGTTGTTCCTCCTTTCTTGCCAAATCCAGGTCATATACGCCAAGCCTGTCCGCCCGGGCATTACGCCGAGGCGACCTTAACTTTCTTCGGCTTGGCCGACTCTGCCCGGGGCAACTCAATCGTCAGCACGCCGTCGCGGAACGTGGCGCTGACTTTCTCGGCATCGAGATCCCACGGGAGCGTCATGCTGCGGACGAACTCGCCCTGCGACCGTTCGCGGCGGTGCCACGCGGCATTTTCGGGCTCGGCAATCTTGCGGTTGCCCTTCACGGTCACGTCGCTGCCGGAGACGAGCACCTCGATGTCGTCCAGCGTCAGGCCGGGCAGCTCACATTCGATCCAGGCGCTGTTCCCGTCCTCCCAGACGTTCATCGCCGGCTACGCCGCCCCATACGGCCGGGCCGTGGGCATGTCCTCAAAAAAGTGTTCCATCAAACGGTTCATCTCGCTCTGAAGCTGAGTCAGGGGCGAGTAAGTGTTGAGCATGCGTGCAAGCATAGGTGTAACCTCCTTTCATCATTCCACGATGGCGGCCACGGATCTGGTGCGGTCAGGATGGAGAAAGGAGGCGTCGCGTCTGATTCGTTGATTTCGTCCGGGCGCCGCATCGACAGCGGCAGGCCTGCAGCAGTTGGCGACGCCTGCGGAAATTTGGGCGAAGCCTCCAACGGACCGCACCAGGCTCCTAGGCTTGCTGATTGTCGCCATATCTCATTTCAAAGCTCGTGCCATCGCGCGATGGAGCCTGTCGGGCGCGCAAGCCTTGTGCTTTCAATCATTTGAAGAGTGTCTCGATTTATGTGGGGCTGGCGCGATTCTGCAAAAATTGCAGTTGGTTGTCGAACTGACAGTCGACGCGGTCGACTGCGGCCGTGCCTATGATGTGCGTCCCGATGTCGCGCCTCATCCGCTGGATCAAAGAGCCGTTTTGCGGGCTGTCGCACCTCATTGGTGCAACGCTGTCCCTCGCCGGTCTCATCCTGCTGCTCATCGTCACCAGCGGCCGGCCGTGGCACCTGACGGGCGTGGCGATTTACGGCGGCAGCCTGACCCTGCTTTACATCGCCAGCACGCTCTGCCATTCCGTGCGCTGCGAACTGAAGCACGCGGAGCGGTTGGACCGGTTCGACCACGTCGCGATCTTCCTGCTGATCGCGGGAACATACACGCCGCTGTGTTTGGTCCCGCTGCGCGGGCCGTGGGGGTGGACTATTCTGACCATCGAGTGGGTGCTGGCGGCGATCGGGATTCTGGCCGTAATGAGCGGATGGGTGCGGCGGCAGTGGCCGCGCGTGATCGTGTACGTGGCGATGAGCTGGATTGCGGTGGTAGCGGTCATCCCGCTCTCGCGCGTGCTCCCGCTGGAGGCGCTGGCGTGGATGTTGGCGGGCGGCATCATCTATACGTCCGGGGCCGTGATCTACGCCCTGGATCGCCCGCGGCTGTGGCCGGGAAAGTTCGGCGCGCACGACCTGTGGCACGTGTTCGTGCTGGCGGGCAGCGCGTGCCATTACGTGATGATCCTCTGGTTCATCGCGCTGCCGTAGCGACTCATCCGTAGCACGGGTTTTCAACCCGTGTTATTCCATCAACAGCAAATGCACGGGTTAGAAACCGGTGCTACGTCAAGAAGTGAAACAGGAAGCGCCCAATCCCACGCTCGACGTGTCGGCCTGCATGCTGGCCGACCAGCACCGGCTGCGCAGCCGGGTGCGCGGAATCGAACGATCGCTGGAAGCGGGCCGACCCGTCGAGGACGCGCTGCGCACCGTGACGAGCGAGATCGAGCGCAGCCGCCTCCGCCGCCAGCAGCGTCAAGCCAGGCTCCCCCGTCCGTCGTTCCCGGATGAGTTGCCCGTCGTTCGGAAGCGCGCGGAGATCGCCGACGCCATCCGCGCCAACCAGGTCGTCGTCATCACCGGCGAAACCGGCTCGGGCAAGACCACGCAGCTGCCCAAGATCTGCCTGGAGCTCGGCCGCGGCGTCGCCGGGATGATCGGCCACACACAGCCCCGCCGCATCGCCGCCCGCAGCGTCTCGGCGCGCATCGCATCCGAGCTGAACACAACCCTCGGCCAGGCCGTCGGCTACAAGATTCGCTTCGGCGACCGGACCTCGCCCGACACGTTCGTGAAGGTGATGACCGACGGCATCCTGCTGGCCGAGACGCAGGGCGATCGGTTCCTCGAGCAGTACGACACGCTCATCATCGATGAGGCCCACGAGCGCTCGCTGAACATCGACTTCCTGTTGGGTTACCTGAAACAACTGCTGCCCAAGCGCCCCGACCTGAAGCTGATCATCACGTCAGCCACGATCAACCCGCAGCAGTTCAGCCGGCATTTCGATGATGCACCGATCGTCGAGGTGTCGGGGCGCACCTATCCGGTCGAGGCGCGGTATCGCCCTGCGCACGAGGAGGAGGACGACGAGGGCGACGACCCGATCGTCTCGATCCTGCACGGCGTGGACGAGGTCTGCCGCGAGGGGCCGGGCGACGTGCTCGTGTTCCTCTCCGGCGAGCGCGAGATTCGCGAGACGGCAGAGGCGTTGCGGCAGCACCACCCGCCGGGCACGGAAATCTTGCCGCTGTACGCTCGGCTCAGTGCCGACGAGCAGAACCGGGTCTTCCAAGAGAGCGGCCGACGGCGGATCGTGCTGGCGACGAACGTCGCGGAGACTTCGCTTACCGTCCCGGGCATCCGCTACGTTGTCGACCCCGGTTACGCGCGCATCAGCCGCTACAGCCCGCGCACCAAGGTCCAGCGGCTGCCGATCGAGCGCGTCAGCCAGGCCAGCGCCAATCAGCGCAAGGGCCGCTGCGGCCGCGTCGCCGAAGGCATCTGCGTGCGACTGTACTCGGAGGAGGATTTCAACTCCCGCCCGCGCTTCACGGAGCCAGAAATTCTCCGCACCGACCTCGCCGCCGTCATCCTCCAGATGAAGGCGCTGAAGCTCGGCGAGGTGCAGGACTTTCCATTCGTCGAACCGCCTGATTACCGCTCGATCAAAGATGGTTACCAGACACTGCACGAGCTGGGAGCGATCGACGACCGCAATGAGCTGACGGATGTCGGCTGGGCGCTCTCAAAGCTCCCAATCGACCCGCGCATCGGGCGGATGATCCTGGCGGCACGCGACGAGGGGTGCATGGACGAGGTGCTCATCATCGCCGCGGCGCTGTCGGTGCAGGACCCGCGCGAGCGGCCGATGGACAAGCAGGAGTTGGCCGACGCCGCGCACGCGCAGTTCCGTGACGAGTATTCCGACTTCGTCGGCTTGCTGAAGCTCTGGCACTTTTACCACGAGCAGGCGAATCACCTCTCGCACAGCAGACTGCGGAAGATGTGCCAGACGAACTTCCTGTCCTTCGTCCGCATGCGCGAGTGGCACGACATTCACCAGCAATTGCACGGGTCAGTCGGCGAGATGGGCTTGACGCGCGGCAATGGCGCGGGCTCTGGTTCTGGTCCCTTCTCCTTCCGGGAGAAGGATAGGATGAGGGGGCGTTCGAGGGACGAAAGCTTTTCGACTACCACGCCCCCTCACCCCGACCCTCCCCTGGAGGGAGAGGGGGTAAAGGCAAGGACGCCCGCGCTGCGCCTAACGCCACAGAAATACGACGCCATCCACCGCGCGGTCCTCACCGGGCTCCTTGGCAACGTCGGCCTGCGCACCGACCAGTTCGAGTACACGGGCGCCCGCGGAATGAAATTCCACATCTTCCCCGGCTCGGGCGTGTTCAAGACCAGGCCTACCTGGGTGGTGGCTGCGGAGCTGGTCGAGACGACGAAGCTCTACGCGCGCACCATCGCGCGGATCCAGCCGATGTGGATCGAGCGCGCGGCCGAGCACCTCGTGAAGCGAACGTACTCAGAGCCGCATTGGAGCCGCCAGACGGCGCACGTTGTGGCGTACGAAAAGGTGACCCTCTACGGGCTGCCTGTGGTGCCGAAGCGGACGGTTCACTACGGGCCGATCGACCCGAAGCTCTCCCGCGAGATTTTCATCAGCTCGGCGCTGGTCGAGGGCGATTACGACACCACCGCCCCCTACTTCAGGGAAAACGCCCGGCTCGTCGACGAGATTACCACGCTGGAGGCCAAGCGCCGCCAGCGCGACGTGCTTGTAGACGGCAAGGTGCGCTACGACTTTTATGACGCGCGCATCCCGGCGGGCATCACCAATGGGCCGGCGTTCGAGAAATGGCGGCGCGAGACGGAGAAACCGAACCCCAAGCTCCTGCACATGACCCGCCGGGACCTCATGCAGCACGGCGCTGCCGACACGACCGCCGAACTGTTCCCCGACGTGCTCACCGTCGAGGGACTGACACTCCCGCTCGAATACCACCTCGAGCCCGGTCACCCCGCCGACGGCGTGACCGCAATTATCCCGCTGGCGGCGCTGAACCAGGTCCCGGCAAACCGGTTCGAGTGGCTGGTGCCCGGCCTGCTGAAGGAGAAGCTCACGGCACTGATCAAATCGCTCCCGAAGCAGCTGCGCGTGCACTTCGTCCCCGCGCCCGACTTCGCCCAGCAGGCGTTCGATAAGCTGAAGCCTGATGGATCGCTGTGCGAGGCGCTGGCGCTGTTCCTGAGCAAAACGAGGGGCGTGACCGTCCGCGCGGCTGACTTCGACCCCGCGTCGCTGCTCGACCACCTGCACATGAACTTTGCCGTCGTCGACCAGTCGCAAAAGCGCCTGGCAACGGGCCGCGACCTGGCGGCGCTGCGGAAGCAGTTTGGGGTGGCCGCGAAGGAGACGTTCGCCAAGCCGGTGGAGGAGTCGCCTTACCACCGCGACAACCTCACGCGGTGGGACTTCGGCGATCTGCCCGAATCGGTCGAGGTGAAACGCGCGGGTATGACGCTGCGCGGCTACCCCGCCCTGATCGACCACGGCGGGGTCGTCTCGATGCGGCTGCTCGACTCGCCCGAGGCTGCCCAAATCGCCCACCGCCGCGGCGTGCGCCGGCTGTTCATGCTGCAACTGGAAAAGGAGATGCGGCACCTCGCCCAGACGCTGCCGGACTTTGCGCGCATGGCTCTGTACTACAAGCCGATCGGCAGCAGCGAGGAGCTGCGCGACGACCTGATGGCTGCCATTGGCGACCGGGCTTTCGGCGACGAGGGCGACATCCGTACGCAGCAGGCCTTCGCCGACCGCGCGGGCGTCGCGTGGAAGCAGCTGGCGGTGGCGAAAGCCGAGGTGACGCAGGTCGCGCTGGCGGCCCTGAGTGAGTACCACGCGCTCACGCTGAAGCTCTCGGGCCCCCTCCCCCCGCTGTGGGCCGCCACGGCCAACGACGTGCGGCAGCAGCTGGCGCACCTGATGCCCAAACGGTTCATCACGCAGACGCCGCTGCAGTGGCTCCCGCACCTGCCGCGGTTCCTCAAGGCGTCGCACCTGCGCCTCCAGAAGCTCGGCGACGCCGGGCACGTCCGCGACGCCCAGCGCAGCGCGGAGATGGCGCCGCTGTGGAAGCAGTACGTCGAGCGACGGGAGAGACACCGAAAGGAAGGCGTGATAGACGCCGCGTTGGAGCAGTACCGCTGGATGATGGAAGAGCTGCGCGTCTCGCTGTTCGCCCAGGAGCTGAAAACCTCGATCCCTGTCTCCACCAAGCGGCTCGAAGCGCAGTGGCAGCTCGTCAAGCCGTAGACGGGAGCCACAGTGAGACAGAGGTACAGAGGCGATCTCGCCTGTGGTCCCATTCTCTTCTGAGGCGGTCAGGCAATCCGTGCGATCGGGTGCTCGATCGGCAGGAGGGCCCGTTCCGTTGCATACGCGATGTCGCGCCGCATCTGCGACTTCAGCGCTTCGATGCCAGCGAACTTCCACTGCTCGCGGATCCAGTCGGTCAGCTCGACCTCGAGCGTCTGGCCGTACAGATCGCCGTCGAACCCGATCACGTGGGCCTCCACCTGCCGCTGGTTCTCGCCGAACGTGGGCATCGTGCCGATGCTGACGGCGGCGGCGTACGTGCGGCCGTCGATCGTTGCGCGGCCGACGTACACGCCGTCGGTTGGAATGAGTTGATCCATCACGCGCAGGTTCGCCGTAGGGACGCCGATCGATCGGCCGCGCTGGTGCCCCTTCACAACTTCGCCGCGCAGGGCGTAGCTGCGGCCCAGGCAGATTGCGGCGTCGCGCACGCGGCCGTGGGCGGTCAGCCAGCGAATCAGCGAGCTGCTCACCTCGACCACCTGCAAGTTCAGCAGCGCGACCGAAACGCCGTCAACGATGTTCAGCTTCACCGCGCTGGTTGCCGACCAATCGCGGAGATTTTCGATCGTGCCGCCGCGGCCTTTGCCGAAATTGAAAGACTTGCCTTCGACCATGTGCGTCGGGCGCACCTCGTCGCGGAGGATGGCCCAGAACGACTCTGCCGTCAGATTGAGCACGTCGCTGTTCGGCGGGAGCTCGACGAGGTCATCGACACCCACGGCGGCGAGCAATTCGCGCTTCTGCTGCGGCGGTGTCAGCCGCGGCGGCGCCAGGTCCGGCCGAAGCACGGTCAGCGGGTGCGGCTCGAAAGTCACCACGGCCAGCCGTGCTCCGGGCGCGAGCAGTTCTCTGCCCGTCTCGAGGATTCTGCGGTGGCCACGGTGCAGCCCATCGAAGTTGCCGACGGACAGCACGCCGCCGGCCGGGAGCGAGCGCAACCCCTGCAAACCTTTGGTGATATTGATGGGCGGGGTCGATGCCATACGAGCGGCGGAATCATATCCGAAGTTCACACGGCGCGGGCGGCGCGTACACTGTGGCCATCGGAGTGGGTTTCGCGTCCTGTCACGGTGAGTTCTCCAACTGACCTGCGGCCACACCGCACGAGCCATGAAATGCGTAAGCTGATCGTCAGCGCTGCCTCGAGCCATCTGAGTATCTGATTCTTCGGGAGACCCGCATGAAATCGCATCTCGCCGCCGCCCTGCTGCTCGCCACGGCCCTTGCATCGTTCACATCCGCCGCAATTAAGACTGAAACGGTCGAGTACAAACAAGGCGACACGACCCTCAAAGGTTTCCTCGCCTACGACGATGCATTGGCCGACAAGCGGCCTGCGGTCATCATCGTGCATGAGTGGTGGGGGTTGACCGACTACACGCGCCGCCGCGCCCACGATGTCGCGTCGCTGGGCTACGTCGCCTTCGTCGCCGACATGTTCGGAGAGGGCAAGACGACCAACGACCCCAAGGAAGCCGGCGCGATGGCGGGCGCGATCAAGAAGGATCCCGCGACGGGCATGGCCCGCGCGCAGGCGGCGCTGGACTTCGTCAAAAGCCAGCCGCTCGTGGACGGCGAACGCGTCGCCGCCATGGGTTATTGTTTCGGCGGAACCATCGCACTGGAAATGGCGCGTGCTGGGATGCCGCTGCTCGGCGTCGTCAGCTTCCACGGAAGCCTGTCAACGGACAACCCGGCAGAGGCGGGCAAACTGAAAGCAAAGGTGCTCGCGCTGCACGGCGCGGATGACCCAATGGTCCCGCCCGAGGAGGTCCTCGCTTTCGCGAAGGAGATGCAACAGGCAGATGCCGACTGGCAGCTCGTGGTGTACGGCAATGCGGTGCACTCGTTCACGAACCCCAAAGCCGACACCTTCGGCATCCCCGGCGTAAAGTACAACGCCGCCGCCGACCGTCGCTCGTGGGAGGATATGAAAGACTTTCTCGCCGAGGTCTTCCGCGGGGCGGCGAACGGCGCGCAGGCGAAGGCGGCGGCTAAGCCGAATGAGGGCGGTGTCTACTACATCGGCGGGTACATCGCCCGCCCCGGGGCGTACGAGTTCTCCGGAGGCCGAGCGGTCACGCTGATGCAGGCGATCACGGCGGCGGGCGGGTTAGACCCGAAGGATCTGCGTGACGTGAAAATCCTGCTCAACCGCGGAAAGGGCGCAAACGCGGAGACCTCTGAATTCGACTACGAAAAGCTCAAGCAGGACGCGAAGCTGGACGTGGCGCTTCTGCCGAACGATCGGGTGCTGATCAAGGGCGAGTAATCGCGTCCGCGCCACACTCGGGGCAGCGCTCGTGCCCGCCGCGGAGGTCGTAGCCGCAGTTGACGCAACAGCCGCTGTCGCGGCGCCGGCGTGCGCCTGCCATTCGCGCCATCACGCGCAATCCCGGCAGCGCGAGCACGAGCGAGACGAACCAGACCGGCACCCATGCGGTATGGACGTGATGCCACTTCGACGAAGGCAGTCTGCCGCCCCCGAAGCCCTGCCAGCTCGGGTTCTCGCCCGGCGCCTCGCCGAGCGAGGTGAGCGGGTAGCTGTCGAAGCCGGCCGCAAATCGGTCGGGCCAGTAGCTGCCGGGGCCATTGAGCGTATCGCCGCCGCGCGGGATGTGCCCGTCAGAAAACCGCACCCTCCGCGGGACGTCGGCTCGAAATGACAGCCGCCACCCCATCGCCGCGACACTCGTTTCGTAGACGAAATCGCCGCTGCGCCAGCCGACATACGCGCTGCGCACGCGGCGGTCGTCGCGGAACGCGACGTAGATGGGAATCGCCAGCGCCAGCGCGAATGTCAAGGCGACGAACGCGTCAGCAACGCTGCGGCGCACGTTCATCTGCATTTGCACTGGTATGTCATCAAGCGCGGCGGCGACGGGCCAGCAACAGACTGCCGGCGGCCAGCGCGGCAAGGCCGGTTGGCTCCGGTATGACCACGTTGCGCGTCGCGACGATGGTGCCGTTGAAGGTGATGGAGCTGTCGCCGCTCTGACTGACGCCGTAGACGATCGCGCCGGTGTTGAAGCGCAACGTCAGCGTCTCGACGCCGCCGCTGGTGATCACCGTGGAGGCGGTCGTCGCGCCGTTGGATGTGCCGCGGCCGGAGAGGTCATTCTCCGCAGTGGCATTCCCGTAAGCCACGTCGGACTCCCCGCTGTCGATCTGGAGGATCAGGTTTTGGCTGGCGAACTGGCCGCTGGCGTTGACGGTGCTGCCGAGGCCGGAGGTGTCATCGAAGACGTCCAGGATCATGCCACGGAATGCCTCGAGGGCGGTGCTGAAGAACGGCCCGGGCGCGGTTCGACCGTAGTCAGCCGGAGCGCTGCCGGGGGTGGCGTCGGCACGCGGCTGCTGGTTCGTCGGCTGAAGGGCGGCGTCGATGACGCTGCCGCCGGGGAACTCGATGTTGCCCGCGGTGCGGTTGGCGACGATCGTCCCGGTGTACGAGGTCGTGAGGCTGCCCGCCGTCTGCTGGCTGGCGGTGTTGCCGGTGAGATTTCCGCCCAGCGTCAGCGTGCTCTGCGCCTGGACGATGTCGTAGGTGACCAGCGCAGCGCTTGCCGAGCCCACGCCAAAAGCTCCCGCGACAACCGCGCCCGCCACGCTGCACAAAAGTCTGTTGGGCATGTTCCCTCGTCACTTGAAATGGACCGGGCCCGTCACCTCAGCGATGACCGTGCTGTGGCAGCAGCCTACCGACTGAGGTGACGGCCGTCCAACTGCAAAAGCGCGGAGTGGACAAAAAAGCTGACGCGGGATGGGCCAATCATACGGCGGGCGCGGCGTCTGTGCGGCTACTCGATCACGCGCACTTCCGGCATGGCGGTGTGCGTCGGCGGGACGATTGCCCCGTGGTACACCACCGTCGTGAATGGGGGCGTGCGGAAGTAGGTGAATGGGATCAGGGCGAAGTTGGCGACGCCGATCAGCGGATCGGCAACGTAGTTGTAGCGGTTGTCGTATTTCGGTTCGAACGTGACGCGCGTGGCGCCGGCGACGACCGCGCCGCTGGCGTAGTAGGCGGTCGAGCGCTCCCAGTCGCGCAGCTGCATCGCCTCGTCGATGATGAGCGGCGCATCATTGAGGGCGACGGGACGGCCACGATGGACGCGCTGACATCCGGTGGGGAGGAGGAACAGGGTCGCTACCAGAAACGGGGTCGCTAAAGCGACCACCGCCGCGCGGGTGAAGAAGCGGGTCGTGTTATGGGTTGAGAACATTGTTCAGGTCCTTTTTGAGTCCGTCGCGGTCTAAGTCGCCGATGCCCCCGCCGCTGACGTCGCGGCTCATGTCGGGTTTATAGCCGAACGGGTCGCGCAGCGCATCGTCCTGCCGCTGGCTGACGCTGCTGGGGCGCGTCGTGGGCTGCTTCTTTTCCGATGCGCAGCCGCCGGGCAGAACAAGCCAGTAGCCAGAAGCCAGGAGCCAGAACGAGACAGGGAGCCTCCGCCTTTCTGCTGGCTTCTGGCTACTGGCTGCCGGCTTCATTTCCGTTCTCTTCATCGGCGGCTCCCGGGTCACCGCTCCACGGCCTCAGCCATGTAGTTGGGCGATTCCTTGGTGATAGTGATGTCGTGCGGGTGACTCTCGGCCATGCTGGCGGCCGAGACGCGGCAGAATCGCGCATTCGTGCGGAGCTTCACGATGTTATCGGTCCCGCAGTAGCCCATGCCAGCGCGCAAGCCGCCGACGAGCTGGTACACGAAATCCCCCAGCGGCCCCCGGTACGGCACGCGCCCTTCGACGCCCTCGGGCACGAGCTTCCCGCGCTCGCGCACGCCCGCCTGGCCATATCGGTCGCTGGAGCCCGCGATCATGGCCCCCATGCTACCCATGCCACGGTAGGTCTTGTAGCGACGGCCCTGGTGAATCACCAGCTCGCCCGGCGATTCGTCCAGCCCCGCGAACAGGCTGCCCATCATGACCGAGCTGGCGCCGGAGGCGATGGCCTTGGTGATGTCCCCGCTGTGGCGGATGCCGCCGTCGGCAATCACCGGCACCCCTGCGTCGTTGGCGACGCTGCACGCCTGGAAGATCGCCGTCACCTGCGGCACGCCGACGCCGGACACGATGCGCGTCGTACAAATCGCGCCGGGGCCGATGCCGACCTTCACGGCATCGGCGCCGGCGTCGATCAAGTCGCGCGCCCCATCGGCAGTCGCGACATTGCCGGCGATTACCTGGATGTCCCAGTTTTTCTTGATCTCCCGGACCGTCTCGATCACGTTCTTGGAGTGGCCGTGTGCGGTGTCGACGACGATTACGTCGACGTCGGCCTTGATGAGCGCCTCGACGCGCTCGAAGTTCTTTACGCCCGTGGCGGCGCCCACGCGCAGCCGCCCGCGCTTGTCCTTGCAGGCGTTGGGGAACTGGTGGAGCTTGTCGATATCGCGCATGGTCACGAGCCCCGCCAGCCGGCCTTCATCATCCGTCAGCAGCAGCTTCTCGACCTTCGAGCGGTAGAGGATGCGCTCGGCCTCGTCGAGGCTCGTCGCTTCGGGGGCGGTAACCAGGTTTTCCTTCGTCATGACGTCGCCGATCTGGCGGTCATCGTCTTCCTGGAACTTCAGGTCGCGCCGCGTGAGGATGCCGACGAGCCGCGGGGGCTTGGCGCTGCCGTTGCCGCCCGCGCCGCGCCGCAGCGGGAGCTCACCCACCTGCGCTGCCCCCCCTGCTCCGCCGCTGTCGCCCTCGACGATGGGAATGCCGCTGACGTTGTACTCGCGCATCACCCGCCGGGCTGTGCCGATCGTCGCGCTGGGCGGAAGCGTAATCGGATCGACGATGACGCCGTTCTCGCTGCGCTTCACTTTTTCGACCTCGCGGGCCTGGTTCTCGACCGACAGGTTCTTGTGGATAATTCCGATCCCCCCCTCCTGCGCCAAAGCGATCGCCAGCGCCGACTCGGTGACCGTGTCCATCGGGGCGGAGATCAGCGGGATGTTCATCTCGATCGCGCGCGTGAGCCTGGTGTGGGTATCAGCCTCGGAGGGGACGAAATCGCTGCGGGCGGGGATCAGCAGCACGTCGTCAAAGGTAATCCCGTCGTGCTGGATCTTGGGGTGTTCCATGTGACAGTGTTACGGCACGGCGGCGCGGCAGTCAAGGCGGCGCTGCGTCGCGTTGGTTGTGAAATCTGGTGCGGTGACAGCTGGTGGCGCGAAGCGAATGAACCCGCTCCGGGAATGGGAACCCATGCCCGTTCCTCCACGGCGAAGGCTGTATCACGTTGTGCTATGCCCTGGGCGCAGCGCGGCGGAGGCTGTGGATTCTTCCCGAGTCACCGCCCGGCCGCGCTCGCTGCGCAGCGCCGCGAAGCCGAACGCCGCCAACGTCAGCTCAATGAGCGTCTGCGCGACGCGCATGGCGACGGCCACGACGGCGGCGACCGGGCCGATCGTCGGGCCCAGCGCAACAAAGAAGATCCACTCGCGCACGCCCAGCCCGCCGGGCGCGAACAGCGCCAGATAGCTGACCGACATCGCCAGCGCGGCCACGGCGATGAACAGCGGGATCTGCGCAATGCTTACATCGATGATCGATCGGATCATGAACCACAGCGCCAGCCCCGAGAACAGCCACTGGCTGAACGAGAGCGCAACCGGGATCGCATACACCTTCGCCGATGGGATCGTCGTCAGCCGCGGTCGGCCAATCATGCGCAGGCCAAGATTCACCAGTGCCGAAAAGACGCGCGGGTGCAGCGCGAGCAGGCCGCACGCGGCCAAGGCGATGCACCAGGCCCACGCGTGGGGCATCTCGCGGCGAACCGGCTCGGATAGCAGCAGCGGCGTGGAGACGATCAACCCCGCGATCAGCGCCAGCCCGTCGAGCATCAGCGCGACGCTGACGGCGACAGTACCTGGGATGCCGTACTGCCGCTGGATGTACACCGCGCCGGCGATACTGGCGACCTTCCCCGGAACATACTTCCCCAGCGGCGGCACCCATGCCGCGGCGAGCTGCGCGCGCCATGGCAGCCGGTGACCGTAAGCGCGGAGCAGCGTGACCACGACGAGTAACTGCCCGCCGTGGACAATGAACGTACAGAGCACCGACAGGGCCGCGTAGCCGGGCGTCAGGTGCAGTTGGTCCCAGGGAACCGCTTGGAACTGGACGATCAGCGCGCGGGCGACGTAATAGACGACGATCAGCGTGAGCGCGAGCTTCAGCAACCCGATCCATCGCTTCCTCGGCGAGGCCGCCGCCGCCGGCGCGGCGTCTTCCGCGGGCGAGGTGGGGATCGAGATGGGCGTTGACTCGATCATGTTCAACCAAGCGTTGGCATTCGCGGCCTTGTCATCCTGAGGATGACAGTCGCAGGCGCGCAGTCCCTGCCGAGGCTTCAGCCTCCGCCATCCCGCGCCGCACGGCGGCCATCACCGACTCCACCGTCACGCTGTCAATGCAATAGGGCTCGCGGCAGCGGATCTTCGGGTAGGGCGTGTGCCAGGGATACAGGAAGCACGGCCCACAGTTTTTCGGGGCCTGGACGACGAGGTCGCGCTGACCGAAGGGGCTGACGCGGTCCGGGTCGGCGGGACCGAATAGCGTGACGGCTCGCGTACCCACGGCGGCAGCCAGATGGGCGAGGCCCGAGTCGGAGCCGACGTACAGCGTCGCCCGTTCCAGCACCGCCGCGGCGTCGCCCAGGGGGCCGCGCAGCGCGCACGGGGTCACGGGCGGCTCGCCCGGCGGCAGATGGAGCTCGATTTCATGCGCCACGCCCATTTCGTCGGGGCCCTCGAGCAGCACGATCGGGAGCTGGAGCTCGCGCGACATCGCGGCGATCAGTTGCGCATAGTTCTGCACCGGCCAGCGCTTGGCGCGGGCCAGGACCGTGCGCGCGCTGCCGGCGTGGACGACGATGAACGGCTCGCCCCGTGCTGGCGCCCCCGCCGCCTTCAGCAGCTCGTCGGCGCGCACCCGATCGGCTTCGTTCACCCGAAAGCTTGGCGCTTCCGTCACGTCCGGCTCAATGTTCATGTCGCGGAGCAGGTTGAGGTTCTGCACGACGTCGTGGATGCCACGCCGTGCCGGCACGCGCGTCGACGGGAGGAAGTGCAGCGCCCGCCAGTAGCCGACAGGGTAGCCGTGCAGCACCCGCCGCCGCGCCCCGCCGGTCGCCGCGAGCATTGAATATTGCCACCGGTTCGACGGGAACGGCACGACGTAGACGTCCGGCCGGCGCTGCCGCGACCAAATCACGCTTCGCCAGTGACCCTTCCACCCGGCGCCCGTGACGAGCACCTCGTCGACTTCATTGAGCCGGCGAAAGACCTCCGCCATCGGCTCGGTCCGCGCCAGGATGGTGATGCGCGCCCCGGGCACCGCCCGCTTCATCTGCCGTACCATCGGCACCGCCATCAGCGCATTGCCGATCCCGGCGACGATGGGAACGAGGACGTGACGCGGTGGGGAGTGAAAGGGTGACGGAGTAGAAGACATGCTCTGCGCGCCTCTGTTACTCCGTTACCCCGTTACTCCCCACTCTCTCACCTCCTCACAGCCCCGGCACCCGCGTCGGCCAATCGCGACTGGGCGGGGTCTCGATCGGGATGAGCTTCGGCGGGATCTCATCCAGCACGCCGGGGACAGCCGGGACGTAGGGCACGACGCGGTAGAGCTTCCAGCCCGCTTCCAGGCGATCGACGGGCGCCCCCTGCACGCGCTCCTGCCACTTCTCCGGCACGCGGAAGTGCCACACGCGCCACGGGGAGATCGCGTGCTGGTGCAGGTAGTACTTGATGCCGTAATGCTGGCACCACCACGCGAGCTTGGTGCTCGGCGGCCACTGGCGGTCGCGCGGGAGGTTGATCGTGTCGCGGTCTGTCAGCATCGTTGTCGCGCGCAGGGCGAACTGGCTCTGCCGCTTCTTGCCGAGGTTGATGTACGAAGGCGTAACGACCACCTCGGCGTCCTTCAGATCGGGCAGCTGCGCCAGGTAGCGATTAGCGGAGATGATCGTCTGGTTGAGGCCCGCCTCGTATTCTGCATAGAAGTCATCGGAGCGCGCCACCTGCACTTCCTTGGCCCAGATCGCGACATTCGTCAGAACCACCGAGCCGAGGAACATCCACCACAAGACTGAAATAGTCCCGCGCCACAACCCAGGCCCGAAAGACCGCAGCACCCGGGCCGCCGTCAGCAGCGCGAGGATGAGCAGGAAGTAGACCGGCACGTAATACCGCGGGTTGACGTTCGGCCAGTTGAGCGAGAGCGCCCCGGTGTACGCCAGCAGCGCCAGCCACATCCACTCTCGTCGTGCGGCGCCGTAGCCGGCGGCAAAGACCAGCAAAGCAATGATGAACCATCCGAAGACGATCGCGCCCAGATCGATCAGCGGATCGCCCATGCCGGCGCGGAACGGCTGCCAGAAGAGCCAGCTGAACCACCGCCCCCAGCCGACGAACCGGTCCTGGTAGGTCGTGCCGCCAAAGCCGGAGGTCGAAATCAGATTGTACTGCATCGCGACAAACCGGTCGGCGAGGATCAGCTGCTGCCCTCCCACGTTCACGTCGCCGCTCGCGCCGCCGGCGGTGTCGGCCATGCTCACCGACGTGAGCGGCGCGCTCTCGGAGGTCTCCCACCCCGCCAGGGTTTTACGGAGCACGATGAAGGTCGTGCTGGCAGCCAATCCCACGACGAACATCGTAAGCCACAGCCGCGTCGTGGGTGTCCAGGCGTAGACCCAGTCGCTCCGGCCGTCGCTACGGGCCCAGTTCCAGGCCGATCGAACAAAGCGCCCCATGTCGTTGAGCACGTCGCGCGGCGATTCACCGCGCATGAGAATGGCTGCAATCGGGAGTATGCCCAGAACACCCGCCCAGCGCACCAGAACCGCGACGGCGGCCAGCACGCACAGCAGCGCGATCCGCCACCAGCCCGTCCGCTCCCCCACTACGGTCCAGCGCTCCCTGATCTGGATGGCCAGCAGCAGTGACGCGCTGGTGACGAGGCAGAACAGTCCCTCGCTGATCAGCCAGAACGTCGCCTGCCCGACGTGCGAGAGCGTGGCCATCGAGAGCACCACGAACGATGCCCACCCGGGCGAGACCCACCGCCGGCAGATCCAGTAGGTGATGCCCAGCGCGCCGATCATGCACACCATCGTGAACAGCTTGAGCACGAGGAATGATGGCGAGATCCACATCACCGCGGCCAAGGCCGTCGGCCAGCCCGGCGGCACCATCGCGACCGGCTGCCCGTTGAACCGATACCCCTCCCCCTTCACCATCGAGCGCGCGACGGAGATGTAGACCTCGCTGTCGCCGGCCGGCACCCAATAAGGGTTTTGCAGCAGCAGGAACATGGTGGTGACGACCGCCATCGTCGCCCAGAAGATCTTGCGGTCGCGCCGTGCCTCATCCGCCAGCGCCGTTGACATCGCGGAGCGCGCGGTGAGCGCGCCGTGGGAGTCCAACATCGGGTCGTATGAAGCGGTACGCGGCGTGACGGTCATCGTGGCTTACGTCCAAACAAATCGGTCTACTTTTCGCTGTCGCGCGTGTCCCGGGCGGCACGCGAAGCGGGCATGGTGATAAACCGCGCCATGCTACGGCAGCGCGGATCGTCACGCAACGCAGGTGCGGCTGCCCACGGCGGCTCAAGCACGGCCCAGCGGAGCAGGCTCAAACGCTGGTGGTTATCGGAACATTCCTCGAACGGAGAACGCGGATGCATCGACACGGGCTGCGACGCCGCGGGCGCGGTGGCCGGTTGTGTTGCAGGCTGCGTGGCCTGTGTCGCCGCCTGTTGACGCAATCGCTTCAATCGACGAGCGTTAGCGGCCTGGCGCTCGCGGGCCTCACGCGCCAGGCGCTGTTCATACCTTCGTCGCAGTTCGATCCGCTCGCGCACCTCACGGGATTCGCGGGCGGCCTTGGCCTCGCGCTTGCGCCGCGCTTCGAGCTTCGCCTTCAGCTCGTTTTTCTCGCGCCGCACCCGTGCCTCGTATGCCTCGCGCTTCAGCCGCTGCTGGTGGCGAATCTGCTCACTGGTCGGGCGGCGCTGCGTCGTCGTGACCCAGTCGTACTCCCTCACCGGATTGTCCCGCCAATCGACCCCGTCCGGCGGCACGACGACCTTGATCTTTGCCAACGTCAGCCCCATCTCCCGCATCACAACCTCCGTCGGCACGATCACCCCGCGGTCCATCATTTCGGCGATCAACCCCTCGTGATCGCGAATCTTATTTGGCGGCCAGATCGCATACTCCACCCCCTTTGCCGCGAGGTAGCGTGGGTAATTGGCCATGTCCTCGTTCTCGGGGAAGATCTCCCGCGCCATGTATACGTCGCGGCCGCTGAGGTAGCTGACGATGGTCGCGCCGGGCGCCAGCGCCGCCGACCCCTCGGGCACGTTCTCTTTGATCATCTCCGCCGACACGATCGCCCGCTCCCATTCGATGCGCCGGCCAGGGTCCTTCCAGTGCTGTTCATAGATGAATTTCGTTCCGCGAACGATGTTGGGCACCACGAAGAGCACCACACCCGCCGTGAACACCGCCGGGCCCCAGCGCGGCCCCGCGCGAATGGCCAGCGCGCGCCACAGCAGCACGTAAGCCACCATCATCACGGGCAGGATCATGAGGTAATAGCGTGGTACGACCTCGATGAGCACAGTTACAACGATGGTGCAAAGGATCAGCAGCCCCCACAGCACCAGACCCCGGCGGAACAGGAAGTATGTCGAGCCGATCAGCGCCGCCGTGATCGCGTGCGTGATGCCGAACCCGAAGCGCCCGTTGAAGAACCCCTCGCTGAACTGTCGGCTGAAAAACTCGGGCAGGTTCCGCCCGACCGTCGCGCGCACGCGAGTAAGCTTTTCGAGGAAATGGCTCTCGTACCCCCCGCCCAGCGGATTGAACCCGCGCGTCCGCGGGTCAAAATAGAAGAACACAACCCCTGCCAGGAACACGAGCAGCAAACAGGTTGCATGCAGCTTTCGCGGGCCGCGGATTACGCCCCAGACGCATACAAGCCCCCAGGCCATCGCGAGAATCCAAAACGTCGGTCGCATCGACAGCGCGATGACCAGCCCGAGAAGGAGATAGGCCACGGGGGCCAGTAACTTTCTATTCTCCTGACCTTGCGACGCCTGTGTCGCCTGTTGCAGAGGGACGGGGGGGGATGACGCAGGCGTCGCAACTACAGGGGCCAGCGCCAGCCTCAATCTTTCCCACCCGTACAGGAACAGCACCACGCCCAGCAGGAACGGCAGATCGGTCATGATTTCCTGCGCGACCTGCACGAAGCGGGCATTGAGCCCGACTCCCACCGTCACTGCCACCGCAATCCACTCGGGAAAGTGCAGCCGGACCAGCCGGTATGTCATTACCAGCGTCGCCAGCGCAATCAGGTTCATCAGGAGGATTGCCGGGAGCGCGGTATCGCCGAAGGCGAGCTCAAGGCCCGCCAGGATGAGCGGTAGGCCGGGATAGATGACGCTGGAGGCGAATTCCCCGAATGAATACCCCTGCCCGGTGGCAAGGGTGTGGCCGAGGCCGCGATACATCGAGGTGTCGCGCTCGACGATCCACTGCCCGTTGAATCCGATCAGCAGGAACCCGACGGCTATGGCGAACAGGAGCTTTCGGTGACGGGTGTAGGCGTGCGCCAGATCGCGGAGCACTCCATCTTCTTCCGCCAGGATGGGTTCCGCCATCGCGTCCGATTGTGGGACGGGGTGAATCGGCGTCAAGGATTCAATCGGGCTCGACCGGTCCAGCGATTGCACTCCTGCTTCGTAACTCGGTGGATGGCCCGCACCGGGCTGTCCCTCACCTATTATGGAGGTCAATATGAACGCCTTCCGTCATTTTGCCGCACCCGTTGTCGCACTGTGCCTCGTCGGGGCGGGTGTTGTCGGTTGCTCGTCGGATCCCAAGGTCGAGCAGGTTCCGGCGAACGCACGCATGGAGATGCAGGGCGACCGACAGCTCGCTTATACCGCCCAGCGTAACGGCGAAATTTACGTTTACGACTTCGACGACGAGACCCTGCTGTACCGCGGCAAGGTTGAAAAGGGGCAAGTCGTCACCGTCGATCCGGATGAAGACAAGATCATGATCGACAACAAGCTCGCGCTGGAGAAGGACATCCATGCGGGCAACCGCCACCGCATTTACTTCGTTCCCGATCGTGACGAGGACCGCGTTATCGAGGAACGCACGACCATTCGCGAGCAATCATCCGCCGGCGATCGAATCGAACGCCGTAGCGACGCCGACAGCACCACCATCCGTCGCGAGGAAACCAAGCGCGTGGAGACGGGCGGTGAGCCGGACGTGACGGTAAAGAAACAGACGACGATCACAACTAATTAATTACAGGTGATCGGTAATTTGTCGACGACTCGGGCGGGCCGCCGCGGCCCGCCCTTTTGCTGCGCCCGCGCATCGGTTAGAAGCATTACCTTCCGCGAAGGAGAAACCTCATGCATCTCACGATCGCCGCTCTTTTGGTCATCATGTTGTCGATTCCCGCACTCGCCCAGACCGGCGCACCCCCAGCCGGCGCAGCGGCGCCGGCTGCCAAGCGCGACATCGCCCCGTCGAAAAAGCTGGGGTGGCGCCTCGGCGTGCAGTGCTGGACCTTCCGAGATCGGTCGCTGTTCGAGGCGATCGACACGACCAAATCGCTCGGCATGCGCTACATCGAGATGTACCCCGGCCAGCGCATGAGCCCCGACGATGCGACCAAGTTCAACCACGACTCCACCCCCGAACAACGCGCCGCCGTGAAGCAGAAGCTCAAAGACGCTGGCGTCCTCGTGATGAACTACGGCGTCGTCAACATCCCAAAGGACGAGGCCGAGGCGCGCAAGGTGTTCGATTTCGCCAAAGAAATGGGCATCGTCACGATCTGTTCTGAGCCCAAAACCGACGCGCTGGACACGGTGGAGAAGATGGCCAAGGAGTACGACATCAAAGTCGCGATCCACAACCACCCAAAGCCCGCGCACTACTGGGACCCGCAGCATGTGGTCGACGCGGTGAAGGACCGTGACCCGCGCGTCGGGTGCTGCGCCGACATCGGCCACTGGGTGCGCAGCGGGATCAAGCCCGTTGACGCCATGAAGATGCTCGAGGGCCGCATCCTCAACTTCCACTTCAAGGACCTCAGCGAGTTCGGCAAGCGCGAGGCAATCGACGTCCCCTGGGGCACCGGCGTAACCGATGTGCGCGGCGTCCTGGAAGAAGCGAAGCGGCAGAACTACAAGGGCACCATCATGGTCGAGTACGAGCACGGCAAGGGGCCGGAGCTGGTGGAGAATGTCAAGAAGTGTGTCGAGTGGTTCGACAAGACGGCCAAGGATCTCGCCGAATAGCGCAGCAGTGTTGAACTGGCTGCGCCACACCTGCGGGGGATGTACAAGGCCAGCGATTCCCCCTAAAACCCGCGCGCGGTCGGCGCGGTGGCTGGCGTCGTCGTCGGCGCAACCGGGAGCATGCCCAGCTGCCACATGAGGAAAATCCGCACGTCGGCCTGGTCGCGGACGCGGAGGTTCAGGGGCTTGCCCTGGCCGTGACCCGCGTCGCGGTCCACCCAGAGCAGGACCGGATTCGACCCCTGGCGCGCTTCGTTCGACGCCAGCAGTCGAGCGGCCATCTTGCGCGCGTGCAGCGGGTGGACGCGCGTGTCGTTTTCCCCGGCGGTGAGGAACACGGCCGGGTAGTTTGTCCCCGGCTTGATCCGGTGATACGGCGAATACTGCACGAGGTACTTGAACTGCTCGGCGTCCTCTGCGCTTCCGTATTCCGGGATCCAATAGCGAGCCATCAGGAAATTCTGGTACCGCAGCATGTCCAGCAGCGGAACCGCGCTGACGGCGGCAGCGAACAGGTCCGGGCGCTGGGTGATCGCGGCGCCGACCAGCAGTCCACCGTTCGATCCGCCGACGATCCCCAGCCGCTTCTGATTCATGTACCGACTGGCAATAAGCCATTCGGCTGCGGCGAGGAAATCATCGAACGTGTTCTGCTTGCTCGCGAGAATGCCGCCGGTGTGCCACGTCTGGCCGTACTCCCCGCCGCCTCGAAGGTTGGGAATGGCGTAGACGCCGCCCGCCTCGAACCACGGGAACATCGTCGCGCTGAACCACGGGGTCATGCTGTTGGCGAACCCGCCGTAGCCGTACAGCAGCGTGGGATTGTTCCCGTCCAGCGCGAGCCCCTTCCTGTGGACGAGGAACATGCTGATGCGCGTCCCGTCTTTCGAGGGGTAGAACACCTGCTTCACCTCGACCAGCGACGGATCGACGGGGACATCCGGTGCATCCCAGACGCTGCGCGCGGCCAGTTCCGGCGAAGTGAGATCCAGCCGATAGATCCTCGGCGGCGTGTTGAAGCTCGTAAACGTGAGGAACGCTTCCGTGCGGTCGCTCTCCGTGCTCAGCGATGCCGAGCCGATGCCGGGCAACTCCAGCTCGTCCAGGAATGTGCCGTTCAGGTCGAACAGCCGGATCTGCGTGGTCGCATTCTGCTGGTAGTTGATCGCGAGCACACCGCGGGCGAGATCGACCTGCTCGATCGCCGCGTCCTTCCGCTCGGAGATGATCTCGCGCCACCGCTCGCGCTGCGGGCGGTGCAAGTCGACGGCGAAGACCCGCCCGTTTGGCGCGTCCAGCGTTGTGGTCATCAGCAACGTGTCGCCGTTGACGTGGCCCCCAAAGCGGGCGTCCAGCCCCTTGACGATCTCGATGGGGCTAAACTCCCCGCTGCGGAACCAGCGATCAAGATCGACGACCCACAGGTCATTCGCTTTCGTGCTCGTGTAGTACCCGAGAATCATCCACCGCCCGTCGCGGCTGACTTGCGCAAACGGCCCCCACGTCGTCGCCAGCGGGCCATCCTTGTATTGCTCGAACAGCAGCTTGTCCTCGCTCGCGTTGGTGCCGATCCGGTGAAACTTGATCTGCCCCGAGTAGGGATTCTTCACATCCGCCAGCCGCCGGTAGAAGAACCCGCTCGAATCGGGCATCCACTGCACGCCATTGACCTTGCCCTCGATCTCGTCGTCGCGCCATCTGCCCGTGTCGACGTCGAGAACGTGGCAGACGGTGTTCTCGTCCCCCGCGCGGTAGGTGCCGAAGGCCAGCAGGGTGCCGTCGTGGCTCGGCTCGGACCAGGCGAGCGTGACGAGCCAGTCCTGGTCGAGCGTATTGGGATCGATCAGCACGCGCGATGGTCCATTGTGCCCGTCGCGCACGTAGAGCACGGGCTGGTTCTGCTTGCCCTGGCGCTTCGTATGGAAGTAGCGGTTCCGCGCCATCTTCGGCGCCGAGACGGATGTGATCTCCATCAGCTCGCGCAGCCGCGACTCGATCGCCGCCCGGCGGGGCAGCCCGTCCAGCACGGCGCGGGTGCGCGCGTTGTGGGCGTCGGTCCAGCGGGCGACCTCGTCCGTGGCGTTGCCCTTGGCATCCCCTTCGAGCCAACGGAATGGGTCGGTGATGGCGGTGCCGTGCAGCGTGTCGATCACAGGCCGCTGCGGCGTCGCGGGCGCGGGCGGGATCGTTATCTCAGCCACGGCGGGTGTCATCAGTGCCACGAGCAGCAGAAAGAGCATTTTGCCGAGCAAGCGGATCGATCCCATGCCGCCACCCTCGGAAAAACAAAAAGACCCGCCTTCCGACGAGTCTCGCGTGTCATGCCCAGGACAGGATTTGAACCTGCACGGTGTTACCCGCTACCACCTCAAAGTAGTGCGTCTGCCAATTCCGCCACCTGGGCGTGGTTGCAGTTATACGACGGCGGATTATACGGTTCGGTTCGCGCCAGTCCAGCGCTTCAGAGGCCGCCGCTGTTGCAACGAAACACGTGATCTGCCCGATCCCGTCCCTACCACGTCGATGTACGCGTACGCCGACTACTCCGGCCGACCGTTGTTCAGTGATGCGGGGGTCGTGCCAACCGATCTCCGCCAAGGCCAGATCGGCGACTGCATCTTTTCAGCCCCGGAGAATTCAATAAAGTGCGGGGAATCCAAAGGACCGCCATGCCCAGAGCCGACAAAAAACAGCGTCACAATGCCAAACGCAAAGCCAAGCAGCTTGAGATGAGGCGGCGGGCCTCGGTCAGTCCACTTAAACGACTGGCCGCGTCCAAGGGCGCCGTGGAGGGCTGGATTTCGGAAGATTTCGAAGGGCTGGGCCAGCTCCAGATGTTCGTCTTCAAACAGGGGGCGGGCATGTCCGGCGTCGGCTGTTTTCTGGTCGATCGGGGCGTGGTGGGGCTGAAAGATGCGTGGGCGCGGATGATCGATCGAGAAGCGTTCAGCGGAATGCTCGACGCGTCCAGGCGCCGCGGGATTTCCATGCGCCGCGCCACGATCGACGAGATCCGCCGCTGGGTGGCGGGCGGGCTTCGCTGGGCGCATGAGAACGGAATGTGTCTTCCAAAGGATTGGGCCAAGCCTGCGTCACTGATCAACGGGGTGGGTGATTGGGCGTCGGCGGACGTGTCGGCCTTCGCCAGGGAATTTACCGGGCACCCCGAGGACCTGCGTCAACGATTGATCGGCGAACCGTTTGAAACGTACCTGCGGCGAACCGATATCACCTTCTTCTTCAGCGACGACGCCCCATATTTGGACCAGGAGACCGGCGAATACGTCGATGCAGATGACGAATCGGATTTTTATGAGCTGGACGAGGAGGACGGGGATCTGGAATCAATCGCCGCCAATCTGCCCGCGGGGGAACTCAACCGGCTGGGAAGCAAATTCACGCCCGCCGCGATGGTTCTGGCGCAAGCAACGGCGGATTGGCTCGCGGCGCGCGGCGACACGCCTTCATCGGAACTGGTCGACGCTTGGCGGTCGATGATGCTCGCCACGATGCTCACCAAATCCGCCATGCCTGACGATAGCGAAGACGACGTCGCCGATTTCAGCTACGACTTGCTCGAGGACATGGTCCGCGGGGCTGACGAATCCCGTCGCCGTGAATTGCATCGCGCCGTCGGTCAGATGCTCGAGCACCTCCAAACCGACCCGATGATGATGCAGAAGACGGTGCTGAAGATCGGCTTCGCGGATGAGCCTGACGAGGTGGACGAACAGAGCTGAGTGCTCGACCTGCTCACCGCACCCGCGGGCCGCCGCGACCAAGCCGCATCGCTTGCGGACGCCATTCGCCACAAATATAAACAATCCATCGCTCCCCCGTAGAGCGGTCACAGGTTCTTCGACGAGAGGATCAGCACCATCATGAAAGAACTTCGAATCGGCATGATCGGCTACGGCTTCATGGGCCGGGCCCACTCCAACGCGTACGCGAAGGTCAACCATTTTTTCGACCTTGGCCACCGGGCCGTGCTCAAGGCGGCGTGCGCGCGGGACAAGGAGAAGGTGCAGGCCTTCGCGGATCAGTGGGGGTATGAGTCGGTGGAGACCGACTGGAAAAAACTCATCGAGCGCGACGACATCGATGCGGTCGACATCTGCACCCCCAACAACACGCACAAGGAGATGGCGCTGGCGGCGGCCAAGGCCGGGAAGATGATCCTCTGCGAGAAGCCGCTGAGCATGAACGCCGCCGACGGGGAGGAGATGTGCCAGGCCGTGGAGAAGGCCAGTGTGCGGAACATGGTGTGGTACAACTACCGGCGCGTCCCGGCGGTGACGTTCGCGAAGCAGCTGATCGACGAGGGGAAGCTGGGGCGAATCTTCCACTTCCGCGCCAAGTTCCTGCAGGACTGGACGATCTCGGCGGATCTCCCGCAGGGCGGGACAGCGCTGTGGCGCCTGGACGTCGGGGCGGCGGGCTCGGGCGTGACGGGCGATCTCCTCGCACACTGCATCGACACCGCCATCTGGCTCAACGGCGGGATGAACAAGGTCACGGCCATGACCGAGACGTTCGTCAAGGAGCGCAAACACACCCTGACGGGGAAGGTCGAGCCGGTCGGGATCGATGACGCCTGCGCATTTCTCGCGCGGTTCGACAACGGATCTCTCGCGACGTTCGAGTCGACCCGCTACGCCCGAGGGCATAAGGCACAGTACACTTTTGAGATCAATGGAGAGCACGCTTCGATCGGTTGGGACCTGCACGACCTGCATCGCCTACAATACTTCGACCACCGCGATGAGGGGCCACTGCGCGGCTGGCGGTCGATCCACGTTACCGACAGCGAACACCCCTACATGAAGCAATGGTGGGTGCCGGGGCTGCAGATCGGTTACGAGCACTCGTTCGTGCACCAGGTGGCAGACTTCATCAAGAGCCTCGACGGCGATAAGCCGGCTCAGCCCGACTTCCGCAGTGCCCAGAAAACGCAGAAGGTCTGCGACGCGGTGCTGAATTCGGCCAAGAGCGGGCGCTGGGAAAACGCGAAGTAGACACATGCCCCTCTCTCACTGGGAGCGGGCTGGGGTGCGGGTGATTTCGAAGAAGCGGACATCGCTCGCTTTCGAAGTCACCCTCATCCCCACCTTCTCCCGGAGACCCGGGAGAAGGGACCAGACGATGACCTTCCGGAGACGATCATGATGTTCTGCCGTGCGGCGACTTTCGCCATTTTGCTCGCCGTGTGCTCCGTGGCGCCGGCCCAGGACGACGCCGGCTTTATACAGCTCTTCAACGGCAAGGACCTCACCGGCTGGGAGGGCGATCAGAAGTTCTGGTCCGTGCGCGATGGTGCGATCACCGGTGAGACGACGAAGGAAAACCCGACGAAGCGCAATACCTTCCTGATCTGGCGGGGAGAGAACGGGGGCGGCAAGGTCGCCGACTTCGAGCTGCGCGCGAAGTACAAGATCGCGGGAAACAACAACTCCGGCATCCAGTATCGCTCGAGCGAGCACCCGGACTTCGTCGTCCGCGGCTACCAGGCCGACCTCGACACCGCCCGCGTGTACACCGGTATGCTTTACGAGGAAGGCGGCCGCGGCATCATCGCCAAGCCGGGCGAGCGCGTCACCGTCACCCCGGCGGGCGAGAAGAAGGTGACGGGGCAGACCGCTCCTGCCGACGAAGTGAAGAACGCCGCCAACCCGGACGACTGGAACGAGTACACGATTACCGCGATCGGCAACAAGCTCGTTCACAAGATCAACGGCGTGACGACCGCAGAGATCACCGACGAGCAACCCGAGAAACGGGCCATGGAAGGCATCCTTGCGCTGCAGGTTCACCAGGGCGCGCCGATGGTGGTCCAGTTCAAGGACATCCGCCTCAAGGTGATCAAATCGGCCGACGACAGCGGAACGACCAAGCCGGCCGACTCCAAGCAGGCCAACTCCAAGCAGGCGGGGGCGAAGCAAACCAGCGCCGCGGAAAAGGCCCCGCAGTGGATTTGGCGGCGCGGGAAGCTGAAGGACGGCGACGTCGTCTACTTCCGCAAGTCCGTCCCGCTGAGCAGTGTCCCCGCCAAGGCTGAGCTCATCGCGACGTGCGACAATGAGATGGAGGTTTACGTCAACGGCCGTCGGGTTGCGCAGAGCAATCAGTGGAATCAGCCGGTTTTTGCCGACGTGACGAAGCTCCTCGCCAAAGGCCACAACGCGATCGCCGTCCGAGGCCTGAACACGAACGGCCCGGCGGGGCTGCTGCTGAAGCTCGAGATCGACCTCGGCGGCGGGCAGCGCGAACTGGTCGTCTCCGACGCCACCTGGGTAACCTCAACGACCCCGCGTGACGGCTGGAACCAGAAAGACTTCTCCAGCGCCGGCTGGTCCGAGGCGCGCGTGGTGGGCGATGCCGGCGTGCAGCCGTGGGGCGATCTGCCCGGCCTGGCCGGCAAGGAAGAGGTGGCGTCCGCCACCCCCGCCGAAAACCTGCGCCTGCTCCCCGGCTTCAAGGCCGAACTGCTCTACAGCGTGCCGAAGATCCGCCAGGGGTCGTGGGTTGCCATGACGTTCGACGACAAAGGCCGCATCATCGCCAGCGACCAGAGCGCTTCGCTCTACCGCGTGACCCTCACCGGCGCGGGCGATCAACCGGTCAGTGTCGAGCGCCTCACGGCGGACATCGGGCAGGCCCAGGGGTTGCTCTACCACCAGGGCAGCCTCTACGTCAGCGTGAACGGCAAGGCTGCGCAGGGCAGCGGCTTTTACCGCGTACGCGACACCGATGGTGATGATCAGTTCGACGAAGTGACCCTGCTGAAGAAGTTCGAAGGCGCCGGCGAGCACGGCCCGCACGCGATCCGCCTCGGGCCCGATGGCAAACTGTACGTTATGGCCGGCAACCACACCGACGTGCCCACGGGGATCTCGCTGGATTCGCCGCACAAGAACTACGACGAAGACCTGCTCCTCCCGCGCCAGCCCGACGCCAATGGCCACGCCACCGGCCGCATGGCGCCCGGTGGCTGGATTGTTCGCACCGACGTCGATGGCAAGGAATGGGAGCTGTTCTCCGGCGGTTTCCGAAACTCCTACGACTTTGACTTCAACCCCGATGGCGAAATCTTCACCTACGACTCGGACATGGAGTGGGACGTTGGGTTGCCGTGGTACCGTCCGACGCGCGTGAACCACGTCACCAGCGCCGCCGAGTTCGGCTGGCGCTACGGCAGCGGAAAGTGGCCCGAACATTATGCCGACAGCCTCGGCGGCTACGACATCGGCGTCGGCTCGCCCACCGGCGTTGCCTTCGGCACGGACGCGAAATTCCCCGCCAAGTACCAGCGGGCGCTGTACATCCAGGACTGGTCCTATGGGACGATCCACGCCATGCACCTCACGCCGGCCGGCTCGACCTACACCGCGACGTTCGACCCGTTCGTGCAGGGTCGCCCGCTTCCGGTGACGGACTTGGAGATCGGCCCGGATGGCGCGATGTACTTCACGACCGGCGGCCGAAATACGCAGTCCGGGCTGTATCGCGTCACCTACACCGGCGGCGAGTCGACGGAGCCGGCGCCGGCGATCGTTGATGCCGAAGCACAGCAGCAGCGCGCGCTTCGCCGCAAGCTGGAGTCGTTCCACGGCAGGAAAGATCCCGCGGCGATCGACTTCGCCTGGGATCATCTCAACAGCCCCGACCGTCAACTGCGCTACGCCGCCCGCGTTGCGATCGAGTGGCAGGATCCGTCGCTGTGGGCGGATCGCGCGCTGGCCGAGACACGGCCAGTCGCGGCGACGCACGCGCTGCTCGCCCTGGCGCGGACGGGCCCGGCCTCATACCAGCCGCGGCTGCTCGAAGCACTCGGGCGGCTGCAATCGATCGGCCTGGGGGAAGCGCAGAAGCTCGACCTGCTCCGCGTGTACGCGCTGAGCTTCATTCGCCAGGGCGCGCCTGACGCGCAGACGCGCGCCAAGCTGATCGGGCAGCTCGACGAAATGTTCCCCGCAGCCACTCCTGCGCTGAACCGCGAGCTGAGCGAACTGCTCGTCTACCTCCAGTCGCCCACGGTGGTCGCCAAGTCGATGAAGCTGTTGGCCAGTGCGCCGACGCAGGAGGAGCAGATCCAGTACATTTTCGCCCTCCGCAATGCCCGCGCCGGCTGGGATCCGAAGCTTCGCCGCGACTACTTCTCCTGGTTCGTTACGACTGCGCCGCGCTATATGGGCGGCAACAGCTTCAAGGGCTACCTGAAGAACATCAAGGCCGACGCGGAGAAGACCTTGACGCCGGAGGAAAAGATCGCGCTGGCGGATGTGCTTGAGGCAACGCCGGTGCAATTGGCGCCGCCCGAGGCGGAAAAGCCGCGCGAGTTCGTGAAGGAGTGGACGATGGCCGACCTCGAGCCGCTGCTCGATAAAGTCGAGAGCGGCCGCTCGTTCGAGAAGGGCCGCGAGGCGTTCGCCGCCGTCGCCTGCTCGACCTGCCACAAGCTCGGGAACCGGCAGGCCGACGTCGGCCTTGGTCCCGACATCACCGGCGTCGGCAATCGATTCAGCCCGCGCGACCTGCTCGAATCCATCATCGAGCCGTCGAAAACGGTCTCGGACCTCTACCAGACGACCGAGATCCGCACCGCCGACGATGCGTTCACCGGCCGGCTGGAGTCCGACGATGGAAAGCACGTCGTGCTGCGCACCGGGCCGCTTACGCCCCCGGTCGTGATCCCCGTGAGCGAGATCAAGAGCCGCCGCCTTTCGCCGGTTTCGACCATGCCCAGCGGCCTGCTCAACAACCTGACGGCCGAGGAGATCCTCGACCTGCTCGCGTACTTAAGAGCGGCGGGCAATCCGAACGACGTGGCGTTCAAGAAGTAACTGTTGCGCGGGCCCGGTACTCCGGGAGAAGGAAATCAGAGAGGCATTCGACATGCATCGCGTCTGCTTCCTGCTGAAGGTGAAGAAGGACCGGCTCGAGGAATACCGCAGACGACACGAGCACGTCTGGCCGGAGATGCTCGAAGCGCTGCGCGAGACGGGGTGGCACAACTATTCGCTGTTCCTTCGCGACGACGGCCTGCTGGTGGGCTACCTCGAAACACCTGACTTCCAGCGCGCGCTGGCCGGCATGGCGGCCAAGCCCATCAACGAAAAATGGCAGAAGGAAATGGGCGAGTTTTTTGAGCAGCTCGAAGGTCAGCGCCCCGACGAGGCGATGTTCACGCTACCGGAAGTATTTCACCTGGACTGAGCCGGTCCCCGCCTCTCATCATTTCTCAGATGGCTGCGCCTCAAGCGATCGGGCGAGACACAAAGCCACGAGAAGGTCCTCGCGCTGACTCCGTAGTGCAGAAGAAGGGGTCCTGCCAGTCTAACCGATCGTCTCGAGCTTCCCGGCCAGCTGATCCTGGTCCATGCCCGTCACCGCGACGGCCTTGCGGGTCTGGTAGTGGCCCTTGGTCAGCGTGACCTGGTAAGGCTTCACGCCCAGCGCCTTGGACACCAGCTGGATCACCGCCTTGTTCGATGCGCCGTCTTCGGGCGCGCCGGTAACCATCACCTCGATTCCGTCGCTCGTGCGCCCGAGCACTTCGTCCTTCTCCGAATGGGGGAGAACAACGACGTTGAGCGTCGCCGTGTGCACGACGCCGTCGGCGTCGGGCTCGACGCGACCGTAAAACGACGCCTCGTCCTTCTTGTTTTTCCCGAGCTGCCGCGGCCCCGATGATTGATCGATCTCGCGCCGCATAGGCGCCGACTTCACCCGGGCCGAGCCCGAGGCGCGCCCGGCTGTAATCGGCGGGTGCAGGAACTCGTTCCAGAATGTCCGGCAGAAGAGCACGATCGGGTCGTCCGGGTCGTTCTTCGCAATGAACCACGCCGCCGCGGAGAACAGCACCAGCGCCACGATCAGCACGAGCTCGACGATGACGATCCACTCAAGCGCGGTCACGGCTGGCCTCCCGCGTCGCCGCCATGATGGCCTGAATGAGCCGCCGACCCAGCGCCCACGCGACGATCGCAAAGAACCCGTAGTACGCGATGTCGCGGATGCCGGAGACCACCAGGTACGTGATGAAGGGACCGCGCTGATCGTCATTCAGCTTTCGGACCTCCTCCATGATCGTGCCCCATTCGTCAAACATGATCAATACCTTTCCCGGCTCGCGTTGAGGCCGACCGATTTGTCGCGACGTTATACCGCGCCTTGCCGTGAAAGGGGCAGGCGAATGGCCCGCGCGTCACGGGTTCCCGGCGTGCCGGGGGCTCTGCGCCCAGTGCAGCTTTTCCGCAAGGCTCCGCCACTGCCGGGCGCTGGGATTCTCGATCAACAGCACGTCATTGGGACTCCGCCGAAGCACCACGGCTTCACCGGGGCCTAATTTCGTGCTCGCCTGACCATCGCAGAACAGTGTCGTGCCGGGGTTCACCCGTGACGCGGTGATGACGACCGTCATTTTCGATGAGACGACGACGGGCCGGAACGAAAGGCTGTGCGGGCAGATCGGGGTGATACAGATGGCGTCGACAGAGGCGTCGATGATCGGCCCGCCGGCCGACACGTTGTACGCCGTCGAGCCGCTGGGCGTGGCGACGATCACGCCGTCCCCGAAGTAGCGGACACCGCTGTCGCCGTCGGCGCGAAGTTCGAGCTCGATCATGTGAAATGGCGGCCCGGCTGTCACGACGGCGTCGTTCAGCGCCGTTGCGGTGAAGCGGCGTTTGGAGTGAACCTCAGCGCGGTTGTTGAGATCGCAGGAACTGTCGGCAGCAAGGACCGACGCCTCCAGCACCTGCCGGGAGCTGACGGGAAGCCGCTGTGCGATCAGGGCGTCGAACTGGTTGCGGAACTGCGCGGGGGTAAAGCTGGCGAGAAAGCCGAGCCTCCCGAAGTTGACGCCGCACAACGGGATCTGCCGCCCCCCAAGCCGTCGGGCAGCCGACAGCAGCGTCCCGTCGCCGCCCAGCACCAGGATCACGTCCGCCTCGATACCTGAGAGGTCGCGCGTCAACGACGTGTCAGTCCCGGTGACGGTGACCTTGCCCGACATCCAAGGCACCAGCTCATCGAGCGCCGGCCGGACGTTGGGCTTCTCGGCGTTTGCGACGATGAACAGACGCATATGAGTGAAGGTAAAAGGGAAAAGGAAAAAGGGCAAAGGCATCCGGTTTATGAACCTTTTGCCTTCCTCCTTTTGCCTTTTGCCTTCCCGCAGCGCGCCCGTCGGGGCGGAAGACGACCGGGGACACGACGGCACAAGGCCGGGACCGCTTAGGGCTGCTTCCTTTCGGACCTGACCCGGTTCACAGCCGACCCTTGCATCGGACCCGGCCGTCGTCGGCAACGACGGGCGGCGGTTTACTTCATAGGTTGTACAACATTCTAGGCCCCAACGTACGATCGGTGGAAAAACATGAAATCTTAAGCACAAGCACCGGTGCTTCCTTCCCGCTTATGGCGCAACCGACACCGGTGCCGTCGTCGCCGCCGGCACGTCGCCAACAGGCTGCGTGGTCGGGGGGATCAGCGAATCCGAAGGCCGGGCCATCTGCTGAAGGCTGGCGTACGGGTTCTCCTGCGCCGTCACCGGTTTGATGTCGATCCGCTGGATCAGCGGGGGCTGTTGCGGCCGGCCGGTGCGCTGGTCGGCGAGGGGAACCGCCGCCAGTTGCTTGGCCGCCTCCATCCCCTCGATCACGCGCCCGAAGCCGGTGTAGCGGCGATCGAGCTGCTTGGTGGCGAGATAATCGAGGCAGATGAAAAACTGGCTGCCGGCGCTGTTGGCGAACTCCGGGCGGGGTGGGGCCCCGGAGGCTTCATTCGGGTCGCCGCTGCGGGCCATCGACATTACGCCCTCTTCGTGCGGCCGGTCGTTGAACTCCGCGTCGATCATGTATCCCGGCCCGCCCGAGCCATCGCCGCGCGGGTCGCCACCCTGCACGACAAACCCCGGGACGATGCGGTGGAATGTAAGCCCGTTGTAAAATCCGCTGGACGAGAGGTTGATGAAGTTCGCCGTCGTGTGCGGCGCGACATCGTAGAAGAATGCGATCGTCAGCGGCCCCTTCTCGGTCGTCAGCGTCGCGTACACGAGCGGCTCGACCTTGACGACCATCGCCCCCGGTGGCGCCCCGCGCCGGCGGTCGTCACGCACGCCAATCACCAGCGGCGTGCCGGCGAAATCAGGGATCGACTTGCTCGCCTGCGGTAGCGCGTACAGCAGGTAAGTCCCCGGCGTTGCTAGGATCGGAAAGATCTTGCGCACGTCCACCTGTTGATCGCCCGCCGGGACGATCGCATTCTCAGCACCGCCTTGCGCTTCGAACGATTTACCGGCGAAGTCGGTCAGCAGCAGCGTCGTTTCGCCGGCGTCGGCGGCGCCCTGGACGTTCACGATGATCGGCTCGCCCGGCTTGTACCAGCCCTTGCTGGGCACGAGCACCGACGCGAGGGACAGGATCGAGGCGACGATGACTGGGTTCATGCTTGCAAGGCTTCCAAAACAGGCTTCACTACTCTTGCTTCCTTGGAACGGGGGATTCCGTTTCGGCACTCGCGATTCCAGTGTCGCGCCCTGCTCGACCTACAGCCCACCCGGACCACCCGGCTGGCGGCCGCCCTGCATTTGCATGAAAGCCTGCATGCCCGCGGAGACGACGCTCTGGACCAGCTGGGCAGGGACATGCGAGTCGAAGCGAATGGCCGAGCCCTCGGCGCCCCCGGTGAAGCCGAGCGGGGGGAGATCCGGGGGCAGCTGAAGCTGGACGGGCACGCCGAATTGCTGGGCGTATGTCAGCCCCGTCGTGATGATGGTGTCCACCGGGACATACAGCACCATGTTGCGGCTCTGCGGAAGCTGCTTCTTCACCGCCGCCACTCCCGCCCGCTTGCTCAGGACATCCTGGTTGGCCTTGGCCGCGGTGACTGCCTTCTCCAGCAGCTCGTCGCCGGCCCCCTGGACCGTGATCAGCGTCTTGTCGTCAATAATCCCCGTGTACGCGGTGATCCCATTGGGACCATACATCATGCTCATCATCTGTTGAATCTGCTGCGCTTCGGCGCCTTGGCCGGCGGCATTGATCACGCTCTGGATCTGGTCCAGTTCAACACCGGCCACCGTCTTGGCATCGGGGGTCACGGTCGTCTTCGACTGTACCTGGCCGCCGCCCGTGAGCGCGGTAAATTCATCCGCCACCGCGAACATCTGCTTCTGGGCTTCGAGCATCGCCTTGGCATCGCCGGTGGCGATGTTGATCATCTGGAACAGCGATTCCTGTCCCAGCTGTCCGGTCGGTGCGACCATGCCGAAGCGCGAGGAATCCCCCGCAGCCATCATCTTCTTCAGCGCGTCGATGTACGCTGCGACCGCCTTGCCCTCGTCACCGAGCTTCGCGAGCTCGTCCTCGATGGGACCGACCAGATCCTCGACGACCGCGGAGAGGACCTTGGAATCGAATTTCGACCCGCCGAACACCAGGTACTGGGATTCCGGCAGGCCGGTGAGCAGGGGATCGTTCACGCCCTTGATCTGCGCTGCGCGCTGGCCGAACTGGCTCTTGGGGTCGAACTCGGCCAGCGCGGTCGTGTTAATGCCCTCGTTCGTCAGGTTCACGCCGTACGTGGCGGCATTGGTCTCCTTAAGCAGTTGCTCGGCCAGATCCAGCGCCCTGTTCACGACGGCAGTGGCCAGCGGCAGGTATTTCTTCTTCGCCTCGTCCTCGCCCATCTGCGCTTGCATCTCGGCGATAACCTGCGGGCGCGACTCCTTCAGCTTGGGCAGCAACTTCTCGCGCGCCGGCGCGACGTTGAAGTAGGCCGTGATGTCCTTGGTGTCGAGCTCCTTGGCAGCCAGACCGGCTGGCTTCAGCCCGAGATTCGCCGGCTTGTTGGCGACAAGGTCGCGCATCTGCGAGACGGCGGCGTACTTGCCCCAGTTGGCGGCATATGACTCGTTGGGGTTCTGGCCCATTTTGAAGGTCGTTACCCCACCTTCCGTCTGAGCATCGGGGAAGTTGCCGATGAACGCCTTGTAATCGGTGATCGGCCAGAGGATTACCGCCGGCTTCTGCTCCGCATCGGGATCGTCCAGCACCGAGGCGGGGACGTAGATGGCGATGTCGCCGTTCTTATCCAGGCCGTTGGCGATCCCGGTCTGCTGCTGCAGGCCGGCAAGCGGGTCCGCCATCGCGGGGTTCAGGTTTGCCACGCCCATCGCCTCCATGAGGCCCGACGCCTTCGTGCTCACGTCCTGGAGATTGCGAATCTTGACAACGACTAACGCGTCTGCGGGCACCTGCTGCAGCACCTGTGCGCTGACGGCGGACGACCATATCATCAGCACAGCAGCGACCATCACGGGGACGGCCAGCCATCGTCGGGTCTTCATCGGAGCTCCTTCAAGAGAGAGGCGTGTGTTTATTTCCTGTCGCGCGTTCCACCCGCGTCGGGCAGAGCGTAGCGCATACTACAAAGGTCGCAAGAACGGTCAATTCGGCTCAGGTTAGAATTCAAACCGTTCCTGTAACTAAGAATGCTAGAATGAAACCGGTGCGTCTGCCCATCCTCGAAATTTCAGCGGCCCGGCCATCGGCCGCCCTGCCCGGCTCTCTTGACACCGGCCCGAGCTCGATCGCGGCCGTGCGCGTGCTCCGCATCAGCATCACCGACCGGTGCAACTTCCGCTGCGTGTACTGCATGCCGGAGGAGGGTGTTCGCTGGCTGCCCAAAGAGGACATCCTCAGCTTCGAAGAAATCCGCGATGTCGTCCGCGCCGCCGTCGAAATCCACGGCATCCGCCGCTTCAAGCTCACTGGCGGTGAGCCGACGATCCGCCACGGCATCACCGACCTCGTACGCATGCTTCGCCAGGTCCCGGGCATCGAGGACCTCTCGCTGACAACAAACGGATTTCTGCTCGAAGCGCTCGCGCAGCCGCTGAAGGAGGCGGGCCTCGATCGCGTGACGGTGAGCATCGACAGTCTACAGCCCGACCGTTTCCGCCGCATCACGCGCAGCGGCGACCTGGGGGCGGTCCTGCGCGGCCTGGACCGCGCCGAGTCGGTGGGCTTGCGCTCGCTCAAGATCAACTGCGTGACCATGCGCGGCACGAATGACGATGAGGTAGCCGAGTTCGCCCGGCTCTCGCTCACCCGCCGCCTGACTGTCCGATTCATCGAGTACATGCCTCTGGGCGATGCAGCGGTGATGCATGGTGGCACCGGCTTCCAGCCCGCGTCTTCATCATTGGATCAAAGATACGGCCTGGAGCCCCGTGCCACGGTCGACGACTCAGAAACAGGCCCCGCCGGCGGATGCGGCGCGCAAGACCGCGGCGCCGACGCCTTCATCTCCGAATCCGAGGTCCGCGATCGCATCGAGCGCAAGCTCGGCCTGCTGACCCCCGTCGACCGCCGCACCGAACCGGGCGTCGGCCCGGCGATCATCTACCGGCTGGCCCACGGGGACCCACTGGGCCGCATCGGTTTCATCAGCGCCATGTCCGCCCCCTTTTGCGACACCTGCAACCGCTTACGCCTCACCGCCAACGGCGTCCTGCGCAGCTGCCTCTTCGAGGGCGGCGAAGTCGACATCCGCCCCATCCTCCGCGGCGCGTCCAACACGACATCGCGCCGCGAATCCCTCGCCACCGCCATGACCGATTGCGTCCGCCTCAAGCCCGACGTGCATTCGAAGCGCGGCAACGAACAGATGAGCCGCATCGGCGGCTAGCGGGCTCTACTTATTTCTTACGCTGGAGCCCATAGCGGAGCGCCGCCTGCCTAGGTGGTTCCGGCGAGGCCATGATGGCCGTCTCCACTCTCCAAGGATGCACGGGAAGCCCGCCGTCGGCGTGCGGAACATCGCGGAGCTTGCGCGCTATCGATTCACCGCCGCCCATGCCGCGCGGCACGACTTCGAGGCGCCATCCATCCGGCTCGTTCGCCCTGCGTGCGCGCAGAACGTAACTCGTGCCCCGCTTCGCGCTGTACTCGATTTCCTCGTTCGTCGCGCTGCCGGCGTAGTGGAACGGCTCGCCCGCTCCACGACCGCCAAACAACCCGCTGGTCGGGCGCTTCTCGGGCACAAGAATCCAAGTCGGGCCAATGCCCGCGATAACCCGGTGCGTTCCAGCAAGCACCCGAATTTTTCGGTCATATGCGCTGCCGATCACGTTGTCGTGCTGGATTCCACGTGGGCCGAAGTTGTACTCCGCCGGGACGTGCCCAAACGTTTTGCCGTCGAGTGAGACGAAGCGCAGGTCGCGCTCGATGAAGAGCGTAGAGGTCTGATGGTCCGGCACGCTTCCCTCGAAAGCTTGGGCATGGTTCCCTCCGTGGTAACACGCGCCGCTCACCATGGCGAGCAGGACCCCGCCGCATGCTGTATAGATGCGTCTCAGGTTCATCCAGGCCCCCATCGCGTGCCTTGCAGTTTCTTGAGTCTCGCGTAACTCGGCTCGGGGACGCGCCCGATGAGCCTTTCAATCCCCTTGCCGAATCCCATCGTCGTGACGTGCACCTCATGGTCCTTCCCGTCCTCGGCCACCAGCATGTAGCTCTTGCCCGCCGCTGCCGTAAACTCGATCTCCACATTGTGCGGCCATCCGGGGTGAAACTGGTGCAGGTGGTAAATGAGCAGCGGCTGTTGCGACTTTGTCCACGCCGGCGCGCGGCCGACGACCATGCGGTGCGTACCCGGCTTCACCTGGATATGCCGCTCCCTCACCTCCCCATCAGGCTGCCCCTCGTCATCCACAAAGTCCTCCGGAATCACGTCCAGCTTCTGACCGTTGATGGATTTGAAGCGGACGTTCGAATAGAGCTTCAGAGTGGCAATTTCCTTCTTCGAGAGTTCGGGGCCGTCGTACGCGCGGGCGATGATCGGCTTTGCACAGCCCACGCTCACCAGGCCCAGCATTGTAACGAACATTGACAGAGCGATATCCCGCACACTCGGCATGGGTCCTCCCGTTGAAATGCCCGGAAGCTCCGGCGCGCGGCCGCTCACACGGTCCGCGCCCCGCATCCTAGTCGGTCTTCTGCCTCGCCCCAAACACACCCATTGCAGCCGACAGATGGCAAAACCGCACCCATCAACGCGTGCGCCAGGTGGCTACCCATACCCCAGCTCGTCCAGATCGTCTTCGTCCATGCCGAAGTGGTGGCCGATCTCGTGGAGGACTGTGACTCGGACCTGTTCGACGAGGTCGGCCTCGTCCTTGCTCGCATCTTCGACGTCTTCCTGAAAGATGTAGATGATGTCAGGCATGACGGCCGAATCGAGAACGCTCCGCTGGTCGCGCGGGCGGCCGTGGTAGAGGCCGAGAAGCAGCTGGTCGTCCTTCAGACCGAGGCTGCGCAGCTGCTTGCGGGTCGGGCGGTCGCGGATCTCGATGGCGACCTCCTCAAGGTACGGCTCGAACGCCGGCGGCACGTCCGCCAGCGCGCGCTCGACCAGCTCGGCGAACCGCTCTTTGCTTACCTCATAAGGCATGCTGAACAGAAGCATAGCCACCGATGGGGCACGATGAATAATGACTCAAGAAGCGACTTTCTCAATCGGTAGGCGTCGGTGCCCTATCGGTGGCAAATGCCTTCGATCCCATTAGAATTGATGCAATCAGATTTAGCCGCGGTTGCCTGACAAGGATCTTCCAAATGCGTTTGCCCAAGATTGTGGTCGTCGCCGCCGTCGCCGCGATGGTTGGCGGGTGCGGCACGCCGAGCTTTTTGATCACCCCGGTCAGCCATACTCAGAAGCTGCGGGAGATGCAGGTCGGCCCCGGCAGCGGGCGCGACAAGATCGCAGTGATCGAGGTCGAAGGCGTGCTGGTCAACGCGCGCACGGGCGGGTTCCTCCAGCCGACGGAAAACAAACTCAGCCTGTTCAAGGAACAGCTGGACCGCGCCGCCGGCGATGACCGCGTTAAGGCCGTGGTGCTGCGCGTGAATTCGCCGGGCGGGACGGTTACCGCCTCTGACACGATGTATCAGCTGCTCTCGCGCTTCCGCCTTCGGACGAAAAAACCCATCATCGCCTCGCTCCAGGAAGTGGCGGCAAGCGGCGCGTACTACGTCGCGTGTGCATCCGACCAGATCATGGCCGCCCCGACCAGTGTGGTGGGGAGCATCGGTGTCATCTTCAACACGTTCGACGCCTCGCGGGGGATGGACAAGATCGGCGTCCGCGCCGAATCGATCAAGAGCGGTCCGCTGAAGGACATGGGAAGCCCATTTAAGGCGTTGAGCAACGACGAGCGGGCCGTCATGCAGGGCATGGTAGACGAGTACTACGCGCGATTCGTGGCGGTCGTGAAAGCGCATCGCATGATGGCCGATACCGAAACGCTCGGCACCGCCACCGATGGCCGCGTGTTCAGCGGTCAGCAGGCGCTGGCGATGGGCCTTGTGGATCGCGTCGGGCTGCTTGAGGACGCGATCAAGCTCGCCCGCGAAGCGGGAAAGGCCCCCGGCGCCATGCCGGTCATGTACCGCCGGCCATACGGGTACTCCGGGTCAATCTACGCCAGCGCCCCCACCGAGCCGCCGCGGGCGAACGTGACGCAGTTGCACATCCCCGGAGCCGATGCGCTGCTGCCCACTGGGTTCTATTACTTGTGGCAACCCTGAACGTCTCCGATGTGCGATGGCCGACTTGCGATTGAACTCAATTCGCAAATGGTAAATCGGCAGTCGGCAATCCAATGATTTCCATCACCTGCACCAACTGCCAGACGAGCCTGTCGATCGACGATGCATTCGCCGGTGGGGTTTGCCGTTGCCAGCACTGCGGGACGATCCAGACAGTGCCGTCGAAGAAGAAACCCGGCCCGGGCGGGACGGCGGCGGGGCTGGGCGTAAAGAGCCCCAAGACGCTGTACCAGAAGCGCGTCCGCGATGCCTCGGTCGGCACGGGGCTGGACGAGCTGGCGGAAGTGGTCACGAGCAGCGGATTGACCAGCAGCGGGTTATCGTCGCGCTCAGCCCGGCCGACGCGCGCGGTCGCGCCGGCGCCTAAGAGCAACATGACGTGGATCCTCGGCATCGTCGCGATCGCCGTCATCGTGCTGCTGGTCGTGATCCTCGTTCTGGTCATGCAGCGCACCCCCGGCAGCGGGACGACGGCCGACCAATCCCCAGTCAGCGCGGGCGCAAACGCGGGCGCCGCCGGCCAGCCGGCGGGCGCGCCGATGTTCTGCGGCATACCGCTGGAACACGAGAGCGTCGTGTACCTCCTCGACCGCGGCAGCAGCACCCAATCCCCCTTCGGATCCCTGAAGGAAGCGACGCTGGAGTCGATTGCATCGCTGGGGCCGCGGCGTCGGTTCCAGATCATCTTCTGGGACAACGGCCAGGACCCCGGTGCCTTCCCCGCGCTGCTGACGTTCGCCAGCGAAGCCAACCTGATGACCATCCGCCGCCAGATTGACGAGGTCTTCGCCTTCGGCGCCACCGACCCCGGCCCGGCCTTCGCCAAGGCGATCGCCCAACGCCCCGCCGCCATCGTCATCGCCACGGGCAAGGCGGCGGATCTGGATGATTCCTTCGTGCAGATGATCAAGGACACCAAGAAGAACGTGCAGGTCGTGATCCACACGATCGGGATCGGCGGCTCCGGGCAGAGCACCGCCCTCAAGACAGTCGCCGATATGACGGGCGGCCAATACCGTGAACTGAGCGAGGCCGAGCTAAGCAAATACGCTCGATAACCCGAAACCGGCGGGCTCACTTCAGCGAGCATGGTCCTTCACGGGGAGAGCGCGAATGTGGGGGAATGGTAGAGCGCAGCCCGTCTGCGCGGACCACGACAGGGCCATAAACCGGCAAAGCCTCTCGCTTAACGAATTCTTGAGCGATTTTCTATCACGAATGGCCAAGGCGCGCCGATGTAACTACTAGAGCGTCCCTCGCTGGTATTATCGGACCCCGCGGTGGGTCGATAAGGGCAACCGGCGGTATTGGGGACGCTCGGAGAATCGGTGGATCCGGCGTGAAACACTCGCAGCGCAAGTTTATCGTCTTCACCTCCCTCATTGGCGTGCTGACCGTCACGAGCGCCCTTCTCCTGGCGCTGGCGCCTGCGCCGGTCTCGCCCGATGCCGCCAGCAGCCTTTACGCCATTGAGGCTCCGTCGTCGCTCGACGTGATCTTCGATACCAAGACCCCCGCCGACCCCGGTCGATGGCAGTACATCTACATCCGCCATACCCGCACCACCGCCGGCAATGCCTTGACCCTTGGGCAGGGCTCGCACGGCATCGGCGATCACTTCGTCATCGGGAACGGCGACGGCGCCATCGATGGCGAAATTCAGATTGGTCAGCGCTGGGACCAGCAGCTTGCCGCGCTGCCCCCAATCAAGGGCTCCACTATCGACCCGAGGTGCGTGAGCATCTGCCTGGTGGGCGATTTTGACCGGACTGTCCCCACCCCCACGCAATTGCACCGGCTAAGCCAGCTCGTCCGCACGCTCCAGCGCCGGATGGCCATCCCGTCGGACCACGTCCTGCTGATCGACCAGCCCAACTCCGCCGCCGGCAGCGGCAAGTACTTCCCGAACGGCGCCTTCCGTGCCGAACTTCTTCAGTAGAAGATTCACTCCAACTGTTCCCAACGATGCCCCACCCGGCCCCAGCGCCGGCCCCACCGTCTGGGGTCTAAGATTCGCTTGCTATTAATCGGACCTTGGCCTAAGTTACGACGCACCGCGGAGCGGCGTGCCGGAGCGGGCGGGTCGATACCCTAGTTCCGACACGACTCACCCACTTTGGGGGCAGGGAACTTTCGTTCGCGGCGTTCGCACAACCTGGATCGGCAATGAAAAGCGAATCGGTCTGATCGTCGGCGGCCTGCCTATCATCATAAATCGTTCATCGGCCGCGGATTGATGAGCGCCACCCCGAATATCCACCTGTAGGGGATGGGCGAGACCGGAGCTGGGTGGGCGATGTTTTTCATGGCCCAAAAACTCCTCCACTACGAGGTATTGGAGCGGCTCGGAGAGGGTGCGGGTAGCACTATCTACGCGGTCGTCGACCCCGAGACGCGCCAAACGTTCGCGCTCAAGCACGTCGTGCGCGCCGATCAGAAGGACATCCGCTTCGTCGAGCAGATGCAGACCGAGTTTGAGGTCAGCAAGCAGTTTACCCACACCAACCTCCGCCGCAGCTTCGAGCTGAAGGTGTGCAAGACTCTCCTGATGAAGGTGAGCGAGGCGTTCCTGACGATGGAGCTCGTCGACGGAAAGCCGCTGGACGTCCGGCCACCGACCGACCTCATCGATATCGTCGACACCTTCATCCAGGCCGCCCACGGGCTGCGCGCCATGCACCAGATGGGCTTCGCCCACTGCGACATCAAGCCCAACAACATCCTGCGCAACGCCTCCGGGAAGGTGAAGGTCATCGACTTCGGCCAGAGCTGCAAGATCGGCACGGTCAAGGAGCGCATCCAGGGCACCCCCGATTACATCGCCCCCGAGCAGGTCGCCCGCAGGCCCATCAGCGTCCAGACCGACGTGTTCAACCTCGGCGCGACGCTCTACTGGTCGCTGACCGGCAAGGTGATCCCCACGCTCTACACGGTGAACAAGAAGGGCGACAACAGCTTCCTTCTCGACAGCAAGATCGACACGCCGATGGAGCTGAACCCCAAGGTCCCGCCCGCCCTGTCCAACCTCGTGATGGAGTGCGTCTCTACCCGCCCGCAGAAGCGTCCCGCCGACATGGACGCGATGATCACGCGGCTGGAGCTGAGTAAGCACATCCTCATGAAAGAGCGCAACCCCGCCAGCTTCCCGCAGTCCAGCGAGCAATTCCCCGACCAGGAAACCCGCTTCGGGAAGTTCCGGACGCCATAACGGCATGGAACCAGGAGCCGACTACTCCACCACCCACCGCGGCACGAACTTGCCCTCAGCGATCTGCTCCTGAATGGCCTGGCGGACGAGGGCGACGTGCTGGCGGGCGAGGCGCTCGGCGTCGTCGGGGCGGTTGTCTTCGATGGCCTGGACGATCGCCAGGTGTTCGATGCGGATCTCCGGGTGCGAGCGGCTCGTGTGCACGATCATGCCCAGCACGTGGTACGCCTCGGTCAGCCGGGCGAGGATCACGTTCTGCGAGATGAGAATGATGCGGTGATGGAAGTCGCGGTCAAGCGCCCCGCGCTGCACCACTTTGCCGTCCATGCCCAGCGCATAAATGTGCTCGGCCTGGTCGCGCAGCTGTTTAACGTCGGTGCGGCTGGCGCGCTCGCAGCACAGTCGCGCCGCCATGCCCTCGAGCACCTCGCGCACCTCGTAGGCCTGCAGGAGCATGTCCGTGTCGAGGGGGGAGACGAAGATGCCCAGATTGTCGACCGACTCGACGAGCCCGGAAAATTGAAGTTCCAGCAACGATTCGCGGATGACGGACTGGGCCACGCCGAAGCGTTTGGCGAGTTGCTGCTGCGTGAGACGGGTGCCGGGGCGGAACTCGCCGGAGAGGATCAACCGGCGCACGTCCTCGCGGACGCGGCTGCGGGCCGTGGTGCTCTGCGAAGGACTCCCCGCCTCTTTGCTCATGGTGCTCTGCATAACCTAGAGGTTTTGCCGGAGATTCACAAGCAGCTTGATCAGCAGCGCGCTCACCGCCCCCACCAGCACCGCGGCGCAAAAACCGACGGAGAACGGCTTCCACCCCAGTCCGCGCAGTTTCGCCAGCCCCGTGCCCAATCCGACGGCGGCCATCGCGATGGTGAGGCACCAGACGGCGGCGATATCGGCGCCGCGGACGAAGCCGTTCCACGCCCCCCGCTCAAGGATACCGAACGCGCGGCTATCCCCGGCGTCGCCCAGCGTCGCGTCGCCCAGCGTCCGCAGGCAGGCCATGACTGCGAAGCCAATCACGAACAGCGGCACAAGCTGCCCCCACGACTGCCGCTTCACCGAACCCGTGCCCGCCGCCGAGCGGTGGTACGCCAGCGCCATCAACGGGATTAGCGCCACCATGCAGACGTTGCGCATCAGCTTCACCGCCATCGCGACACGCAGCGCCTCGTCCGAGCCGTACTGCTGCTGGAACATGAGCCCCGCACCGGCGACCTGCGACGTGTCATGAATCGCCGAGCCGAGAAACAGCCCCGCCTCCGTGGCGCTTCCGGCGAAGAGCAGGTGCGCCACGAATGGGTACACGAACAGCGCCGCCAGGCCGAAGAGCGTGATGGTGGCGACGGCGTAGCTGGTCTCGTCTTCCTCGGCTTGGATCACCGGCGCGGTGGCGACGATGGCGCTGATCCCGCAGATGCTCGTGCCCACGCCAATGAGCGTGCCGAGCCGCTTGGGCAGCCCCAGTGCGCGGTTGATGAACGTCACCGCCAGCAGCGCGATGCCGATGCAGGTCGCGATCACCGGCAACGCCACCAGGCCAATGCCGACGATCGCCTGCAGCGTCAGCTTCAGCCCCAGCAGCACGATCCCGACGCGCAGGATCGTCTTGATGCTGAGCCGCAGCCCGTGCTCGTAGTTGGTAGGGATGCCAATCGTGTTGCGGATGACCAACCCCAGCACGATCGCGAGCATGATCGGGCTGATCGGGCTGCCGCGGGTGGCGTCGAAGCGCAGCACGCCGATGCCGATCCAGTCGGCCAGCAGCTTGCCCGCGTAAGCAAGCAGCGCCGCCAGCCCGATGCCCGGCAGGACCTCGCCGAACCACGCCAGCAGGTTGTACCCGGTGCGTTGCCACGCCGTGCGCTCGGCTACAGGCTGGCGCGGCTCGAACCAGTCGGGAACGCCTTCGAGGCTGTCGAGGGAGGAAAAGAGCCGCGCGTGTTCCGCGAGCGTGTTGGTCATCAGTTTGCTCTCAACGGTGCTTCTTCCCCTTCGCTACACCCACCGCGGCGTGGCGAAATTGAAGAAGTTCTTTGCCGCCCCGCCGCGCAGCACGGCGGCGACGTCGCGGCAGACGCACGTCACCACGCGATCCTGACCTTCTTCGGTAAAGGCCGCGATGTGCGGCGTGAGGATCACGTTGTCCATGTCGCTCAGCGGTCCCGGTTCCGGCGGTTCTTTCACGCGCACGTCCAGCCCCGCGCCAGCGATGCGCTTCTCGACAAGAGCGCGGATGAGCGCCCTCTCGTCTACCACCCTGCCGCGCGACGTGTTGATGAAGTGCGCCGTCGGCTTCATCAGCGCGAACCGTTCGTCGTTGAACAGGTTCAGCGTCGCCGGCGTTTCCGGGATGTGGACGGAGACGAAGTCGCAGCGCCCCAGCAGTTCGGGCAGGTCGACGAGCGTTGCGCGCGTTTCGGTGACGGTGAACGCGTCGGGGTTCACCTGCGTGTCGTGCACGAGCACGTCCATGCCGAACGCGCGGGCGCGCATGGCGGTGAGAAAGCCGATGCGGCCGAGGCCGACGATGCCCAGCGTCTTTCCGAACAGCTCCGTGCCGGTGAACCGCTTGCGGTCCCACCCGCCGCCTTTTGTGCTGCGGTCGGCGGCGGGGATCTGTCGGGCCAGTGAAAGCATCAGCCCCAGCGCCAGCTCGGCGACGGAGATCGAGTTCTGCTCCGGTGCGAAGGTGACGACGATCCCCGCTTTGCTCGCGGCTTCGTGGTCGACGTTGTCCAGCCCCACTCCGGCGCGGCCGACGACGAGCAGGTTCTGCCCAGCCGCGATCAGCTCCGCGTTGACCTGCGTCTGGTTGCGGACAATCAGTGCGCGGTAATTGGGGAGGATTTCCTTCAGCCGCTCCTGGTTCTTGAACAGCTCCGGATCGTAGGTGACGTCGAATGAGGACCGCAGCGCGTCCATCTCGCGACCGGCGACCGCTTCGCTGACCAGTACCTCAGGCATTCAACACGTGCTCCGATAACGCTCAGCCGCGACACAGGGCACCTGCCGATGCCTGCGGCGCCTATTTCTCAAATCCACCGTCTGCTACCGTTTGCACCGCTCGCACGGGCAGGATGCCCCGTGTCACTTCAATGTTCCAGCGTCCACGGCACGTCCATCTCGTCCGCCAGACTGCGCAACTCCTTCAGAGTCGCGGCGTCGAGATTGATGCCGTTCTTTTTATTTTCCGCAATCGTTCGCGATGACCGTTCCCCCGGCACGAGGATTTCCTCGACGCCCGGGCGCTTTCGGCAACCCTTGATGCCGTCGATCATGACGTCCATCCGGTGCTTGAATTCCGCCACGTCGATAAAAGCGTCGATGTCGAGCAGACAGAAGAAATGACCGACGTCCTGCTTGCGGTCCATATTTTTATACATCGAGCCGATGGCAGAGCCGATGGCGGCGCCGGACAACACGCTCGACAGCGCCTCGACCATTACCGCCAGCGCATAGCCCTTGTGCCCGCCCATCGTGAGGACGGTGCCGAGTAACGCGGCGCCTGCATCCGTGGTGGGCTTGCCGTCGGGATCCAACGCCCATCCCTCGGGGATCGATTCCCCGCGCTTTTGCGCTGCGATGATGTTGCCGCGAGCCACCAGCGACGTTGCCAGATCCACCTTCACATGAAACCCCTTGCCCGTCGGGAACGACGCGGCGATGGGGTTCGTGCCGAAGTATGGCTCCCGCCCACCGGCTGGGCTCATCGCCGGCTCGCAGCTTGTCGTTGCCAGCAGGATCATGTCCTGATCGGCCGCGAGGTTGCAGTAGTAGCTGACGGCCCCGAAGTGCTGGCTGTTGCGGATGGTGGCGACGGCCGCGCCATGCATCCTGGCCATCGGGATCAGGTGCTCCAGCGCCTTAAACGCCTGCACCTGCCCCAGCCCGTTGCCGGCATCGACGGCGATCGTGGCGCTGCGCTGCCGCTCGATAGTGAACGGCGGCTTGGGGTCAATCAGCCCCTTCTGGATTCGCTTGATGTAAATCCCCAGCCGCGAGAGTCCGTGTGTGCTCGTGCCCGACAGGTCCGCCGCGACGAGCGAGTCGCCAAGGATCTCCGCGTCGGCGCGAAGCACGCCCGCCGCCGATGCGATGTCGGCAGCGAGCTTCTTCAGGTCGTCAGGAGGGTGTCGGTCCATCAAGACAGTTTTGCCACCGATGGGGCATCGATGCACACCGATGAAAGAATTGGCCCCTTAATGGGTGTTCATCGGTGCCCCATCGGTGGCTGATTCTTACGCGCTGCGATAGAGCTTCGTCATGACGAACTCGCGGTGGCCCAGCGCTTCGGCCGCGGTGAGCCGGCCGTTGGCGGTGCGGACGATCACCTCGATCAGCGCATCGCCGGCCTGATCGAGCGTTTGTTCGCCGCGGAGGATGGCGCTGACATCCAGGTCGATATGCTCGCACATCGTCGCCACCGTCTTGGGGTTCCCCGAGAGCTTGATGACCGGTTCGATCGGGTTGCCGATCACGTTGCCCTGCCCTGTCGGGAAGAGGTGGATCACCGCCCCGCTCGCGGCCCAGAGCGTCACCGCTTCAGCTGCAGCCGAACTCGTGTCCATAAAGTACATCCCGGGCCCGCGGCTGGGCTCCTCGGCGGGCTTCAACGCGTCGATGAACTTCGTGCGCTTGCCGAGCTTCTCGACGTTGCCCAGCGCTTTCTCTTCGATCGTCGTCAGCCCGCCGGCGATGTTGCCCTTTGTCGGCTGGCTTTCGGAAAGGTCGCTGCCGCTCTTTTGATCGAACACCAGCTTCTGGTAGTCCTCGAACATGGCTGTGAACTTCGTTTCGACCTCCTTGTTCGCGGCCTTGCTCTTGACGATGTGCTCGGCCCCGGTGAGTTCCGATGTCTCGCCGAACGAGCAGGTCCCCCCGATCTCGACGTGCTTGTCCAGCACGTTGCCGACCGTCGGGCAGCTGGAAAGCCCGGTGGTGGTGTCGCTCTCGCCGCACTTGACCGAGATATACAGCTCACTGAGCTTGCACTCGCTGCGCTGGATCTCCGACGCGTTCTGGACGAATTCCTTCGCCTTGTACGACGCCTGCGCGATGGTCTTGATGTCGCCCTGGCCCTCGATGCTGAAGCCGGCCACGGGCTTGCCGGTCTTTTTGATGCCGTCGACGATGCGCTGCGTCCAGCCCGGCTCGATCCCGATCACGACAACGGCAGCCACGTTGGGGTTCGACCCCGTGCCGATCATCGTGCGGAAGAACAGGTCCAGGTCCTCTCCGAACTGCAGCCGCCCGTAGGCGTGCGGGAGGGCCATGGTCCCCTTGATGTTGTTGGCGACGGCCTCGGCGCAGGCGTTGGAAATGTCGTCGACGGGCAGGATGATGACCTGATTCCGCACGCCCACCTTCCCGTTCTCGCGCCGGTAGCCCATGATTTTGCGATCGCTTGCCATACTGCCTTCCTGAGATTTCCCGCTACCGCTACGCCCACCGCTTGGTCTTCACATTGTGCACGTGCACGTGGTCCCCTGCCTTAATGGGTTCGACGACACGCCCGATGTCGCATCCGTACTTAATAACGGTCTCGCCAACTTTGAAGTCGCGCAGGGCGAGCTTGTGGCCGAGCGGGATGTCCATGTTGGCCTTGGCCGTCACCTTCTCGTTGGTGTCCAGGGACCGCCCCTCCAGCGTCTGCCCCGCCGTGACATCGACGACGGCGACACCGACGGAGTCCTTTTTGTCGTGGACGAGGAATTGGATCACGCTCACTACTCCTTTGGGATCAGGTTCCGCGGGTAGATTACCCGGCTGGCGGGCGGTTCGCACATCGAATTATCGATTTACCACGCTCGCAAGCGTTTGAAGGCCGCGAGTGCCCGGAAACACTCCGCCGCCGCGACGCCTGCCTGCGCGCCGCGGGCTTCCATCTGTCGCGCCATCAGCTCCGCCAGCGGGACCAAATCCCCATCTCGGCCGCGCTGGGATTGACTGCGGTGACAGTCCAGCATGCGCTTCTTCGTCCCGACGTGGTCGGTGATGTCGAGGTAAAATCCGGGCTCGAAGCCGGCCATGTTAACCGTATCGGCCCACCAGAGCGATGGGGGCGTGTCCAGAGGGGTGAATTGCGCCGTCACGTGCCCGCGCGAGGCCGCGAACCATGTCGCGGCTTCTGCCAGGGTGGACGCTGCAAGGTGGTCGGGGTGATAGTCCTCGCCGGCGTGCGCAATCACCAGTGTCGGGCGGAACCGGCGCAATGTTGCGACAAGCTTGAGCCGCGCCGGATAGGTGTCGAACAGCTCCCCATCCGGATGGTCCTGCCAGTACAGTTCCGCCCCGAGCATCCGCGCGGCCGCTTCCGCTTCTTCCCGACGGATCGCGCCGAGGTCCACCGCGCCGGTCGCCGAGCCGGCGCCCTTCTCGCCCCGGCACATCACGCACATGCCGATCCCGGCCCCGTCGTCCCTGGCGCGGGCGAGCGTGCCGGCGCACAGCAGCTCGGCATCATCCGGATGCGCCATCACGGCGAGAATCCGGTCGTTTGCGAACGAGAGCTTCATGGCACTTCCCCCTCTCCCGGTACTCCGGGAGAAGGGGCCAGACGGACTACGAGACGTATTCCTTGATGCGAGAATACCATCCCGTCGGCGTCTTCTTGGTTCGCGGCTGGGCGAGCTTCACGTACCACGGCGGGTCCACTTTCCGTTTCAACGACGACGCCGCGTCAGTCACGCGCTCTTCGATTTGTGCGACGCGCTCCACCAGCGCCAGTTCCTTCCCGTAACGCTTGAGCGACTTCTCCTTCGCGATGCGACCCTCCAGCGCGTCGAGGCGCTCGTTGATCTGCAATGCGGTAAGCCGCGGCTCCCCCCACTTGCGGCCGGTGATGACCCCCGCGGCCCCCACAATGACGCCCGCCGCCAATCCGCCGGCAGCGAGAAGGTAGCCTTGACGATTCATCTGCGCCGGCTGCTCGATGGTGACGACCTTGCGGCTGGGGACGGGCTGGCGGTACGGAGGCTTGGCGCCGCCGTGATCTTCGCCGCGAACGTCCGAACGCGACTTCTTCTGCGATGTCAGCCCCATCTGCGCCCGCGCGTCCTGCGTCACCGGCTCGGCGTGATCCTCCGGCCGGACCTTCGAGCCGTGCCGGTTGGCGTACACCTGTGTGAACTCGGCGCCGAAGAACATGATCCAAGCGGAGTAGTAGACCCAGATGAGCACCGCCGCCAATGAGCCGGCCGCCCCGTACGCCGATGCGGTGGAGCCCTTGGTCAGGTAGATCGTCAGCAGGTATTTGCCAACCGTGAACAGCAGAGCCGTCAGTCCCGCCCCCACCCACACGTCCTTCCATGCGATGACAGCGTCCGGGAGGAACCGGAAGATGGCGGCAAAAAGGAGCGTCGCTACACCGAGCGTGAGTACCGCGTCGAGCAGGAATCCCACGACCCGCCCCTCCCCCGCAATCTGCGTCACGACGGCGCTGAGCACCGTGCTCACCACCAGCGAAACCAGCAGGAGGAACGCCACGCCGAACACCATTGCCAGCGACAGGAATCGCTTTTTAATCACCACGCCCCACCCCACATCCGGCTTGGTCTTCACCTCCCAGATGGTGTTCATCGAATCTTGCAGCTCGGCGAACACGTACGACGCACCCCAAAGCAGCACGAGGAAGCTGATGATGGAAGCCAGCAGCCCGCCACCCCCGGTCTGCGCGTGCTCGATCATTTCCCTGGCCATGGATTGGCCGGTCGGCCCCATGAGCATCCCCATCTGACGCTCGATGACCGCCTGCGCGTTCTCCGTGACAAAGCGCAGCAGGATGACTGAAAGGACCAGGAGCGGCGCCAAGGAGATGGCAGTGTAGTACGCCAGCGCCGCCGCAAGTCGTGACGCCTTGTCTTCCGTCCAGTCAGCATACGTCTGCTTGAGAAGTGGCCAGATCTCGTTCGCTGCAGGCATGGGATCTCCTTCGTGTCGGATGTCGTGCAATCGCTATGCCGCCGATTGCTCGTTGCGCTCAGCCTTCCCGACTTGGCGGGCACCGCGTTTGCATATCTGCTGCACAACTGCGACGACCCGTTCGCCGCGAATACCCTTTCTGTCTTTCGACCGAGGTGAGACATGCGTAAGCACTTGGCCCCCCTGTTCACGGCGGCGTCCCTGGCGGTGGCGGGAATGTCCATCGGATGCAGCCACGATGCGTCCATCCCCGAACCGGATGTGTACGGCGAAGGGCCCCCCAGCCCGCATGCCACACCCGCCCAGGTAACGGGCCAGCCCAGCGCCGCTCAGCGTATGGCCGCGGAGCAGCCCGCCGGAGGCGGCGCGGCCGTGGGCCAACCGGGATCGCTGCGCATGAGCAACGACGCCTCCGGGACAATCAGTTCCAGCGGCGCCGCCGACTCAGGCGCGCGAACAGGCACCGCGACGGGAACAGGCGCCACCGCGACCCCGCCCGGACAAACCGGCGGTGTGGGCGGCACGGGCACAACCGGCGGCACCACCGGTGGCACGACCGGCGGCACCACGGGCGGCACCACCGGTGGCGCAACCACGGGCGCCGGAACCGATGGGACGGGCGACCTTGGGCGAAACGTCAGCGGGCCCGACACCACCGACACGATCGTCGTTGACGATGCCGATTCACAGCGGACGGGCACAGCCGATGACGAGGACAACGCCCGCCAGGCCGGGAGCGGCCAACGCCGAACCGAGCCCGCGAATAATGCCGCAGGCAACACCGGCAATGCCGGCTCGAGCAACACGACCGGGAATCAGGGGACCCGAACCAACACCGGCAACAACAACACCGGCACAGGCACGTCCAACGTCAACCGCCCTGGCACGGGCGGGACGGACGGCGGTACAGGCACGGGCTCCGCGGGTAACACCGGCGCGTCTGGCGGGGGGACCGGCGCGGACAACACCGGATCAGCCGGAAACACCGGTGCCTCCGGCGGAGGCACGAGTTCTGAAAACCAGGGGACCGGCGGCAACACCGGCGTGAGCGGCGGCGGCACCAGTTCAGGGCGACCCGGTTCGGCCGGAAACACCGGCGCCAGCGGCGGCGGAACCAGCGGCGCCAGCGACACCGGCACCGGCGGCCAAGGTGGCGGCACCACCGGCGGCACGGGCGGTGGAACAACCGGCGGCACGGGCGGCGGCACGACCGGCGGCACAGGCGGTGGAACGACTGGTGGCACGGGCGGTGGAACGACTGGCGGCACGGGCGGTGGAACGACTGGCGGCACGGGAGGTGGAACGACTGGCGGCACGGGAGGTGGCACAACCGGCGGCACGGGCGGTGGCACGGGCGGCGCTGGTACTGGCGCATCCGGTGGCTCGTCGACCGGCGGCGGGAGGAGCGGCACTTGAGCTCACAGCAGCGCATCGGAACCGTAGCGGCATAGCCGCAATGGCGAATAGAGGCGATTGGTCAGGTCATTGAAGCAATTACCTGATCGATCGCCTCCATCTAGAGTGGGTTGAAGTCCGGGGAGTGCGGCGGCAGGGCCAGCACCCGTGCGTGCCCCACTCCACCAGCGCGTCAACCTTCGGCGACTTGTGCGCCGACAGTTGTCGAGCACCACGACGATCGTGTTCGGATCTTGCAGTGTCCGCGGCGCGTTTTGCACACGACGCGCTCGCCGCGATCTGGTCCTTCCCTCCGCAACATCCTGATGCGCACCCGCATCAGTATGGTTTCACGCCGGCAAATCGGTTAGCTTTTCTCTGCGCAATGCGGGGTGATTCCACACGGGCTACGTGAGCGGAATTCCACTCGTCCGCCTGCGGCGCGCGGCGCCGTGGATCGCTCCCGCCTCTGCAACCTGCGCCGTTGCGCGCGGGACACGCGCGCCAGATTGTTCGGAGGAAAACGTTCATGTCGCACTCGCTGCCGAAGTATTTTCCCGTCGAAGCGCTCGAGCCCCGTCGGATGTTCGCATTCAGCCAATACGCGCAGCTCATCAACCAAGACTTGGCGCTGGAAAACCATGCGCATATCACCGGCAAAGGCCAGACCGTGGCCGTCATCGACACGGGCGTCAATTACAATCTGCCGCAGCTCGGTGGCGGGTTCGGGACGGGGTTCAAGGTGGTGGCCGGCTACGACTTCGTCAACAATGACGACGATCCGTTGGACACGGCGGGGCACGGCACCTCGGTCGCGGCGGCCGTGGCGGGAAACCGCTGGACGCTTGGGTCGCTGGACCCCATCGAGTTCCAGGGCATCGCGCCTGAGGCCAACATCGTGGCATTGCGCGCCTCGCGGGGTACGTTTTTTACAGATGAGGACCTCGAGCGGTCGCTGCGATGGATCATCGATAATCACCGCACCTATAACATCACCGTCGTCAACATGTCTCTGGGAGAGGGGAACTACAACGAGGTCACGGTCGACGCGCTCAGCGATGAAATCAAGCAGATACACGACCTGGGGATCTTTGTAGTCGTCTCCAGCGGGAATGCGAACGACGGGCAGGAGCCGCCCATCCACGAGGACGGTATCGGCTCCCCCGCCGCCGACCCGTACACCTTCGCCGTCGGCGCTGTTGACGCCGATGACGTCATTGCCGACTTCGCCCAGCGCAGCAGTGAGCTGGACCTGCTGGCGCCGGGGGTAAGAATCATCTTGCCGGGGCTCAACGGCACCCTCTTGCCCATCGACGGCACCAGCTTTGCCGCCCCCATGGTCGCGGGCGTCGCGGCGCTGATCAAAGAGATCGACCCCAGCGCCCGGCCCGAGGACATCGGCTCCATCCTCATGACCAGCGGCATCGCGAACTTTGACGGCGACAAGGAGGTCGGCGGAACCAGCGGCCTGCGCTTCAGCCGCCTCAATATCGACGCTGCCCTGAAGCTGGCCAAGCAGCGGATCGGCAAGTACGAAACAATCCAAACCGGCGCCCGCTTCGACACAGCGCTGGACTCCCAGCACATCCTCCACGCCGCGTGGTACGACGCGCCCAACGGGCGGCTGCTCTACTCGACGCGCGACGCGACGGGGCTGTGGTCCAACGCCTACATCGTGGACGAGAACGGCGACGTCGGTCTCAACCTCTCCATCGCGGTGGACGCGCTGGGGCAGATCGGTATCGGATACTTCGACGCCACCAACACCGCCCTGAAGTACGCGACGCTCTCGGGAGACCCCGAGACCGGCTGGACGACCCAGACAATCGAGTCAAACAAGCACGTGGGGCTCTCGCCGTCGCTGGATTACGACATCCAGGGCAATGCGTACCTGGCGTACTACCGCCGCAGCGGCGGAGATCTGCGCCTCGCCACCCTCGACCGCGACACTGGGGTTTGGACGCTCGACACGATCGACGGCCTGGACGGCGCCGATGTCGGCCGGGAGATCAGCCTCGACGTCGGAGAAGCGCCATTCCACGTTCCCGACGGCTTCACCATCTTCAACACCACCGTCGCGATGGCCTACGCCGACTCGACCAATGGCAACCTGAAGTACGCGCGGCTCAACCTCGACGACGCGGACGAAACCTGGTTCGTCTCCACCGTCGATGACACCCAGGGCGTCGCGAACATCAACCTCAGCCTGCACTTCGGCTCACCTTTCACCGGGTTGCAGGCACAGATCGCGTATCAGGACCGGATCACCGCCGATGTCCGCTTCGCCTACCGGAACGTGGACTGGTTCGTCGAGACGATTGCCAGCAATGGCCGTCTCGGTGATTCGGTGCAGATGTATTTCGAGAAGAACACCCCGCTGGTCACGTATTACAACCACAATCAGAACGGGCTGTTTATCGCGGCGCGCACCGGCGCCAACGAGTGGAGATCGCGCCGCTCGGTGCTGAGCTCAGGCCCGCAGAGCATCGCCTTCAACGAGCGCACACACAGCGTGTTCTACAGCTGGCTTGAGCCCGACGGCGATATCTCGGCGTTGCGAATCCTTTGAAGGATTCGTATGGAACTGTCCCATTGACACCATGAGGTACTCCAGAGGGTCTCCCGCGGTCGGGCGGTGGCGTCCTCAGAGTACCTGCTCTGAAAATGGTGTCGGCGACGCTCGCCTTAAAAAAAGACCAAGGCGACCGCGAAGGTCGCGAAGGGATCCGCCCGCGGTAAAACTACAGTCCCTCGTCCTCCAGGACATCGAGATCGTCGTTGAAAATCAGGTCCAGGCCTGGGCCGCCGTTGATGGTGTCGGCGCTGCGGTCGATGGTGTGGATGCGGTCGTTCCCCGGTCCGCCGAGGACCAGGTCGCGGTCGGGCCCGGCCTGAATGCGGTCGTTGCCCGCGCCGGCGAAGATGGTGTCCCGGCCGATCATGCCGTCGATCACGTCGTCGCCGTCGCTGCCCTCGAGGAAATCGTTGCCGGTGCCGCCGTCGAGCGAGTCGTTGCCGGGACCCCCGTAGAGGATGTTGTTGGCGCCGGTGCCGACGATGCGGTCGTGACCCAAGCCGCCCCAGACGGCTTCCACGTTGTAGAGGACGTTGTCCCCTTCGCCGACCACCCCATCGCCGGGATGTTCGTCGAGGGTGACGATGATCGCGCTGGTGCGCTCGATGTAGTCGGCGGTGTCCACGCCATTGCCGCCGCCCAGGAGGTCGGCGCCTGCGCCGCCGTCGAGGCGGTCGCGTCCGTTGGCGCCGAACAACTCATCGTTGCCCTCCTCGCCCAGCAGGTGGTCATTTCCGTCGCCGCCGATGATCGAATCGTTGCCCTCGCCGCCGTGCATGCGGTCGTCGCCGGCCGATCCGTCCATCGTGTCGTGGCCGGTGTTGCCGAACATGCGGTCATTGTCGAAGCCGCCGACGAGATAGTCCCGTCCGCCGCCGCCGTCGAGGCGGTCTTCACCGTATCCCCCGTACAGCTGATCGTTGCCTTCGTTGCCGAACAGCGTGTCGTTGCGGTTTCCGCCGATGATGGTGTCGTGGCCCTCGTTGCCGAACACTGTACTGCCGGGCATGAAGCCACTGAGGACGATCCGGTCATTGCCGCGCAGCCCGCGGATGACGAAATCGGTGAAGCCCTCGGCAGGAAACCTCTCACGCGTGGTCTGGCGTTCAAAAACCGTTTCCTCCCTCCCGGTGAAGGGGTTGAACTCGGTGGTCTCCACGATGCGGGTGAGGTTGAAGAGAACCTCGGCCCTGGTGTGGATCACCTCGATGATGTCGTGGCCGTTCGTGCCGGCCAGATCGAGCACCGGCGGGACGGGCGGGGGCGGCGGCGTGGTGCCCGTGAAGTCCACCGGCAGCCCCATGTCGAACAGAAACGCCAGGTCGATCTCCTGAATGAATTCCCGCTCCCCCGCCGGGATCGACTCGGACATCAGCAGGTCATTGAGGTCTGAGCCCGGGCCGCCCGGATTGCCGTAGTGGGAGATGTCGCCGAGGTTAAGGGGCGGCGCCGCACCGTAGACGTCCCGCGCGGCAGGGCCGGTCCAAATGACGGTATCGGGGCCGGTGAAGGCGACGAACTGGTCGTAGGTCGTCATCCGGTCGTCGACCACCTCGCCGGTGAAGGGATTCTTGATGCCCTGGAAGCCAACGATATGTCCGAGCTCGCGGAGCACATAGGTGTAGGCGTCGAATTCGGCGGGCGGGATCGGCGCAATGCGGGCAAGCGGCGCCGGATCCCAGAATAAGGTCTCGATCCGGAAGGTGTTGAAGGTGATGGTTGCGTCGTGCGTTCCCCCGTTGGGGTCATCCTCCGTGCGAATCTCGTGCGGTCCGCCAAGCTCGACGATCTGAACGCCGCCCACCGTGCGAATCGGCTCGGCCCAGGTGGTGCCCGAGCGCACGAGGTAGCTCGCGGCGGAGTTGAACTCGAACTCGACATTCACCTGAAGAGTCGCCGAGGTGGTGAACCGCGAGCCCCAATCTCTGCCGGCGGCGCCGAGCACGCGATTGATGTCGTCGTAATACTCGGAATTCCCGCCGCCGGGGTCGATGATGTTGAAATCGAAGCTGATCGCCAGCAGGCGCCGCGGCTCCAGCGCCTCGACCAGCAGCGGACGGTTCGGCATGGCCGAATGAGCCGCGCGAGCGAGCGCCTCGGATGGGGAACGGCGACGACGAACCTCGGACGCGGCAGATGCGCGCTTACTTCTGAGTTGATCCACGGTGCTGTCCAATCTGGCTGAGGAATCTCTGGCTGACACCAACGCCGAGTTCCATTCTCCCCGAAAGCGACGTAAATGACAAAGGTTTTTCCCGCGCGCCGCGGTCGATAAGCCGTTACGGGCGTGGTGGCGTGCGGCGTGGTGGAGCAAGAGCTCAGTCCCTGCTCCATACTGACAACACCGCCACTCCGCCACTTCCCCGCCCGCCCCGGTGAATGTACAACCGCGGGCAGAGTGGACATCTTTTGGAAGATCCTGGCCACGCTCGGGCTCGTGGCCCTCAACGGATATTTCGTCGCGGCAGAATTTGCCGCCGTCGGGGCGCGACAGTCCCGGCTGGAAACACAAGCGCAGACGGGCGGGCTGCTTGCGCGTCTGAGCCTGGAGATCAAGCGCAAGCTCGATCTATACCTCTCAACCTGCCAGCTCGGAATCACCATTGCCAGCCTTGGGTTGGGATATGTCACCGAGCCGGCCGTCGCGGCGCTGCTCGAGCCCATGCTCGGGTTCTTCGGCATCCACCCCCCGCCGGGCAGCACGCATCACCCGATCGCCATCGTCATCGCCCTGGCGATCAGCACCGCTTTGCACGTGGTTGTCGGCGAGGTCGCGCCGAAGAACTGGGCCATCCTCTACCCGGATCGCATCCTTCCAATCCTCGCTGTCCCGCTCGTGCTCTTCACGTACGTGCTGTACCCCGTCATCTGGATGCTCAACTCGGCCAGCAACGTGCTGCTCCGGCTCAGCGGCGTGAAGATCACCCACGACGCGCACGGCGGCATGCCGCACACCGAAGAGGAGCTGCGGGGGTTGCTCGCGCAGGCCGTCGCGCAGGGCACGATCGCCAAGGGCAATGAGCGCATTCTCACGAGCGCGTTCGAGTTCGGGGGCTTAAAGGTGCGCCAGATCATGACGCCGCGCACGCAGGTTGATTTCCTGAAGCTCGACCAGCCGATCAATGACGTGCTCCGCACGATCCGCAAGAGCGCGTTCACCCGCTATCCGCTGTGCGAAAGAGACGTCGATCACGTGGTGGGGCTCGTTCACCTCAAGGACCTGTTCAACCAGTTGCAACTCGTCCCCGGCAAGTTGCGCTTCACCGACGAGCGTGCGGCGACGGGGGAGCTGATCGCCATTGCCGACGGCAAGCCCGGCTCGGCGGTTCATGTGATCGGGTCGGCCGACATCGACCTGCGCAAGATCAAGCGCGAGGTCCTGTTCGTTCCCGAGCTGCTGCCCGTCCCTAAGCTTCTCCGCCAGTTCCAGATGAGCCACATCCACATGGCGATCGTCGTCGACGAGTATGGCGCGACGCAGGGAATCGTGACACTCGAGGACGTCATCGAGGAGATCGTGGGCGAGATAGAGGACGAGTTCGACGCGGCCGCCGGCAAGGGGTTCATTATGGAAGGCGAGAGCTTCCGCGTCAACGGTTTGTTCCCGCTGCACGAGCTGCGCGAGAAGCTCTCGCTCGACATGACGCACATCGATTCCGGCGACGTCGACACGATCGGCGGGTACATCGTGCAGGAGCTGAATCGCTGGCCGCGACCGGGTGACAAGGTTCCGCTGGGCGAAAATTACGTGGCCCGCGTCGTGACGGTCCAGCACCGGCGCGTCGGGCAGGTGCTGATCACCCCGGCCACCCAGGAAATCGCCAAAGCCGACGGGCCCGGGCGGGCTTAGATCCGCGCTTTTGGTGGGGACGAGGACGCTCAAACCGAGAGCCGCGACTCGACTTCACCCATCTGCGGCTGCGTCGCGGCACCGTTGCCGCCGACGGGCTGGGGCGTGGGCAGCGGGCGGGGCTCAAATGGGGCAAGGTCGGCCACGGGCGGTTGCGGCTCGTCCGGCTGTGCGCCGGGGCTCCCGGCCACAAGCATCAGGATCGCGAACAGCGCGACGATCCCGCCCACAGACGCCAGTGCATAGGTCGGACGCGGATCGCTCAGGGTCGTCTCGACGTCCGCCTCGGTGGGCGCAAGCGGCTCGGGGCTGCTCGAGGCCTGGCTGCGCTTGAGCTCAAGTTGACGCACGATCGCTTCCAGCTCCTTCTGAGCCACGTCGCGCTCCCTGGCCAAGGCGTCGCGGCGCTCCCCGGCTTCGCGGGCTTCGGCTTCGGTCGCCTGGGCGGCCCGGAGGTCTTTTTGCGCCGCCTCCATCGCCTGCCGCGTCTGGGCGGCGGCTTCCTGCGCGCTGGCGAGTTCGGCCTCGCGCTTCTTCAACGCGGTTAACCGGCTTTGCTCCTGCTCGGCCGTCGCGGCTTTCTCGGCCTGAGCGGCAATGTCCTTGCGGCGCGTGTCGATCTGAGCGGCCAGCGCGGCCGCGGCGGCTTCGGCCCGTTTCATCTCCTCGTCGGCGCCCTGTTCACCCCCACCAGCGACGGCGTCGGCCGCGAGGTTGTATTCTTTTCGCGCCGCGTTGATCTCTTCCAACTGCTTGCCCAGCGACGCCGCCAGCTCCCGCTGCGCTGCAGGCATCTTCTCGACCGCAGGCTGGCTCCTGGCGAAGGCCGCCTGCATCTTCTCCAGCTCCGCCTCGGTGTGCCTTCGATCGGCGTCGATGCCCTGCTGCGTCTCGTCGATGAACTTCTGGAGCTGGTTGATGGCGTCGGCGTAGAATTGATCATCGCCGACGAGCGTCTGCCGCGCCTTGATCATCTCTTCCAGCAGCGAGACGTGGCTCTTCAGCTCCGCCACCTCGGCCTTGGGCGCCCCGCCATTCTCCGCGGCGCTGAGCTGCCGCTGCGCGATGGCCAGCTCGTCACCCAGCTTCTGCAGCTCCGGATCGCGCTTCCAGGTATCGGCGCGCTTTGCCTCATACTTCTCCGCCAGCCGCGTCTTCATTTCCGCCAGGCGACGCTGCTGCTCCTGCTGACGGCGAATCAGCTTGTCCGTCAGATCCCGCGTCCCGGCCTGCAGTTCCTCGGCGGCGACGAGGTAGGCGGAGAGCTCGGGGTTGTCCTTGGCGACGGCCTGGGCCTCGGCAACCTGCTTCTGAAAGGACTCCAGCGCGCTATCGAGTGCGACCTGCGCCTCCTCAGCGACTTTGGCACGCGCCGCCTTGCCGGCCGCGAGCGTCTGGTTCGCCGCGTCCAGCTCCAATTGAAGCTTCGACAGCTCGGGATCGACCACCGGCGCTTGCGCCGTGCCCGCGGGCTGCGGGTTGGCCGGCATTTCGGCCTGCATGCGCTCCAGGTCCGCCTTGATCTCGAGCACGCGCCGCGCCGCGGCGGTTTGTTCCTTCTCGAGCCGGTTCGCTTCGGCAGTCAATTCCTCGATGCGCTTGCGATCGGGCATCTGCAGCGCCGTTGCGCCCAGCCGGTCGATGTTCGCCTTCAGCTCCGCCACGCGCTGCTCGGACTTGGCGCGGGCGGCATTGAGGCTGGCGAGTGTCGTGCGCAGATCGCCGGCGCCCCCGATGCTTTTGGTGTTCGCATCGTACAGCGCGAGCAACACCGCCAGGACGCGGTGCTTGTCGCCGTGCTCATCGCGCCCGTTGTAGGTGAACGCGAGCGCCGCGCTGTGGTTGGGCGTATCGGCGGCCCAGTCGACGTTCTTCGTCGCGGCCTCCCAGGCGATCGGATCGGCGAGGAAGCCGGCGCCAAGGTCCGGGTGGCGCTGCGCCAATAACTTTCGGGCCGCTTCGCGGAACTGGTGGCTCTCGATGACCTTCTTTTGCTCGGCCAACAGTGCCTGCCGCTCGATGGTCTTGGATGGGAAGTTGTCGAACCGCAGATGACCCACCACCGTGGTTTGCTTCTTGACGAAGCCGTAAATCCCCCCGGCAGCGCCGCCGGCAAGGATGAGCATGGCGATAAGCAGCAAGCGCAAGCCAAACCAGCGGCGTTTGCGCTTGGCGGGCGCGGACTGGCCGTCGGCGGGTGCGAACACCGGCGGCGTCGGGAGGGGCCGGTTGCGGCGCGGCGCAGCACCGGCGCCCGCTGGCTGCTCCTCGGCGGCGGCGGCGCCGTCCGTCCAGACCGCGTCGGCGGGTGACGTCATGGCGGGTGACGTCGTCTCATCTGCGGCGGCGCCCTTCAAGCCATCGTCACCGGTGCCGCCATGCGCTGAACCACTCCGCTCCTGCGGCGGCGGCGGTGGCTGCTTTGCCGGGGGCTGCTGTGCCTGTGTTCCGGCGGACTGCTGTGGCTGCTGTTGCTGCTGCTGTCGAGCCAGGCGCGCCCCGCGGCTGAAGATGTCCTCGTCCTCGTCAATCGAGGGCGCCAGCCCCGCGGCAAATACGCTGGGGGCCATCTGCGAGAAAACATCCGTCTCGCGCACGGGCGGCATGGCCAGCCCGTCGAACCCCGTCGTGATCTGGCCCTTCTTCGGCGACTTTCCGGAGAAGGGCGGAATGGACGTGCCTAAGTCTTCGACGGGCGCGTCATGCACGGCGATGTCCCAGGGGCTGCGCGTCCGCGCGTTCGGGCGCGTCGCGCGGGGCGGGGGCTGCGGGATGGAACCCTGACGCGCCGCAGCCGCGCCGGCGTTGCCTGGCGAGCCCGCCGGCTTCACCGGCTTGTTCAGTTTCAGCGGCATTCCCCCCAGGAAGTGCTCCTGATTCGGGCCCCACGTGACCGGGGATGCGGGTTGCGCAGGCGTCGCCGGCTTGGCGGGCGAGGGCGGCGGCTTCGGCGCCTCCGTTCGCGCAGCGGAATCGGACTTCAGCGGCGCCTCGCGCGGCTCCGGCGCGTCAGCAACCGGCTCCGGCGCGTCAGCAAGGTGTTCGGGGGCGTCAGCAACGGGCTCGGGTGCGTCAGCAACGGGCTCGGGTGCGTCAGCAACGGGTTCGGGCTCCGCCGCCGCTTCAACATCCCGCTCGTCCGCTTGAGGCATCGCCGATGTTGGCATCTCGAACGAGAGCTCGGCGGCCGCGGGCGAATCAGTCTGCGAAGCCGTGAGCCGCCGGTCGTCCGCGACGTGTGCGTCGCCGGCGGCTTCTTCGATCGCCAGATCCAGCTCCTCGATGTCGGCATCGATTGCGGCCGCTTCGAGATCCTCCGCCGGCGCCTCGGGGAGCATGTCGCCGAGCAGGTCATCGATTTCTTCGGCCTCGGCGCCGCGCGGACCGCTGGCGAGCGCGTCCTGAGCGCCGGAGACGCTTTCGCGCCCCGCGGCTTGCGACTGTTCGGGGGCGACCTCCTCGTCGCGCGCTTCGACCAGCGGCCCCGTTGATTCCCCGACGAATGAATCGACGTCGCGGCTGAAGCCGGTATCGGTCAGGTCAGCGGCGGGGCGCGCGTCAGCGGTCTCGTCAACCGCCAGCGGCTCCGAAAGCATGTCGGCAACGGCATTTTCGTCCAGCGCCGACTCCGGGGTGGGCTGGGTCTGATCGAAAACTTCAACCGCATCACGCTGCTCTTCAGCAAGCGGCTCGACCGGCGGGGCGTCGGCACTGGGTTCCGGTGCAGGTTGAGGTTCACGTTCGGCTTTGGGGGCGCGCACTTCCGCGAGAGGCTCGTGCGCGAGCGGTGGCTCGGGCGCAACCGGTTCCGCGGGCGCTTCGGCGACAGCTTGCTCCTGAGCGAGAGCTTTCTCGGCACCCTTCGCCTTGCGCTGCGCCCGCGGCTTCGGCTCGCGCGCGGCACGCTTGCGCTTGCCTTTCTTCCCGGTCTGCGAATCGGATTCAGGCGCCGGCTGGGCAGCAGGCGTTTGCTCTGCCACGAGTTCCGGCGCAGAAGCGACTTCTTCTTCCTGCTGCGGTTCCTTCAGCTCCAAGGCCGGCGCGGGCTGTTCGGCAGCGACCGGCTCCTCCTCGACCGACAGATCTAGCGGCGCGCCCTCTTCTGGCGTAAGCGGTAGCGGCTCGACCTCCATCTCATCCACCACCTCGTCCACCACCGGAGGCAGGTGCAGCTCGTCCTCGAGTGCAGAAGGTTCCGGCTCGGCGGCGGCCAGAGGGGCGGGTTCGTCCACGGAGATGTCGTATCCCTCGGCGGAAAGCGTGTCGACGGCAGGCTCGTCGCGTTCGAGGCGGGCGGGAACTTCGGCGACGGGCTCGGCGGGCGCCGGTTCTTCTTCCTCCGCTGGCGCAGCCGCGGGGGGCGCGGGGGTTTCGGGGGTCGCTTGCGGTTGCGAGGTTTCCGCCTGTGCCGGACGATCGGTGGCGGGGGCGATGACGCGCGCCTCGTCGGCCTGCATTCCGCGCCAGCCACGGCGGGAGGCGCTGAGCTCGTCGATTGTCGCCGCCTCGCGCTCCCGTGCTTCGGGCGTAAGGCCTAGCACGTCATCGACAACGCCAGTGCTTTCCGCTGCCGCGGATGCGGACGCCGCGGGCTGGTCAACAGGCTGGGGTTCGGGCTCGGCCGCCTCGACCGGCGCTTTCAGCGTCGGCGTCTTGCGAGGCTTTTCCGCCTGCGCAGGCAGCACCGCGGTATCACCGGGGCCGGCGTGGTCCAAGTCGTTCTCCAGCCGCACCTGGTCGGCCGCGGGGGCCTCGGCCTCTGCCGCGGACACGCCCGCGCTGGCAGTTACCGCGCCCTCGGCCTGCTTCGACTCCTCGCCCATCGGGATCGCGTCATCCTCGTCGCCGGCCTGCTCCTTCTGTTCACCGTCCAGGCGCGGCGTTTCCAGCGCGTCGGTGCCGAGCGGGGCGGTGCTGACGAGGTGGTCCATGTCGTCGTCACCGCGGTACGCGCTTTCGCCGGTTGCGCTGGCGTAGCCGATCGTTGTGTCGCCAATGCGGATCTGGTCGCCGAACTTCAGCTCGGCCTGCTGATTGATTCTCTGGCCGTTCACGAACGTGCCGGTGCGCGAGCCAAGGTCGCGAATGAACCGCTTGCCGTTCATTTCGAAGATCACCGCATGGGCCGTCGACACCGAGTCCTCGATGAGCGGGATGTCGCACGTGGGACGACGACCGATGAGGACCGAGCGCGCCTCGATCGGGATGGGCATCTCCCCGCCCTCGACATTCAACAGCGCATCGGGCGCGGGCTCGCGCATGTCGCGTCCCAGTTCGAGCCCAGCGCCAGGCACGCCAGCATTGAACTGAAACTTGAACTTGCCGATCTGCAGCAGGTCTCCGTCCTTCAAATCGGCTTCGCGGCGATCCTTGCCGTTGATGTGAACGTGCGTGCGGCTGGCCAGGTCGCGGACGTAGGGGCCGGCCGTGGAGTTGACGATCAGGGCGTGTGACTGGCTGACGGTGCTGGACGCAAGGTGAAGGCGCGAGCCGCTCTTGGAGCCGACGACCGTGACCTGTCGCGAGATCGCGATATCAGGCCGGCCGGCGTAGTGTCCGAGGGGCGTAAGGGTCGGTGCGCCGTTGGGGCTCGGCGGGTGTTTCCGGGGGGTCGATTGTCCAGCCATCGCGAACGTCCAGATGAGTCTGCGTCATTCCCCCGGCGCGGCGGGCGCAAGCGACGGATAGTCAGCTGCACCCTTCGGGGATTCTCGCACGATCATAAATCCGATGCCCGATCGGTCGGCGCGGCGCCCGTTCCCTCGCGCGTCGGCTCCACCGGCCCTTGTGATATAGAACGTGTTGTAGCCGCACAAGTTCGGACCGCCGCGGCGACACCACACGACACGCTCCATCCCGGACCCCTGACGTGTGCAACCTGCCAAACGGCGCAGCGGGGCATTCTAACAAACGAATCCAACCGCTAAACAGCAAAATGCGCTGAATTGTCTGACAGGGCAGAAGGCTGGCGGCAGCAGCTCAGAATCCGACAGGAACAGACAGTTATCGGCTGTCATCAATCCCGAAGCTCCGCCCTCTGCCTCTCCCTCAGTGCTTGAAATGCCGCTGACTGGTCAGCACCATCGCGGCGCCGGCGCGGTTGACGGCGTCGATGGTCTCCTGGTCACGCTGAGCGCCGCCGGGCTGGATGATGGCCGTTACTCCTGCATCGAGCAGCAGTTGCGGACCATCGGGGAAAGGAAAAAAAGCATCGCTGGCGGCGACGCAGCGCTTGGCTCTCTCCCCCGCCTTTCCAATCGCGATCCGCGCTGCGGCCACGCGGTCCATCTGGCCCGCACCCGCGCCCATCAGCATCCGATCCTTCGCCACCGTGATGGCATTGCTTTTCACGTGCTTGCACACGAGCCACGCGAAGCGCAGATCCTGCCACTCCGCGTCAGTCGGCTTACGCTCGGACACGACCTTCCAACTACCTTCGTTCAGGCCGAGCAGGTCGCGCTCCTGCACAAGCCAGCCGCCGACGATCTTGTGCAGATGCAGTTCCTGTTCGTCAAATCGATGGATGGACCCCACTGCCAGCAGCCGAACGTTCTTCCACCGTTCGCGGAGGAGTTGCAACGCATCGCCCGCATACTCGGGGGCGACGATGACCTCGAGCAGCTTATCGATGGATGTGATGGCGTGGGCGGTGGCGAGGTCGACGGTTTTGTTCAGCGCCACGATCCCCCCAAACGCAGCCAGCGGATCGCCCTGGTAGGCTCGGCGGAAGGCGGTTGGCAGGTCGTCGGCAGTGGCGCAACCGCAGGGAGTGGTGTGCTTTACGATGCAGGCGGCGGGGGTCGCGAATTCCTTGACCGCCGCGAGCGCGCCGTCGGCGTCGAGCAGGTTGATGTAGGACAGTTCCTTGCCGTGAAGTTGATTCGCATACGCGACTGACGCTTCGTCCGGCTTGCGATCCACGTACAGGGCCGCCTTCTGGTGCGGGTTCTCGCCGTAGCGCAGGTCCTGCTTCTTCAGGAGTTGAAGCGTGATCTTTTCTTGTAGGGATGACACTTGTGTCGCCCTCTCCCCCACCTGCTCTGCAAGGTACTTGGCGATCAGCGCGTCGTACTCCGCCGTGTGCTGAAAGGCCCGCTGGGCCTGCTTCAGCCGATGCTTTCCGCAGGAGGATCCGTGGTGTTCGCGCAGATCCCCCAGCACCTTCTCGTACCGGTCCGGCGACGTCACCACGAGCACGAACCGATGGTTTTTCGCCGCCGAGCGGACCATGCTCGGGCCGCCGATGTCAATGTTCTCGATTGCCTCGTCGAACGTCACACCCGACTGTTCGATTGTCTGCTGGAAGGGGTAGAGGTTGATGCAGACGAGGTCGATCGGGCGGATGTCATGCTGTTGCATCGCCGCAACGTGTTCAGGGTGGTCACGCAGGGCGAGCAGGCCGCCGTGGATCTTGGGGTGCAGCGTCTTAACCCGCCCGTCCATCATTTCGGGAAAGCCGGTGAGCTCGGAGACGTCGGTTACGGGGAGCTTGGCCGATTCGCGCAGGAAACGAGCCGTCCCGCCGGTGCTGATCAGCTCGATGCCGAACTCTTTATGCAGAGCCGTGGCAAAGTCGAGCAGTCCCGTTTTGTCGGAAACCGAGAGCAGCGCGCGCTTGATCGGAATGAGATCTGCCATGGCGGTTGTGACGGGTGCGCCATCGGTGGCAATGCGCTCTATCGAGCCGCGGCCACGGGCTGGAACTCGACAATCCCCCTGCCGTCGTTCGTGACGAGTTCTCCGACGACGCCGGGGCCGAGGACGGGCTTGATCGCGTAGACGTTCCCGTCCTTGCGGGCGGCGAAGATCGTGTCGTTGTTGGGGTTGCTGACGAACAGGTCAAAGCCCGGCCCCTGGCTGTGGAACAGGATTTTGCCTGACGCGCGGTCGACGGCCTGAATCTTCCCGTCGCGCGTCGCCAGGTATGTGTGCCGCGCATCCTCGGAGAGGAACATGCGAGCGTCCTTGGAGACCCACCGGGGCTTGCGGTTGAATCCGCCCTTGTTCTTGTCCAGCGCGACGATGCCTTTGTCGGGGACGTTGATGTAGACCGTGCTGGCTGTGACGTGGGGATCGCTCGTAATGGGCTTGCCACCGAAGTATTGCCACAAAACCTTCCCCGTCTGGCGATCAAGGGCGTAGAGCTTGGAGTCGGTCGAGGCGACGTAGACGCCGCTTTCGTCAACCTTCACGTCGCCGACGATGCGGCCGTGCGTCACGAACACACCGCCCTCCAGCGGCCAGACCGGGCGACGATCGGGGGTGACGGCGTAGACGCGGCCGTCTTCGCCGCCGATGTAAACCGTTTTCTCGAAGATGCCTGGCTTGGCCGACACCCCCCCGCGCGTCAGCAGCTCCCAACGGATGTTGGCGTAGGGGCGATCGACGTCGATCGCCGCCAGCCGCCCGCCGCGCGGGTAGTCCAAACCGATGAACACCATGTTCTCCAGCCCGGCGGCGGGGCTGCGGGTCGAGTAATCGAGGTCGAAGCGGCGCTCGAAGCGCCCATTGGCGCGGTAGATCTCCATGGTCGTCGCGGTCGGAAAGACAATACGATCCTTGATCTCCACAGGCGGGCGCAGCACCCCGCCGCTGGCCTTCACCGGCGCGAGGAACTGCGTATCGCCGCCGCCGCGCGAGAGTGAGTAGACGGCGTTTTTACGCGTATAAGCGTAGAGGTTGTCGTCGCGCAGGTGCAATTCGGAAAGCGTGTCGTTATTGAGCTTCAGCGGAGCGCGCCACTGCTGCACGAAGCTGTTGGGCGGAATGGCGCCGATCGTCGATTGCTCCTGGGGCGTGGGATTGTCCGCACACCCGCCGCCGCTCAGCGCCAGGGAAATCACTGCCGCGCCGACCAACATCATCATGAGTTGCTTTGTCACGGGGGATGCTCCTGCCTTGGTGGGGCGCTACACGACAACCGGGCCGCGCCGAAAAGTTGCATCTTCCGCGCGGGTGGGCGGAAGGATAGCAAGGGAATACATTTAGCGTCAAACCTGCGATCGCATCGAAACAGTGTCGATAACCCACACGCGACCGATCCTCGCGCCCGCGCGATGGCGCAAACCGACAATAAAGCACCACCCCGATCGTTGTAGGCTCGGGAACGAGCGAAGGAGTCGAGATCATGCGAATCACACCGTGGGCAATGACCGGGGCCGTTCTCGCCGCGATGTGTATGCCACTTTTTCTCCGGGCCCAGGAGCCGGCGACGCGCCCGGCGCCGGCCGAACGGCGCGGCAACCCGGACGCTCCCGCCGGCCGGCGCATGGCGCCTCCGCCGGGGCAGTTCATCGAGCAGCTGCGCAGGGTCGCGAAGGACCTGGACCTCACAGACGAGCAGAAGACGAAGATCCAGGCGGCACTCACCGCCGCGGCTGACGAATTCAAGCAGGTCCGCGACGAACTGGAGTCGATGGAGGGGCGCGAGCGCCGCCAGCGCGTCGAGGAAATCCTTGGCACGATGCGCAAGGCCGTGAACGATACCCTCAGCGAGGAGCAGCGGCAGACGCTCCGAAAAAAAATGAAGGAGCTTCGGCCCGCTGCCGCGCGACGTCCGGGCGTGGAGGGTCGAGTCCCGACGACGCGCCCGGGGCCATTCATTGAGCGGCTCCAGCAGACGCTTGCGAGACTCGGGTTGTCGGACGATCAGAAGAAGCGGATCGAGGCGATCATCTCCGACGCAAAGGGGCAGATGGAGGAGGTTCGCGAGGGGCTGCTGAGCGGCGACGAGGCGGCGCGCGAGAAGGTCGGGGAACTGATGATGGACGTGCGCCGGCAGATCGGCGAAATCCTCACCGAGGATCAGCGCGAGCGGTTCCGGGACATGATGGCGCCGCCGCCCAGTGCGGCGCCCCCGCCAGGCCAGCGCGGGCGTCGCCCCGCCGGGCCAGGCGGTGCGAGCAGCGGCGAGATGATGGATGACGCCAGGATGGACGGCGAGAGGCGCGACGAGAGCATGCAACCGCGCCAGCAAATGCGCCCGCGCCAGGGCCAGCGCCCGTCGCGCGACGAACGACGCCGGCGTAGCCCGGCAACGGCCCCGGCACCGGGATCGGGCGCGAAGGTGGGCGCGCCCGCGCCCGATTTCGAGCTCGTGCGACTGGACGGCAAGCCCGTCCGCCTTTCGAGCTTCCAAGGCCGCGTCGGCGTCATCATCTTCGGCTCGTACTCCTGCCCCTCGTTCCGCCAGCGCGCGACGGAACTCGAAGCCCTCGCCAAGCGCTTCGGCTCCCGAGCGTCATTTCTGATCGTCTACACGAAGGAAGCCCACCCGGCCGGCGACTGGGACGTCGACCGTAATACCGACGCAGGCATCGCCGTCGAAGCCCACCAAGACGCCGCCGCCCGCGCCGCCCAGGCGGAGAAGACCCCCGAGGCGCTGAAGCTCTCGATCCCGATGGCCCCCGACACCATGGACGACTCCGTCAGCGCCGCCTTCGGCGGATTCCCCAACGGCGCCGTCGTCCTCTCCCGCGACGGCGTCATCTTCGCCCGCCAGCAGTGGGTCGACCCGCATGGACTGGAAAGACGAATCGAACAGGCGCTGAGGATCCCGGCATCGAAGCCCGCGCCGTAGGTAAATTCTGCCCAGACTGACCATCACCACGTCCAGTCAACGCACCAATCGCCGTATGGCTGAAACGCGGAAGCGCCCGCGGCGTTTCTATACGACATAGTCCAACATCTCAGTTGCAGAAGCGACGCCCGCCAGGGGGCGAACGGCTCTGCTGTTTTTGGGAGGATCCTGAATGCGGCATACGGGACAAAACACATTTCAATCAGCGGGCGGTTCGCCGTTCGTCCTCGACCCGCTGGAATCCCGCAGGTTACTGGCGGATATGTTCGCCATCGCCGTGATCGAATGAGGCGGGCAAGATATCGAGATGGTGCAGGGCGAGTGGATCGTCGCTCTCACACGTCCGGACGACACTTTCAACGAGGAAACCGGGAGGTGGGAGTTCAATGTCATTCACAACCGGGGCACAACGCCATCCGAATCGTTAGCGCCGGCACTGGAAGCGGCCTTGGAGATGGGCATCAAGTTCAAGGGGTACATAGGCTCCGAAGACGCGTTCGTCGTGAAAGTGCCGGACGGGATGAGCTACCAGCAGTTGCTCGATGTGATGGATGACCTGCCGGAGTTTCAGTACGTCGAGCCAAACGGCATCATGCGCGGCGCTGCATTGCCCTTCCTTCCCGACGTTCCGCCCGAAGAAGCGAAAACGGAGGAACCCATCGCCGACAAGCCGGACGTGACCAATCAACCGGCAGTGAACCGGTTCGTCATGCCGGCCAGGAGCGCCTTCAGCCAGGACCGCATCGGCAGCACAACTGCCCTCGATGCGGACGATGACGACGATGACGACGATGATCTGCTGAAATGAACAGACGTCGCCTAACTAAGGTGAACGGGTGGAACGGCCTCCAGATGTTTCTGGGGGCCGTTTCGTCAACATGACCAGAGTGAGCGCATCGGACAAGCGATGAAGATCCCGGCACCAAAGCCGGCGAACTGATCCTGCCCCGTGGCATGGGCGTCCTCACCCATGGACGTGCGTATCCGCACGCTCGCGGCGCTGCCGCAACCAGCCCTCGCGGAGCGATCTTCTCACGATCTTCGCGCCGTTCTTCGCGTCTTCGCGACCTTCGCGGTTGCCTTTATCATGCGTGCGGGTGTGGCGCAGTCGCTCTACGGCTTCGCTTCGGGCGGGGCGAGCCCCTCGAATGGGTAAAGGTAGATCGACCCGCCGCCGAGGACGGCGAGCGGCTCGTGTCGACCGATGCGGGAATAGACGTTTCGCAGGGGCGCCGCGGTGCGCGTGCCCTGGAGGACGCTGGCGCTGACGGCGACGACGCCGCGCGCATCGGGCCAGCGCGGGGGCGGGCCGAAGCGGTAGCCGGCGGGGAGATTGACGTAGCGGATGCCATAGAAGGCGGGATCGGCGGTGCCGAAGTAGGCCAGGTACAGCGGGCGGTCGGGGGCGTGGGCGCGCTGCCACCGGGCGAGGGCGGGGAGGTCCTGGCCCCAGTCGAGGTTGGAATCGCCGAGCAGCCGCAGCCCGCCGCGCGATCCGCCGGCGGCGCGGTTGAAGAACGGAATGTAGTTCGGAAAGGCGGCCAAACTCTCCACCGCGAGCGCAACCGCGAGCACGATGACGATCGCGCGGCCGGCTCGCCAGCGCGCCCAGATCCACGATGCCGCGCCGCCGAGGGCGATGTAGAGGAACGGATAGATCGGCAGGGCGTAGCGGACGCCGAGGTTGAGGTTCGACTTGACGATCGACAGCGCGAAGACCAGCGGCGGCACCGTGAGGCACAGCGCGAGCCAGCGCGCATCGAACGGCGCGTGCGTGCGTAGCATCGGCCGCGCCTTCGCGACGACCACCACGACAACCGCGACCGCGCCAAACAGTGCCGCCAGGATCGCCAGCGGCGTCTTCACGGCCATGGCGACGAAGAGGTAGTACCACCAGCCGGTGAATCGGTACTGCCCCAGGAGGAAGGCGTCATCGCCGGACGACGTCGCGCGGGTGTAGAGCAGCCCCGCCAGCCACGCCTGCGGCAGCAGCCGGCGCGACTCGGCGAAGCGCACAAATTCGGCGATCGCGCCGTGCTCCCCGGCGGCGACGCGATCGGCGAGCTGCTCGGCCGTCGGCACGGCGCCGTCGTTGGCGGCGCGGTGGTCCTTGTACGCGATGAATTCGTAAATCGGCTTGAAGTCGATCGCGACCGCCGGATCCTGTGAGGGGCCGAAGCGGAACCCGTACACCGCCCACAGCGCCAGGTACGAACTCGCGCCCGCGCCGGCGCACAGCACCGCAACCGCGAGGATGCGCGTGCCGCGCCCTTTCGCCAGCCATCCCCCAACCGGCCACGGCTGCGGCATGGCCGCGCGGCACAGCAGCAGCGCCACCACGATCGGGCCGATCAGCAGCGCCGAGAACTTCGTCGTCACCGCCGCCGCCCCCAGCAGCCACAGCGCACCGGCGCGTCCGATCGTCACCGCCTGCCCCAGGCGCCACACAACCATTCCCGCCGCCGTCGCGAGCAGTGCGACGGCGACGTCATTTTTCACCAGCGGCGCGTGGGCGAGGAAGGTGGGATCCAGCGCGAACGCCGCCGTCGCCGCTGCGGCCGCGACAGGCCCCCACGCCGCGTGCGCCCACCACGCAATGAGCCCGCCCAGCGCCACGCCCAACGCCAGCATCATCGCGCGCGACCGGTTGACGAAGGCGTGGCCGTTGACACCGTCCGTGCGGTACAGCGCCGCGATCGACCACGCCCACTTCGCGTGCGGGTCCCGCGTCATCGCCTCCCACGATTCCGATGCCAAATCAGCGCCGGGCGCACGCCCTGCATTCGGCAACGCCGCCCAATATTTCCACAGCGGCGGGTGTTCGTAGTCGAGGCGATAGTCGCGCAGCCGCAGGTTCGTCCAGGCGCCAACGGCGCCGACCGGCTCGTCGAACGTTGCGCTCTTGCCGCGCACGCCCAGCCACGACAGCGCCGCGAACAGCACAAGCAGCGCCGCACACGCCACCGCTGCGGCGCGCGAATGCGCTGGCGGCCATCGCGCGGGGGGCGGATCAGTCACGACCGTAGTGTCAGAATCCATCTTTCGCCTGGCATCGCCAGGTGCAAAAGGTGCTTGCCCAGCTACCCCCGTGTTCTATACTGCCGCTCACCGATCCGCGATCAGCCGCCCCTTCTTCTTTCGGTGCGCGAGCGAGAGGAGTACCCCGTCATGCCCAATTACACCACAGGTGACATCAGGAACGTTCTGCTCGTCGGCCACGGCGGGTGCGGGAAGACGTCGTTGGCCGACGCAATGCTGCATGCCAGTGGCACGACGACCCGCAAGGGATCGGTGCTCGATGGCTCGAGCTTCAGCGACTTCGAGAAGGAGGAGAAGGAGCATAAGCACTCGATTTACTCCTCGATCCTGCACGTCGATCACCTCGGCAAGCGCATCAACCTGATCGACGCCCCCGGCTCGCCGGACCTCATCGGGGCGGGCATCGCGTGTTTGCCCGCGGTCGAGACGGTCGCTGTCGTCGTCAACGCGCAGAGCGGGATCGAGGTGGTCACCCGGCGCATGATGGAAGCCGCCAGGGACCGCAACCTCCCGCGCGCGATCATCATCAACAAGTGCGACAGCCCTGACCTGGATCTTTCCTCGCTGGTGACCAAGCTCCAGGAAACGTTCGGCCCGGAATGTCTGCCGATCAACCTGCCGACGGGCGGCGGCAAGGCTGTCGTTGAAACCCTGCTGAACAGCTCAGGCGAAGCCGACTTCGACACGGTGAAGCGTTGCCACGCCGCTATCCTCGATCAGATCGTCGAGATGGACGAGAACCTGATGGAGAAGTACCTGGGCGGCGAGGAGCCGGATTACGATGCGCTGCACGCGCCGTTCGAGCGCGCCATGGACGAAAGCCACCTGATCCCCATCCTCTTCAGCGACGCCAAGACAGGCATGGGCATCCCGGAACTGCTCGACGCGATCGCCAAGCACTTTCCCTCACCGGAAGAAGGGAATCTGCGCCCGTTCCTCAGCTACCGCGGCGCAACGCAGTCCGGGAGCCCGCAGGAGGAGGTGCCCTTCCAGTACTGGAACGATCCGAACAAGCCGCTGCTGGCGCACGTGTTCAAGGTCACGACCGACCCGTTCGTCGGGAAGCTGGCCATCTTCCGCGTGCACCAGGGCAAGTGCTCGGGCCAGACGCAGGTCTACATCGGCTACAACAAAAAGCCGGTGAAGCTTGGGCACGTGTTTCAATTGCAGGGCAAGGAGCACAAGGAGGTCCACGAGATCATCGCCGGCGACATCGGCGCGGTGGCGAAGATCGATGAGATCCACACGAACGACGTGCTGCACGATGACCACGCGCTGGACAGCGTGCATCTGCGCCCGCTCACGTTCCCCACGCCGATGTATGGCCTGGCCATCACCCCCAAGGCGCGCGGGGACGAGCAGAAGCTCAGCGCGATGCTCGGCAAAATCGCCGAGGAGGACCCGACCTTTAAGTGGCACACAGACCGCCAGACGCACGAGGTGGTGATCAACGGCTTGGGCGAGCTGCACCTGCGGCTGGTGCTGGAGAAGCTGAGCAACCGAGGGCTGCACGTCGACACCAAGCCCCCCAAGATCGCCTACCGCGAGACGATCCAGCTCACCAGCGAGGGCCATCACCGCCACAAGAAGCAAACGGGCGGGGCCGGGCAGTTCGGCGAGGTGTTCCTCCGCGCCGAGCCGCTCGAGGAGGACTCCCCCCACCGCAAGGCCAATGGCGGCAGCGGTCTGGAGATCGTCAACGAAGTGTTCGGCGGCACGATTCCGGGCCAGTTCATCCCCGCGGTGGAAAAGGGCATCCACGACCTGATGGAACAGGGTGTGATCGCCGGTTACCCGCTGCAGGACATCCGCGTCGCCATCACCGATGGAAAGCACCATCCGGTTGACAGCAAGGAAGTGGCTTTCCGCACGGCGGGCAAATATGCGTTCAAGGATGCGGTGATGAAGGCCAAGCCCGTCCTGCTCGAGCCGATCGTGCACATGGAAGTGACCGTGCCTGAAGAGAAAATGGGCACGATCACGGGCGATTTAAGCGGCAAGCGCGGGCGCATCCAGGGCCAGGACTTCCTCGGCGCCGGAATCGCGCAGGTCAAAGCGCAGGCGCCGCTCGCGGAGGTGATGCAGTACCAGTCGCAGCTCAAGAGCGTTACCGGTGGGCAGGGCAGCTTCGTCATGGAGTTCAGCCACTACGAGCCGGTCCCCCCTCAGGTCCAGCAGCAGATCGCGGGTCAATACAAGCCCAAGGCGGAAGAAGAGTAGACCTGAGTCTGAGAGCGATATGGATCGGGATTGATTCGCTCGGTCGCCGACGGTCTTGCTGGCAAGGAGGCCAACGGCCGCTGGCGGCGCCGTGATCCGCCGAGTGGATATCAGTGAGCACACGGCAGAATCCCGGCCGCTATCGGGATTTTTTCAAGAGAGAAACGATGCAAGTTTGGTTGTCGCAAGCGTTTGCCAGTGCCCTGGTTCTCGTGCTCATGGCGGGATGTCAGCAGCACGGCGTTTCGAGCGATTCCTCAGACACTAAATCGGTGCATTTCCAGTCCTGGCCCGAGGGAAAGTCGCCGAAAGAGATCGGCAACCGCGTCGGCCAGCGGTTCATCGAGAGCCCGCACCTTAACGAAAAACCAGAGCGGGCCGGCAAGGCGAACAACCACATCATCTATCCGGAAGTGTGCACGTGGTACGGGGCGCTGACGTTCGCGAAAGTGACGGACAACAAAGCCCTTCGCCGGCAGCTGATCCAGCGGTTTGAGGCGCTTTTTGGTGAGCTGAGGCATTACGTGCCGGTGCCTGATCACGTCGACAACACCGTCTTCGCCGCCGTCCCGCTCGAGCTGTACATGCAGACGAATGACCCGCGCTACCTGGCCATGGGCAAGGAGATGGCCGACAAGCAGTGGGGAGTACCGTTCGGGCGCGGCGCAACCACGCAGGCCCTGGAGTACCACAACAAGGGGCTCACCTGGCAGACGCGCATGTGGATCGACGACATGTACATGATCACGGCGGCCCAGGCGCAGGCGTATCGAGCGACGGGGGACCGCAAGTACATCGACCGGGCGGCGCGGGAAATGGTTGTTTATCTCGACGAGCTCCAGCAGGACAACGGGCTGTTCTATCACGCCCCCGACGTCCCATTCTTCTGGGGACGCGGCGACGGGTGGGTGGCCGCGGGCATGGCCGAGCTGCTTCGCTCGCTCCCAGGAGACAACCCGCACCGCCCGCGAATCATGAAGGGCTACAAGTTGATGATGGCAGCGCTCCTGAAACACCAGGACGAGAATGGAATGTGGCATCAGCTGATCGACGACCCGCAGAGCTGGCCGGAGACCAGCTGCACGGGAATGTTCGCCTTCGCGTTCATCACGGGTGTGAAGAACGGCTGGCTCGAGGCGGACACCTACGGCCCCGCCGCCCGCAAGGCGTGGCTGGCGCTGACCGGTTACCTCGAGCCCAACGGCGATCTCCGCGAGGTCTGCCAGGGAACGAACAAGAAGAACGACCGGCAGTACTACCTCGACCGTAAGCGAATCACCGGCGACATGCACGGCCAGGCGCCGATGCTCTGGTGCGCCACCGCGCTGCTGCGTGAGCCGGACCGCAGCCCCTCGTGGGGCGGGTGATTCGTACGCTTGGGGGTGAGGCGTCATACGCGTCAGGAACGGCGGCGCGTGAAGCTGGGTAAGCTGCCGCCGTTCATGTCATGATTTCCCGTCAATATGCCAAAAAGTGCTTGGCAACTGGCGGATTCTGGGTATGGTTGGGGAAACACGTCTCGCCGACGGGGCTCTTTACCGGCGAACGCAGCAACAATCTGTCCCCCGGAGTGGGAAGGGCTTGAGAATGCACAAGAATCTTTCATTTGTCACGGCTGCGCTTGTTGTCGCCGCGGGGGGCGTTTTGGCAGTACCCTCGACGGCGGGCGCGGCGCAGGTGTTCGGCGTCACCACCAACAACACGCTGTTCGCGTTCGATTCCGCCACCCCAGGCACGATCACCACCGCGCGGGCGATGAGCGGGTTCGCTTCGTCGAACGAGAACATCGTCGGCATCGACTTCCGCCCCGCCACCGGCCAGCTCTACGCGATCGGGAGCTTCGGTCAGCTCTACACCGTCAACACAACCAATGGCACCCTCAGCACCGTTGGCGCAGGCGTCGGCGCGATCGATGGGACCGCCTTCGGCTTCGACTTCAATCCGACAATCGATCGCATCCGCCTCACCAGCACGACCAACAAGAACTACGTTGTCAATCCCGACACCGGGAGCCTGCAGCTCAGCGCCACCGACCTGTTTTATCCGCCCGGGGACCCGAACGCTGGCGTGGATCCGAACGTCGTTGGCTCTGCCTACACCAACAACTTCGCCGGCGCCACCAGCAGCCAGCTTTACGCCATCGACGCGGGATTGGATATCCTCGCCACGCAGGCGAATAACACCGGCGTGCTCAGTACGGTCGGGCCGCTGCTCACCGTCGACACCCGAGACCTCGTCGGCTTTGACATCTTCAGTCCCGTCCCCGGTCAAGCCGCCAACACCGCTTTCGCTTCATTGACGCCGGCCGGTGGAAGTGTCTCCAACTTTTACACCATTAACCTGGCAACCGGCGCCGCCACCCTGGTCGGACAGATCAACGGCGGGACGCTGGTGACCGACATCGCCGTCGTGCCCGTTCCCGAGCCGACGGCGGCTGCGGCGCTGGGGCTGGCTGGCGCGGCGACGCTGGCCCGTCGGCGCCGGCGCTGATCATCGAGTTTTCAACTGCCCGGGAATGTCTTCGGGAGTGCTTACCTGCCTACGTATTCCTGCAGCGGCCGCACGCCCCAGTCGCCCTTCTGGAGTTGCTGAATCGCCCGCGTCACCGCATTGGCGGCGGTGATCGTCGTAACGATCGGCACCTTGTGCAGCACGGCCATGGCGCGGATGGCCCCTTCGTCCGTCTGCGGGCCCTTCTTCGTCGGGGTGTTGATGATCAGCTGGAGCTGGCCGTTCTTGATGTAGTCCTTGATGTTCGGCCGGCCCTCCGCCAGCTTGCTGATCCGCGTCGCGGGCACGTCATCCTTCGCCAGCCTCTCGTACGTGCCTGATGTGGCGAGAATCTGGAACCCCGCATCGGCCAGCTGCTTCGCGATCGGCGCGATCGCGTCTTTGTCTGCATCTCGGACGCTGATGAAGGCCGTGCCCTTCGTCGGGATGTTCGTCCCCGCCGCGACCTGGCTCTTGGCGAAGGCCAGCTCGAAATTCGCGTCGATGCCCATCACTTCGCCCGTACTCCGCATCTCCGGGCCGAGGATAATGTCGACGCCGGGGAATTTGGCGAACGGGAAGACCACTTCCTTGACGCTGGTGTGCTTCGGATCGGGTTGTTCGGTGACGCCGAGCTCTTTCAGCGATTTCCCCGCCATCACCTTCGCCGCGATCTTCGCCCAGGGGATCCCGGTCGCCTTTGATACGAATGGCACGGTGCGCGACGCGCGAGGGTTCACTTCGATGACGTAGATCTCATTGTCCTTGATCGCGTACTGCACGTTCATCAGCCCGCGGACGTTGAGGGCGCGGGCAAGATCGCGCGTCTGTGATTTCAATCGCTCGACGATGTCCTTCGAGAGCGAGTACGGCGGGAGCGAGCACGCGCTGTCGCCAGAGTGGATGCCGGCCTCCTCGATGTGCTCCATGACGCCGATGATGATCGCCTGCCCAGAAGGCACGAAGGCATCAGGCACGGAGCCACGAAGGGAAGAGGGCTCAGCGGCGGTCGCTTCACCCTTCGTGCCTTCGTGCCTTCGTGCCTCCGTGCCTTCCGGTTCGAAATCGGCGAGGCAATCCACGTCCACCTCGGTCGCGGCGTCGAGGAACTTGTCGACCAGAATCGGCGCATCCGCGATCGTCGACGCCTCCACCGCGTGAGTCATGTAGTAATTGAGCTGGTTTTCGTCCGACACGATCTCCATCGCGCGCCCGCCCAGCACGAAGCTGGGGCGGACGAGCACCGGGTACCCAATGCGCCTGGCGATGTCGCGGGCCTCGGAGACGTTGCGGGCGATGCCGTTCTCCGGCTGCTTCTGGCCGAGCTTCTGGAGCAGGGCGCGGAACTGCTCGCGGTCGCCGGCGGCGTCTATGTTCTTCACCGACGTGCCGATGATCGGGACGCCGGCTTCCTCCAGCCCCTTCGCGAGGTTCAGCGGCGTCTGTCCGCCGAACTGCAGGATCACGCCCTTCACCAACCCTTCGTGCCTTCGTGCCTCCGTGCCTTCGTGCCTCTGAAACGGACCTCCGTTCAACCGTTCGCAGACGTTGAGGATGTCCTCGTGCGTGAGCGGCTCGAAGAACAGCAGGTCGCTCGTGTTGTAATCGGTGCTGACCGTCTCCGGGTTGGAGTTGATCATGACCGACTCGATGCCCAGCTCGCGCATCGCGAACGCGGCCTGCACGCAGCAGTAGTCGAACTCGATCCCCTGCCCGATCCGGTTCGGCCCGCCGCCGATGATGATGACCTTCGGGCGGTCGGTCAGGCGGATCTCGTCCTCCGCGTCCCAGTCAACGAGGCCGTCTTCCGGATTCATCCGGCCGACGGGTTCCTCGTATGTCGAGTAGTAGTATGGAGTCGCCGCCTCGAATTCCGCGGCGCACGTGTCTACGAGCTTGTAGACCGGTTCCACGAACGCCTTTCGCCGCGCGACGCGCACCTGATCGGATTTCACGCCACTCAGGGTGGCAATCTGGACATCGCTGTAGCCAAGCTGCTTTGCTCGCCGCAAAAAGTCCTGAGGCCAACGCCACGGCTCACCCGCCGAAGCCATTTGCGATTCGAAGTCGACCAACTGCTTCATCTGCGCCAAGAACCAGGGGTCGAAGTTCGTGAGCTCGTGGACCTGCTCAACCGTCCACCCCATCTTCAGCGCGTAGCGGATGTAGTACAGCCGCCCCTGGCTGGGCACGGCGAGCTTGCGGCGGAGCTTGTCGGCCGGGATGGGCCACTCGTGGACTTGGCTTTCGCCCTGCGTGGTGTTGTCGCTCGATGTGGCATGGGCAACTTGCCCATGTTCTTTGTCTGAAGACACGGGCGAGTCGCCCGTGCCACGTTCAGCCTTCTGCGCGTTCAGCCACTTGTCGTACTTGTCCAGGCCAAAGCCAAAGCGCTTGACCTCCATCGACCGGATGCCCTTCTGCAGGGCCTCCTTGAACGTCCGGCCGATGGCCATGGCCTCGCCGACGCTCTTCATCTGCGTGGTGAGCGTTTCGTCCGCGTCCGGGAATTTCTCGAACGTCCAGCGTGGGATCTTGATCACGCAGTAGTCGATCGTGGGCTCGAAGCACGCGCTGGTGTAAAGGTCGTAATCTTCTCGGACGCTGGCACCATCGTTCCGGCCCGGTGCGACCCCCTCTCCGGCGGGTTCGGGAACGATGCCTTTTGCCTGGGCATCGTTCCCTTTTGCTTGGGCATCGATGTCTTTTGCGTTTGCATCGATGCCTTTCGGCGTGGGCATCGATGCCTTTTGCTTTGGCATCAATGCCTTTTGCTTTGGCATCGATGCATTTTCCGTGGGCATCGATGCATTTTCCCTTTGCATCGATGCATTTTCCGTGGGGAACGATGCATTTGCCTGGGTGTTCGCGCGTTTACGGGACGTGATGTAGTTCGGCAGCTCGTCCAGCGTGTACCCCACCGCCAGCTTCGCGGCGATCTTCGCGATGGGGTAGCCCGTCGCTTTGGATGCCAAAGCGGAACTCCGCGACACGCGCGGGTTCATCTCGATCACGACCATGTCCCCGTTGGCGGGGTTGATGCCGAACTGGATGTTGCTCCCGCCGGTCTCCACCCCCACCGCCCGGATGACCGCGATGCTCGCATCGCGCATCCGCTGGTATTCCTTGTCCGTCAGCGTCTGGATGGGGGCGACGGTGATGCTGTCGCCGGTATGCACGCCCATGGCGTCGATGTTTTCGATCGAGCAGATGATGACGACGTTGTCGTTGCGGTCGCGCATCACCTCCATCTCGTACTCCTTCCACCCGATCACCGACTGCTCGATGAGCACCGCGGTCACGGGGGAGGCGTCGAGACCGCGCTGGACGATGTCCTCGAACTCTTCGACGTTGTAGGCGATGCCCCCGCCCGTCCCGCCCAGCGTGAAGGCCGGGCGGATGATCAGCGGGAGGCCGATGTCGGCCAGCACCTTTCGCGCATCGTCCATGTTGTGCACGACGCCGGAGCGGGGCACCTTCAGCCCGATCTTGATCATGAGGTCCTTGAAGACCTGGCGATCTTCCCCGCGGTGGATGGCGTCGCGGTCGGCGCCGATCATCTGCACGCCGTACTTTTTCAAAATCCCCCGATCGTGGCAGGCCATGCCCGTGTTCAAACCGGTCTGTCCGCCAAGCGTCGGGAGCAGCGCATCGACCGGCGTGCCCCTTGCGGCTTCGCGGATCAGAATCTTCTCGACGGCCTCGGGCGTGATGGGCTCGATGTAGGTGGCGTCGGCGAACTCCGGATCAGTCATGATCGTGGCGGGATTGCTGTTGATCAGGACGAGGCGGTACCCCTCCTCCTTGAGCGCGCGGCAGGCCTGGACGCCGGAATAGTCGAACTCGACGCCCTGCCCGATGACGATGGGGCCGGAGCCGATGATGAGGATCGTGTGGATGTCGGTGCGTTTGGGCAAAGTCGGATGAATGTATCGAAGGGCGGTTCCGTGTCCACTTTCCCGAGCGGGAGTGGGCTCTGTGTAGGGGATTTTCGTGGAAACATGCGGTGCTTCGGCACGGGCTCGCCGCTTGCGGCGTCGCGAACCGAGGCTTGTAGAGCGCCGACCCTCTTCTTCTCCCGCGTCCAGTTAATCCGCAACGCCGCAAGCGACGGTCAGCGTGACATCGCCCGCGAGCCTGCACCCTCAGATAGCCGTACCACCGCGTCAGCGACGCGCTGCGGAGTGTCCGCGTCGGCGAGCTGAGCGGCAACCGTCGCTAGATCCGCTTGCATCCGCGCGTGGTTCGCCGGGTCGAGCAGCGTCGCCGCTTCGTCGGCGATCCGCGTCGCGTTGGCCTCGCGCTGCCACAGTTCCGGCACGAGCCGCCGGCCGGCGAGATTGTTCGGCAGCGAGATGTGCTGGACGGTCATCAGCACCCGCGCCAGCAGGTAGGCGTACCACGGGCCGCGGTACATGACGATCATCGGCGTGCGGTACAGCGTCGCCTCGAGCGTGACGGTGCCGGACTTCACCAGCGCCACATCGCATGCCGAGAGCAGCGCGTGGCTCTGTTCCAGCACCTTCAGCTCGGGCAGCTGCTTTCCACCCGCGCGGGCGAAGGCCTGGTCAAAAAAGCCGTCCTTGAGGTTCTGGGCCTTCGACAGGCCGAACTGAAGCCGGCCGGGGAACCGCTGTTCGAGCAGCCTTGCCGCGCCGATCTGGGCGTGCAACAGCTGGTTGATCTCCATCCGGCGTGAGCCGGGAAAGAGGCCGATGAGCGTCCTGGTCGGATCGAGCCCGTGCCGCGCCGCCAAGTCGGCCTTCGACACCGGCGCCGGCAGCCGTGCCACGATCGGGTTGCCGACAAACGTCGCGGGAATGCCGTTGCGGCGGTAAAAATCCTGCTCGAAGGGAAGGATGCAGAGCACCTCGTCCGCCGCCCGACGGAGCTTTTTCAACCGCCACGGCCGCGAGGCCCAGATCTGCGGCGGGATGAAGTACAGCACCTTCACCCCCCGCGCCCGGAGCTTCGGCGCCAGCCACAGGTGGAACACCCCGTAGTCGATCACCACCGCCACATCCGGCTTGTTCTGATCCACCCAGGCCAGAATTCGCCTCGCCAGCCCCCAGTGCGACGGCACGGCCTTGACCACCCCGCCCGGGCCGATCACGTTCATGTCGCGATGATCGGAAATCAGCTCAATCCCCGCCGCCGCCATGGCCACCCCACCGACCCCCCCGATCTGCCACGCCGGGTCCCGCTCGCGCAGCGCCGCAATCAACCCCGCGGCATGCGCGTCGGCGGAGTGATCGCCGGTGAGTACCAGCAGTCGTCTCACGTGCTTCGGTTCCTCGGATTCCCCTTTCCCCTTTTACCGTCTACCTTTTGCCTTTCCCATGACCCCCATCGTTCTACATCACGGCCTCATGGGCTTCGGCGACGTGAAGATCGGACCGCTGAAGCTGTCGTACTTCAGCGGGATCGATCGCATGATCAGCGACCGCGGCCATGCGCTGATCGTCTCGCGCGTGCACCCCACGGGGAGCATCGAGCGCCGCGCCCGCGAGTTGAAGGAAATCATCGTCCGCCAGTTGAAGGTGCTCGATCGCGAGAAGGAAAAAATCGTCATCCTCGCCCACTCGATGGGCGGGCTGGACGCGCGCTACATGATCAGCAGGCTGGGGATGGACGACCGGGTGGCAGCGTTGGTGACCATCACCACCCCCCACCGCGGCAGCCCCTACGCCGACTGGTGCTTGAAAAACCTTGGCCAGCGCCTCGGTGGGCTGCAACTGATGAACCTCGTCGGCTGGGACGTGCGGGCGGTGTCCGACCTCACCACCGCCAGCTGCGCCAGATTCAACGAGGAGGTCCTCGACGCCCCCACCGTAAAGTATTTCTCCATCAGCGCCGCCCGCCCCTGGCACCGCGTCCCACCCTTCGCGATCCACGCGCATAAGATCATCTCAGATGCCGAAGGCCCCAACGATTCGCTCGTCTCGGTCAAAAGCTCCACCTGGGCCAATCACCTGGGCGTCTGGCCGGCCGACCACTGGCACACGATCAATCACCGGATGGTGGTGGAGCTGAAGGACCCGACGGGGGACATCACGCCGTATTACGTGAAGGTGCTGGACGGGCTGGGGGAGGCGGGGGCGCTTTCTACACCGTATCTTTCATAAGATCATCAGCGTGCTGTACTTAGCAAACCATTGAAACGCGTTGACGTCACTTCGCCCGGCGGGCACCCCGGCCGCCGCGGGCGGAGCTCCCGCCACGGCGGCGGGTGTTCTCCGCACCACGGCGGGTGCTCCCGCCACCGCCGCCGGAGCTCCCGCCGGTGCGCGTGGGCCTCCCGCCAGCGCCTGCGGAACTCCGCCCGCGCCCGCCGTCGCTCCTGCCAACGCCGCCAAGACTACGGCCAGGCTCCGGTACCGCATTGCATCGCCCACCGTGCCCCCCGCTTGTCTGCCAGTCGACCAGCCCGATAATGATCGCATGGTCCGCCGCCTTTCAATCCCTCTTGTTCTGCTCGTCGTCCTATCGGGGCACTCCTTAGACTCCCGCCAGGGCCCTGACTCCCATCATCGCCATGCCGCGGATGCCCGGGCAGCGACCAGCCAGGTCAACGTCCTCGATGTCATTGCCCCCAAAGACCTGCAGGTGCGCTCCGCCGCCAACGTCCCGCGCGCGGAGCTGAGCTGGACGGACAATGTTGAGGGGGAAGCCGGGTTTCTGATCGAGCGATCGGACGATGGCGGCAAGACCTTCATCGAATCCGCCCGTATTAGAGCCAATGCCACGACGTTCCGCGACGGAATGGTCCGTGCGGACGCGGCGTATTCATATCGGGTCAGAGCAATCGGGCCGGACTGGGTAACCAAGCCCGCTGCGCCGCTCGATGTCCGAACAGCAGCATTTCGCGTCTTCGATGCACTGCTCTACAGCGGCAAGCCGCGGCTTGAGCGAATGGGCATGGAAGGAATTTACGTCGCCTACACCCACGAGCTGTTTCCCGGCAAGGTCGCCGCGGAAGAACCGCATGAGCCCTCTGTTCGAGCGGTAGCACGCCGTGCAGCACAGCGCCGGCAGATTCTGGTGCTGGACGTGGAGCACTGGCCGCTGGATATCCGTACCTCAACCGAGGTGGAGGTTCAGTCGAGCATCGAAAAGCTCCGGCGGATGGTCCGTTGGGCACGCGACGAGCGGCCCCACCTTGCGGTCGGAATTTACAGCATGCTGCCCCTGCGCGACTATCAGGCGCCGGTGCTGTACCTTCGGGCGGTAGAGAATCAACGGGACCCGGTTTGGGCGAGCCACCTGCCCACGCACAAGCAGCGCTTTGAAACCTGGCAAGCCGCGAATGACCGCCTCCGGCCGCTGGCAGAAGAGGTGAATTGCGTGTTTCCGTCCCTCTACACGCTGTTCAACGATGAGGACGGCTGGAGGAAGTACGCCGAGGCAAATCTGAGCGAAGCGCGCCGCTACGGCAAACCAGTGTATGCATTCCTATGGCCGCAGTTTCACGACAGCAACCGGGAATTCCACGGCAAACATCTCAGCAGCGATTTCTGGCGAATGCAGCTCGAGGTGGTGCGCAAGGGCGCCGACGGCGTTGTCGTCTGGGGTGGTTACCAGCACGACTGGAATCCGCGCGCAGACTGGTGGGAGGGAACGCGAGCGTTCCTTGAGGAATAGCGGTCGATCCGGCGCCATTCAGCTCGATTGAATACGTGCAGCAATTGGCAATGATGTCCTTGATGGGCTCTCAACCGCTGAAGGTTTCGGTGATTTTCGGGACGAGGCCCGAAGCCATCAAGCTCTGCCCGCTCATTCTCGCGCTGCGCGCCTACCCCGATCGATTCGCTGTCCACGTATGCGTCACCGGCCAGCATCGGCAGATGCTGGACCAGGTGCTGGAGGTATTTGACGTCATTCCGGACACGGATCTGGCCATTATGCAGCCAAACCAATCGCTGGCTGCGCTGACTTCCCGCGCTCTGGCGGCAGTCGATCGATATCTGGCCGAGCGATCGCCGGACCTTGTAGTTGTTCAAGGAGACACGACAACGGTATTCACGGCGGCGCTGGCGGCATTCTTCCGCCGCATCCGGGTTGCACACGTGGAAGCGGGTCTCCGAACCTGGAACCGGTTCTCGCCGTTCCCCGAAGAGATCAGTCGCGTCTTCGTCAGCCGGCTTGCCGACCATCACTTCGCGCCGACGGAGGGGGCGAAGAACAATTTGCTTCGCGAGGGCGTGGAGGAACGGACCGTCGCGATCACGGGAAACACGGTGATTGACGCGCTGCAGATCGCCTTGCGCAAGGTCAAAGCAGCACCACCGCTCATCCTCGGCTTGCCGAAGGAGATCATGGGGAACCGGAAGAAACCGCTCGTGCTCATTACGGGGCACCGCCGGGAGAACTTCGGGTCAGGGATGGAGTCCATCTGCGGCGCCATCGCAACGCTGGCGGCACGGTTCGAGGACGTCGAATTTGTCTATCCGGTCCACCTGAACCCGAACGTCCGCGAGCCGGTATTTCGGATGCTTGGATGCCGGCCGAACGTGCATCTGATCGAGCCGTTGCCGTACCTTCCGTTCGTCGCTCTGATGCAGCGCAGCACGCTGATCCTGACCGATTCTGGTGGCGTGCAGGAGGAGGCGCCGAGCATGGGCAAGCCGGTTCTGGTCATGCGCGACACCACCGAGCGCCCGGAGGGCGTGGAGGCGGGCACGATTCGCCTAGTGGGGTCTGACGAGACGCGCATCGTAGAAGGGGTGAGCGAATTGCTGACTGACCAGAAGCTTTACAAGCACATGTCCGGGGCGCGCAATCCATATGGGGATGGCAAAGCTTGTGAGCGAATCGTCGAGCTGTTGAGTTCGCGGCAATGACGACAGCCTGGAAGCTGCTGGATCGATTTCCAGCCGCCGCTGGGCGGCTTCGGGCTTTGCTATCGACGCCGACGCGCCGGCGCCTCGCGCACGGCGCGTTCTGGGGCATCCTCGCGGGCGTTGCGGCACGGGCGCTGGCCGTCGTCGTGTCATTCCTGATCGCGCGGATCCTCGGTCGCGAGCAATTCGGGGAGTATGGCGTCGTCAGCAGCACGGCCGCGCTAATTGGCTCGATCGCAGGATTGGGCGTCGGACTGACAGCGACGAAGTACATCGCGGAGTTCCGCGAAAAAAATCCGGACCGGGCGGGCAGGATTATTGGGCTCTCGACCCTCATCACCTGCTTCAGCGGCGCCATCTGGGGACTTGCATTTGTCGTGCTGGCGCCGTGGCTCGCCGCTGAGACACTGGCAGCGCCGCACCTCACGGGGTTGCTGCGCCTCAGCGCGCTGAGCGTAGCTCTGGCCGTCATTAACGGCGCTCAGATATCCGCCCTAGCCGGCTTCGAGGCCTTTAGAGCGTCTGCCCTTGTCAGCGTCATCTCGGGGTGTCTCCAGGCTCCGATGATGTTGATTGGGTGCTGGCTAGCGGGATTGCCTGGGCTCGTGCTGGCCTTCACAGCGAGTATGGCGCTGGCATGCGCGATGAACCGTGTTGTGCTTGTTCGGCAGATGCGACGATTCGGGATTCGCGTGAAATGGCGGGAGTCTGTATGGGAATGGCCCATCCTCGTGCGGTTCAGCCTACCCGCATTCCTGAGCGGAATGTTGGTGATGCCCGTCCTCTGGGCGTGCACCGCCATGCTCGCAAACCAACCCAACGGCTATTATGAACTAGGCGCATTTAACGCCGCCAATCAATGGTACGTCGCCATCCAGTTCCTGCCCTCGCTGATCGCGACGGCCGTCCTGCCCGTCCTGTCGGAGCGGCATGCGGCCGGCGATATCGCGGCAACCATGAAGGTGATGAAGGGAATGGTCGCCGTGACGGCGGCCATCGTCGTGCCAACGGTTCTCGTTCTCTGCCTGCTGAGCAAGCCGATCATGGCCGGCTACGGCGCATCGTTCGTCGAGGACCGGTGGGTCCTTGTGATCGCCGTCGTCACTTCCGGACTCGTTGCGCTCATGACGCCGGTCGGACAGGTCATTGTGGCCAGCGAACGCATGTGGATCGGCGTGGTTATGAACATGGGCTGGGCCACCCTCTTTCTAGTCCTCACCGCCGCCATGGTCGACCGCGGAGCCGAAGGCTTGGCTTGGAGCAGGCTGCTCGCTTACATTGCCCATGGGATATGGACGCTGGCTTTCGTCCTTTACCTCAGGCGGAGCCGTGTCAAAACGGCCGACGTGGTGCCGGCGGTCACAACGCCGCTAGCGCCCGGATTGCCGTTGAGAGGGACCGAGTTGTGAATCAGGATTTGAAGAGCACTGAACCCCTCCGCGAGCCACGAGCTGCCCCAATCACCGCAGGAGATGATTTCACGAGAGGCGGATTCGCACGACTGGCGCATTTTCAATCGCCGATGTGGTCGCATTACCGAGAAGAGCTTGAAAGCACCTCTCGAGTCTTCGGGTCGCTCGCCTGGGGGGACGGGCCAGGTGGTTACCCTTGGCCTCTGGACCCCTTGCACTGGTGGAGCCGGATCTGGGAATACCCATTTTTCGCGGCTCACCTGGCGAACTTGGCGCAGCCAGGAGCCCGTCCGCGGCTGTTGGATATTGGGGCGGCCGTCACGTTTTTCACACTGTACATGCGAGCGCAGGGGCTTGAAGTTCTCAGCATGGATGCCGACCCGGCTATGGCGGCGCACTTTGCGCGTGTTTACCACCGGGTAGCACCGGCGCTTGGGTTGAGCGCGACCGTGCCGCCCTACCTGATAGCCGAGGCACGAGAGACCGAACTTCCCGGCGAGAGCTTCGACGTGTTGACGTGCGTCTCAGTGCTCGAACATATCCCGGGCTGGGAATTGGCCCTGCAAGAAATGAAGCGGCTGCTGCGGGTGGGAGGCCACCTGGTGCTCACATTCGACGTGAATCTGACGCCGGAGTCGAACGGCTTTACGCTCGACGAGGTCGGCCGACTCCTCGACTGCCTGGCGCAAGACATGGAGCCGTTGACGGCGCAGGACCGCGAAATTCCCGATGACGTGCTTCACATGACCAACTCGCCGTGCGTCACACATCTGCCGCGGGTGAGACGGTCCATTTTGAAAGGCGTCTGGCCACCCACGGCACTGCCGGGGAAGATTTCCCGGCGGCTGCGAAGGCTCCGCCATCCTCCCGCACCCGCGACGGTGAAGAATTTGTGTGTCTACGGCGGAGTGTGGCGAAAGCGATGAAACGCGAGCACCCATCGGCAGCTTCGACGAACTGTCAAGCTGCCGCTCGCAGCCGCCTGCGCTTGACCGCGTGATCCTGAACTTGCCGATAATCTTGTTATGCAACTGCGGATGATCTATTCCCGTCTGTTCGACTTCGACGGGAGGGAAATCTCCGTCGGCGGAATTCAGACGTATCTCCGCGAATTGGCGAATTGCGCGGCTGAATGGGGGTTCGATCCAATTCTATATCAGTCGTCGCTGCAGCCGTTCGAGCGGAAGCTCGGCCGCCTGACTGTTCGCGGGATTGTCGCCGGCGTCGATGGCACAAACCTCCAAACGCGGCAGACGTTATATGCCGCGGCGACGAAGGGAATTGAGAGTTCCGGGGATATCCTGCTGTTCGGCTCGGACATCATGACCGTTCCCACCGGCTATTCCCGAGCGGTGCTTATTCAGCATGGGATTCATTGGGACAAGCCGGCTGCGGGGGAAGGGCGCCTGCGGGCGCTCGATCGCATCCCTGTCGCCCGGGCGTTCCGGGTGGCGCGACGGCATCTCCACTGGATCGGGCTCTTCGAGAACTGCCGCTATCACGTCTGTGTCGACTACAACTTTCAGAACTGGTACCGGACGTTCAGGCCCGCTGAAGTGGGCACGCGTACCTGGGTGATCCCAAACTCCGCTCCGGTTCTCGACAACGATGCGATCCAGCGGAAGCTGCGGGGCGAGAACGCACAAGTGCGGGTGCTGTTTGCGCGACGTTTTGAGGAATATCGAGGGTCCCGGCTAATGGGGGACGTTGTTGCATCTCTCTTGCCGCAGTATCCGCACTTACTCGTCACGTTTGCCGGCGACGGGCCTGACCGGCCGTGGCTCGTGAAACGTTTCGCAGGCGAGCCGCGAGTGACCATCGCGAAAGTGCCGTTTGAACAGCGGATGGATCTGAACTACGAGCACGATATTTCGGTCGTTCCGTCGCTGGGATCGGAAGGTACCTCCCTCTCGGTCGCCGAAGCGATGGGCGCGGGTTGTGCTGTGGTGGCGACGGATGTTGGCGGAATCACGAATATGGTGCTCGATGAGTTTAACGGGCTCTTGATCCCATCGGATCGATCCCAACTAGAGCAAGCGCTGTCACGTTTGATTCACGACGCCGGCCTCCGCCGCCGATTGGCAATGAACGGTTACGCTGTGGCCTGTTCAACCCTGTCCCAATTCCTTTGGAGGGAGCGTTGGAAGCAAGTTCTGAGGGAAATCAGCAAGTCCAATGACTAACCGGCTGATTGGTTCGCTCTGGTGTGGTCGGATACAATTCAGCGGCGTTTTCCCGGTTTTCACGAAGGCTGCTTCACGCAAAGCGGTTCAATAGGTATCTCAAGTACCTCATGCTTGACTCTGAGCACCCACAACCAACGGCTCGGATTGTCGTGCCCTTCGCGGTCGCGATGCTGCTGACGTTCGGTCGCACCGGCTTTCTGCCGATCATCGAGGTGTACACGCCGTTCGATTACGCCGTCAATGTATTCGTCGTCTTAATCGCGCCGGTTTTCGCGATTATCGGCTTTGCCGGAGTCCTCTCGGGCCGGTACCTGAAAGTGGTCGCGCCGGTGGGGCTGCTTGCGGCGTGGGTGGCTATTCGCGTGTTCGCCAGCAGGCGGGAGTATTGGCCGCACTACAGCATGATCATCACCATCCTGCTGGCGTTGCTGCTGGCGTCGCAGATAACGCAATGGGAGCTGCGGCGGCTTCGACACTGCATGCTCGTGGTGTCGGCCCTGTTCTGCGTTTTTCTCCTCGTCTTTGGCCGGGAACTGCTCTTTGACATCACCGCCGGATGGACCAAGCGCCGCCGAGTGGGGATGGAAGTTTCGGCCGGTAATGTCATAGCGTACCCGCGCGTGCTCTACATGCTGGTCTTCACGTGCTTCGCGACCGTGCTGATTGAGAAGCGGAAGTGGCTGAAGCTCGCCGCGATTGGGATGATGATCCCGCCGACCATTGTCGGCTTGTCGACGGGCGGCCGCGGAGCGCTGTTGGCACTTGTTGTAGCGATTTTGGCATTCGTTCTGGGGCTGCGGCAGAAGCTGATGTACCTGGCGGCATTGCCCGTCGTTGCGGTATTTGGAACTGTGGGCGTGAAACTGGCACGCACGTTTGCGCCACTCATGGTAGAGAGGATTACATCCGCCGACGACAGCGGGCGATTGGGCCTCTACCGGGAGGCCCTCTCCGACATCTCTCTCTTCGGCCGCGGACCCAGCGCGTACTACGCCCACAACATCTTTCTGGAGTTCCTGCAGGACTACGGCGTCGTGGGTTTGCTGCTGTTCTGCGCCGCGCTGGTGACGACCGTCGGGTGCTTGTGGCGACTGTACAGCAGAACGCGTGACTTGGAAGTGCTCTGGGCCGGTGGATTGTTGGTCCTCCAGATGGTCGCGCAGCAGTTATCGCTGAACATTTTTTACGGCTTCTTCTGGGCCGCGTTCGTGCTGCCTCTGGGCTTGGCGGCCCGTCCAGTTTTTTGGCGCGAATCGCCTAACGAATTGGTCGATGCCGATGAAAGCTTTGAGAGGATGAGCAGCGAACAACTGGTGAGGCAGGTTTGATTTGAATGTGCCGGTGGACCGCATGCCGAAATTCGCACCTGTCGCGCTGTTTGGATACAATCGGCCTGATCACCTGGCAAAAACGGTCGAACATCTGCGCGCCAATCTGTTTGCCGATCAGACGGACCTTTACCTATTCTCGGACGCCGCGAAAGACGCCGCCGCCGAGCCGGGGGTGCGCGCGGTGCGACGCTTGGCGCATGAGGTGGTTGGATTCCGATCGGTGACAGTCGTCGAGCGTCAAAAGAACTGGGGGTTGCGCCGGTCGCTCATTTCCGGGGTTTCGCAGGTCGCTTCCGAGCACGGCATGGTGGTTGTTGTCGAAGACGATATCGTAACCTCACCGCACTTCCTCCGTTACATGAACGAGGCGCTGCGGTTCTACACCGATTTCGAAACCGTGGGCTCCGTCAGCGCCTATGCGCCACCGACAGTCACGGCGAAGGCTCAATTAAGACCCGGCGACACCTTCTTCCACTATCGCGTGAATTGTTGGGGGTGGGCGACGTGGTGGAGCCGGTGGCGCCGTGCGAATTGGGAACCGGAGAACTGGCAGCGATACCTCGAACAGCGAGGCGCCGCCGCACTCTTGGCGCGAGGCGGATCGGACCTGCCAAACATGTTTCGCGATTCGATGGAGGGCCGCAATCAATCATGGATGGCGCGCTGGTACTACAACTGCTTTTTGCATGGGATGTTGACGCTATATCCGGGGGAATCTCTGGTCGACAACATTGGGTTTGATGATACAGGCGTGCACTGCCGGGGCAATGTTAGACAGTTCGCTCGCTACCGCGCATCCATCAACTCCCGCTCGGATACTACCTATTGCTTCACCCTTCCCGTCGTGGTGGACAAGAAAATTGACCGACTGATGAGGCGCTTCTGGGATCTGCCCTGGCTGCCGAACAATCAGTTCGGACAGATGATCCGGCCGCTTTATCGCGGGATTCGGCACGTTGTGCGGGCGGCGAGGGGACAACGATGAGCAGCGCAGAGCCGGGCGCCTCGACGACAACATTCAGCATCCTCAGGGGCTGCTTCACCGCACTGGCCCAAACGGTGCGGCATTATGCTCGAACGTACAACGCTCAGGTGAGGCACGCAGGCGTCAATTTTTATCCCGGCGCCGTCGCGGACACCAAGTGTCACTTCGAACTGCCTAACCGCGTCGAATATGATTCAATCCTCCTCAATGTCAGAATGGGAAGGCACAGTTACTGCGCTGCCGATTGCCAGCTGTTCCATTGCGACATCGGCCGCTTCTGCTCAATCGGCTCGGGTGTGTTGATTGGCCTAGGCATTCACCCGACGCATTGGGTCTCGACATTTCCTGGCTTCTATTCGGCCAACAAACACACCGCGAACTTTCGGGTGGATGGAGCCGTTGTGGAGTACGGGGCTACAACGATCGGCAATGACGTGTGGATCGGCGCACGGGCGATCATTCCAGGAAACATCACGGTGGGAGACGGCGCCGTGATCGCCGCGGGCGCGGTCGTGACGAAGGACGTGCCGCCGTACGCCATCGTCGGGGGTGTGCCGGCGAGGGTGATCCGATTCCGGTTTTCAGACGAGGTCGTTCAGCGGCTACGTGAACTGCGATGGTGGGATTGGGATGACGGGAAGATTCAACGGCTGTCGGCGTACTTTCACGATCCGCAGGCGCTTCTCCAATGCGCCGCCGATGCATAGAGCCGTCGTGGTATGGAGGCGGCAACGGAGGTGACGTTGAGGGCGGAAAAGCAAGAAAAGCCGCATTTCAGCATCATCACCGTCACCCTCAATGCCGGCGACGCACTCGGTGCGACGGTCGACTCGATCAGGCACCAAAGCTTCCGCGAGTTCGAACACATCGTCAAAGACGCGGGTTCGAGCGACGGCAGCATCGAGCGGTACGTGCGGACGGAGGATGGGTACGCGCCGATGGTCGTGACCAAGCCGGACCGCGGCATTTACGACGCGATGAACCAGGCGCTGGCACACGCGACGGGTCAGTACGTCCTGTTCCTCAACGCGGGCGACACGCTGCACCATCCCGAGGTGCTGATCGAAGTCGCCCGTGTCGCGGCGGCGGCACCGGAGACGGGGCTGCTGTACGGCGACTATTTCTCCGACCGCATGCGGATGGTGATCCGTAACCCGCGCCGCCTGAGCGATTACTACCTGTACCGCACGACCCTCTGCCACCAGTGCTGCTTTGTCAGCCGGGAGTGGATTGAAAAGCTGGGGCCGTTTGACCCTTCGCTGAAGATTCTCGCTGACTACGATTTTCTCCTTCGGCTGATCGTGCGTGGCGATGCTCCGGCGCGCCACTGCGAAACCATCGTTTGCAATTACTTGGGCGAGGGGTTTTCGGAGCGGCCGGAGACGGCGGAGTTGCTTCGAACGGAGACGGACATCGTCCGTGCGCGGAACTTCACGCCGGCGGAGCGATTGCGCTATGGGCTTCTGTGGGCTGCCACGCTGCCGCGCCTACGGATCTGGATGATGCGTTCGCCAAACCTGCGGCCAATCCAGCGGGCGTACCTGCGGGCGGTGAATGCGTGGAAGGGCTCGCACTGACGCCGTCGGTCCAGGCGCAGCCGATGGGTACAGTGCCTATAGTGGGATTGTCGTCCTGGCCCGGCCAAATGCTGAAGGACCTGCAAGAGGATGAATGACGGAGACGCAAGTGCGGTTGCCGACCAAGCGTTCGGCAAGGCTGGTCAGGTAGGAGTGGACGCGCCCGTTGGGCGTGACGCGCGGCCGCTTCTGGCGGTCATCAGCAACGGGTTCACCCCCTACCGGGTCCACGTGCTCCGCCGCATCGTCCGCGAGATTCCGCAGGTTCGGCTGGCGACGTTGTACACGCATGAAGAGTGCAACTCGCCTTGGCCGTTCCAACCACCGGAGGAGATCGGCGCGGTTGTCTTCGGCAAGGGGGAGCAATGCTTGAAACAGGACCGCCCGGCAAATGCAGGGCACGAGTGGCGCAAGGGCGGGTACATTATTGAGTGGATCAAGCGGCACGGAGTGCGCGCCGTCGTGATCGACGGCTACAACGATCCTGGGCGAATGCGGATCCTCTGGTGGTGCAAGCGGCAGGGCTTGCCTTGCCTGATGTTCGGGGACAGCAACATTCATGGGGACGTGAAGCGGGGTTGGAAAGCCATCGCTAAGCGGCTGGTCGTCCCACCCCTGGTACGCTGCGCCAGCGGGATCTTGTGCTGCGGGCAATACGGCCGCGCGTACTTCACCAAATATGGTTGCCCGCCAGATCGCATCTTCCTGTTCCCTTACGAGCCGGACTATTCGCTCATCTTCGACCTGCCGCCCGAAGTAGTCGAGGCGGCGAAGCGGCGCTATGGACTGCGCGAGGGGCGGCGGCGGCTGGTGTTCAGCGGCCGGATGGTGCGTGAAAAGCGCCCCGACCTGATCATCGAGGCGTTCCTCGCGATCGCATTGCATCGGCCGCAATGGGATCTGGTCATGATGGGCGACGGCCCACTCCGCGGTTCGCTTGAAGCGCGGGTTCCCTCAAGTCTGGCAGACCGAGTGACCTGGTGTGGCTTTCTGACGTCTCAGCGCGATGTGACGGCCGTGTATCGCGCGTCGGACGTGCTCGTGCTGCCGAGCGACTACGAGCCGTGGGCGTTGGTGGTGAACGAGGCCGTGGCGGCGGGAATGGCTATAATCGCCAGTTCGGTCGTCGGGGCTGCCGTAGAACTGGTCCGCGAAGGGGTCAACGGCCGCATCTTTCCGCCGGGCGACCTTGCTGCTCTCGTCAGGTGCCTGAATGATGTGACTCAACCGGACCGCGTGGACGCGCTCAAAGCCGCATCCGCTCGAGTCTTGGCAGACTGGCGTCGGATTGGTGACCCCATCGCCGGACTTCGCAATGCGCTTCGCCTCACTGGCGTGCTCAGCGAATCCGGCACTCCCTCCGGCTGCCACGCCTAAAGAGATTGGACCCTCCACTGCGTGTTGCGGGTATGGCCGTCATAACATCACGGCCGCTTGCTGAAGTTGACCGCTTTCAGCGCTCCGCGCAGTCCTTTCACTGGATCGTTGTTCGTGCGCCATCGAAGTAGGATCGATGACGACGCGGCCTTCCTCGTTGGCAGCAGCATTGGGTTCATGGCATCGTTCATCGCGGCCTGCAGGGATACGCTGCTCCCCGCACGGAACAACCGCCCGTTCTCGCCATCGCGCAGGAGTTCACTGGCCGCACCCACGCGATCGCTACACACGAGCGCCAGCCCCGCCGCCGCGGCTTCGCTGACAACGACGCCCCAAGGCTCAAAATCGCTGGGCAGCACGAACACGTCCGCCGATTTGTACACCGCCGCCAAGTCAGCAGGATTAAGCACCGCGCCCAACCATTTCACGCGCGAGCCGGACGGAGCACCGAATCGATCCTGCGCCAGCTGTTGGAGTTGCTCGCGCAACGGCCCATCTCCCACGACCAGCAGGTCCCATTCCGGGTGCTCGTGCGCCACGCCCGCAAAGGCGTTGATCAGCAGGTCGACACGCTTCTCGTGGGCCAGTCGGCCACAAAACATCAGAAAGCGCCGGCCCTTGGGAAGGTCGTACTTTTCTCTGATCGCAGTAAGGCGTTGCGGTGACGCCTCTTCGAAGGCCGCATAGTCCGGCTCGGGCGGGACGAGAAAGATCCGCTCGGAAGGAACGCCGTACTTGCGAAAGTATTGTTCACCGAGCGTCCCCCACGCCAGCACGGCAGAGCAACGCGAGAGCAATTCGGGCAGCAGCCAACCCTTGATCCGCCCGCGCAGACCCGCCGCCCGCTCCGCCTGGATGCTGCTGTCGGCCCAGAGCATCACGGGAATTCCCTCGCGGGCGCTCCAGAGGATCATCCGAGCGTGCGCCAGGTCGCTATAGCCGCTGACGATGACTAGCTCGCTCCTGCGCTGGCGAGCCAGTCGTTGAATCTGTGCGCCCTTCGACCACTCACCTGGCCAACTCAGCAAACGGCCTTGGGTGGCGCTGTGGGCACCCTTCCCGATAAGAACAGATTCGATTCCCGGCGGAACAGCAAGCGCCCAAGGGAGCCCGGCATGCTCCGTCGTCAGCAGCAAACGAAACGAAACTTCCGGGAGTTCGTCAGCGAACCTGCGGAACAGGTGGACCCGATATGGCGTGAGCTCGTGAACCAGAACCTCAATCCTGATCACGCATCTGCTCCATCATGTTGAACGTCCGAAGATGGGCGCTGCTTGATCACCCTCGCCGGATTGCCAGCGACGACGGTGCCAGCCGGTGCATCGCGCACCACGACGGAACGCGCCCCGACGACCACGCGCGGCCCCACCGTCACGCTCGGACCGATGAACGCATCGGCGGCCACCCAGGCTTCTTCGCCGATGGTGATCGGCGGGCGCAGGAGCGGGAACTCTGCAGACCTGTAATCGTGCGTGCCGGCGCACAGATGGGCATACTGGCTGATGACCGCCCGGTTGTGGATGGTGATCTTACCGAGCGAGTAGAGAATAGCCCGGTCGCCGACGACGACATCGTCGCCCAGCTCGAGGTTCCAGGGGATTTCAATAAGGGCGCTGGGACGGATGCGGACGTTGCGGCCGACGCGGGCGCCGAATGCGCGGAGCAGGAGCCGCCGCCAGCCGTACCAGTTGTGGAACGAGGGGCGGAACAGCATCGCGCTGGTCAGCATCCACAGCGCGCGTTTGGTTTTATCCATGAGGCTCCACGGGCTCGGCTCCCGCGACGCCGCCGGCGCGGGTGGGATGTCGCCGGTCGCCGCCCCCGCCAGCCGGGCGCGCGCAGGCTGCGGCTCACCGTTGGTCGCAACAGAAGGTTCATTGCCCAACGGGTCGGGCGGCAACTCGTCCAGCCGCGATTTCATCGGTGGCTGCGGGATCACCTGATTCTGGGTCGTTCGCCAGGCCCGTTTCGTGGTGTCGGGCCTTCGGCGGCTTGCGCGGATCTGCATTTCGCGCAATTTCAAGCTCGTGAACAGCTCATGCGACGAGATCAAAAGACAGAATCGAAGCCCCGCCGAGCCGTCCAGCACGCCCAGCTTGATGAAGTACATCCAGATGAATCGTCCCAGCCACTTACCGGGCAGGCCGGGGTAGATGCGGGTCTTGAAGAACCGTCGCCGCTCGATGGCATTGCCGAACAGCGACCCCCTCAGGTTTGTCGCTCCGCCGCGTTCGCCGAAAAAGATCGCTTCAGCCTCGAGCGTTGAATAGCGATTGTGTTTCGCGATGTAGAACTCCAGGCCGCGCCGGTCCTCGTGCTCCATCAGCCCCTTGAGGAACCCCGTCCTGCCCTGCACGACCATGTGCTCGTGCACGGCCCGATCTTCGTAGCGGGCCATCCCGCGCTTGAACAGTCGCAGGTTCCAGCTCGGGAAGTATCCGCAATGCTGGATCCGCTTGTTCAGGAAGATGAGGTACCTGTTGACATAGAAGCCGGCCTCGCGAACGGCATCGGGCTCGCGCGAGGTCAGCGAGACGATCTCGTCGCGCAGCGCAGGGGTAATGACCTCGTCGGCGTCGAGAATGAACGTCCAGGCCGATGACAGCGGCAGGTTGTCCAGGGCCCAGTTCTTCTGCCGGGCGTATCCCTCCCACGGGTGCTCGACGACCGTGGCCCCCAGCTCGCGCGCCACTTGCTGGGTCCCGTCGGTGCTGCCGGAGTCCAGGACAAACACGTTGCTTGCCCATTCCGTCACGCTTTGCAAGGCAAACGGAATGTTGAGCCGCTCGTTGTAGGTAGGGATGATAATGTCGACCGGGGCGCGCTGCCCGGCCGGGGGCGAGGCGGGCTGCTCAAGCTGGTTCGGCGCGGCCGTAGTCATACCTTTGCGTTCGTCACCCGGTAGGCCTTACTTTATACACGGTAACCATTTGGGTCGAAATTCCCCGTCCGCGCCTGCGAGCCGCATGGACCTTACCCCCCACCCGCTGCGAATCCTCCACCTCACGGCAGGCTCCGATGCGGGCGGACTCAGTCGCTACCTGATCGACCTGTGCAGCCGATTGCGCCAGAAGGGGCACGAGGTGACCATCGCCGGCCAGCGCGGAGCGTGGCATGATGAGTTCGAGCGGGCTGCATTGCCGTGGCTTGACCTCCCGATCAAGGGCGGCCCGATCGCAATGTGGCGCACGTTGAGCATCCTGCACGACTGGCTCCATGCTCATCCCGTTGACCTCATTCACACGCATTACCGCCGCGCCACGATCGTGGCGCGGCGGCTTCAGCACGGCAAGGCGCCGCCACCGATCCTCTATACGGTTCACCTCTCGGACCTCTCGCTCGCGGGCCCCCGGAGGTGGTTGACCGATTTCGGGGATCACACACACGTTCCATCGGACGAGGCGCGGGAGTGGGTCATCGGCGCCGGTGGCGTACCTGCAGAGCAGGTCACGCTCATCGCGCACGGAATTGACCCGGCACGCTTCCCGCTGGCCGACGTGGAAACCAAGGCCAGCGCGAAGATGGCGCTGGGGTTCACGCGCGCGGTACCGGTAGGGGCGTTCGTCGGTCGGTTCGACGTGCCCAAAAACGAGCAGTGGATCCTAGATCTGGCGGAGCGATCGCGGGAGAAGCTGCCGCGGGTGCGCTTCGTGCTCCTCGGTGAAGGCCCGCATGAGCCGGAACTGCGCCGGCGCATCGAGTCATCGCGGCTGGGCGATCGCGTGAAGCTTCTGCCGCGGCAGGATCCCCTGAGGGTGTACGAGGCCGCGAGTGCGCTGCTGCTGCCGTCGGCCCGTGAAGGATTCTCGCTCGTCTGTGCCGAGGCAATGAGCGTCGGTGTTCCCGTGCTTCGGACGCGAACGGCGGGCACAGCGCAGCTGATCCGCGAAGGAGTCACCGGAGGGTCCGTTCCCGTCGAGCATGGAGCTTTCATCGACGGCGCGATCGCGTTCCTCAGCGATCCCGACAGCCTGCAGCGCATGGGACAGGCCGCGGCGGAACATGTCCGAGCGCACTTTTTGCTCGATCAGCAGGTGGAGCGGACGCTGGCACTTTACGCCCGGCTACGCACGCACGGAGTGGAGCCTGGAGCATCGTCAACCAAGGCATAGCACATGCGATTGTTCCCCTGATGCTCACCTGGCTGCGCCACATCCACGCGGGGAGCGCACCCGCGGGCCCGCCAGCGCAGCAAAAACGCCGCCTGGAGTCGGCTCTGTCCGACTCAGACGATCGCCGCCTGGCGGGATCTGTACGCCTGCGTGCTCAGCGAGCACACACGCGGTTGAGAATCGACAGTTTGGACGGCCAGAGGGTTGAGCGGTTTCGCGTTGATGGGCAGGCGCCGATGATGTATGGCGTAGAGAAGCCACGGCTCAGCCGATATCAGAGCGTCGGGTCGACCGGCTCACTTTCGAGAGCCAGTACGCCAAAGACGCATTCATGCACGCGGCGAAGCGGCTCGCGACGAACGAACCGTTCCAGTGCCTCAACGCCGAGAGCGAACTCTCGCAAAGCAAGTGATCGCTTCGCTCCCAATCCCCGTTTACGTAGCCGCTCAAGATTCTCCGGCGCGTCGTACTCTGGTCCGTAGATGATGCGCAGGTATTCGCTGCCCCGGCACTTCACCGCAGGCTGAACCAACCCTTTGCGGCCACGCACCACGAAGTCCAAGGGCTTGACGACCATTCCCTCACCGCCGCGCGTTGTCAGTTCCTCCCACCACGCGATCCCTGCTTCCGCGCTTGCTGGGTCAGTCAGGTCTACCACTCGGTGAGCCGTTGCCATGAGTGGCGTAACCGCTGCCGCGTCTGACAGCCGCGCCAGCGTCTGCATGTGCCAGAGGTGGTCCTGATGTACGTACACCCTGCCTTCCCCCGCCAGCAGGTGAAAGGGTGCAAGTTTCAGGTCTGATACAGTGAGCACTGGCCAGCAGTACCGCCGGTAGACCTCCACGTAGCGGTGGGCCTGAGCCACCCGCTCCTGCTGCCGCAGCATCACCGGTGTCAGCCCATCGATGCCTGCCGCCACATATCGGCGGTCAGCCTGCCGGAGCACGGCCACCGCGTCCGTGAGCGCCGCGCGAGCGGCCGACCCCACGGCCGCATACTGGTTCTTGAGCAGGTCTTGCGCCTTGGCCGACCAAGGCATCAGTTCGCAGTCGAGGCAGAACCAATCGCTCGACAGTTCCTCCCACAGCCCCGCGCGGGTGATCGCCCCATGCAGGTGCGCCAGCAACTCCCCCTCGACGCGTCGATCCTCGAAAAAACGCCGCCCCGTGCGGGTGTAGACGATGCCGGTGCCGTCATTCTCAATGCCGAAACGTCTAACGGCGACTGTCTCGTCACGGCAGATCACCACGACCGCCCGCGAACCCATGTGCTTCTCCTGGCAGATCACCTTGTCCACGCCATTGGCTCGGTAGTAGTCGAATGCCTGCTCCGGGTGTTCGAGCAGGCCGGGGCGATCACTGGTCGCGGGCGGCGACATGGTGGGCGGCAGGTAGATCAGCCACTTTGGGTTCGAGGCAAATCGGCTCATCACCTCCAGCGCCGCAATGGCGTTCTCCTCGCGAACTGTCACGCTACGGTGCAGCCGCGTATTGATGATGCGCTTGCCAAGCACGTCCTCGATGTCCAGCACGTCGTCGTGCGCTTGCTGGGCCGACAGGGCGGGAACAGCTTGCTGCTCTGATGCGCGGAAAGGCTTCGCAGACTGCGCATACGTCTGCTTCGCCGCGACGGAAACAATCTCGCGCTCGGGCCATCGCAGGGCAGTCAGCTTGCCGCCGAAGACGCACCCGGTGTCGATGTTAATGGTGCGATTGAGCCAGTCGGCCTCGGGCACCGGCGTGTGGCCGTAGACAACCGCAGCGTTCCCCCGGTACTCAGCGGCCCAGTTGAAGCGCACCGGCAGCCCGAACTCGCCGGTCTCACCAGTGGTCTCCCCATAGAGAGCGAACTCGCGAACACGAGCGCTGGCACGCCCGATGTACCGCTCCTTCATTCCTGCGTGGGCAACGACTAATCGTCCGTCGTCCAGCACATAGTGCCCGACAAGTGAATCGATGAACCTCTCGACTTCCGCGTGGAACTCTTTCGGTTCGCCTTCGAGTTCCCGCAGCGTTTGATCAAGGCCGTGTGTGATCTGCACGTCCTTCCCCCGCAGTTTGCGGAGCAGCTTCACGTCATGGTTCCCCGGCAGGCAGAGGGCGTGTCCCTGCCGCACCATCGACATCACCAGCTTCAGCGTCGGGACCACGTTGGGTCCACGGTCCACGAGATCGCCGAGGAACACAGCCTTTCGTCCCTCCGGTGGCAAGACGCTATAGCCAGAGCCTTCCTGCGCGTCCGGCGAAGCGTTGACCGAATAACCAAGCTGCGTGAGCAACTCGACAAGCTCGTCGAAGCACCCGTGTACATCGCCGATGATGTCGAAAGGCCCGCGATCCCATCGGCGGTTGTTCCAGAGCGGCTGGCGCTCCAGCTGCACCTGCGCCACGTCCTCGGCACTCTTCAGTTCGAAGACGTACCTGAATCCCTCGCGTTGGAGACCTCTCAACGAGCGCCGCAGTTGCTGGCTCTGCTGGCGGATCACATGCGGACCGAAGTCGCGGTCCGGGCGGGTGGCATTACGCTCGTGGCACAGGCGCTCGGGAAGGTTCAGCACGATTGCCACCGGCAGCACGTCGTGCTCCTTTGCGAGCGCGACGAGCGGCTTGCGTGCTTCTGGTTGAACGTTCGTGGCGTCCACGATAGTCAGCAGCCCGCGCGAAAGGCGCTTGCCCACTACATACCGGAGCACGTCGAACGCGTCCGTGGTAGCGGATTGGTCGTTCTCATCGTCGCTCACAAGGCCGCGACAGAAGTCGGAACTCAGCACCTCGGTCTGCCGAAAATGGGCGCGGGCGAACGAGGACTTGCCGCAGCCGCTCGGGCCGATCAACACGACGAGGCAGAGTTCGGGAATGGTGAGTTTCATGCTCTCCGCAGCGCCTTGGCGGTCCTCTTTCACAGTCAGGTCAGTGCCCATTGCAAGCCGCCGGGCAGGGCAGGTGGGCCAAACTCCATATGCAGCACGCGACGGTGCCTTGCCTGCTTTGCAGGAGAGGAGGCGTGGAGCACGAGCGGGCGCATGATCACCACTCCACCGGCAGCCGTGGTGCAATAATGCTGCGGCTGGCGCGCCACTGTGCGACCAACCTCACCGCCATCCAATATCCGGTGATGCGTTTGCGGAACGACTCGCAGTGGTCCCTGATCAATGCCACAGGCGTCGAGGCTGAACCGCAAGGTGACCATCTGCTTGAGCAGTTCCACAGGCGGTTGCACGTGAATCACCCCCGCTTTTTCAGACCACGGACCGAACCCCACCACCTCGATTCGCTGACGAACTGCGATGGACCGATCCTGGTGCCACGGCACCGTCCAATTTGCATCCCCGGTTTTGTCAAAGAGGATCGCGCGTACAGCCATTGATCCGGGACTGATGAGATTGACGAGCGACTGAACTGAGTCGCTATCGATGAATCGCTGAATGTAATCTGCGGAGAGCAGGTTTCGCCTCGCGAAGACGACTCCACGCTTGACTCTAGCGGAGGTCTCCAAGGCGTCTATCGGGAGGCATTCCAGATGAGCGATGAGAGCATCTGTCACAGCCGGATCGAGATAACGATCTACGACGTGAAATCCTTCTGCCTCAAGCTGATCGAGTTTGACGGCGATTATCAACTCCCTCGGCAGTAAAGATCGCCATCTGCGTTGGCGGGCCAACCTCAGGGTCTTCCGGTCCCACCGGCAGAAAGCGCACGCCATAACCGAACCTCTCGGCGACGGCAGTAGCCCAGCTTCGGAACTGCGGGCGCGTCCACTCAAAGCGGTGGTCCTTGTGGCGCAAACGGCCTGCGGGCAATGTCTCGAACCGCACGTTGTACTCGACGTTAGGCGTGGTAATGACAACCATACCCGGCTTAGCGAACTCGAACAGCACGCGCTCAAACGCGGCGAGCCGAGGCGGGTCCAAATGTTCGATGACTTCCACTACGGCGGCGGCGTCAGACCCCTCGATCCGCCGGTCGCGGTAGCTAAGCGAACCCTGCACGAGTTTCAGCCGCTGCCTTTGCTTCTCAGGCAAATGATCGAGACGGAGGCGCTCGGCCGCGATTTCCAGCGCCCGGTGCGACACATCAAGCCCAACGATCTCCTCAAACCGCCCGTCTTCTAACAGCCGCCGCAGAAGGTTCCCGTAACTACAGCCCAAATCCAGCACACGCTTCGCCCCGCTCTCTTTCAGTGCAGCGATTACGGCGTTCAGCCGCTGCTCATCAGGCTGATCTTGGCCTCGACCTGCTCCTCCTCGACGGCGTGGCGCTCTTCGGCTTCTTCTGCCTCGACCTGATCTTCTTCCAGCAGTCGCGCCAGTGCCTGACGCGTCAAGTAACCGCGATGTTTCAGGTATCGACGAACGATCTGGTCACGCTCTGGGTGGTTCGGCAGCCATTGCTGACCGTGCCGCAGCAGCTTTTCAACCTCATCCTCACCCACCCAGTAGTGCTTGTCGTCGTCGAGCACCGGCACGAGCACGTACAGGTGGCTCAGCAGATCGCGCAGCGTGATCGAGTGGCTTAACTCGACTGCGTAGTACGGGCTGTCGCCCCACTCAGGAAAGCGCTCGTCCAGCGCATGGCGAGAGGCCTTAACTCGATATCCCAGCGGTTCAAAGAGCCGATGAAGCAACCCCTCGCCGCCGCGTGAGGGGAGCACGGAAAGGCGGGCGATGAGTGGAATCGGCTTCGTGGTCAACTCTGGACGCTCTCGGCTGGTCCCTGCAAGCGCTGATCCGAAAACCTGAGCGATAGCCACCGAGAGGAAAGAGCTTGCGGCGTACGGTCGATCATTCACGTATTGCTCCAGCGCGAAGCCTTCGCCAGCCGGGCCACGCCGGTTTCGGACAAGCCCCACCGGATCGACTTCGAGCATCAGCCCGGCCGTGCATACCTCCTCAGATGCTTCGCTGTAGAACACATGTGCTCGGCCGAAGCTCAGGTCGAAGCTCTGCGGCCGCGCAGGGTTCTTGTGCAGCAGGTAGCCAAGATCGGTTGCCGGTTGGTGCGAGGTTGTGATCGTCAGCAGCACGTTCGCCTCGATGTTAATCGCAGCCGTCGCAACCGCAGGTCACCTCCTGAGCGATTTCGTCAGGCCTCTGAACATCTATCTGACGGAGTAGGGCGCTCAGTACGGGGCTCCAGCGGCAAATTGGCGCACCAGAATAACCACTTACGACCGGTTTCCAGCCGCCTCAACAGGAAGCGGTTCAGGCCTACCCCAGAAGCAAGAAAAGCCCCGCAAAATGCGGGGCTTAATGGCTTATGGGCGCGGCAGGATTCGCACTCCCTCGGAAAACCCCAGCAAATCGGCACCTTGCGAAAAAGGCGGCGCAGAATCCGGCGCACTTGGCGTAGTTCCCGCCGCTGATCTTCAAGAAGTCATCGACCTTTGGCCAGGACTGTCGGCAACGCAACGCCGGGCGGTCTTGGCCCTCGTGCGCGCGTCGTAAACCCATCGGAGGAACCCATGAGCCTTCAGGAAGTGAACGGAGTTCGAGGATCAAGCCCCTGCGGCGGTCGGTCGGAGTCGCCGTCGCAGCGGCACGCCGCCGCGGCGGAAAGCGGGCAGTCAAGGGCGGCGCAGCCGCCGAGCGGAGCGAGGGAACCCTTTACGGCCCGCGAGCCGGGGCAGAGTGGAGCGGAGACGGTGACGGAGAGCGACCAGAGCGGGGGCGGCCCCTGCGGTGGGAGGGAGGGCGAGCCGGAGCGTCCTCCGGTCGCCCGCGTGCCCGTGCGAAACCTCAAGGTCCAGTTGCCGGCGGCCACGGCAGGGGCAATAGAGCAACTGGGCCGTCAGTCGGGCCTCGCTCGCGCTCACTTCATGGCGACGGCTCTACTCCTCGGTGCCCGACGCTTGGCGGGCGAGCTGGCTAGCGAAAAGCAGGGAAATTCTGGATGAGCCATAGGACGTAGGCGACCGGAGCTAAACAGGCCAACACGAGAACCAGCACGATAACTGCAATCAGCATCCGCCGGACCCACTGTGGGCGAGGCGGCTCATGGTCGAGTGATGGATCAGGCATACGAGTTTGGGGAGGTGTAGTGATGAATGGTATCGCTCGGGCACGGAGGGAGATAGGCATCGGCGGCGGCGAGGGCGAGGGTGCCGGCTCGCCCGGCCCCCGCCCCACCGCCGCGTCTTCTTATCTTGAACAGTTTCGAAACAGGGTAACAGGGGAGAAGAAGGAGTGGGTTGAAGCTCGGGCCTGCGGCTGTCGGTCGCGCTTCTGTCCGCACTGCTGCCTACCCCTCGGGATTAAGCTCAAGAAGCGGCTGCTCCCGGAGCTGGCGAAGTTCACCGGGCGGATGATGCTAACGTTCACCGTGGATCCGGAGCTGTTCGAGTCGCCTCGGGATGCGTACGAGTTCATCAAGGGCAAACGATGCATCTCGACGACGATGCAGACTCTGGATCGCTGGCACCTACTGCATTCGCGGCGGTACCTCATCGTGGTCGAGTGGCAAGAGAATGGCTGGCCCCACTGGCACGTGGTCGTCGACGCGTCGCACATCCCGTTCGGCCTGCTTTGCGAAGCATGGAACCGCAACCACCCACGTTCGAAGGAGCGCGTCGCCGCTGGTCGCCCGGGCCTCGGCTCGGTTCGGTTCAGCGTCTCGCGCTTCAAGGATCACAAGCATGCCGCCGGGTACGTGACGGCGTACCTCACGAAGCATCCGGCCCACGGGTATCCCAAGTGGATCAAAGAGATGCCTGTCGGCAGCGTGCGGAGATTCGAGCCGTCCCGCGGCTTCTGGACGGAACAGGGCGAACCCGAGGACGACGGCCAGGACGAACTTGAGCAGGATGAGGAAAGCTGTGACGACTCCGTTACAAGCGAGCCTGAACCTGAGGAGGCGTCGCACCGCCGCACGATCTCCGACCAGCTGGCGAGCTGCGGGCAGAGCTGCGTAGTGTTGCGGGCGTGGGAGGCGGCCGACGAGCTGACCGGCGAGTTCATCGTGGTCCGGGAGTTTGTTGCGATGATTCGGGCGCCACTGGGTCGGTTCCTCGCGGATGCCCAACCCGATGGTTTAAACGCGCGTGGGACGGTGGCGCTTTACCTCGACGTCGGCCGAGCCATTGGCGCTGCAAGAAACTGCGCCGCCCGCGTGACGAGGACGCGGCCCTGTGGTAGTTTGTGTCGCGGTGACTTGGAGGACCATGACAGAGAAGCAACTCAGCGACGAGCAGATGCTGAAGATCATCGAGAAGACCGTGAAGAACTACGAGGGCGACTTCACCGTCTTGGAATCGGCGCTCGGGGCGCTGGTGATCGGGCGGGAGGTCGGCTGGCAGGGGCTACGGGTGTGCCACTCGGGCCGCACGTTTAAGCGTTACGAGGAGATCCTCGATATCAAATTCCGCGACGTGCTGCCAGAGCGGACGAAGCACTCGACGCGCCTGCGGGGCATCCGGATCGCGGACAGCATCGGAAAGTTCTGGCAGGCGATCAGCAGCGGAATGATCCCCGCGAGAGATGCTAAGGAGATGGGGTCTAGGTGACTTGAAATCACTGTAACATTGTCTATCCTTCGGTCCATGAAGCACGATTCATCTCAACCCGTCGCGTTGCTGGTGCCGTCTAGCGTCGCCGCCAAGATGCTCTCGATGTCTGAGCGGTTGCTCTTTACCCTCACAAAGCAGGGCAAAATCCCGGCGCGCCGCCCCACCGCGCGCATGGTGCGGTACTACGTGCCAGAGCTGATCGAGTGGATCAAGAAATCTGGGGGCGGCAATGGCCAGCGTGATTGAAGAAAGCAACGGCCGCCGCCGCATCGAGTTCTTTGATAGCGCCCGCCGGCGTCGCCGCGTCCGCCTGGGGAAGATGTCGGCGAAGCAAGCCGACGCATTCAAGGGGAAGATCGAGGCGGTAGTGTCCGATCAGATTGTCGGCCGTGCTCACGATGCGGAGCTCTCCCGGTGGCTGCGGGATCTCGAGCCAAAGCTGGCGAAGCGGATGCAGAGGGTCGGCCTCTTGAGCGTTGGAGGATTCAGGGCCAGTACGCTCGGCGCCTTCCTCACTCAGTACTTCGCTGCGCTGTCCGTGAAGTCAGGGACGGCAACGGCCTACGGCCATGTGCGGCGGTGCCTGCTGGCTTTCTTCGGCGATGGCAAGCAGCTGCGAGAGATCGAGCCCGTCGACGGGGATCAGTTCCGCACCTGGCTGAAGGATCACGAGAAGCTTTCCGACCCGACGATTGCGAGGCGAATCACGACGGCCCGGCAGATGTTCAAGCGTGCCTGCAAGTGGCGGCTGATCACGGAGAATCCCTTCGCGGACGTGAAGGCCGGAAGTCAGCGGAACAAGGCGCGGCAGTTCTTCGTCACGCGGGAGGCGGCGCAGGCGGTGCTCGATGTCTGCCCGGATGCTCAGTGGCGGTTGCTGTTCGCACTGAGTCGCTTCGGCGGCCTCCGCTGCCCCTCGGAGCACCTCGGCCTGACGTGGGATGACGTCGATTGGGAGCGCGCGGTCGCATCCTCGTGCACAGCCCGAAGACGGAGCATCACGAAGGCGGCGAGTCGCGCCTCATTCCGCTTTTCCCTGAGCTGCGGCCCTACTTGCAAGAGATCTGGGACGCGGCGCCTCCTGGCACCGTGCATGTCATCACGCGATACCGGCTGCCGAACCCAAACCTTCGCACGCATCTGAAGCGCATCATCAAGCGGGCCGGGTTGAAGCCGTGGCCGCGTCTGTTCCAGAACCTGCGGTCGTCCAGGCAGACGGAGCTCTCGGCGGAGCATCCTGCTCACGTTGTCTGTTCGTGGATCGGCAACTCGGAGAAGGTCGCTCGCGAGCACTACCTGCAAGTGCGGGATGAGGACTACAAAAAGCGGCGCAGAATCCGGCGCAGCAAGCAGCCGCATCAGGCTGCACGGCGTCGCAAGTCGCGGGTGAGGGCAGCGTGGAACCCCTCGGAATTTCTGAAGGGTGCTGCACCGTGCTGCTCGGTGCAGAAGCTTCAAGTGGGCGCGGCAGGATTCGAACCTGCGAAGGCAGAGCCATCAGATTTACAGTCTGACCCGTTTGTCCACTTCGGTACACGCCCGCGGCACGGTTGCGGCCGGTTCGGAGGGAACCGGGCGATCGTGGCGAGATGGGGAGTATCGCCGGGATCGCGGAAATTTCAACGCGTTGGATGATGTTGGATGATAGGCGACGCCAATGGTCGCTGCGTTTCCGGTGCAGCAAACGGCAACGGCTTTATTACGCTATTTCGCGTAGCGGAGGTCGATCTGGAAGTCTGCGGCGGTGGGACCCATGCTGTTGACAACGATGCGGTCGGGGACGTTGGGGGCGAGGGTTTTGCGGGTCCAGCCGGTCTGGCTGATCTGCTGGTTGTTGCGGTCGAAGAACGTCGTGCGGTAGTCGATGTAAAGCTGCTGATTCGTGGCGGCGCGGATGGGGACGGTGATGTGCAGGATGCCGCCGGTCTCGTCGCGGGCGACGCTGGGGGCGCTGACGGCGGTATCGTTGCGCAGGGACTTGGAGGCGAACATGATCTGCGAAGGCGCGTACGGGTCCTGGCGACCTTCGATCGGTGCTTTGACGCCGCAGCCGCTCAGGGCAACGACGAGCAGGAGCGGCGCGAGGGCGAGCAGTCGGATCATGATTGCGTTCCTTGTCATGGTCATTGTCGTGCAATTCGGAGTCATCGTGCGGGCACCGTCGCGGGCGCGGGTTCACGTTGGGGGGTGCCGGGCGCGGGGGCGTTGGACCAGGCGCCGGTCATGTCATCCATCAGCTTCCGGGCGACGAACCGCGTGTAGGTGTTGATCTGCGGCTTGTCCAGCGGCGGCTTGATGTCGACCACCGCGCGGGCGATCGAGTCGCCGCCCTGGACGTTCAGCGCTTCGGCGATCAGCCGCACGTGCAGCCCCTCGAACGACTGCCGCGTCGGCCGGGCCTGCGCCTGCACGAGCACGTCCACGCCCAACTGCTGCGCAATCTCGCTGAGCACCTGCGGGCGCCCGCTCTCCAGCTCCTTCACCTGCTCAGCGGTGAGCTTCTGGCGGGCCATAATCGGGGAGATGACCGTCACCTGCCCGTTGCTGGCCAGCCAGTCGGTGAGGATGTTCTCAACGGCCTCATAATCGAGCGCCCTGGCCTGCACCTCGTCGTACTCACCGGGGCGGAGGTAAACATCAGTCGTCTCGCGGTATTCTCCGGCGCCGGTGGTCTCGAAGCGGTCGACGCGCTGCCGGTCTTCGATGCGGCGGCGGCTTTCACTGGTGACCGTGTCGCGGTTCTCGATCGTGACGCCCGTGGTCGCACGACGCGTGTGCTCGAGACTGGCGAGCGGCCGATCATCGTTGACGGGAACGATCTCCCCCTGCAGGGTACGATTGACGAAGATCGCGATGCGCGGGCGGCCGACGCGGTTATACGCATCGACGAACGCGCGCTGCTCGGGCGGGCGCTGGTTCAGCAGCGGGAGGTCATCAAAGCCCGCGGCGGCGCTATCAGGCCCGCGATACACGTGCTCGGGCAGCGGCTTGACCGGATCGTACTCGCGCACGGGCGTGCCTTCGCCGTGACTGGGCACCGGAACGCGCGGCGGGGGCGGGGTCTTGGCACAGCCGATGGTCGCCGCAGCCGCTAAACCGATCCCCAGCAGGGGTAGACGCCTGAGCACGATCGACCTCCTTCGCAGCAGCTTTCGCACCTCAGTCATATACCGCAAGACACGAGCGGACGCGAAAGGCTTGTCATGCGGGGTTCTAAGATGGGCAGAAGTTTCTAGCACGTCTGGGCCCGCGAAGCCGCCAGCGGCGTGTCTATGTTTCTGTCGGGACGGCGTTGGAAGTGGGCCGTGGTTGCCGCGTCCTGCCGGGCCAACTATGGTAGCCGTCATGATCCCCAAGGAGACCTTCATGCTACGCTCGTGTTGGATGTGGATGACAAGCATGGCGCTGCTCACGGCGCCGCTTTTGGCTGGCGGGTGCAGTGACAAGCCGCACCGGATGGGCCGGGAGCGCCCGCCGATCGATCAATTGGACCGTCGCGATCGCGGGCTGCAGAGCAAGGACGTGGTCAGCGCATCGGATCAGATGGCGCAGTCGCTGCTGTCGGACCCGCGGCTGAACGGGTCAAGGGACCAGTGGGTGATGGTGGTCGATCGCGTGCAGATGGACGCGGTGGAAGCCCGCGGGGATCTGGATATTTTCCTGCGCCGGCTGAAGGTCAATCTCGACAAGTATGGCAAGGGCCGAGTGACTTTCGTGGAGAATCGGGACAAGCTGCGCGAGCTGCAAAGCCGTGAGCTGGATTACGAGCGCGACGACTTCGGCCAGGGCAGCGGCCCCCGCCCGCCGGCGGGACGGTTGCAGCCGGATTATGGCCTGTACGCGCGCGTGTCGGACCTGCCCAACCGGGGGACGAACTACTACTTCTTTGAATTTACCGTGACCGACCTCCGCAGTGGCGTGCAGCCGTGGACCGACGCTTACGAGGTGCGCGTCGCTCGATAGTGGCAGCCTGCTTCGCCCGGATGCTTAACCGCAGATGAACGAATGAACGCTGATCAGAAAGGAAGGCGCCAACTTCTTCTCCTGACCTTGGATCATCTGCGTTCATCTGCGTTCATCTGCGGTCTCATTTTCCTGCTTTGCGGGTGCACCTCCGCAGTGCGAAGCGGCCGGAGCACGGCGCTGGACTCAGTCGATCTGGTGCGGATGACGGACGACATGGTGCAAAAGATCGTCGCGTCGCCGGAGGTACAGGCGGCGATCGCGCGGGAGGGGAAGTTGGCCGTGGTCGTTCAGCCGGTGGAGAACCGAATGGTCGCGGAGGTGTTGCCGCGTGGGCCGGCGCAGGCGTTCACGGCGCGGGTGCGGGTGCTGCTGTCGCGGCACGCGCCGGACCGGTTCACGTGGGTCATGAATCGCGACGCTTTTTACGAACTGCGGGCGCGGGAGACCGACATCGACCTGGGCCCGCCGCCCGAGCGCGTCCAGCCGCGCTACGCCTTGACGTCCATCTTCAGCTCGCTGACGAAAGAAGATGCAAAGCGGCGCAGTGCGTACTACCTGTGCGAGTACCAGCTGACCGACCTGTCCGGCGGGAACCTGTTGTGGAGCGGCTCGTACGAGGTGAAGAAGACCGCGGTGCGGAAGTTTTTGGATTAAGATGTCGAGCCGCCGCTCGCTTTTTCTCGAGTGCCAGCCCATGAAGCGACGATCCCCCTACTCCCTCTCACCGGTGCCCCGGGGAGAGGGAGGATGGTTGCGCGTGTGCCTCATTGGCTTCGCACTGTGCGCCACGTTGCCGTCGACCGGCTGCACGTCCAAGGCCGAGCGCGCCGCGGAGCAGGCGGTTCAGGCTTACTTTGCCGGCGACCCCGCCCGGGCGGTGGAGCAGCTCAAGCCGCTGGCGCAGAAGACGGACCAGAACTTTGTCCTGAACAACGCGCGCCTCGGCTCGGCGGCGCTGATCCAGTACGACCTCGATCAAGCTGAAGCCGGTTTCCTGCGCGCCTACGAGGTGATCAATAGCTTCGGCGTGAACAGCGGAGGCCGTTCGCTGGGGGCGATCCTCGTCGATGAGAAGATCCGCGTGTGGCGCGGAGAGCCGTTCGAGCGGGCGATGCTGAACTTCTATCTCGGCCTCGTCTACTACATGCGCCACGACTACGCCAACGCCCGCGGCGCTTTCGAGAACGCACTATTCAAGCTGCGCGACTACGCCGACAACGCCGACCGGAAGAACGCTGACTACAAGGAGGTAGAGAGCAACTTCGCGCTGGCGGCGATCATGCTCGGCAAGTCATGGCAGCGGCTGGGTCGAGACGACCTGGCGCGGGCGGCGTTTGCTCGCGTGACGCAGATGCGCCCCTCGCTGGCGCCGCTGGCGGATTATGACCGCAACCTGCGCTCGAACCTGCTGCTGGTCGTGGATTTTGGCTACGGACCGCGAAAGGTGGCGGACTTCGACGGGGCGATCTCCGGGTTCGCTCCCGAGCCGCATCAGGAGGGGATGATCCCGCTGCCGCAGGTCAGCATCGACGGGCGGTACGTTGACGTCCTTGGGATCAATCAGCCGCCGGTGGACCTGCTCGCTTTGGCGCAGGACCGGCGGTGGCAGAGCATCGACACCATCCGGACGATGAAGAGCGTCGCCGGCACCGGCTTGATCTCCGGCGGCGCCTACGAGGCCACGCGCCGGCGCGGCAACGACGGCACGGCGCTGGCACTGATCGCGGCCGGCGTGCTGCTCAAGGCCACGAGCCAGGCGGACGTGCGGCAGTGGGAAATGCTCCCCCGGACCGTGTTCCTGCTGCCGCTGGAGGTTACGCCGGGACGGCACGACATCACCGTCGATTTTCCCCATGCGCCCGGTCTGCGCCAGACGTGGCGCGGCCTGGAGGTGCCGGCGCAAGGCGAGGCAACCTACTACTTCCGGATGCAGCGCTGGAACAATGGACCGTTCGACTGGCCCCCGCCTGCGGTGGCGCAGGCCCAAGCGGCCCCGTAACGTGACGACCGTCTAGAGCATTTCGTCGTTCCGTGTAGCATTCTCAACTGGTTTTAATCAGGAGGTCAGGCATGGAGGCCTGTTCATTGGATCTGAGGGAGCGGATCGTTCGCGCGGTGGACGAGGGGCAGTCGCGGCTGGCCGTCGCGGC